>NZ_JBYEIR010000001.1:0-777620 GCF_058386985.1 Fodinibius sp. GM108
TGATGGTTGAAGATCTCTAATCTAAGTGAGGACCTCCTTTTTGGAAAGATCCCGCGCATTAAGGGACGCACCTCGCCCTCTCCTGCCGACCTCTGGCTTTTTAGCATATCGTTCATTATTTATCAACTCAATATTTATTCGTGCGCACCTTATGCGCAATATCGTTAGCCTGCATGTTAAACGCATTCTGAATTACTGAGTTATTTTTTAAATATTGGTAAAAAGTTCAGTAAAACTGTAGAGTTATGCAGCAGATAAGAAAAGAACGATTAACTGCTGAGGTTTCAGACGGTTTTGTGGTCTTTCTCATTGGCATGCGGATCAATGCCTTTTGGAAACTTCATAAATGGATACCCGTTTTTATGGCCATGCCGAGAATGTTGAAAGAACTTTCCGAAGATAACAGCTCGGGATTACTATGCTTCCGCAATCGATGGGCCGGTCGTAATTTTGAAGTCATTCAGTACTGGGAATCTTTCGAAAAACTACGGGATTATGCCCATAATAAAAACGCTGAACACTTACCGGCATGGGCTGATTTTAACAAAAAAGTTGCAGATGATGGCTCGGTCGGGATCTGGCATGAAACGTACTTGGTCCAAAAAGATCAGTTTGAAACCGTTTACCGGAATATGCCTTTGCATGGCCTTGGTAGGGCAATGGGGGTAGTACCCGCAAAAGGGCGTAGAGAAACAGCGAAAGGGCGATTAGGAGCTGAAACAAAAGAAGAAGATGCAGGCTAACCCGCGCATTAACGCGGACACACCTCGCCAATTCTTTGCCGCTCTTGGTTCTAAAGTTCATCTTTCGTTAGTTGCCAATTCAATATTAATCCGTGTGCCGGTTATGCGCAATGTCGTTAGGTTGCTAATAAATAAAATCATTCAAATTCATGGAACTTGGTACAGGATTAGCAGTTTTGGGATCAGCTAAATTAATTGAAAAAATTTTAGGACCTACAGCTGAATATATTGGAGAGGGACTAAAAGAATTCACCGAGAAGAGAGTAAGCAATACAAAAAGAATCTTTAGAATTGCTCGCGAGCAGCTTGGAGAAAGAATTGAAGAAGAAGGCCAAGTTCCACCTAGGGTTCTTAAGGGAGTATTAGAAGAAGGTTCCTTTGTAGAAGATGAATTATCAGCTCAATATTTTGGCGGTGTATTGGCTGCTTCCAGATCTAAATACAAAAATGATGATCGTGGCACTTCATTCATTTCATTAATTACAAAGTTAAGCAGTTACCAATTACATCTTCATTTTATTCTATATAGCTTACTAAAAAAACAGTTTCGTAATAAGCGTCTAAATATTGCCTCCAGCAAACATAGACGTAAACTAAGAATGTATATTGATCTTTTTTCTTTGGAAAATTCTCTTAGAATATCTGCAGACCAACAATTTAATACTGTACTCCAACATTCTGCTTTCGGTCTAAATAGAGAGACATTAATAGAAAGTTTTGCATTTGGAACACCAGAAAACTTGTTGGATTATTATCCCGAACCTGAAAATACTGAATTAGATAGCACGAGTTTTGTATTTACACCATCCGCTTTTGGTGTTGAATTATTTCTTTGGGTTCATGGTGAAGCTAACACACCTTTGGATTGGTTTTTATCAAGTAACATTGATTTACAGTCAGTTGAAAATATTGAATTACCACAAAAGTACGGTGAGTATAATTAGCAACCTAACACGCGCATTAAGGGGACACACCTCGCCAATTCTTTGCCACCCTTGGTTTTAAAACTCATCTTTCGTTAGTTGCTATTCAACAGTAATGCGTGTGCACCTTATGCGCAGGGCCGTTAGAGTGCTAGCAAATTAATTCAGGTTTATGCCCCAAAATTTAGCTTCAATTAAAAAAGAAATATCAAATAAATTCGCTAGTTCTGCCATTAACTATTTCTATAATGGTCAAAAAGGATATTTCAATATGGAAAAATATCCTAGCAATTTGTTTCAAGCAGCAGTAGGTAATTTTGCAATTTCAGTTGAGCTTATTTTAAAAGCTTATATAGCAAAAAATGCTTTTCCTTTTCTTTATCAAAATCTTCCTTTGAAATTAGAATTATATTTAAAAAATCCAGATAGTTTTGATGATGATAAAATACTACAATCACACCTAGCTGATCTAAGGTCTTTTTCACAATTAAAAAGCATAGATATTAATAAAGCAATAAGTTTGTTTTTTTACTTAAAACCTAACTTGAAAGATGAGCTTAACCCATATCTTAGATCAATCAAAAATGTTCGAAATCCCAGCGTTCACTCTATTCTTCCCTCATTTCAAAAGTATGAATTAGAAAGGATGGCCTTTGCCTCTACCATGGTATTCAAAAAATTGCATGACCCAATTGAGTTTTTTGCTTTAGTAGGTTTTTGGGACAAGAAAAAAGATAAAATAATTGAAAACTATGAGCATAAGGTAATCAAAGTTGTAAAAGAAAAGGTAGAAAAAGCTAAACAAGCCTCACGTTCTATAGATAAATCTGACATTGAAGAACCAAGGCCAACATTAGAAAGGTATGTAATAGATTGCAGGATCTGTAGCAACCCAGCCTCTTTATTTGGTCGTACAGAAATGGACGAGAAAGATTTTCCAGATCAACCTGACATTGAAAGGAACATGTGGTTTTATGCTCATGAATATAAATGTGACTACTGTGGACTCCATCTTGAGAGCTATGATGAAGTTTCGAAAGCAGGTTTCCCAGTAGTTGAAATTCGAAATGACAAAAACTTTGTATTGCCTTTTTATAAATATGTCCATCAAAATTATGAACAACATGAAGAGCAATTCTAGCACTCTAACCCGCGCCTTAAGCGGACACGCCTCGCCAAGCCTTGCCACTTTCTGGCTTTTTAACTTTTCGTACGTTATTTAACAAATCAACATTCATTCGCGTGCAGCTTATGCGCAATGTCGTTAGGTGGCTCAATACAATCTGAAAATATGGACTTAGAATCATTCAAATTTTCAAAAAAAATTGATGCCCATTTAGAAAAACTGGGGCTTTTAGGCAAAGTGATAACATTTGGTATAGCTATTTTTGTCATCTTTTCACCATTTTTTATCTCTTATTGGATTCTTAATGCGGTTTTTACCACTTCGACAATTAGTGAAGGTATTCAAATACTTTTATTTATGGTTCTTGGGTTTTTAATCCAAGGTGTGATGTATTGGGTTTTTGTTGCAACACCTACTTCTGAATAAATTCATAAACTTATCCTGTAATGAGTGATCAAGAAAGACTTGAAAAATTTTGGAATAAATTTAAGAATGCTTCTAGAGAAGAAAAGAAAGAAATGCTTCGAGAAGTTGAAAAGTTTGTTAATAAAAAAGAACGCATAAAAAGTATAGCTAATTCGCTACTTATGGCTTCAAAAGAAGGCAATACTGAAGCCGTTGAAAATATCTTAGAAAGTGGGTTTGACCCAAATAACCAAGGGAAACTCGGGAACACCCCTTTACATATGGCTGCATTAGGTGGTCATTTAAAAATTGTAAAATTGCTCCTTAAAAATAATGCAGACCCAAGCATAGAAAATGATCGCGGTACTACAGCACTTGAAGCTGCTGAATTATCAAACAATGAACAAGTTATTTCTTTTTTGCGAAAGCAATAAGTAACCTAATCCTACTCATTAAAGTCAACAGGCCAATTTATGCCTAACGGAGGAAGTCATCATTGCGCAAATTGCAAACATTTTGACGATGGTCTATGTACCTTGCGTCAAACTGAAATTAAAATACCATATTGGACAACCTGTAAAAACTGGAATAGCAACTCAACGGAACCTAATGGACCTATTTCTGCCATAGTTTGCGAAGTAAAAAATGGTGCAGGTAGCTATATTAGTATACCATATTTTAAAGGTAATCGTGTAGACACTTACCAAGAAAGTGGAAAGGATACCATAATAAAATTTAAAGATGGAAATGGGAATACCATTGAATTGTCTGATGTCGAGAGCTATCTAAAATATTACAGTGAAAATATAGAATGATCCTGATATTTCACTTAAAGTAAACTTCATAGAAGCCACCTAACCCCTTTAAAAAGGAAAATGTCAAGCAGACAGTCCTCACCCAGTCTTCTTTTCACTTCAATTTATAAATCCTATTCAAACCTATCGCTGGCAACCGGTGTCGGTGATCAAGCTCGGATTACCTGTTCACCAAAGCTTTAGCGTCGGTGAACCTGCCGGCATCCAAACCTCCGACAGCTGTCGGAGCTTATCTTCCGCCAATGGGCAGAAGCTGTAGCTCAAAGTGAACCACTATCCCAGATCTATAACCGGCCAGCCCTTGTGGAATCACCCGATCCATCGGGTGGCCACACAGTGGCATTCCACAGGGCCCGCCAACCGATGTCCCAATCCCGCGCGCGGGCTTACCTTTGGTGTCCCGGTTAGGCAAACGGGCTTATCGGTTGTGGCCAGCAGGTTTGGGAAGCAGCCCTTACCGGCTGCCCCTTAAATCCTTTATATTCTTGGTTCTTGGTCAGCATATGCCAAACTCCCTTGGCCAGATCTTTGGCGACCACGGCTCGTGCTACGGGCCGACCGCTTCGACGTTTAATTTTTCGGTAGAATTTCTTGACCACCTTATAGTGTGTGTAGGCGGAAACAGCTGCCTGCCCGAATGCAGCTCGCAAGTACTTATTCCCATCTTTGCTGCCTGATTTATGGCGATGGGAACCCCCGCTATCCTTGGCCCCCGGTACCAGCCTACAGTAACTGACAAACTGCTTGGCACTGGGAAATCGGCGAATATCGCCAATCTCTGCCAGAATCGTCCAGGCGCCTACCTTTCCCCAGCCCGGGCACGGCCATAAGCCGTTCGGCAGCAACTTCAAAGGGTATTTGCTTTTCAATTTCTTCTTCCAACCGGTGAATATGGGTTTGCACCTGACTAATTTGTTCTAACAGCAACTGGGTCTGCAGATTCGCTGCCGGTGGCAACTGTGGGTGTAGCCACTGCCCAAGCTTTTCCAACTTTCGCCACTGAATTCCGCTGATCTGCACGTTGTACTTAATAGCCTGATTCCACAGCGTGGACTGTAGCCGGCCCCGCCACTGGATCATCCCGACAGCTGTCGGACGCGGGTCAGTTCCCGTAGTTCTCGGCGGTCGTGTCGTATTTGATAGGCCTCCGGAATAAGATCGGTCCGCAGCAGCTGGGCCAAGGTCTTCGCATCTACCTTGTCTGTCTTTACCTTCGCGTAGCTGATGGCCTTGACCATCTTCGAGTGGGCCAGCGTCAGCTCGACGCCGTTGGCCCGGCACCAGTCCGACAGCCAGTACCAGCTGCTGGTGCATTCGACAACTGCTTGGGCGGGTGTTTCTAAGTCACCGAAAAAATCCTGTAATGATCGGCTGGAAGTGGGCAGCTTCGCCTCCTTTACTACCTTACCGTTGCCGTTAATCGCTACATTTACCATATTATTAGCGTGAAGATCTATTCCTACATAGGTCATGAGGTCCTCCTTAGTTAGTTATGGTTGATTATCGCTAATCTAAGTGAGGACCTCCTTTTTGGAAAGATCCCGCGCATTAAGCGGACGCACCTCGCTCTCCTACGCTTCAAAACCAAAGCTTCGGTGAGCAGGCCCTTGCCGCTCTTGGTTTTAAAAATCTTCTTTCGTTAGCTGCTAATTCAACAACAATCCGTGCGCCGGTTAAGCGCAATGTCGTTATACCGCTTTGCTCTAATCTGCTGTAAACTATTTTCCCTACTGTCCGTACTAAATCATCAAAATGCTCTGATAGCAATTCCTACTAATCTTTATTTGCTGTTATGTCTTGGAAAAAAGTTGGTTCTTATTTGTTAACAATCATCGCCTCTGCAATATTTTTATTTGTTGGTTTTCTTGCTTATATCGCATTTGTTCCACCGAACAAGTATCAACCAGAAGACTATACAATTCCAGACCAATCTCAATACGAACTGGATAAAAAGGTGGGTTGGTATCGATTTGAGAATGGATCTGAATGGTTAGTTACTTGGCGACCTCGGGGCGGCTTATTAACGATTAACTTTGAAGATTTTGCCAATAATAACTTACTGCCGGAAACTGATAATAAATTCAATTGGTTCAGAGATGGAGATACTGTAGCGGTCACCTT
Source organism: Fodinibius sp. GM108 (assembly GCF_058386985.1). NCBI lineage: Bacteria > Pseudomonadati > Balneolota > Balneolia > Balneolales > Balneolaceae > Fodinibius > Fodinibius sp. GM108. The sequence continues at coordinate 6,134 of NZ_JBYEIR010000001.1, forward strand.
TCAAGATTCAGCAGGAATTGTTGACAAATTTAACTGGACCGACAGTTCAGGTGTAAAACATACCGCTAAACGCATGAACCAGCCTTATTACCATCAAAAGGAACTGACCTACGCTAATGGCAATACAATCTTAAAAGGGACAGTTCTAATACCAAATTCTCAAGACATTAAATCTGGTGCCGTTGTCATTCACGGTTCGGGAACCAGCAGCCGAGATAATTTCTGGTACCTATATCAAGTTGATTATTTTGCAAAGAAAGGAGTTATGATTTTACTTCCTGATAAAAGAGGAAGCGGCGCTTCAGGAGGGGATTGGCATACCGCCAGGATGGAGGACTTCGCTGAGGATGCTATAGCTGGAGCAAATAAAATGCAAGATTTAAATATAACAGATTCGCTTAACTTAGGTTTTATCGGATTTAGTCAAGGTGGAGCTATTGCACCGCTTGCCGCTGAAAAATATAGGGACACTGATTTTGCAATAAACGTTGTGGGTAGTGTGGTTCCCTATAACGAGCAGCTAAAATTTGAAATATATAATGATGCTCGGGCAAGTGGAGTGCCACAATTTATCGCCCCACTAGTTACTGCGGCTTATTCCAAAAGAGCTAAGGCAAGGCGTCCTGTTTGGTGGGAAAAGAATGGGGATTATAGTCCTGCACCCTTTTTAAAAAAAATAGATATTCCTTCTTTAATAATTTATGGAGGTAAGGATACCAATGCTCCTGTAGAGGCAAGCTTACAAAGCTTAAGAGAAATACAAGAAACACCTGAAGGCAAAAATATAACCATCCAAGTTTATGAAAACTCTGGACATGCTATGGACGATCCTAAAACGGGCTGGATTCGGAAAGAATATCTCCAATTTGTTACTTCCTGGATAAAAAATGTAAAATAGCCAAATTCATAAATGAGAAAAGCGGCATGACCAGCGCTTCAGCTCGGACGTGCCTCTCTCTCCTACGCTTCAAAACCAAAGCTTCGGTGAGCAGGCCCTTGCCGCTCTTGGTTTTAAGTCTCTTCTTTCGTTAGTTGCTGATTCAACATTTTTCGTTCCCCGTATGCGCAATGTCGTTATACTGCCGGAAAAGTTCATTAAAAGAGAAATGCATATTATGAAGAAATTTATTTATGTAATTCTTTTTCTATTAGGTCCTTCTCTTGTTTACTCACAAAATCTAAATCCCAATTTAGACCAATGGTATTTGTGGACAGAAGATGACACGCGTCTTTTTGTAGCGGAAGGTGGCCAAGGTAATTCAGTAATTATTATTCATGGTGGATGGGGTGCTGAATATAGCTACTTAGTTCCCGCCTTAGAACCTTTATTTGATCAATTTTACTTTACTTTTTATGATCAGCGAGGTTCCCTTCGATCTCCCGCCCCCGACAGTACAATTTCTCTCCAACAATTTGTAAGTGACTTGGAACAATTACGCCAGGAATTAAACATCTCCAAAGTAACACTTTTGTCTCATTCCATGGGTTCATTTTTAGCCTATGCGTACCTTAAAGAACATCCTGACCATGTCAAAGGCTTAGCACTGCTAAGTCCAGTCCTTCCGACTGGAGTAAGCAGAGAAAAAAAGAAATCAGCAGATAAACAATTTGTAGAATTTGCAAAAGCGAATGAAAAGAAGGAGTTAAAAGAAGAGGGATTGTTGGATAAACAAAATCTCAGTGCAAAAGAACAAACAGCTAAATGGCGAATTGGCTATGCATCGGGTAATATCTATCATATTGACCGATGGGAGCAACTATTAGGAGGGCAAGCGTTTTATAATTCAGATATTGCCACACTCATTAACAAAAATACGACGGATGGATTAATGAGCAATTTCCTGGATACCTTGAAATCTCGTTCAGTACCTATGTATGTAATCATCGGGGATCATGATTTGGTTGATTTTGGACTTTCGACTTGGCCTGACGTTGTAGCTGATATTCCCCACATGAATCTTTTAAAACTGAAAAAGGCAGGTCACAATTCTTGGATCGATAAGCCTGGAAAGTTTGCCGACTTCGTAGAAAAAGCTTTGAAACAAATTTCTCAATAAACTGGCACTATAACCAGCGCATTAACGGGACGTAACTCCCTCTTGCTCCCGAAAGGTTTCTGGATATGGAGGGCAAGCGACGACTTCTGGCTTTTTAACTTTTCGTTCATTATTTATCAATTCAGAAATTTTTCGTGCACCTCTTATGTGCAATGTTTTTATATGGCATTCGTAATCAATTCCAAAATTTAAATGACGATTCTACTGTTTGTTGCTGGTTTAATCTCTCTCATTATCGGGGCAGAAATGTTGGTGCGCGGTGCATCGAGGATTGCATCCGGCCTGGGCATTTCTCCTCTTATTATTGGTTTAACAGTAGTTGCATTTGGCACGAGTGCACCGGAACTGGCTGTCAGTATCGGGGGAGCTGTGTCCGGACAGGCTGATATTGCACTGGGAAATGTTATTGGGAGTAATATTTTCAATATTCTCTTTATTTTAGGTTTGTCAGCTATAATAGTTCCCCTTACTGTTTCTCAACAGATCATTCGTTTTGATGTTCCCCTTATGATCGCCGTTTCTGTGGCAGTTTTGCTTTTCGGAATTGATCGACTCATTACCCGATTTGACGGGTTCTTACTCGTTGTTGGTTTAATACTCTATGTTCTTGTTTTAGTGGTTATAAGTCGTAGAGCATATTTTAGTAAAAAAGAGCCGAACCAAAAATTACAGACGGTCCAGCATTCCGAAGAATCAGTAAATTATATATTGGATATATTTCTTATAGTTATAGGATTAGCTCTGTTGGTGTTGGGATCGAGGTGGTTTGTAAACGGTGCCGTTAGTTTTGCCGGTTATCTTGGTGTCAGTGAATTGATCATTGGACTGACCATCGTGGCAGCAGGTACTTCAATGCCTGAAGTTGTAACATCAGTTATTGCTGCTATTCGGGGAGAAAGAGACATAGCTGTAGGAAATGTAGTGGGCAGTAATATTTTTAACATACTGGGTGTTCTTGGCATATCAAGTCTTTTGGCTCCTTCAGGTATTTCAGTATCGGAACCAATTATGGGATTTGATATTCCACTTATGGTTGCAGTGGCCATTGCCTGTCTTCCTATATTCTTTACAAGTGGAGCCATCAGCAGATGGGAGGGTTTTTTATTCCTGGGTTATTACATAGCATACACCTTATACCTGATATTTAATGCTACACAACATGACCTCTTGCCAATTTTCAATACTGTAATGCTGTACTTTGTTATCCCCATAACTGCGGTTACCATCATTGTTATAGTATTTCAAGAGTTTAAGAGTAAAAGGAAGAAAGCTTCCTGACAAGGCGCTTTAGCGGCTACCAGCTTAATCAAATACTTCATCATGAAAAAAATAAGCCTTCTAATTTTCGTCCTAGTAACATTACTTCATCAACTTTTCACAAAATTATTGTCTGCTGGATTAAATGCTACTGGTTCGATGAATATGGGCTATTGGTGAGCCAGCGCAATTATCGAAGCACAACATCAGTTAACACCGAGACTTAGTGCAGATATTAGTATGAACGGATTTCATGATCTGGCTCTCCACATGAAGGTTACAATACAGAAAAACACTAATGGGATTCCGAACAAAGTAACAGAATCGAACCGTGATGAATCGTCGGACCCCGATCTTGCCTTCCCTATCCGTTTTTTTTTTGGTGCCAAATAGTAAAACTATAATTAAATTCACAAGACCGAATGCCGGTTATTCCCACTGTCGTTATATCACTTAAAAAGATTCAAAAATGCCGAATAAGTTATCTCCCAGACTTAAATTAATTGTTGAGGCTCTTCCTTTGAAGCCAGGACTTCGCGTACTTGAAATAGGCTGTGGGCCCGGAGCAGCCGCACGTGAAGTTTCCAAGAAAATCGGGAGTGGTTATATACTCGGGATTGACCGTTCAGCTAAAGCAATTGCTCAGGCTAAAGCTGGATCAGAAACTGAGCTGGCAACAGGCTGTTTAGGATTTCGCCAAGTTGCAATTGAAGATTTTGAGCTGGAAAAAAATGAGGAACCATTTGATATTGCATTTGCTGTTCGGGTTGGGGCACTCGATGGTCGTTACCCTGAAGCCGGACGTTTGGCTATTGAACGTATTCGTAAAGCTCTTATCAAAGGTGGTCAACTTTTTATTGATGGTGGAGATCCGCTCAGAGAAATTTCTCTTGATTCATAACATCGACAGCAGTGTGGCATAAACCAGACTTGCCGATTGTTTGAGTATCAAAAGGAATTTCGTCTTTTATTTTACCTACTCCTTTATCAATTAAAATTGGTTCGATAGAAGATCTGCTGTTCTGACATTTGAATGATATATTTTTAAAATTAAATTTATCAATCGAGTCTTTTATATAAACAGTACTGCATGTTACGATTTATTGCACTGCCACTTCTTACATTGCTGCTGGCTTTTACAATATCCGCTTTTAACGGAAAAGCTGAACCGGAACCAGAAAGAACTGCTGATGAGATATCCTATCCCGAGCATTTAACCGGTACTTTTACGGGCGGATTCGGAGAGGAGACCTGTCGCAGCTGTCACTTCGATTATGATCTGAATCCCGATGGCGGAGCACTCACCATCTCCGGTATTCCTGAAAAAATATCTGCGAGAGAAGCAGTTGAAATTAAAATAGCAGTAGAGCGTGAAGAGCTTGGAGCCGCTGGATTTCAGCTGTCGGCCCGTTACAAAGATGGCAGCCAGGCGGGCCGTTTTGATATTGAAGGGAGTGATCGCATCATGTTTAGTAACACCGTCCCCGATTCGCTGCAATACGTGCAGCATGCCAGTGAGGGCACAAGGTCATCCCAAGAAAATACCAACAACTGGACTGTTAACTGGGAGGCGCCGAAATCAATAGAAGGGACTATCATTTTTAATGTTGCAGCCAATGCAGCAAACGGCGATCAGTCGGAATTCGGAGATTTTATTTATGCCGAAGAGCTGCAAGTGAATTTTTAGAGCTTGGTTACTCTCATTTAACTTTACCAGAATTCCGAACTCTGGTAAGGTTATATTTTTAGGTACAGCCGGTAACTTAGATACATAATGATAACAGCAATCATTATGATGCCGGCTTCTTGCCAGGTTGATAGAATACCGAGAGAGATGATGAGCGTGGTGGCACAAGCCGGCGGATGACTGGCTTCGAATATCAGCATTAACAGAACCGTGAGAAAGAGAGCAAATACTGCACCCAACACCAATACGAATGACGATTGAGAAAGTGGTTCTGTTATCATATTTAGATTTTGCGGGTTAACGATCAGGTGGTAGCTCAGCATTCCTGCCACTGTTCCACAAAGATGTCCGCCGATGATAGTTTTGGCCTCATATTTGGTCTGCGGGCGAAATGCCAGTACATAGGCCGTGGGCCCCAGACTGGGAAAAACCATCGGCTCTCCAGTAATCCAGGCAATAAAGGCTGGTACTGCAAGAAATAATCCCGATCGCAGTGCAATTATTACTTTTTTGCTCACTCTTCTTGTAGCTTTTTCATACGTTTTTTTAACTCTTTCGAGGCTGCAACGTAACCCCCGCCGTTACCATCCACAAAGTGTACATGGTCGCGATGATATTGAAATACCATGCACGTGATCATGGCTGCATTAGCGAGGTGTACCCCGTAAGCTAGTTTGCGTTGCTGGAATAGTTCCTCCAAAAAATCAACAAACTCATTCCGTTGGGATTTGCTGCCACTGATGACTACTCGCAGTAGGTCATCAAATTTGCGATGGTCAGAATTCATTGCCAGATCAGATTTATAGAGCTCCCAGTTGGTAGCAGAAGACTCGTAATTTAAGCCCATCAAAACTTTACCAACAATAGTTTGCAGCTGTACTTTGAGGATATAGCCGATTCGTTTTAGCCAACTCTGTCCGTGTGTTCGAAGCTTGGCTTCACCCATTAACTCTTTAAAAGAAAGATTCATCGATAAATTAGAGACATTAATTGGATTTGTTTTATCATCAAAACCAAAGGTGGAGCGCATTTTTTTGAGAACTTGTTCATAGATTTTTTCGGGATAATCCAGTTTTGGATGAGCCTGGATCATCATTGTTATAACTTCTTTCTGTGGTTGTTTTACTTCCTGCCATCGACATTCCAGTCCGTTGAAATTCACCGATTCAGTATCCGAGAGAAGTGGAATTTCAAATTCATTAACATCATTATTTTTCAAAATATCTTCAGCATAGTTAATGCCGCCGCCTGCGAATATGGCCTGTATATAAAAATCTGATGCACGATATCGAGCAACCTGGATATCGTAGCCGTGTTTTCGGATGTACGAGAGAGGTATGATGGCGGTGCGCAAATTCAGGTCATATTCCACTTGTCCAATTTTCTTGCTTGCACCAAGAACGCGTCGGGCTGATTCGAGAAGATCGGGTGGCAGACAGAATGTTGCCCCGTCTCCACCAAAGGTGTAGGGTATCTTATCTCGATTGGCCACATTCAAAATCCCCACGATGGGAGAAGCTCCAAGTATATTGACTTCTTTATAGCGATTATTATTGATGGCCTTGGTTGAGTTTACGATATCGGTAACAGCAACGTACCAATCTTTTGGCAAGGGCGTATAGTTTCCTTTGTTTGAGGCGTCAAAAAAATCCTCAATTACAGGGAGATTTTCATAAAAATTGGCACGTTTAGAATAAGTCATTATCTATAGACAAATGTTATGATGCTATGGTAAACATACGAAAAAGAAGATGTCTGGAAATATCAGGTTTAACTAATTATTAGGCTCAGGCCTGCAGCTCCGAGAAAACCGACCACTGAGATGATGGTTTCCATCACTGTCCAGGATTTTAGTGTTTCTTTTTCAGTCAGTCCCAAATACCTGTTAACCAGCCAAAAACCGCTGTCATTGACATGAGAAAGAATCGTTGCTCCCGAGGCAATAGTAAGTACAATCAAGGCAACCTGTGGTTCTGAAATAGAAAACTCTTCAATAACCGGTGCTACAATTCCTGCAGCGGTAATCATCGATACTGTTGCTGAGCCCTGGGTAACGCGGACAACCACAGCAATGGCGTAAGCAAGAATAATAACCGGCAATCCCAGATCAGACATCGTCTCGGCCAGCAGTGATCCCACGCCGCTGTCGATCAGTATTTGTTTAAAAACGCCGCCAGCTCCTGTAATCAGGATAATTATACCAGCCGGCTGCATGGCTTTCATACTTAGCTCCGATAACTGTTCCTGCGTTGTTCCCCGGCGCGATCCCAGCCAGTATAGAGCCATGACTGTCGCAATAGTTAATGCAACAAATGGATGGCCGAGGAAGGTAATTAAATTTGTGATCCATCCTTCTGAAACAACTTCTTGCTGAACCAATGCATCTGTCAATGTATTGCCGAGAATAAGAAATAAAGGGACAGCGATAATACCGGTAATGAGCCAGATAGGAGGTGGATCGGTAACTTCTGTTTCTTCATCCCATTCAATGTAATCGGGAACGGTAACATGAATTTTATCAGCGATATAAGAGCCAAAAATTGGTCCCGCAATGACGGCTGCCGGTACTCCAATAATAAAGCCAAATAAAATTACCCATCCGAGATCAGCTCCTAGAATGTCGGCAACGGCAATGGGTCCGGGTGTAGGGGGAATAAAGCTGTGAGTTACGGCTAAGCCAGTTAACAGTGGAATGCCATAGTATAGCAGAGATTTGCCGGTTCGCTGGGCCAGGGTATAAACCAGGGGCACCAAAATGATAAATCCCACATCAAAAAATACAGGTATAGCTACAACAAAACCGGTAATCATGAGCGCCCAGGATGAATTCTCTGTGCCAAACTTTTCGAGCAGGCTTCTGGCTAAAGCTTCGGCTCCGCCTGAATGTTCCAGGATCTGTCCGAAGATAGCGCCCAGCCCCACCACTGTTGCTACAAAGCCGAGTGTGCTGCCCATCCCTTCTTGAATACTGTCAATGATATTCATTACGGGCATTCCGGCGCTTATTCCCACAAACATGCTGGCTATGAGCAAAGCGATGAACGCATGCACTTTCATCCGTATGACCATAAAAAGGAGTAGAACAATACCGGCAAGCGTGGCGATAAGAAGGTGGAGATCTTCCATATATTACAGGTGTTAAATTAAAAGAGAAGCAATGCTAGGTGTCTTTTCTTTTTTTCCAATTGGTGTGGAAATATTCGCCCCGCGGCCGGTCAACTCGCTCGTACTTATGAGCCCCGAAGTAATCGCGTTGCGCCTGAATCAGATTAGCCGGTAGCCTTTCTGTTCGAAGGGCATCAAAATGAGATAATGCTGACGACATGCCGGGAAGCGGGATTCCGAAATCCACACCAAACTTGGTAGCAGAGCGCCAGCCCTCATGAACTTGGTGCAGAGTCTTTTTAGCCGCAGGAGCCAATAGCAAATGAGAGAGATCAGGATATTCTTGATAGGTATCGACAATAGGCTCAAGAAGAGCCGAGCGAATAATACAACCCTCACGCCAGACATTAGCAACATCAGCAAAGTTAATATCCCAGCCAAACTCACTGTTAGCAGCCTTGAGGAGCCAAAAGCCCTCTGCAAAAGCAACAAGTGTGCCTCCCAGCAGTGCCTGGCGGAGGTGTTCCGTAATTTTATCCGGCGCGTCAACGGAAGTATCGATATCAAAATTTTGCGATGCCAGTTCGCGTAAATCTTGAAAACTGGAGAGTGAACGGGCAAAAACAGCTTCGCTGATTAGCGGCGCGGGGATACCAAGTTCAAGGGCCGTAATAGCTGTCCATCGTCCCGTCCCCTTTTGTCCGGCTGTGTCGAGGATGGAGTCTAGAATAGCTTGTCGATTGTCATCTTTGGTGACTAAAATATCGGTGGTAATTCCCAGAAGGTAGCTTTTTAGCAGACCGGTATTCCAGCTATTAAAGATCCCCCTGATTTGAGAGTTGGACAAGTTTAAAGGACTCTTCATCAGGTGATAACACTCCGATATCAGCTGCATAATAGCATATTCAATCCCGTTGTGCACCATTTTAACAAAATGGCCCGCGCCTTCGGATCCCATCCAGTTGCAACAAACGGTGCCATCAGAAGTAGTGGCAGCAATAGATTGCAATATCGGTTTTAACTCATCCCATGCTTGCTCATTGCCGCCCGGCATCAGGGAAGGTCCATTTCGTGCCCCTTTTTCACCTCCCGATACTCCCATCCCAATATACTGTATATTTTTTTTATTGAGCATTTGTAGCCGGCGGTTGGTATCGGTATAGTGTGAGTTACCTCCATCGATGAGTATATCCCTGGCGTCCAGTAAGGGCAGCAGCTGATCGATAACGGCATCTACCGGATCTCCGGCCTTTACCATGAGAAGAATTTTCCTGGGTTTTTTCAGCGATTGGACAAAAGCATCTAAATCCTCATACCCTTGGATATCCGTGCCTTCAGCTATTCCGGAAAGAAAATTGCGTACTATATTTTCTTCTCCCCTCAGTGCAGGGTTAAAAACAGAGGATTGAAATTTGCGGTCATTTATATTTAGAGCCAGATTACGTCCCATCACTCCCAGCCCGTATATCCCGATATCTGATTTTCCCATTAAATGATTTGTTAACTAATTGATTAGTTTTGTGCAGTAATGCTTCAATAAGTGGAATAAAGCGGTGAATCTATATTAATCGTCTATTTGGTTGGTGATGTAATCTATGATTTCTTCCGGGGATTGATCAATAGAGACCGTAATGCAGTGATCAGGTTCTTCCAGGGTTTCTAACTGTGATTCAAGTAGTTCTTCAGGCATAAAGTGATCAGAGCGATTCTCCATACGTTTAGCAATAAGCGGAGCCGAACCTTTTAGATAAATAAATACAACGGAATCCTCTGAACAATGACTTTTAAGCAGCTCCCGATAGCTCTTCTTTAATGCAGAACAGGCCAATATGGCATCTCCCTGCTGATTCCATCCCTCAATTTTTTTAGCGAGGGTATTCAGCCAGGGCCTGCGATCCTCGTCTTGTAACGGTTTGCCGGACTTCATTTTAGCTACATTTTCAGGCGGATGAAAGTCATCCCCATCGAAAAAAGGAATACCTAACTTTGCCGACAGTTTTTGGCCAATCAGCGTTTTTCCAGCCCCAGAAACTCCCATTAAAATATAGACCATTGCTGTTATGAATTAGTCTTTTGATTCAGGTGGTTCCAGTTGTTTCGTTCGTCAAAAAACTGGGAGTGAATAACCTCCATAATGTGACAGGAGTTACGAATGCCACCGCAATATCCCGGCTCCTGGGCGATCGTTATTCCATCTGTTTTCGACAAAATGTGCTGAAAAGCAGGATTTTCGCGATTGATGATCTGCTTGATCTCTTCATCTGAATAGCGCCTGAAATCATCAGAATAATAGCGATTGCCCTTACCATGGATAAAATAGTCAAGATCGATATCAAAGAAGATGTTTTGATCATCCCGCTGCACGATTAAATCTTCGAATTGCTCATACTCCCGAAATTCGAAAATAGTGTGTGTTTTTCCATCCTTATCCTTAAAAGAATCTTGTTGCTGACGGCCGGTATTTTTGAGAAGAATGATATCTCCAATCAGATTTAGCCAAGCAGCGCATAGGATGTGTCCGTCGTTGGTTTGATCGAATCGAGCCCACACAAAATTGGAGACGTCCGAAAGGTTCGATTGATCAAGATCGCCCAGCTCTTCTTTTAAGTTATCACTGGGAGGTGCAAGGTCACGGTGCCAATCAATCGTGACTAACGTGGGAGCGGATTGTTGCAGTAATGTTTCCTCTTGCATCTTTTGATACCATTTCATCCAAAAAACAAATGCAAACCGATGTTCCATGATGATTGCTTTATCAATCGTTCGATCACTTCCGGCAGGATGAACAATAGGTTCGCAATGCGTGCCCGGCGGATTACATTTGTCCGGTTCTATATTATCGTACATAAAACAATGCGGGTTATGATTTAAGGCACCTAATAATTGCGATTATTAATTTATAACACAAAGCCAAACTTGTGCAACTCTTATGAAACACAAAATGGTTGCAGTCCGTAGGGTATTCCCGAGCTATACCAAATATTCTGAATCTCTGTAATCAGTCGAATCGTTTTCAAAAAGAAATTGAAAGTCATGATAGATAAACAGAAAACAAAGCTACTCATGGTTGGAAGTGCGTTATTTCTGGGTTTATCAGGACTGGGAATCTCCTTTTTTCCTCAGGAGATTTTGGCGCTGTTTGAAACCCCTGCCGAGGGAATTTCGGTAGTTCTGGTGAAAGTTCTAGGTAGTCTTTATTTAGGCTTTGCTTTTCTCAACTGGATGGCCAGGGGTAACATTATCGGAGCTATTTACAGTCGCCCGGTAGCTGTTGGCAATTTTATTCATTTTATGATGGGAGCTATTATCTTTCTAAAAGAGGTGGTGAGCACGTCTTATACAGGAATATTTTTATCGTTCGCATTTATCAATGTGGTGTTTGCCATTAGTTTTGGCTACCTACTCTTTTCCGGTGGAAAAAGCTGTGGATAGAAGTCAATAGTCATAATCAGATAACTACGTTTTCAGCGAACTGCGCAGCTACGGGGTAAAGTCTTCAACCAAAGAGCAATCAAGGGTCACCAGAGGATGGTGTATCTCGTATTTCTGCGATTACCCCTGCGAAACTTTGCGATTTGAATAAGTGCATCGGTTTAAAGTCACTTCATATTGAATGGTGGTTTAGGTTTGCAGGGAATCGTCGTATTTTCCAGAGCTAATTTGAATATCAACAATTATTTCCTTTTCTGTTGAACTATCTTGACTTTGCCCTGAGAGAGAAGCGCATCCTTTCTTTTGGATTATCCTTTACCTTTATGTCCAGCTTTGGGCAGACGTTCTTAATCTCTCTTTTTGTCCCATATTTTCTTGAAGATTTTTCGCTTACCAATACTAGTTTTGGCAGCATGTATTCCATTGCTACATTGGTAAGTGCAGGTGTTTTGCCGTACCTGGGCCAGTGGATCGATCACCTGCCACTCCGACAATACAGCCTTTTAGTAACAGCCGGTATGTTGGTAGCCTGTACAACGGTGGCCATATCGTGGCATGTTTCACTGCTGTTTATCGGCATTGTGTTGCTCCGGTTGTCGGGACAGGGGCTCAGCAGTCATACCGCCCAAACAGCCATGGCACGCTACTTTACACATGAACGTGGCAAGGCATTAAGCATCTCGAGCCTGGGATATCCAATCGGAGAAGGTGTTTTGCCCCTTGCCATTGCCGGACTGTTGGGAATGTTTAGCTGGCGCACTACGTGGGGATTGATCGTGCTTATTATTGCTCTTTTCTTTGTTCCTCTGGTCCGGTTGGTATTAAATAAGCGGGAGTATGAGTTGGCCAGGGATAAAGACTCAAAAGATGATCAACAGGGGAGCAGCTGGCCTGTATATCACATGTTATTGAGCGATCTCCGTTTTTGGCTACTGATACCGGCTGTGTTGCTTCCCGCATTTTGGGCGACCGCTCTATTTTTATATCAGGTTTCTATTGCGGAACAACTTACGTGGTCGGCAACACTGATTGCTTCTGCTTTTGTAGGATTTGCCGGCAGCCGCATTATAAGCTCGCTTTCCATCGGACCAGTAATTGATTATTTAAGTGCACGGAAGCTATTCCCGTTTTACCTGCTTCCTTTTGGAGCGGGATTAGTTTTTGCATATTATCATCCCGGGAACTGGGCGGCCTTTACATATATGATCCTTATTGGTGTAACAATGGGTATGGGCAGTAATGTCAAATCGGCTTTGTGGGCAGAGCTTTACGGCCGGGAGGTCATCGGCACAGTTCGTTCGCTGTTTTCTTCGCTGATGGTATTAAGTACGGCATTGAGTCCATTTTTAATGGGATGGGCAATTGATCAGAATATTTCGATGGAAGCGATTATTTTCATTGCTATTGTTACTGTGATTATAGCTACAGTGATGGCTTTTGTGGCATTTACTTTGAAGAAACCAGAGACTAATTATGACTGAGTAAGAATTGAAAGAGATGGAGCAGATCATATCCGATAAGATAGAGGAGACACAGCAGGAGATAGTTCATCTCAAAGAATTAACAAAGCCCGTTGAGCCCGAAAATGCCTACGGAAGACTTTCGCGGATGGATGCTATCAACAATAAAACGATTAATGATGCTGCATTGCGGGAGCAAAAAAGCCGGTTGCAAAAACTTGAACGAGCTAGCCCAGGCCAAGCTTGAAGAAGGCAAGTACGGCACTTGTATTAAATGTGGAGACGATATTCCTATGGGCAGGCTCAAGTTTATGCCCTGGACGGCACGTTGTGTCAAATGTGCCCGAAAATAGTAGAGCCTTTATTTGTGGTTAGTTCGGTGGTATAATTCTGGAATGAAAATCTTTATTATTACGTGCTTACAAGCGATGATATAAACATATCAGTATTCATCTTGTACCGTAGCTCTGTTGCGGTACTACATAATAACCCGCTCAGCGGGTTGGTTTGCTAGAGTTCACTTTCTGATAAAATCCCGGATCGTATTGAACCGCCAGCTACCGTAAAAAGATGCAAGCCCACTGGATTTATTCCTCTTGAAGCCTTTTACTAGTATCTAATCCTTAAATCAATAACGGGGTATATATGTTACAACGATTAAATTCTTCTACATTAAGTGAATTTGTTGATGCAAAAACTTCGGCGGCTATATTTAGAATCCTTGTTGCCTTTTTTATGCTGTACGGTCATGGATGGGGGAAGTTGATGAGTGTTTTCGGCGGCGATTTCGGATTTCTTGATCCCATAGGCATTGGACCGACAGCTTCATTAATCCTGGCCGCTTTTGCCGAAGGAATCTGCTCTCTCTTGATTATAGCTGGTTTTTGGACTCGTTTGGCTTCTTTATTTCTGATAATAAATATGTCCGTAGCTGTTTTCCTTGTTCATTTACCGGGGGGCGATTGGTTTGGTGATATGGAGCTTCCACTTCTATACTTGGTCTCCTTTATTGTGATCTTCTTGTTAGGTCCGGGTAAGTTTTCTGTAGATGATAGCTAATCGACTTGTAACGTACTATTTTAAAAGGGGAACTTTTGCTGAAGTTCCCCTTTTTATATCCATAACGTATGTTTAATCTTGTTTTCTTATGCTGTATCAAAAACAGCTGATTATTGGATTACTTTTTCTTTCTATTATATGTGGGTGTTCCCCGGAGCAAGAGAACTCCGAAGAAGCGCAGCGTGCACATCAAGAAGTAGAAATTCCCGATTTCTCATCCGTTAACACATCTGAGGTATTTGTGTATGAATGTGCCGATACGCTGCAATTTACAGCTCATGTAACCAATGACAGTACATGGCTATTTCTGCCCGATACCACACTTAAAGTAGATCCGGTGTCATCAGGATCAGGAGCAAAATTTCAGGGATCGAGATATATCTACTGGAGTAAAGGGGATGAGGCCCTTTTGCAGTATCCGCACGGAGGGCTTATGACTTGTATAACTGTTCCCCGGGAAAAATCATGGCAGTCGGCCCGTATCCGCGGGGTAGATTTTCGGGCAGTGGGGCAAGAACCAGGTTGGCACCTTGAAATTACAGAAGGGGAACAGATCAAATACGTCGGGAACTATGGAGAAGATACGGTGACGGTATCGGCAGTGGATCCCCAAAGAGAACAGCAACATACCTTTTACCGAGCCAAAACAGAAGATCACGAGCTGGCAGTGGAAATTATAGAAGAGCCATGTACCGATAGTATGAACGGCTCGGAACATCCATACACCGTTTCTGTTACGGTAGATGAAAAAACTTACAACGGATGCGGCAGAAATTTAGAGTAAATAGACTTTTCCGCTGTTTTTAGTTTGTATATGTTACCAGTTGCCACAGCTCAACTTTTACCAGGTCACGAGTGGCATAGATCGTGTTGAACAGCTCCGGAATATTACTGTTTGGGCCCATTGCCTGACGAATGACTTCATTGGTAAAGCCAAATTCGGTATGCTCCAGGTTATCAAAGTAATTTCCTGTGGCATAGTTGTACCCATATTTTGTGCCCGATGGTAAAATGAGCGAATAAACCTCCCATCCGGCCATCTTCTGCTGTTCTATCCTTTCTATGTGAATGGGTTTGGCAATCTCATCTTCTAGCATCAGGTAATCCATCTCTTTGCCGGGGGTAACATCCATATAATCCATCGTCATATATGGTTTTGTGTTCCCATTATCTTCTAATAGTGTGTCGTTTTCCACTTTCCATATTTCTGACTTTATCAGTGAGCTGATGTTATGAAAGTCATCGCTCGAGTTTGATGGGATAAAAGCAAGATTGGAAACTTCTGCGAATTGATCTTCAAATGAGCTCATCGATTCGGCGGTAGCAATGCTGATAAAATCATAATTGCTTTTTTTGCCCCCGGGATATTGCACTTTATACAAATGCCAGCTTTGTATATCCCCAGCCTCAACCAAATCACTGTAGTCAGATTTAAGATCACTTTCAACTCGGTCTAAAAACTGATCCAGGTGTTCAGCCTCAACTTTGATGTAATCAATTTTTTTGTAAGTATCTTGGCTTTGTCCAAACGATGCAGTACAGATAATAACACAAAGTAGAAACGTATAAGTTAGTTTTTCCATATCCACACCCCCCGTTTTTTCGAATTGGTTATAGTATTAAAGTAACATAATTTTACATAAAGATGCATCTTAGGAGGAATTAGTTGCAATGAGATCATAAAGAAACAACTCTTATTATGGGAAGTATAGGATATAGGATTCCTTGTATATAAAATACGACCAAAAAGTATATAAAATACGACCAAAAAGATTGGCAGATGAGAGAGAAGTTGACGTGGTTATTACGACTATTGAGAGAGAGTTACAATGAGCTGACAAATTATGATCCATTGAAGCTAAGCTCTTCAACAGCCTTTTTTGCAATGTTTTCGTTGATTCCGATTATTATTCTTCCACTGGATCTTCTCGGGACAGTCTTTAGCGAAGCGGTTATGAAAGAGGAAGTATTCAACATGCTGCAAAAGATATTTGGCAAAGAGCCTGCTAATTACCTTGCAAGTATCCTTGAGAATATTCAAAGTATGCAGCAAGGGCCGCTGCTTACAGTAGCTATATTCGTATTTTTAATTTTTGTCGCAACAACTTTATTTCATGTAATTCGCATTTCGTTTAATCAAATTATGCAGGTAAAGCTAAAGCCGAATATAAGCTTTATTGTTAATCTGAAGCAGCGCGTACTGTCATTAATTATTATACTTGTTGGCGGTCTCTTGACTGCTGCTACTTTTTTGGCTGATATAATCTTCAGCTTTGTCGGGGATCAAATTACTATAGTACCGGGTGTGGACGCAGCTATATTAAGAATCATGAATCTGGCTCTGTCCATAATTATCTTTACGGTTTGGCTGGCAATTATTTATAAATATCTGCCTGATGTTGAATTGCCCTGGCGCCCTGTATGGTTCGGAGCATTAATTACAACTCTCCTGTTTTTTATCGGTCAGTATATTTTGGGCAAGGTGCTTGCACTGGGAAATCTGAATAATATCTACGGTGCCTCGGCATCAATGGTATTGGTACTGCTTTTTATTTTCTATTCTTCATTCATCTTCTATTATGGATTCTGCATGCTAAAAACATATATCCAAATAGAAGATTATCATATGAAGCCTACGCAATTTTCGGTACGATATGAGATCAAAGAAATTCAGGAGTAGTATAATCTTTCCAAAGGTATTAGGAGCTAGTTCTTATTTATCTCCTTGCAACTTTGGAAAGGTTGTTCGCGATGCGAGATGAGATAGCTTGACCTTTCAATGAGGAGTTGACATCCCTCATTGGGAAAGGCATGTGCACATGCTATCGTTTAAAATCCTTGGGAAGCGGGAAGGCATTGCTTTCTTCGACCACGCCAAATCGCTCAGGATGCAAATAGGCTAGCAGCGGATGTTTTCGGATTTTTCTTCCGTCGTTGACTTCGTCTTCTTTGCCTCGCAAAAACTCTTCATGAATATAGGCGGCAATAACTTTTCCCACGATGATCTCCCATTCACCGAATTTGCCAATCATACGAGAGAGATTGCATTCCATCTGAAAATAAGAATCCTCCAAAAACTTTCCCTCTACAACTTGTGCTTCCATTGTAGGGATTTGTTCAATAACAGGCTTGCTGTCATTATCTTCGCTGCGTGATGCTGCCAGGCTGGATAACACAAGCTGATCGGGTCGGGGATAACTGACAGTAAACTCACCTTCGCGCTTAATATTTTGATACGTGATTTCACGTGGCATGGCCATAAATCCAAAATATGGACCGGATCCCAGCGGCATACTCATATGTCTGGGTGCCAGATTATAACTCCTATCTTTCTCTTTACTCCCTATGATGATTAGAGAATAAACCGTAAAGCATCGTTTCCACATCTCCGGATCGCCAGTGACATTGACCATCGTTGCCTCTTTTTGATCAGCCATAGTCTATTGTTTTTAGGATTGATAGTGCTTTCTCTCTGCTACTTTTTGGGATGTTATTATTTCAGATAACATAGAGAAATGATTACTAATTCCGATGTTATTAAATTTTTAAAACTGAATCATTGTGATACCAAATAGCTGGAGGAGTTTTTATCTCCGGATGAATCTCTGGGCAAAAAATTTCTAACTTCCAATACTACCAAGGTCGGGAGCAGAGCTACCTCCCAACTAAAAACTTATTTGTCATCTCGATGCCGGCTTTAGCCGGCGGAGAGATCTTTGTTTTATGGAAAGGTAAACAAAGATTTCTCACTCCCGTCCGAAATGACACAAGAGGTGGTGATTATCTCTTTATATACACCTGTCAAGACCAACCTTACTCCTCATTCCCAAGCTCCAGCATGGGAATTAATTTTTTGGAAGCAAAGCTTCATCATAGCCGTTCCGGAGCAAGAGATTCAGAACTAGAGATGGTAGAGTTTGATGCGATTCTGGTTGACCCACTTCTGTACCAAGACTAGGGAGAAGATTAAATGAGCTAATTAATAAAAAGTACTTAACTTTTATATATAAATAAGATATTAAGCTCTTAATTTATTAAATTTGGTTGTGGTCGCCAGTTTTCACAAGTACATACTCAATCTTTGTAAACTAAAAACGTTACAGTTATAGAAAAATAGACAAGTAAAAAAAAGCATCTTTGATATGGCTAAAACAAAATCAAAAACCAAATTCTTACAAATAATCAACAGTGAAACACCAGTGCTGGTTGATTTTTATGCCGACTGGTGCGGCCCCTGTAAGATGATGAATCCCATCCTGAAAGACTTGAAGAGAAAGATGGGAGACCGGATTAATATCATAAAAGTAGATGCAGAGAAAAATGCCGACGCTACTATCAAATACAACGTACGAGGCGTTCCAACACTCATTTTATTTAAAAATGGTAATATTCTCTGGCAGCAGTCGGGTGTAGTTCAGGCCCACCAGCTGGAATCAATCATAAACCAAAAATTGGGTCAGGCATGAATGCAGAAAATCACGAATATACGATAAATTTATCATGGAAAAATGGTCGCATTGGCACGCTTAGCTCTCCCGAGCTGGATGAACAATTTGATGTGGCCACACCGCCGCCGTTTAAAGGTGGTATAGAAGGCGTCTGGTCTCCTGAACACCTGTTTATTTCCTCAGTCAGCAGCTGTTTTATGACAACCTTTGTGGCGATTGCAGAATATTCAAAACTGGATTTTGAGGACTTGAAAGTTATGACTGTTGGCAAGCTGGGTAAAGAGAATGGCAAATTTGTGGTATCAGAGATAGTTCTTAAACCCGAGCTAGTGATTGTTGACGAGAAGTTTAAAGACAAAGCTATAAGAATTATGAATAAGGCTGAAGAGGCATGTTTAATTACCCGTTCTATTAAAACGGAAATTATTTTCGAGCCTAACGTGGTTATTGGTGCTATGAATTGAATCCTAAAAATTAAAACAAGCATTCTCCGGCAGCAGTAAGGCATAGTACAGGATCACCATCTGGAATCAATCATCAATGGGAAGTTAGATCTAGTAGCTGCACAAAGTTATAACCCCCTCCCTGTGAAGTTGTCTGCGTAACTCTGCGGTGAGAAAAACCAACAGTGGAACAGGAGAACAAATAGCTCGGTTAATAGAGAGTGATATTAAATCCGAATGCGAGTACTAGAAAAATTCCGGCCAGAGCAATGCGGTAATATCCGAAGTGACGGAATCCGTAATGATCAACAATTTTCAAGAATACTTTTACCGCGAGCCAGGCAAAAACAAATGAAAAGATGCTTCCCATCCCCAGCAGCGCCATCTGCTCTAGTGAAATGGAGGAAGCTGTTTTAAACAAATCGTAGCCTGTAGCCGCCGCCATTGTGGGAATGGCCAGCAGAAAGGAAAACTCGGTTGCTTGTCGTTCATTATAGCCGATCGCTGCCCCGCCGATAATGGTGGCAGCAGCCCGCGAGGTGCCGGGAATAAGCGCAAAACATTGGGCTATGCCAATCATGAGTGCACTTTTTGTGGAAATATCCTCGATATTCTCGTACTGCGATTCGCGCTGACGCGTCCATTTGTCCAGCAAAATAAGGACGATACCTCCCAGAATAAGCATCACGCTCACCACAACTGTATTGAATAAAACTGCTTTTATCTCATCATAAAAAAGAAGACCAACAACCGCTACGGGGATAAAAGCCCAAAAGAGTTTGAAATACAGTTGTAAACCCGCAAATAATTTATCGCGGTACATCACCACAATAGCCAGTACTGCCGAAAGTTGTATCGAAATCTCAAAGGTTTTGAGAAATTCGGTATTTTCCATCCCCATGAAATGAGAGGCCAGAATCATATGTCCGGTCGAAGAGATTGGCAGAAATTCGGTAAGCCCTTCAATGATGCTTAGAATTATTACTTCAAGAATGCTCATGCAGAAATCCAGAGAGAATTTGGAGGGTAAAAATTGGATTATTAGAGCCGGAGTTTATGGCCACACTGACCATGGTATCCGAACAAGTATCAGGATAAGTCCGAGTCCGTAGTAGATCAGAATTTTTTTATAGCGGTCGGCATCTTCAGTACCGTTTTTAGCTTTAGAATAACCTACAGTAATCAGTACAATGCCGATAATCATCGTCAGCGGGTGTTCCAACATGAGCAAACGTGCCATCGAGTCGCCCATGGCTTCACCGGAGAAGTTGGCAATACCCATTGGTGAAATGAAATAAAGTACAAGTCCAACGAGAAGCTGGATATGTGCTACGACTAAACCGGCCAGTGCACTTTTACGCACTGTTTCAGTAAAGGGTTTATTTTGGAAATAATTGACGAGTACGTAGACAAAAACGACGGCCAGAATAGCCAGCACAAGGTAGGCAAACCACGAGTGCAGGTGTTGAAATCCGGTGTACATGGGATGGAATTTAGTTGATAATTATTACGTGCTCAATAATAAGAAACTGCTGATGAAACAGAAATTCCTAATGCCTTTTATTTTTCAGGAATGGAGATAGTAATCTGAAAAGGAAAATTAGCATCAACAAAAGAGTGGAAATTAAAAAACGGAGAGACAGGTAAGTTACCTGTCCCCCCGGTTAACTTATATAAGCTGAATATTAAGTAGCCTTATTGGTTACAGTGAGTATTCCTTTCATTCCCGCAGAAAAGTGACCGGGGAAAGAGCAGATGAACTCGTAATCTCCGAGTTCATCGGGAACAGTAAAGGTAACTTCGACTGTCTCGCCGCCACCGGCCAGATCGGTCGCAGCGATGATATCATCTTCATATCCCGGAGCGATATAATCGTTGTCACGGGCACGTGCTGATTCATTGGCAAACTTGGCGACATCCACATCTTTATCCAATATTACCACATTGTGTGCCATTGCCTGTTTGGGCAGGCTACTTTTGGTTGTGAATTTGATAGTGATTTTTTCACCGGGAGCCGCTTCAATGGAAGTTACATCAAACTTCATATTGTCGGTTCCGATAATTTCTATCGTTCTGGCTTCGTCATTTTCTACCATGGCAGTTGTAAAAATGCCGGTAAAAAGAAGCGCAACCATAACTGTAATTTTTGTTAGTGATTTCATAACTAATCCTCGGGTTTGTTATTTATTGGTTATATGTGTAGGTGTTTCTGTTTATTTCGTTAAATTTTTTGCGTACAGCATCGGGAATACGACTACTGGGATAATTGGGGATTCTATCTACGGATCCCGAAATTATGCGTCCTGCATGACCCAGTCGCTCGTGGGGCAGGCAGAAATAGTCATAGACGCCGGTTTCTGTTATCCGGAGTGTCCATGTATCTCCGGCTTTCAGCAGTCCCGAATCGAATGGCTCTGCTGCATCGGGTATCCGAAGTGGCCGCCGGTTATGGGGATGATAAGCGGTCACGGTATGTAATCCCTCCGTTACCACAAATCGAAGCACATCACCCGGCTCTATTTTTACCAGTGACGGCTCGAATCGGGCATCGGTGTTCGTGCCTTTGATCTCCACCGTAACAGTATCTGTGTCAAGACTGTAAGTTTTGGTGGTAAAATTGCCGCTCCAGAAACTGGCAGTGAATAATATGATTGCTAAAAGCTTCATTACAGATTTTCGTTATTTATAATAGTTCTTATCTTGGCAGCGGCTTCGTCTATCGGCTGATTTAACCCTTCTACCCGCTTGGCTATTTTTCCATTCTTGTCCAGCACGGTAATCAAATTTGAATGAGCAAAATGCCCGTCGCTTTTTTGTGAGTACTGAAAGCCCAGCATCATCGCAAGACTACGAACACTGACATCATCAGAAGTCATAAAGTGCCATCCGGAGATGTTCAGCTGCTCCTGTTCGGCATATTCTTTTAGTACTTCAGGTGTATCATTATCGGTATCAAATGATACTGCCAGCACATTCACCGCCTCGCGCTGCGACTTATCCAAAGCACTGTACAGTCGCCACGCATCTTGAATCAAAATGGGACAAACTTCCGAGCAGTTGCCGTAGAACATCACGATTATTACAGGTTCACCTTCAAAGTTTTTGAGTGTGATCGTGTTGCCGCGGTGATTAGTCCACTCGGCATCCAGGTGATACAGCGAGTGCTCGGTTTTTACTTCTTCTGCACTAATTTCATCAACGGTATTATGCTGGTGTTGAGCACTCAGCGAAGTAGTGAATATTGCTACAAATAAAATGGTAGTAAGAGTTTTCATCGTGTTTCTTCTTCATTTTTATTAGCATCCGCTTCAACATCATAGGCACAGCGGAATCCCATCGTAGCTGTAGCACTTTGCGGGCTGTGACTCATCCGCGTGATATAGCGGATAGAGGCAGCATAGCTATAGGCATTCCCCAACTGTTGCATGCGACCAACAGTCCCGCAGTCAAGAGAAAAATCATCGGCTGATACGGGCTTGTAATCTTCTACCCATTCCATAATCAGCCCAAATTGATCTTTAACACCATATTTCGTTTCTATTCCAGTAGATCCTACAGTCGCTATATATTTAGAATTTACACTTGAATACCAGTTAACTAAACGGTTAGCAAATTTCTTTGCTTCAGAAGGTGAACTAAAATCCATCAGTTGAGCAGAATACTCCCATTCGTTGAGCGTGGGTAAACGTCCGCCAGCCCACTGGCAATAATCATTTGCGGCGAACCATGAAACGCGGGTGACAGGACTTTCTCTTTTGACTACCTCATAGTCGGGAGTGTGTTGATTCCAGTTTTTCAAGTATCCATTATTAGCAAAAACAGCAGGTGTTTTATCTCGTTGCCATTCTTCGTTTTCCTTCAAAAATTCTGCAAATTGTTCATTGGTTACTGCTGTGGCATCCAGGTAAAAAGAATCTACTTTTATTGGTTTTCCTTTCACTTCAGGCATAACTGAGTGAAAAGATCCCGACGGAACCAGCACCTGCTCCGATTGTGCACCGACCTCCTCGGTCAGGAGCAATGCCATCACTGCCGCCAGTATGGTCAGCGTGATTTTAGCAGGTGCTATGTTCGTCAGGGTTTTCATCGTCTATATATTCAAAATTTTATGTTTGGTTATTTGCTGAGTTACTTATCTCGTGGCCCTGCTTTCAGAGTACCGGTAGCACCTTTTTCTGCATCTGCAAATTCGTGGTCGATCAGGATGTATTTTCCTTCTTCAGGTACGATGAAGTCAATAGTGGCCGAACTGGATGCGCCCAACAGCACCGTTTGCATGCCGCGCATCTCGTTAAAGGGATGTCCTTCTAACCACACTCGGTCGAAAATCGCCCCGATTATGTGAAAGCTTGATGTCCCGCTCGGTCCGTTATTTGAAAAATGCAGTCGTACACGGTCTCCGGCACTGGCTTCCAGCGGCTGATCGTGCAGGATTGTTTGGTGTCCGTTAAATACTACGTGCGAAGGATTAACATTTTGTGCCGCTTCATAGTCATACTCGTACAAGCCATTGGCACCTTTCGTTAAATAGTACTCAGATTGTACAACCGCGAATTCCTTGTCAACTTCATAATCAGTGCCATATCCATCTTTCGGAGATACCACCACCATACCATGCTGTCCCATAGCCGTGTGCATCAATACACTTGGTGTACCACAGTGGTAGATGTAGGATCCAGGATAGTTGGCAACCCAGTCGAATCTGATGGTTTCACCGGGAGAAATAGTTCTCCACTTGTCATCCTTGGCTACAGTGCCCGCGTGGAAGTCCATAGAGTGTGGCATAGGCATACTTGCCGGTTCAGCCTTCATAAAATTGTTTTCAGCCACTTGCTGCATAAAGGGGGATCCTTCTTTTGTTGGATTGGTGATTGTAACCTCTTCATCAGAACGATTTTTCATGGTGAAGGTGATACGGTCGCCCTCTTTCACATGAAGTACCGGACCGGGAACCGTACCGCCAAATGTCCAGGCGCGATATTTAACTCCATCAGCTACTTCAATTTCCTGGGCAATAATATCGATTCGCACATCATGATGTTTGTTTCCTTCATAATCAAGAGGTTTGACGTTCGGTAACATCGTCAGGTATTCGCCTACTACCGGCGGCCCATCGTAATCTTCAGTGAAGACTTCAGCTTCAGGCATACCAAACGCCATACCATCAAGTTCGAATTCAGCTGTCTGGGCATTTGAGAGGTTTAAAAGCCCCGTCAACAAAAGACCAATAATAAGAGAAAGAGTTAGTGTTAGGCGTTCCATGGTAGTCGGGTTTTATTGTTATTAATATTTAAGACAATTTTATCTTTTATTGTTTACACCTATACACATGCAATCTCCGTACCAAGGTTTCTTTTATCTAAAATTTTATTTGAAAAGCCTATTAGGAGTGCTTAAAACCAGTATTTTATTTTCTGCCCCGACCTGATTTTGCACAATTGCATTAGCGCAAATGGCTATATTTGCAAACTTGCAATTGTGCACGGGTTGTGAAGAATCGCTATGAGTACAGAGGTTATGGGAGAGTTCGTGCTTCTATGAACTTACAGCACAGCAGTAGAGTTTAACTAGTGAACGCTGCTTTCAGCAAAAAGTGAAGCAAAAATGAAAACGAGAAAATATACAATTAAAAAAATCAAGAGCTATGAACTATCATTTTAGCAAGAAGGTGGATTTCTCCTTTGAGGAGGCGATTGATAAAGTTATCACAGAACTTAAAGAGCAAGATTTTGGTGTGCTTACCGAGATAGATATCAAAAGTACACTCAAAGAAAAGCTGGATGTGGATTTCAGAAGATATCAGATTTTGGGCGCTTGTCATCCTCAGCTTGCGTATGAGGCGCTTTCAGCCGAAGAACATATTGGCTTAATGTTGCCCTGCAATGTAGTTGTCCAGGAGCATGAGAACGGCGAAGTGGAGATATCGGCTGTTGATCCTGTTGCTTCTATGCAGGCTATTGAGAATAAGGAGCTGGAGGGAGTGGCCGGTGATGTGCGATATTTATTAAAAAAAGTGATCGACGAAGTTTAGAAATGCCCTTTTAATACCTTTAAATGATTCTCTGTTAATTTTCCGTAACCGGAATATCGTATGTACATGAGTGATCACCTTCGGCTATATAGGTACGGCGTTCGGCTTCTTCATTAAACAGTTGTTTATAAAACTCGGCTTCCAGCTTGCAGGGCAGACGAGTTTCTTTAACTACCTCGCTAAAAGGACAATTGCACTCTTTAATCGTCAGAGATTCGTTTTCTTCGTCCAGCTCAAATTCCGGCATGAATCCTTCTTCCTCAAGCATGTCCAGCAGCTTTTCAACTCGTTGTTCCAAATCATCTATTGGGGCTCGATCCATGCGTCGCCTGGCTTCTTGCAGCCGTTTTTCCCAGAAATCATCAAAAAAATCTCGTATTGTTTCCTCAGCCCCTTGCGATTTTAAATAGTTAAGGAGCTCTCTTATCAGCGCCGATTCCGAGGACGGGTATAGACTTTGTCCTTTTTGTGTCATTGTATATCGCAGACTGGGACGCCCGGGACCTGATCGAAGGTAATCACGATCGATATACCCGTCTCTTTCAAGCTGGATCAGGTGCTCACGCAAGGTTGTTTTGGCAAGTCCGGTTAGTTCAACTGCCTTATCGATCGAAATAGTGCCATTTCGTTTGATGAGATCCAGGAGTTCTTTTTTTGAGCCGGTAAACATTACTGATGTTAGTTTATTTGCTTTAGTTGTGAACGCAACTTGGGCAGAAAATACTCTTTTTCTAACCAGAATTGATGGTGCAAACTCTCAAACAGGGTTTTTATATTCTGACTTAATATGCGCAGGATAGTATATTTGCTGGTCAGCTTTGCCAAACCGCTTTTCTTTTCTCTGATGAAATCCATAGTCTGCTCCAGTTGGTTTTGATCTGTCTCAATGATTTCCAGGGCTCTTTCAATTTTATGAACTGTTCCATGTAATATTTTAGTACTTTTGCGATTGTGCAATCGAGTTACGAGCGGATAAAACGTTTGTTCCTTGAACCAGTAGTGCATGCGCAGTTTTTCTTCAAACTGAATAAATTCCCAGCTCATATCCTTTAACCATTCGTATTGAATACCGTGAATTTTCTGCACGCGTATAAAGTCTTCAGTTACTTCTGAAAGCAGGTTCTTATTGGATGCATGGTGTTCTTCTTCAATATAGTTGCACCACTGCGTCAGATTGCGTTCGATATTAGATTCATCGTGCCTGTTTAGAACATTAGTGCGGTGTTTTTTTATCCACTGCAGAACTTCAGTTTCGCTCCACTGTTGTTGCTGACAAACTGATCGGAGTGTATCATGTTTATGCTGTGTAATATCCAATCCGATTGAAGCCAGCATTTCTGCAGCATCTTTATCTACTGCTGTGATCTGAGAAAGGGTAGCTTCAGGGGTTATATGTTTGAGTGAAAGATCCTCATTCATAGTATGGCAGTTTAGATCATTTAGGAGTAATCTCTATTTAAGAAGGTAACTGTAGAACAGCTTTAAATCAATAAAAAAGGTTTTAACCGTTTTTATATTCTGTGAGTTTACCGTCTTGACCGTGGCGGACTATACAGAAATGTCTCAATCCTTAATGCAGATCCGTCTGTTATCAGGGCATTTTATATACTACCGAATTGATATTCATTCCAGCTCCTACAGAAGCCAGAACGATATTGTCGCCCGATGAGATATTATGTCCGTCCATTTCATCCCGCAAAATCAGATCAAGAAGTGTAGGGACAGTAGCGACAGAGGTGTTACCCAGCCTGGAGATTGTCATCGGCATCAAATCCTCTGAAACGTCGTCCTTGTCATACAATTTACCCAGCCGTTGTAAAATAGCACTATCCATTTTGGCATTAGCCTGATGAATCAGCACTTTGTGAACATCATCAAAACTGAGGTGAGCCTTGTCCAGGCTGGCCTTTACCACTCCCGGCACGTTCGTCAGCGCGTATTGATAAAGCTTTCGTCCGTCCATTTTCAGGTAGAGCGTATCGTCGCATTCGGAGTTAAAAGAAGGCGCCATTCGCAAATAGAAAGCCTGCTCTTCGGCGTCAGTGCGGGCAGAATGGCTAAGTACGCCAACGGATTCCATAACATTTCTTGATTCCATTACCGTAGCTCCGGCTCCATCTGCATAAATCATACTGTCGCGGTCGTGGGGATCACTGATTCTGGAAAGTGTTTCGGTCCCCACAATAAGACAGGCCGATGCATCCCCGCTACGCAGAAAATAGCTGCATTGAATGATTCCCTGCAGCCAGCCCGGGCATCCAAACGGAAGATCATAGGCAATGCAGCCGGGATTTGAGATATTTAGTTTATTCTTGACCCGGGAAGCAAGACTGGGCACCATATCCACCCGATAGTTATCGGGACGTATGTCACCGAAATTATGTGCCACTATGATATAATCCAGATCATCGGCTTCGATCCCGGCCGATTCAAGCGCTTCTTTACTGGCTTCGGCGCCCATATCAGAAGCAAGCATATCGTCAGTAGCATAACGACGCTCTTTAATACCAGTAATCTCCTCAAATTTCTGAATAATTTCTTCATTTGTTTTGTCAAAGGGATCACCGTTTGCATCCAGAAAAGTGCGATCCAGGAAATCCGAATTTGGGACTTTCTGGGTTGGGATGTATGAGCCTGTGCCGGTTATTATAGAGCGGTGAGAATTTTTCATATCAGATCCTAAAGATATTTAGTCCATTGAAAGAGATCGTCTCTATGTACTTTTAATTTATGCTATGGGTATGGTGTTTATTATTTTATTCAACTGCAAAGATAACTGCAATTTGAATAAGTAGTGCAGAAGAATTTGCAAGAACTAAGATAAATTTAATAATTATTTATCAGCAGATATTTTTATATAACAGAGGAAATGTCTTATAAGTCTAAATACACGAGCGCCGAAGAAGCCGTAAAGCTCATAAATTCAGGAGACCGCGTTTTTATCCATAGCGTGGCAGCAGCCCCACAGCCGTTGATTAATGCAATGACTGAACGGTCACATGAGCTCGAAGATGTCAAAGTTGTTCATCTACATACCGAGGGAGATGCTCCGTATGCCAAACCGGAATACAGCGATACCTTTCACACGAATGCACTGTTTGTCGGAGCCAATGTGCGCAAGGCAGTTAATGAAGGAAGTGCCGATTATTTGCCCATTTTCCTAAGCGAGGTACCAGGACTTTTTCGCCAGAATATTCTTCCCATTGATATGGCATTGGTGCAGGTATCGCCGCCCGACAAGCACGGGTACTGCTCGCTGGGTGTTTCGGTGGATGCTACTCGCGCCGCCCTTCAGGAAGCAAAAAGAGCGATCGCGTTAGTGAACCCCCAAATGCCCCGAACCCACGGCGACGGCATTTTTCATGCCAGCCGTTTTAACGCACTTGTCAGAACCGATGAACCGCTGCACGAGCTTATCATTCCGGAACCTACGGAAGTGGAAAAGAAGATCGGCAACAATTGTGCACAACTTGTTGAGAACGGGGCCACACTCCAGATGGGGATCGGGGCTATTCCCAATGCCGTGTTAGATGCGCTTGGTAATCACAAAGATTTAGGAATCCACACCGAAATGTTTTCAGACGGTGTAATCGATCTGGTGGAAAAGGGGGTCGTCAACAACAAGAAAAAAGCCAAGCATCCGGAGAAAATAGTAGCCAGTTTTGTGATGGGAAGCCGCGAATTGTATGACTTTGTTGATGATAATCCGATGATTGCAATGCTGGATGTTGCCTATGTAAATGATACGGCGGTTATCCGGGAGAATCCCAAAGTGACGGCCATCAATAGTGCCATTGAGGTTGATTTAACAGGACAGGTTTGCGCCGATACAATCGGTACCTATCAATATTCCGGAGTGGGCGGACAGATGGATTTTATACGAGGAGCTTCACTCAGCAAAGGTGGCAAACCTATTATTGCGCTGCCGTCAACAACCCGGAAGGGAGAGAGCAAGATTGTTCCACATCTTAAGCTGGGTGCTGATGTAGTAACCACTCGTGCTCACGTGCACTATGTAGTGACTGAGTATGGTGTAGCCAACCTGTATGGCAAAAATCTTCGGGAGCGAAGTCGGGCACTTATTAATATTGCCCATCCCGATCACCGCGAGGATTTAAGAAAAGCTGCTAAAGAGCGGTTTTTATAAGCAGAGCGTTATTTTCTTGCTTCAGCAATATCAGACCGAAAAGCAGTGTGGCAGTCTACACACCCCTGTTGGGTGATTCGATAATGTTCTAATACCTTTTCCATATTTTCCTCTATGGCTGCCATTCGCATCGAATCGGCATGGTGGTGGACAATCCTGTCAAATTCGACAAACTGTGGCATCTGTTCGCCCAATGTCTGTTTTACCAGCTTCTTGTCTTCGGGGGTCATAACGGGATGATCGGAGATTCGCCCGGCACCTTCTTCAATCATATCAAAGTTTTCGGTGTAGATACCGCGATCTACCTGCTGGATGTCGGTCAGCAGCTGCTGCATCATCGGAACTAGCGGCAGGGTTTCTGGTTGATGGGGTTCTTCTTGTTGATACGATGCCCAACCCACTATAGCCAATGAGAAAATTGATAATATTAACCCTATTCCTAAAAATCGTTTCATAAATTTAGTCCTTTTGAATTATTTCTTCTATGTCCAGCTTTTCAATGGCACTAATCGCCGCCTCTATAGCACCTTCGGTACAGAGTCCGCTCATTGAAGCATCCTGAAATCCTTCTCGGGCGGCTTCGATACATGCCTGTCTTACGGATTCTGCCAGCTGTTTTTCTTCTGGTTTTGTGTTCTTGTCGGTCATAACTATTCCTCTTCCTGATTATCAAACTTTCCGTTTATTGCCATCCGCGAGCTGAATGAATTGGCAATATTTAGTGCCATCTCTTTAGCATATTCAGCACGATTACCTTCAAAATGCTTATCAATGGTTTCGTTAAACAGCCCTACCCACCGCCCGAAATCATCCTGTTTAATCGGCAGCGGCAAATGCTGGCGAAATGGACGTCCGTTATATCGCTCGGTCCGGAAAAGCATTTTTGACCAGAAATCCACCATCTTTGGTAAATGCTCATCCCAATCCACTTGCGCAACATCGCTAAAGATATATCCCAGCCGCTCATCCTTTTCCACTTTTGCATAAAAAGCATGAACGAGTGTTTTTATATCTTCTTCCGTTTGGATATCCTGCATTTTATTTATAGTTCCTTTTGGAGTGATTGATTCATCTTTATCCAGTGAATACCTATTGTAATTATGGTCAATAAAGCACCAATCGCCAATCCGTAAAAAATCCACGACCCGGAAAAAGCCTGCGGCCAAAAACCTGTTGGCATCAGCAGTGTAACCAGCGTGATTAAAATGGTAACGCCAATACCGTGGAAGTATGCTCTTGAAACTCCTGCCCGTACTTGCAGCTAGCCAATTGCCAGCAACGTCAATCCGCCAAGGAGCAAAATATGTAGGTAGAGCACGCGCAGTCCCGGATCGGACAGCCAGAACGAGCTTGGGATTACTGAAGCTGACAGCTGCATTACTCCTTTCAAAGCCAGCAAGGTCACAGGCCAGATCCATACCGGGTGTTTCCATTTACCGGATTTGATGACTGCCCATATCACAAAAAGTAATCCGATGGCCGCCAGTCCACCGCCAAACCTGGCCGTACCTAAAAGCAGTGGTGTGAGCAGGGATTCTGAAATCCCGTACGGAAATGTCAGGGGTGCGCCAAATGCAATCGCTCCCAAAGCAAGTTGCGGGGAAACCAGCCAATTCTGATTATTGAGATCTATCTCAGAAACTAAAGTAGCAGCGATGGCCAACACAACCCATCCCTCGGTAAAAGCCGCCAGGAAAAAGTGAGTCATACTTTTCATCATGAGATGGGAGTCGGGAGCTATTTCCTGAATAACGGCCACGCCCCAGGCACCCAGCGAGCAGACCACCAGCAGAATAAGGGCTCCGTCGAACCACGGCAGACTTTTTTCGCTGTTAAGCACAGTTCGGTTTTTCCGGTATCCGATGATAAATCCATACCAGCTGATCATCACCAGTCCTGAAAATATAACTGACAGCGGGAGTGAAGCCGAGCCTATAGCGACAGGCCGATATCCAAATACCAAAAAGAAAGGATAAGCCAATAATCCAAAGAATAGTGTGGCAATAATACCGCTTTTCATCCAGCGATACCCGCTTTCAAGCTCTTTTCCGGAGCTCATAATTTTTTGCATGATAATATAAAACGGCAGGGGTACAGCCCATCCGAAAAACATCAGGTGTGAGTGTGCATGTCGAACATTATCCAGGGATAGATTTCCCGGCATCCATCCAAGCATCCCAAGGCGGTATAAAAAACCTGTTAAAGCTGCTAATACAAAACATGCCAGTGATGCCTGCCACAAGAAATGATTATTGTTTATGGAGGTTTTTCCGGAATGAATCACTGATTCGTAAACAACTTTATCTGATTGTAGTTGAAGATGCTACAGCAATTCCCCGAAGTTTAAAAATAGACTGCGGCATCTCATAATTAAAGACATATTTGTCTTAAATTATGACTAATATCATTATTTTCAAAAGATATTCACCTTTTTAATTGGGAAACAGACTGCAGAATGGGAGGATATTTTATTTAGACAATAAGATGATAGCAGATCGAAACCGTTTTTACCTAAAGAGAGCTTTGAAAAAACCACCGATTTCATGCTGAACCTTTAGTCCTGAACTTGATTCAGGATCTCTTTCAGCATCAATAAGCAATTGTTTCTTAGGAGCTTTTAAGCCATACTTTTGCTACAGACCCTGATCCGCCAGCACTGTGAAACATACCAACGGGTTCCACAGGCCAGCCGGCGGACAGGTGACACTGGGTTTTGCTAAGCTTTCTTAAAGATTTGTTTTAAGGTCTGATAATCGTTCATCAAAAACTCTAAAATCAACTTCGTTGAGACTCTGTACCAGCAAATTCTCAATTTGCTTTCTGAAAGGATCACAAAACAGATCATCGGATAGCATAGCCTTTGCACCTTTTTTGGTAGCTCCTTCACCCTGTACATCGGTGTGACCCAGGCTCTGGAAAATTCGCCAGGAATCCAGCAGTTGGTCTTTTCCTTGCCCCCGATTCCCTTCTTTCCAATAAATATAGCCACGCAAAAACAAAGCCTGGTAATTTTTGCTGTCTGATGACAGGACACCATCTAAAAGTTTCGCGGCCTTTCCCAGATCATCATTGATGATGGAAATTTTTGATAACTGCAGAGGAGCCCCTGTCTCTTCGCGATTTAAATTCTTGGCATAGTTAAATTTTTCTTTTGCAGCTTCCAGGTCAAGCAGGGGATTTTCTTCATCCATGCAAGAGTACAGTGATCCTAGCTGAAGTTGGGTGCGGGGGGTATTCTTCTGAATTTTTTCTAATTGTAACCAATATTTCTCGGCCTGTCTAAACTCACGCTGGAAAAGATGCATACTTCCCAAATAGTACAGAGCATCCTTATGTTCGGGATTCCTTTGTAACGCCTGATTGTAGTGCTCAATAGCCTTTTCATAATTGCCTGCAGTGCGGTCGGCAGTAGCTTGCTGATATTGCTCCCAAAACTCTTTAGTAGCTTGTTCTTCAATGGTTAGATTTCTGTTATTTTGATGATCTGTTGCATTTTTGGATGTAGTATACTTCCAAAAACCTACACCGATATAAAGGATCACCAGCAACAGAAATGATATGATATGTGACTTGGTAATCATGCTTTGATCAGATATTGAAACAATTAGTTCACTTTTTGCAGTTCTGTATTTCCTTCTCGGATATAAAGCCGCTGGTTAGCATCAATATTAGTAAACGTTTGTTCCTGTCCGCTGGGCCACCGGATGAACAGGGTATCGGCTTTTTCGACTTTCCCCAAGCCAAATTGCTGCACTAATGAATTTTGCGAAAGATAGGAAGGCTGCATGCCAACGTGTCTAATTTGCACTTCACCTTCTACAACAAGACGCATTTTTGCCCCGATAGCAGATCTGTTACTTTCAGTTCCTTCCAGCTTTATTTGCAGCCATCTATTTTCAGATTTTGTTTGATTCTCAAGTAGTACGGCCGGTGCATCATGATTTACAATAAAAAGATCTTGTCGGCCGTCATTATTGTAATCACCATAGGCACCCCCGCGTCCAACCCATTTTTCTCCGAAATAGCTGCCAGCGGATTCAGAAATATCATAAAATCCCTCTTCATTATTACGGTTCCAGTAAATGCGATCCTTCATCGGTATTAACTCTTTGGGATCGTCTGTTTTTTGCATTGTATGCCCGTTAACGACGAAAAGATCTTCTCTGCCGTCGTTGTCAAAATCCACAAAAGATGTTGCCCAGCCGACAAAATCATTTGAAGTTTGTCCCATTCCGTACTGATCGGCGTCATCCCTGAATTCAAGTGCTCCCCGGCTGCTGGTCAGGTTATCATAAAAAGCATTTTCCTCGGCTATCCAATGAGTGACAAAAAGATCCAGATCCTGATCGCCATTCCAGTCACCGATTGCCATCCCCATAGATCCTCTGTAATCGGCTACTTTCGCCTGGTAACTAATATTAATAAAGGTACCATCTCCCATATTTTGATACAGCATGTTATCAGTTACATCGTTGGCTACATAAAGATCCGGCAAATTATTATTGGTTAAATCAACCCATGCCACCTCAAGGGTTTTCCCCTTCTGATTAGCCACTCCGGCCTCTTCAGCAACTTCCGTAAAGGTTCCGTCTCCATTATTTTTGTAGAGCAGGTTTTGCGCAGGGTCAAAAACCAATGGATTAATAGAAGGAGGTTCCTGCAGATCATGAATTTTCTCGTCGTCAGGAATCTCGAAGTATTTTATATATCCGCCGATATAAAGATCTACAAACCCATCTCCGTTATAATCGCCCCAAGAGGCTCCCGACCAAAACGACTCTTCTGCTGCCAGTCCCGCTTCTTTCGTTACTTCGGTAAATGTTCCATCGCCGTTATTTTTAAAGAGTCTGTTTGGTCCGTACGCTGTAATAAGACAGTCTATATGTCCGTCATTATTATAGTCGGCCCAGGCAGTTCCCATACCGAACATTGGCTTTTTCAAACCCGACTGTTTCGTTACATCAGTAAAAGTGCCATTGCCGTTATTTTTATACAGCGCAGGTGTAGCCGGTGATTCATCAAATTCTTTGTCTGTGATATTTATCGGACCTGCAACATTAACTACAAAAAGATCTTCATACCCGTCATTATTGTAATCGATCCATGCTGATCCCGATCCCATATCTTCTGTTATGCGGGATCCACGCTCTTTATAAAAATGTTTAAATTCAATTCCTGTTTGGGAGTTTACCTTTTCAAAACGGATTTCAGGAGCTTCATCCGGAGTCGCTCTGTCTAAACGGGAGGTTTTGCCCTCAACCTCGTTACCGGGAATATACATAGTAGAATCCTGTTGCTGCCAGATGAAGAATATTGAAAGAGTCGCAACAACTGTTATTGATAAAACAGTACTGACTATTCTTTTCTTACGACGACTTAGATGAGAAAACACCATTATTATTGAAATACTTTAACGTGATGGGTGTCACTTGAAATCGTGGTTATGGGCGCCGTGTCATCAGCTATTTCAGTAAATACTTCATTCATCAAAAATTGATTAAACTTTCGGTACTGCAGCTTTGCTGTTATATATACATCGGTAACATTTGCTTCCGAAATATCAACAGCATAGCGGGCATAATCTGTTTTCCCGGGATAAAGAGCACGGCTGAATCGTACTCCGACAAGCTCCCATAGATTGTGGCGGTCTATCAAATTCCCATATTGATCAACGGGTTCGGCTTTAAACATAAAGCTGCCCGGCTCAATAAAGTATTCTTCATCCAGGGTCCCTGATGAGAAGAGCAGATTTCCATCCTGATCTTCAGCTGTTATCTCTATCCAGGATTGCATCATGTCCAGCGGACCCGTCGGAAATTCATGTCCGGCTTTTTTATTGGTGATGATAACATCCATAGACAGTTCTTTACCCATCTGAATGCTGTCGGGACTTATAATCGAGATAGGGACAGTCTCTCCCTTAACCCATTGGTCCTCTATTTCCGGAATCTCATAATCCCCGCGCAGCCATTGCTCGATCATCTCCACATGCTCATCCGCATTCGGCAAATCCAATAACTTTGGCACATATTGATTTCCGCCCAAAAATCGATGGCTGCGGTGCTTGCCGTCTTCAGCCGATCTGTTTCTGTCCAGCGCATCACCGCTGGCCGGATCTTCAGAATCTACTAGTGGCATATGGCAGTCTCGGCATTCCAGTGTATTAAATGCATTATCCTCATCATTCCAGTGACTTTTCCGCCACTGATCGTATTGATTCTGTAGCTGAACCCACCCTACGTTATTAATATCTTCATCGATGTATTGCTTATGGCAGGATCCACAGTATTCCGAAGTTTTGTAAAAAGTTCGGCTGTAACTATCAACATGATTTTTCGGATAGGCCCGGATCAGAAAATCACTTATCAATTTTGCCATTTTGCCATCTTTCAACTCAAAGATGTAACGATCGGGTGATGTAATGGCATAATCAGCATTTCCCTGTACATCAGCCTCTGTCACAGAGTGACAGGAGATGCATGAAATTCC
Organism: Fodinibius sp. GM108; assembly: GCF_058386985.1. Classification (NCBI taxonomy): domain Bacteria; kingdom Pseudomonadati; phylum Balneolota; class Balneolia; order Balneolales; family Balneolaceae; genus Fodinibius; species Fodinibius sp. GM108. The sequence goes on from NZ_JBYEIR010000001.1 coordinate 41,749, forward strand.
CTCATCAAGTCCAATTTCGTTAGTCAGTTTATCAGAATGCAAATTAGCAGAGCCCGAGAATAGTCCGATCGGATCATGACAGCCGGCGCAGTATCGGCTGGCTATAGCTCCCTTTTGTTTGCCCATATTTTCCTGAATTTTTCTGAAAAAAGGATCTTTGGCTGCATAGCGATGCGCGCTGGCTTCCCATTCTTCTTTTATTTCAGAATGACAGCCGGAGGTACCGCATGATTCAGATCTTCCCAACAATTCGGCATCAATCAGTTCACCGCTTTCCGTTCGTGCCAAACTTGGTGCAAAGGGACTTTCAGCTCCTTCGTGGTAGGAGTAATCTTCTGGTAAGGCTTTGCTCTCAGGATAAGATGATGAGTAAGCAAACATAAAAAGTCCAACCAAAGCAAATTGGATGAATACCAAATATATACTGTTGAAGCTAAACCTCTTTTGGCTTTCCTTCCTTTTAAGGATGGTTTCGCTTTTCGTTTGGACTTTTGAATCCCGATATATAATCAGCCCCACATGAGGGATGGCAGCAGCTATAAGTATAAATGTGGTTGTCAGATGAATTTTTTCCCAGAAATCCGTAATACTTGAGCTGAAAACAGCCTCATAGGTCAAAATTAAGCCTGATACCAGGGCCAGAGTGGTAGCAGCCATGGCTGTATATCCCAAAATTACGAGCTCATTGACAGGACGCTCCTTGTATTCAAGCCAGTGCTTATACTGATACCACAGATATGGAAAAAGAAACAGTAATCCTACAATCGTATGAAGAAGCACAATGATTTGGTTCGACACACTGAAAGGCAACAGGTAAACAGACAGCCCTGTAAGGATTTCAAATAGCAAAAATCCTGATACCATATACAGGAGCGGACAAGTCCATCTGTTGTTATTTTCTGCCATTGTCGGTTTGATCGTTATAAAAGACAAAATACTATTTTATATTATATATTTCTTTCACGTTATAAAATCAAATAAATCTTATACTTCACAGGTTCCGTCATTATCTCCAATAAGAAAGAGTAAAGTGTATGAATCTGGACAAATTTAAATCTGATACTATAATTGAGCCTTTTCGCATTCGTTCAGTGGAACCGATCAAATTTACTTCCATGGAGGAACGTGAAAAGCTCCTGCAGGAAGCTGGCTATAACCCATTTTTGCTCAAGGCAGAAGATGTTCTCATTGATCTACTCACCGACAGCGGTACAGGTGCCATGTCGTCAAAACAGTGGTCCGGGATGATCGAAAGTGACGAATCATATGCCGGATCTTCTTCCTATTACAAACTTGAATCGGCCGTGCAGGATATCACCAATTTTAAGCATTTGATTCCTACCCACCAGGGGCGTGCGGCGGAGAATATTTTCTTTACGACGATTGCGGAAGAAGGAGATGTTATACCCAGCAATACTCATTTCGACACCACCCGGGCTCATGTGGAACATGCCGGAGCAGAAGCCCGTGACTTGGTGATCGACGAGGGGCGTCGGCCCCAAAGCAGGCATCCCTTTAAGGGAAATATGGATCTGGCAAAGTTGCAGAAAACGATTGATGAAGTAGGAGCTGATCGGATACCCGTAATTATGATTACAGTCACCAACAATTCGGGCGGCGGACAGCCGGTAAGTATGGCTAACATCAAAGGCGTTGCAGAGATCGCTCAAAAGCATGAGATTCCATTCTTTATCGATGCCTGTCGCTTTGCCGAAAATGCCTGGTTTATCAAAACCCGGGAAGAAGGGTACGCCAATAAAAAGCCGATCGATATTGCCCGGGAGATGTTCAGTTATGCTGATGGCTGTACCATGAGTGCGAAAAAAGATGGCATGTCCAACATCGGTGGGTTTCTGGCATTAAACAGCGATGAGCTGGCCTCGGATTGCCGCAACTTGGAAATACTGACCGAAGGATTCCCAACCTACGGAGGTATGGCCGGTTATGACATGGAGGCGGTTGCCCGCGGTTTATATGAGGCTTTGGATCCCGCGTATCTTCGGTATCGTATCCGGTCTATTGCTTACCTGGGGGATAAATTGACAGAAGCCGGCATCCCCATTGTGCAACCCACCGGCGGACATGCGGTGTACTTGGACGCCAAAGAAATGCTTCCGCATATTCCGCCTACCGAGTACCCGGCTTGGTCGTTTAATAATGCTCTGTACCTGTTAGGAGGCATTCGTGGAGTAGAGATCGGCACCGTGATGTTTGGCAAACAGCCCGACGGATCAGAAAAATCGGCGGCCATGGAGCTGGTTCGCCTGGCTTTTCCGCGTAGGGTCTACACCCAAAGCCATGTGGATTACCTGGCGGAGGTAATTATTTCGGCGTATGAACAACGAAAGAAATTGGGCGGCTATAAAATTATTGACGCACCTGATGTACTGCGACATTTTTCGGCAAGGCTTAAACCGATTTCGGAATAACTACAGATAAATCCATTTAGATTTGCCAGTTGAATAATAACCTTATTCACGAATCCATAATAAAATACCCCAAAACAGAAGCCAAATCGCCGTTCTAAACCACATCGCCTTTAAACTTTCGGTGGCCACATTTCCTCCGGAAAGGTAAGCAACAAGAATAATGGCTAACGCAGCCAGATTAATCAGAAATACCATTTTTGCTGCTGTAACTCCCGAGTTGAGATCCCGCCATATCATAAATCCCGACGCGGTATAGATAAATCCCATTACGGTGTTGAAGATAAGCAGTGGCATGAATACAACATATCCAGGATCGGAATATCCCAACAGCGTCTGTCCGCCAATAAATATAGTGAGCAAGCCAAAGGCGATACCAATTACAGCAATACCTTTCTGTATTAGAACTGATGTTTTTTTATTCATATTAAATAAGCTCTCATTGGGAATTAAATAGGGAGATACTTCTTAGTAATAGCTTTTATGAAAATTGCAGCGTTTAAAAATTATCATTCTTTGGTAATAGATAAGCAGTAGAGCAAAAAGATCTGCGTAATTAGCGGAATCTGCGGGCATAAAACCCATCAATTAATTTCCCGCAGATCTCGCAGAACGCGCAGATTGTTTTTATGATACAAATAGTATCTCCCTTAATATTAAGAGCTATGAGACTAAAGTGATGACAGTATGCCATTCCATTTTAGCTCGACAAAGAAGCTTCGGCCTGGATCATTGAGTGGCAGGGTAGATCCTTGCAGGCTTCTGTTTAAATGCTCATGGTAGGTAACGTCGAACAGGTTGTTAACGCCCGCTGAAAGCTGAATGCCACGGCCCAGTTGAGAACTTAGCTTGAAGTTTGTAAGCAGGTATCCCTCCGTCGGCTGCTCGTCAAACGACTCAGCCACTCTATCCTGCTCGGCGACCCCGCGCAGATGTAGTTGAGGAATCAGCTTGTCATCAAGAAAGCGATAATCCAGTTTAATATTTGCTTCATAGGCAGGAATCTGGGGCAGATCTTCATCCGCCGTTAAATTGCGTCCGATCGTGTAAGCAGTGGAAACGTTATAACCCAGCTTACTGCGTCCGTTATTCTGAAGCGTCCACTCAAAACCGTACAGGGCAGCTTCATCCACATTAATAAACTGCTTAACGCCGGGTGCTCCCATCTGTTTGGGATCAAAATCGGGACGAACGTCTGCGCTGATATAATCGGTCAAATAGCTGTAAAACAGTGATGTCTCCATACTGATTATTCCAGTTTTATAATTGAGCATAACATCCACTTGGTGGTTGGTTTCGGAATTCAACTGTGGATTGCCTACATATTCATAGGGATCCATCCCGATTGCCAAATAATTAACAAAGAGCTCATCCATACCGGGGTAGCGCTTCGAACGCCCCACCCAAAAACCGGTCGACCAGTTGGAATTCAAATTTTTGGTAACGCCGGCACTGGCACTCCAACCCAGATGCTCCTGATCAAGGCTACCAAGACTTTGTGCAAAATAATCATCGGGATCACTGGCGTTGGAGTAATAGTAATCGAATCGAGACGAAACGACTACATCCCATTCACTTATATTCGGTTGATATTCTATCACACCTCCAAACCGGTTACGTATGCCGCCTTGCCAGACATTATCGGTAACCGTTTGCCCGGCCATAGGACCCATTTTGAAATCGCGGGTGCGAAATCCCTCCATGGATCGCAAGGTAGCATCGGTTCCTAAAGTCCAGTTTCCTGATGCGCTCGGAAGCAGGTATGCCAGATCATAGCCGTAGGTTTCGGTGGACAGATCGGTGACAGCCTCAGTCATCTCGGCCATCTCCCGATCCAGGTTGTCCATTACGTGTTTCACATAAGAACCAAAAGCAGAACTTTCAAAACGTCCACTGCCCAAATCGCTATTGGTGTATGTAAGGGTAGCGTTGGTGATATCATCTTCACGCATGTCCATCATCAGTGCCGGATAATCCACATCCCGTGCAAAATTCTGACTTAGTTTGGCTTTCAGGGAATTGGCATCATTTAGTTGCACAGATGTCTCAACAGTATATTCCGCATTCGACATGCCGGCGTTAATATTATTGCCAGAGCCATCTTCGTAGTTCTCTGTGGATGCAAAAGCACCGTAAATATTGGTGGTCCAGTTTCCGCCATCTTTTTTAATCCCGCCTGCGTAGCGCTGGCGATCAATATTGCTTTCATATCCTACTGTAAAATAGCTGGTAAGTGCAGAACTACTGTAATAATCTGGCTGCTGTGATTTAAAGTTAATAATGCCGCCAAATGATGGGCCATGCTTTAAAGCATAAGGACCTTTCAGAATTTCGACTTCCTCGATATGTTCCATCTGAATATGTGAGGTCGGCGGATCCATGCGGTTGGGGCAGGCACCCTGCGATTGCAGCACACCGTCCATTTCAACTATCAACTGGTTCTTTTGGAAACCACGCAAAACGGGATCAACACCGAAGCCACCCCCTTTTCGAATACCCGATACATTGGGAGAATCCTTGAGAAATTGACCCGCATCATGAGAGAGGTTGACGGTGGAAACTGCATCCATAAACTGGTCGGGTTGTGAAGATACTTTTCGAGCAAGTACCGTAACCGGACTCATAACCTCCGTGGATTTTCGCAGTAATATAACAGCCGGATTTTCGGATAAATCATCAGCTGTGAGCTCTACAGTTTTGCTGTTAAATCCCACAAAAGTAATACGGAGGGTCAGCTGATCGACATCAGATGTCAAACTAAATTGACCGTTTTTATCTGTGAGAGTTGTAAAGTCACCTTCTGACCAATATACATGAGCACCGGCCAGCGGTTTCTTGTTAGATTGATTTAAAACTTTGCCTTTGTACGTGTGTTGTGCCCAAACTGAATTTGGGAGGGCAAACAGTATTGATAGTGATAATACTATTGTCAGTGGAAAAAATTTTTGTAAACGCATGATCTTGTATGGTTTAATTTGTCCGCATCCTATCTATATTTGGTACAACTACAGCTATAGCAATAGCATGGAGTGCGGAAGGGATTGATAATGCTGATAATCAGGAGATCATGCGTTAAGACGGGGCGGATGAAAAATATCATCCGTAAATATAAAATAGCGGCTTTGCTTTATTAGAGGTGAAATATCTTTCCGGGAAAAAAAGGTGTTGTCAAAATCTGAGAGCAGCGGTGCTTTAATTTGAAATGGTGATGCTGTTCCAACTGGTTCGTTTCCATGATGATCGCAACCGCATAATGTTAGTTGGTTATCGTCGTCGGATGAGGTATGATTACAGCTACATTGATTTGTAGTCTCCATAGAGCAGGTATTTCCGTCACAATCACCGGAAATATCGCACATCACAACATCATTGTGATGCGAGAGCTGTTGCATCACAGCCGGAGAAAGACGCTGCAACCCCCATGCTGTAAGGAATAATACTAAGACAAGAGATTGTATGTACTTGAACTGTTTCAGCACTACAATTATTAAGAGTTAATTGTCTTAAATATAACGATTTATCGGATCTAAGGCAAAGCTACAACGGTATCGATGGAGTATTTTCCCTTTTTATAATTCAGGCTTTGGAATTTTTTGTATATTGTGAGTGTACACTCACAACCAGCAAACCTTTCAACCAGTGGCAAAAACAAAAAAAGAAGCGATCCTGGAAACTGCCCTGAAACTATTTGTAGCAGATGGTATTGATGCTACATCCATACGTTCCATTGCCGAAGGAGCAGATACCGCAGAAGGTAACATTTACAGGCATTTCAAAAATAAAAATGATCTTGCACGTACGATCTTTCTTAATTGTGCTACGCAATTCCGTAAGAAGTTAAAAAAGGCAGTCCGGGAAGAGTCCGGACCTGAACAGCAGCTCGAGACATTAATTCGCACTATTTTTGATTTTGCGATCGATCACAGACTTGAATTCTCTTACATAATGATTGCGAATCACCGCGATGAAATCATTACCCAAGAGATGCTGGCCAAACCACTGCCAAAAGATGTGTTTGTTGAGACCTTAAAAACTGGCAGAGAGCAAAGCAATTTTCAATTTGCAGAGCCTACTATCGCAGTTGCCTGGATTGTAGGAATGGTTCAGCGCAGCATTATTTTCATCCAGCGCAATATTACTTCACTAAAGCCTGAACAAGTAATTGACGAAACAGTCAAAGCCGCTTTGCGCATGCTGAAGGCATAACAATTACTATTGTCTCAATTCTTTTACCAGCGATATTTTCTCATCTATCTTCAGAGAACCCGGGTAGGCGATAGACCAGTCTGCAATATTCAGATTTTTATCTGCTATCAAAATAATGGGATTATCTTCTGAATAATGGAATCGGCCTAAAATTTCTCCACTTTTATCAATTACAACAGGAAACGATTCCTTTCTTAATTTACTCTTTTGGATTCCATAAAAAGGAAATGATGCCTTAAAGGGTTCTACTATCAGCAAAGAAAAGGTATCGCCAGATTCATGACTAATTTTCTGTATCCAGGACCGTATGTTCTCCATCATCTCTTTACCTTCAGACTTTGAATCAGGTTTGGGCATAAGAAAGAGGATATATGCATGGTAGTTCAAGTTAGTCAGTTTTAGATTTTTGCCCTCTACAGTTTGAAAAGTGATATCAGGAACTCTTTTTATATCGGAAGGTGAATTCGATTCCTGGGCAGAGGAAGGCAAATTCAGTAATAATAGTGGTATAAATACAATCGCATATTTACTATAGGGAATCATGATGACATGTTTTAAATGTTTATTTCACTAAATTCTGTTTTCGTTGCAATAGAAGTTAAGAAATGCCCCCGGCTATCAACCGGAGGCATTTGGATCTATGCTATGGAGATGGGATTAGGTATGGGACGTTTTAAAAAATCATGGAAAATTTAAGACTGCGTAATTTTTTGGTAAAATCATCAATAACCGTATAGAAAACGGGCACCACTACCATTGTTAGGATACTTGAGGCCGTCAGTCCGCCGATAATGACGATAGCCATGGGAGAAAACCTCTCGGCTCCCAATGCCAGCTCGAGGGCCAGGGGCAGCATACCGATCACGGTCGAAAAGGTGGTCATCATAATGGGACGAAAACGAACCGAAACCGATTTTTTTACGATTTCTTCCCGGCTCTCTCCTTCCATCTGATGTATAATGAAATCAATGAGGATGACCGAATTGTTAACAGCAATGCCTATCAGTAAAATAAAACCGATTAGGACAGACATGGAGATCACCTTGCCGGTGATAATCAAAGCTATAGCCGCTCCTACAGCAACGAGTGGTACGGCAAGCATAACGGTAAACGGATGTATAAAGGAACGAAACTGGGCTACCATCAGCAGATAAACGGCAACCAAAGCGGCCAGCAGTGCCGACAACATTTGGGAACGCGATTCCTGGAGATCGGAGTTCTCTCCGGTTACCTGCAGTTCATATCCCTCTGGTACATTTATTTCCTCGATGGATGTTTCAATATCAGCAATGACATGACTGAAAGCCCGATCGTAGGTAAAGCCTAGAACATCGGCAGTACGGATGAGGTTTTCCCGAGTAATCAGATTCGGTGCAAGCTGCACGTCTGTTTGTGCCACAGATGACAAAGCCAAACCAGGCTTCAGCTTGGTTTGTAACACATCATCCAAAACCTGCCTGTAAGTGGAGTCATAACGCACCACAATATCGGGATCGGTACCGTCCGGGGCATCCAGACGGGTAACCGGCAAACCATCCACGGCGGCGAAGGTCTCCTGTGCAATATAACCGGGGGTGAGATCATAGAATGCGGTATTCAGCCTATCGACCGTAAATTGTACTTCAGGACGTTCGAGCGTCCACTGACGATAGACATTAACAGCTCCTTCGACATTGCGGACCCGGTCTGCCACTTCTTTGGCCAGTTTATTGAGCTGATTCAAATCAGGTCCTGATATACGCACATCAACCGGTGCCGAGGTTGTGCTTTTAGCTGTACCACCCATCTCCTTCAGCACAGCCGTACGAATACCGGGGATGCGATCAATTTTATCTCGCAGCTGATCTTCGATTTCCCAGATCGAGCGATCCCGTTCTTTACGGGAGACCAGGTCAACGGTAATGAATGCCTGCTGGACACCCATGGCACCGGCATCGCCGAAAAATTTGGCATCGGGTTCAAAACCGATTTGCGAAGTATAGTTAATTACATCCTGATCCTCATTCAGCAGTTCCTCGATATCGCTGACGATCGATTTTGTTTGCTCAAAAGAACTTCCAGCTTCGGCTTCCATCGAGATAAAAAATGAGCCGGAATCCAGCTTAGGCAATACTTCCATCCCACGCATGCCCAGCAGGGCCATACTTCCGATAAACATTATTAGTGTACCGGTTAGCAGGATGGCCCGGTGCTTGAGCGACCAATCCAGCAAAACCATATATCCATCGCGAAGCTTATCCATCCCGCGATTAAAGGGAGCAATATACTTTTTGATCCATGAATCGATTCTCGAATTATTTCGCTCCAACAGAAAGAAAAGCAACGGGATCAGCGTTACGGCCATCAGTATGGAAGCACCAAAGGCAAAGATCATGGTGAGAGATAACGGGCCGAAAACCTTGCCTACAAATCCCGTTAGAAACTGAAATGGAATCAACACAATAACAGTCGTCGCCACACCCACCAGCACCGCAAAGAATACTTCTCCCGTACCTTCAATAGCAGCCTGTTTGGCGGAAAGATTCTCTTCGTCGTAATGACGACTAATATTTTCTATCACAACAACGGCGCCGTCCACGACCATACCAACCGCCAGGATAATAGCCGACAGGGTCACCAGATCAAGTTCCATGCCGTTGAGTTTCATGAGCGCAAATGTCAACAGGAAACTCATGGGCATCGCAATACTTACGATAAAAGCGCGCCGAAAACTCTCCAGGAATCCGAATATGATGAGGGAGGCCAAAAACAATGCAAGCGCGATCGAAGTGGCCATATTGCCGGTTACCTGCTCGGTAAAGGATCCTTCTTCGGTAGCTACTTCAAATTTCAAATCAGGATACTGTTTCCGAAGCTCCGGGAGTTCGGCGGTAACCCGATCTACCACTTCTACGGTATTTGCATCATCCTGCTGCAGTACCTGCACGGCTACTACCTCGGTGCCGTTGGCCATAAATGCACTTTGCGGATCCGCCACACCATCTTCCACCTCGGCGATATCGCCGATAAGGAGGCGCTGGTTGTTCTCATTTTTTACGGGTATGCTTTTGATCTCCTCGGCTGTAGCCAGGGATTCGTCAAAACGCAGTAATACTTCGCGACGACTGTTATCAATACTTCCCAATGGCCTCGAAATATTTGCTGTCTGTATAGCCTGACTTATAGCACTTAGCGTCATATTTGCCGCTTCCATGCGATCGCGGTCGATCGAAATATTGATCTGACGGCGATATCCTCCGAAGATATCAACAGAGGCGACACCTCTTAAGCGTTGCAAGATCGGAGCTATCTCATCATCGGCTAATTGTCGTACTTTTCGGAGGTCACCGTCGTGCGCACTTACACCAATTGTAATAACCGATTTGTCGCTTGAACTTATTTTCAGGATTCGCGGCTCACTAATCGACTCGGGAAGACTACCCCGAATACGGCTGACCGCATTTTGTACATCAACGGCAGCCAAATCCACACTCACATCATATTGAAATTCGGCCGTTACCACCGATAGTCCGTCTTGTGAGCTGGAAGTAACCTTGGCTATACCGTCGAGTGCAGCAACTTCCTCCTCCAGATCCTCGGATACTTTTTCGGATACATCCAGCGCCGTAGCTCCCGGATACTGAGTAATTATTGTAACTACGGGAGGCGATGTTTCCGGGAATAGTGATATGGGAAGCGTTAAATACGATTGTGCCCCAAATACCAAAATAGCAAGGGCCAGCGCGTAAATGGTGTACCTGTTCTTTATTGAAAATCCTGCCCAGTTCATAGGTTATAAACTTTTAAGTATTAATCTAATCATTCGCCGTTATTTCACGGACAATTTCCACTCGGTCTCCGGGCTCCAGATTATTCACACCGGAGCTTATGACTTTGTCCCTTGAAGAAAGGGCACCTTTTACCTGTCGATATTCACCGCGCTGTATGCCAAGCTCTACCGGTATGGCTTCTACTTGCTGCTGGCCGTTGACTTTAAAAAGGCGTGGGGATTCATCTCTTAAATCCACAGAGGATACCGGTACCAATAGGGCATTTTCCTGTTTGTTGATCTCAAACGTTAGGGAGACGCTAGCCCCGGAAGATCTTCCATTGATTGTACTATCGGGAAAGGACGCAAAAACCCGAACACTTCTGAAGGGCGGCTTGGTTTGCGAATCAATACGTTCCACCCTTCCGGTTATTTTTTTGCCGTTGTTTACTTTCGCCGTTACCCGTGTCCCCACCTGGATACCTTTTTGGGTATCCTGCTCTAGGACATCCGCATAAATCGTCGGCTCACCTTGTCGGAAAAAGAATACCGGTTGGTTGGGGCCGATATTATTACCTTCGCGAAGATTGATCGACCCGATCACTCCCTCTGAGGGAGCTCGTAGTTGCGTCAGCTTCTGACGTTCTTGCACCTCTTCCAGTGCTGCTTTTGCTGCATGATAGCTACTTAACGCCTGTTCATAGTTAAAAGCCGTCTTATTATAAGCTGTTTGTGAGATAGCCCCCTCTTTATAGAGCGTACTGTCAGTTGAAACTTCCCGTTCCCAAAAAGTTTTTGAAGACCGGGCTTTTTTGAGCTCACTTTTTGCTCGTCTGTGCTGAGCGTCCAGCTCAGGCACCGACACCGTTGCCAGCAACTGCCCCTTTTGCACTTGTTCACTTTCCTCAACAAGTATTGCATCAAGCGTACCGCCCGTTCGAAAAGAGAGGTTGCCATCTTTTGTTCCCGCCACTGTCCCCAGATAGGGTATATTTTCATTAATAGTTTGCACAGATGGACGGGTGACTTCGACAGCAACAGACTTGTTCTGTTCTGTAGAATCCATTTCTTGCAATGCTGCAGAATTACTGTCGTCGGTAAGCCACAAAACAGCTACCGTTCCCAACAGCGCCACCATAAAGACGGTTATAATATCTTTTTTATTCAAATTCATAGCGATTCACCTTCAGCCAGTTTTATTGCCATTTCTTTATTTAGTTGTCCGGTTATTACTGCAATATTGAGATTGAGCATTCTGAGTTGCGCGCGCATAGCAATCAGCTCTGCACGTACGCTGTTTAGTTTAGATTCTGTCGTTAGCAAGTCGGTTAATGTGGATCTGCCTTCACGATACGAGGAGTTTTCAACGCGATAGGTCTCTTCCAGATAAGTCTCCCGCGTTTCTGTTGATTCAATTCTTTTCTGCGTTTCAAACTGGGCATTTGTCAACCTGTTCAGCTGTTGCCGGTATTGTTGACGTGTCTGCTCGAGCTTAATTTGCTGCGATTTGGCCTCTTTCTTTTTGACTTGGCTATTAATCACTTTTTTCCCGGCAAAAAGAGGAGCGTTTACTCGTATCCCCACCATCCATTGATCATCAATTTCAAAGCCGCTACCCGTCCGGAACTGCTCCGCTGCAAAAAGATTGAATTGCGGTAAAAAAGCACGGTATGATGCTTTGGCTTCAAAGTCTGAAGCTTGCTTTTGCCCCAGGGCTGCTTTTACAGTTGGTGCTTCTTCTACAGCTGCATGATCAGGATTGAACAGGTAGTCATTTTTAAATCCCAGGGGCGTGATATCATCCAGGGCTAATTTCTGCTCTCTGCCCAAGTCATCCGACAGTTGTTGCAATACATGGTCGATGGTGTTGTGTGTTTCAATTACGGCAGTTTCAGCTTCGACAATGGCATCATCTATCTTAAGCAGATCAACTTTGGCTACACGTCCTTCACGATACAGCGATTGCAACTGCTCCTTATTTTCCTTCAATGTTGCAATACGTTCTTCCTGTACCTGCTTAAGTTCTCTGAGCTGCTGGAGTTGAATAAATGCCGATGCGGTCGATTCAATGGTTTCCATCCTGGCCAATTCATATTTAATATTGGCCGCATCAGCCAGTGCTTTTGCTTTTTGGCGTATTGCCCGACTCTCACCAAAATCAAAGACCTGCCAGTCGGCCTGTATATTGGCCTCATATATCTGGTCATCAAGAGGAGGGAAAGCACCTTCCTGACGAATGGGCGTTATAATTTGCGGGTATTGCGACCGGGTGTATGACAAGCTGCTGTTTATTTTCGGGATGTAGTCCGACGACAAAATTCCACTTCCGGCCTCGGCAGCTTCTTTTTCAGCTTCGGCAATGCGTGAACTAGTAGCATGTTCCAAAGATAGATCTATAGCCTCAGACAACGAGGTGGAGCTTTTCTGAGCCAGCGTTGTCAGTGCTAAACCGCTAACCATTAAACTGCAGATCAGACTTATTTTAATTAATTTCATTTGCTTATTATAAGTGAACGTTCACTCACAATATAGTTTTATATTTTCTGTTAGTCAATATAGATATAGTCAGACACTGAATGGACTATTAAAAACCCAAAGGGTTTCTTTATCCGGCCTATCCCTTTGAACTACTTCTGCTCCTCCTGTCACAGAAGCGGAATTACACTATTATTCCTAATAAAGTGCTTTCTTTTCACATCACAGCGAGTTGATAACTTTCTTTAATAGTCTCTGTACATTTTCGGCGATACTGCCCAGATCATCATTTTCAATGGCCTGCATCGAAGCAACAGGATCAACGGCAGAGACCTCCACCTCACCATTTTCATGCTCTTGTACAATTACGTTGCACGGCAGCATCAGTCCGATATGCTCTTCAGCCTGCAGGGCCTTGTGAGCCAGCGGCGGATTGCAGGCACCCAATATTCGGTAGTTTCTGAAATCCTCATTCAACTTTTTCTTGAGGGTAGCTTTGATATCAATTTCTGTAAGAATCCCAAATCCTTCTTCTTTAAGAGCCGCAGTGACTTTTTCAATTGCTTCGTCGAAAGACAGATCTAATGTTTTACTAAAGTGATAAGACATAATATGGTAACTATATATTTAGAGTTTCAGTAATAGTTTAGCAGAAAATATACTAATTGAGCACTCCTACAAGACAGTGGGCTCAAAAGTGATTTCCGATTTAATTGATCGTAAAATAAGACAGTTTGATTCAGCTTTGTTCAAAACACGTTCTGCTTTATCTACAAATTTATCGTCTGTAATCAGGAGTTCCGGGTTCAATGTTATTTCACTCATGACAAACTTGCCATTATCATTTTTAGCCATTTTTCCGGTGGCTTTAACCTTAAGTGATTCGTAGGATAATTTGGAGTATTCGGCGATGGCTGTGAAGGTAGTCATCAAACAGCTGCTGACAGATGCAACAAACAGATGTTCAGGTGACCAGAGACCTTCAACACCGCCATCGAATTCCGGAGGTGTGGCAATTTTTATTTCTTCCGATATATCGGGCGATGAGAGATTACCTCTCCGTCCCTCTTTCCAGCTTAGATTTACGTCATAACAATATTCCTGGTTTTCATAAATTCTGCAATTTTTGATTGATGATTTGTTTGAGCTGATGTAGCTGCACTACCCCTGATTGACGCCAGAGTATTTGCCCTTGGTGGAATAGGATCAGCGTCGGCACTCCTCGCACCTGGTAGTTAATAGCAGCATTGGTATTCTTTTCGGTATCTATTTTAATGATGTTGAGTTTGTCGCCCATCTCTTTCTTCAGGTTTTTGAGGATGGGTGCCATCATCTTGCAGGGGCCACACCAATCGGCATAAAAATCCACCAGCACCGGAGTGTCACTGTTTATGATTTCAGAAAATGTCATCTGTTTTTTCGCAGTATTCATCGTCATGATTCTTTTATTTCAGTAAATTCTATCTCTTTTACATCAGATTGTGATTTATCGTTTTTCCTGTCCGGAGTAGTTCCACAAGCTCCGACAATACAGCCGCTGTTGGTATATGCCTGAAAGAGAAAAAAGGCACCCAAAGATCCTGATATCCAATCAGCAAATCGCATAGCTTGCACAATGAAAAACAATCCTGCTACCAATGCGATCCACCGCATTAAATGCCAGTTTTCAAATAACGTATTTTCCGTAATCGTATTCATCACTATTCTTTTTTGATTTTTCTGATGATACATCAGTTGTTAACCAGTGTCAGTGACAAATGTCACACAAGGGTAATTTTATTTCTGCCAAGCTCTACAAGTCCTTTCTTTTCCATCTTCTTTAACAGGCGGGATATAACCTCCCGGGCCGTTCCCAGCTCCTGGGCAAGCTGTTCGTGAGTGATAGATATGGTCTTGCTACCAGATAGTTCGGACCTTTTTTGCAAAAATTGAAGCAGTCGTTCATCCATATTTTTGAATGTTACAGCATCCACTACATCAAGTAACTCTTCAAAACGTTTATGATAAATCTGGAAAATATAGTTCAGCCACTCCGGATTTTTTCTGATGAGCTCATTAAAAGCATTTACCGGTATAAACAATACTTCACACTCTTCTTCGGCTACGGCTTTAACTTTACTGGTATCCTGATATAATCCTGCCAATACCGACATTACACAGGTTTCACCTGGACGCAGGTAGTACAATACCATCTCTTTTAGCTCATCATCAGTCTGCAAGACTTTTACACTTCCTTTTGTAATAACAGGTATTGATCGTACCGTTGTGTCTTCTGACAAGATCGTCTCACCAGTTTTAAAATTTTTGGTGATGCCTAACTCTTTCAGCTTACTCTTATCCTCTATCGGTGGCGAAAGATCAGCAAGACTATTGGGAAATTTCATCGTATTACTACCGGCTTTTTTAAGATTATCACTATAAATATATCACATTTAAACAACATTCAATAAAATTGTTGAATGTATATAAAAATAGCTGTATAATACCATTCAATAAAAACATTGAATGAAACAATTAGTCCAGACACTTTATGAATACGCGAGAATTCAAAACGTCCTTATACCAAGAGCTGTCGCAGGTTACCAAGGCACTGAGCAATGCACACAGACTTGAGATCCTGGATTTGCTGGCCCAGGGATCATTTCCGGTAGCGTATATTGCAGAACAGATAAATCTGCCTGTGGCTAATGCATCCCAACATCTGCAGGTATTGAAAAAATCGGGGCTCGTTACCACACAGCGGGAGGGAAAATACATGTATTATGAACTGGCCGGACAACATGTATTTGATACCTGGTGTGCTTTGCGAAAGCTTGGATTTGCACAAAACGAGGAAATAAGTAAGCTGCTGAACGATTATAGAAATCGCCGCAACAGTTTAAAAACCATCAGTAGTGATGAGCTCATAGAAAAGATGAACCGGCAGGAAATATATGTTATTGATGTGCGACCTGAAGAAGAGTATGAGGAGGGACATATCGAAGATGCCGTTTCATGTCCGCAGCAGGAATTGAGCGAGCGTATCAAAGATCTGCCGGATGACAGAGAAATTGTAGCATACTGCAGAGGGCCGTTATGCCTGATGGCTGATGAAGCAGTCAAGTATCTGCAAAAGAAAGGATTTAAAGCTGCCAGACTCGAAAACGGATATGCCGATTGGGTAGCCAGTGAAAAGCCTGTGAAAAATTCCGATACAACGAATTAACGAAAACCAAACTATAGAGCGATGAAACCGACAATATTAGTATTAGGTGGAGGAATAGGCGGAATCAGTGTGGCCAGAGAACTAAGCCGGGAAATCGGTAATGAAGATGGTATTGACCTGGCTAGGATACTGCTTTTTGAAAAAGAGGAAAAAAGTCTGTTTGCCCCATCACTTACATGGATGATGGTCGGCAAAAGAGAAGAAAAGCAGATTCAAGGTGATCTGTCCAACGTCGAACTCGGTGGTATAGAAGTTATCTACGGAGAGATAGAATCCATCGATCCGGACAAAAGAACAGTTATCTCCAATAACACAGAATATGAGGGAGATTACATGGTGATCTCTCTCGGCACTGACTTTACTGACATTCATAATCTCGACCGATATGGACACAATTTTTATACCGTAAGCGGAGCCTCTTCTTTTTATGAAGATTTAAAAGAGTTTGAGGGTGGAGAAATCACTGTTGTCGTCTCTTCACTACCACATAAATCACCGGTAGCTCCGTATGAAGCTGCCTTGCTTATCGATGATTTTATTCGTGAGAAAGAAATTCGTCATAAAACCGGAATTACCCTTTACACCCCGGAAGACAGACCGATGGATTTTGCCAGTAAAGAAATTTCTGACAAAGTGCGCCGATTGATGAAAGAGAAAGGCATTAATTACAGACCGAAGCATAAACTGACTTCTGCTGATTCCGATACTCTCACTTTTTCAACTACTGATAAAGGCACCGCTGAGGCAAAATCTGACCTGTTAGCCTTCACTCCCAAGCATTTGTGTCCGGATATAATAGAAGAGGCAGGACTGACCGGGGAGTCGGGATGGATTGAGGTAAATACGCAAACCTTGCAAACTGGGTATGATAATGTGTTCGCTATTGGTGATATCATCTCACTTCCGATTGGTGAGGGAAAAACCCTGCCTATGGCCGGCGTATTTGCACAATACCAGGCAGACACCGTTGCCCATAACATTGCCCGAATACTACGCGGTAAGAATCCTGATAAAACATTCGAAGCAGAAGGTTCCTATATACTGGATCAAGGAGATAAGGCCAGCAAAGTGGATGGCAGTTTTACTTCAAAAGATTTGAACATCAAAACTTCGAGTATGATCAGGCACTGGGAAAAAGTGATTAAAGAAACATCGTGGTTCCTGAAAAACTTTTAACTCAAAAGTAATTATCAATGAATCCTGTCAAACGAACAATGCGGCTTTTTGCCGGCTCAATGGTTACCGGCAGTCTGGCCCTGGCATATTTCATATCCCCTTATTGGCTGCTGCTAACACTGTTTGTCGGCCTTAATATGATGCAATCTGCTTTCACTAAATGGTGTTTTGCGGAAGAAATAATCAAGAAGTATAACCTGGGATTTAAAGAGTAGATTCTCATCCTCCCAGCACGAATATAAAATCCAAAAAGCTAAAAAGTAATTCCAAAAATGAATTCCAAACATTCATATGTACCAGAAGTATATCTTCTTCTGCTGATTTTATTGCTGCCATTTTACTCTATGGCACAGGATATTCCGTCGAAAGAGACACAACTTTCTCTTTCGTTACAGGAAGCCGTCGAACGTGCCCTGGAACAAAATTTCAGCATCGGTCTGGCTGAATATGACGTAGAGAAAATCCGAGCCCAGTACCGGCAGACAAACGCTGCACTTTTACCGCAGTTATCCATAGAAGAAACCGGTGTTTCTACGAATGATCCGCTGAATGTCTTCGGATTTAAGCTGAAACAAGAAGCGGTTACACAAGCCGACTTTAATCCTTCACGATTAAACAATCCTGACGCCTACGACAACTTTACTACCAAGTTTGAGGTTCGCCAGCCGATATTTAATTCGAATGCTCTTTTCGAGCGAAGCGCAGTCAAGAAGCAGTTGGAAGCAACCAAAGAGAAACTGAAAGGGTCGGAAGAATACACCCGATACCAGGTAAAGGATACTTACTATCAGTTCCTGTTGATGAAATATCAGCTTGAGGTTATCAACAGTTCACTTGAAACAGCTTTAGAAAATGAGCGACAGGCGAAGAATTTTTATGAGCAGGATATGATAAACAAAGCTGATTATCTGGCGGCCAATGTTCGCGTCCTGGAGCTTGAGAGTCAACAATCGAAAGTGGAAGATCAGCTGCAGACCGTTCAGGAGAACCTGCGATACATGCTGAATATAGATGAGGAGGTCACTATTGTAGCTACCGACAATCTGCAGTTGCGTCCGGGAATGAGTGATGAGGTGATTGACGTCGATAATCCTTCAAATGCGGAAGTCCGTGCAATGGAACACCGTGTTTCTGCAGCAAAACAGATGCTGAGAGCATCTAAATTCAATTTTGTGCCGAATATTAATCTTTTCGGTAGCTATGAATTAAACGATGAGGTCCCATTTGGCACGCAGGGCAATAGCTATATGATTGGTGCTACGCTGAAATGGAATCTGTTCAGTGGTTTCAGCAATGTCGGCAAAGTGATGGAGTCGAAAGCAGAACTGAAAAAGGCAAAGCTGGCATACGAGAGCAAGCGTTTTAAAAACAAGCTGGATATTCAACAGGCTCAACGGTCATTGGAACAGGCGCAAACACAGCTTCGATTTGCTGAATCCTCGGTAGAACAGGCCGCAGAGGATTATCGCATTCGCAATAACAGGTATGATCAGGGAATGGAAAAAACCACGGACCTGCTGCAGGCCGAGACTAAGTTGCAGCAAGCCAGATTTCAGCGCCTGAATGCGCTTTATCAATACAACCTGAGCCTGGCAACTTTGGAGTTGTTGCTGGAGCAGGAAATGCCTTACTAATCCGATTTATTAAGAACCGATTGTAACATAAACAAAAAGACCAATGAAAAAGAAGATGATGAAAATTTCAGGCAGCCTATTATCTGCTTTTGTAGTGCTTACGCTCATAGGAACAGCATGCAGTTCTACTGAAGAAACAGAGCCAAAGCAAACCCAACCGATCTCTGTAGTAACACAAACTGCAGATCTCGTGCAGGGGACCGTAACCCATCGCTTTTCGGGCTCAGTAACGAGTGATCGTACGGTAAATATGAGTACAAAAGTGATGGGCCGGATTATCCAGCTTGATGTTGAAGAAGGTGATTTCGTTGAGAAGGGAGACGTGCTGGTCCGCATTAAAGATGATAATCTACAGGCACAGAAAAGTCAGATAGAATCAAGTCTGGTTGAGGCCAAAGCGGCTCTGCAAAATGTAGAGACCAATTACAACCGCATGAAGAATCTGTATGAGCAGGAAAGTGCAACCAAGAAAGAGCTTGATGATATTTCAACCGAGTACGAAATGGCGAAAGCTAAAGTCCGAACCCTGGAGAGCAAATTGCAGGAAATCGAAGATATGCTCGATTACACTTTGCTGACGGCTCCTTTTGATGGCTATGTGGTTTCCAAAATGGCTTCTGAAGGTGACATCGCCTCTCCGGGACAACCTATTATCGTTTTTGAACAGGAAGATATGAAGAAGATCAAAATCTCGGTTCCGGAAAGTGAAATCTCGCTTTTTACTCTTAATGATACAGTTTCAGTGAATATTAAAGCAGCTGGTTATAACAACGGTAAAGGAGTGGTGGCTAATATTAATCAGTCCGGTAAACCCAGAAGCCGACAATTTTCAGTTGAAATAATGCTGCCCGAACTGGCGGAGCATTCTGGAGTAAAGTCGGGAATGTTTGCAGAAGTTGGACTTCGGACTGATAAAGATCGCGCCATCGTAGTGCCCCAATCTGCTATTGTAGAACGCGGACAGCTAACCGGTTTGTACACACTCAATGATAATTCTGAAGTGGTACTTCGATGGGTCCGTCTGGGTGATTCTGACGGTGATCAGGTTGAAGTGTTATCCGGATTAGCTGCTGGCGAAAGATTTGTAGCATCAGTTGATCAGCGGCTGCGGGAAGGTCAGAAAGTTAGCACACAGTAATAGTAAATATTTAGAGACTTAGAGAATATTATGAAGACTGGAATTGCAGGAAAAGTAGCGCAGGGTTTCATCGATTCAAAGCTTACGCCCTTGTTGATGATTGTATTCCTTGCGCTGGGATTTTACGGGACCTATTTAACCCCTCGTGAGGAGGAGCCCCAGATAGATGTGCCAATGGCCGATATTTTTGTTGGTTATCCTGGAGCAACGCCCGAAGAGGTTGAGAAGCGGATTGCCATCCCGCTGGAGAAAGTACTTTCGAATATTGAAGGTGTGGAGTATGTATACTCTACCTCCATGCCCGATCAGGCTATGGTATCAGCTCGATTTTATGTGGGCGAAGATGTAGAGCGCAGTTTAGTTCGGCTCTATAACGAGATCTTGAAAAATATGGATCGATTCCCCGATGGAGCGACACAGCCAATGGTGAAGACGCGCTCTATCGATGATGTTCCAATTATGACGTTGACGCTCTGGAGCGATGAGTACAGCGACTTCGAACTGCGGCGCGTAGCCGACGAGATGGCTCTTGATATAAAACAAATTGAGGATGTGGCACAGACTGATATCCATGGGGGAAGAACCCGACAAGTTTCGATAGCCCTCGACAAGAACAAGATGGCCTCGTACGGAATCGATCCGATGCAGGTGGTCGGACAAATACAGGGGGCCAACCAAGAGCTTTCATCGGGATCCTTCAGCAAAAACGACACCGAGTACCTGGTGGATACCGGCGACTTCTTTAAATCCGCAGAGGAGGTGCGTAATGTTGTCGTCGATGTTCAAAACGGCGATCCGATTTACCTGAAGAGTATTGCCGAGATTCATGACGGACCAGAGGAGCCCTCCGAGTATGTTTCCTATGGAATTGGCAATAAAAAAGCAAAGGAACCCGGTTTAAATGCAGGGGAATCGTACCCGGCGGTAACTATATCCGTGGCTAAGCGCTCCGGTGCTGATGCGATGAATATTGCTGAACAAATTGAGAAGAAGGTTGATCGGCTCCAGGGTACTCTGATTCCTGCTGATGTAAATGTAACGACTACACGGAACTATGGTGAAACGGCATCCGCCAAGGTATTCTCGCTCCTGGAGCACTTACTGGTGGCTATTTTGGCTGTAACTTTTGTGGTGGCACTGACACTGGGGTGGAGAGGTGGACTGGTTGTATTTCTCTCCGTGCCTGTGACTTTTGCACTCACACTCTTTTTGTATTACATGTTCGGCTACACGTTGAATCGTATTACACTGTTTGCCCTGGTCTTCGTGACGGGTATTGTGGTGGACGATTCGATTATTATTGCCGAGAATATGCACAGGCACTTCAAGATGAAGAAACTACCGCTCAAGCAGGCGGCTATTGCCTCCATCAGCGAGGTAGGGAACCCGACCATCCTGGCAACATTCACCGTAATTTCGGCGGTGCTGCCGATGGCGTTTGTATCGGGATTAATGGGCCCATATATGAGTCCTATGCCAATTGGCGCTTCCCTGGCTATGATTTTTTCTCTGATTGTAGCACTGATCATTACTCCGTGGCTGGCTTATATTTTACTGCCCCACGGTGCAGAGAAGGACGAAAACGGAGAAGAGAAAAAGTATGACCTTAAAGAGACGTTCATCTACAAATGGTATGAGCGTACGATGAATCCGCTGCTGGATAGCGTATTCAAACGCTGGATATTTATCGGGGGAGTAACAGTCCTTCTGCTGGCATCTACACTGCTATTTGCATTCCGGCTGGTAGAAGTAAAGATGCTCCCGTTTGATAACAAAAATGAAGTGCAGCTGATTATCGATATGCCGGAAGGTGCTACTTTGGAACGTACCAATGCGGTAGCCCGCGAAGTGGGGTTAAGTCTAAAGGATGTACCGGAGATAAAAGACTACCAGATTTATGCCGGGAATAATGCACCGATTAATTTCAACGGTCTTGTCCGTCATTACGATCTGCGCCAGGGACCGAATGTAGCTGATATCCAGCTAAATCTGATCGATAAAGGCGAACGAAGTGATCAAAGTCACGCTATTGCCAAACGATTGCGTCCTATCGTGCAAAAAGTGGGCGAAAAATATGATGCCAACATAAAAGTAGTTGAGGTACCGCCCGGACCGCCGATGCAATCTACGATTGTGGCCGAAGTGTATGGACCAGATACTGATGAGCGTGAGCGTGTAGGACAGGAAGTAAAAAACATTTTTGAGCAAACAGAAGGTATCGTCGATGTGGACTGGATGAAAGAAGCTCCACAGACCAAATATCAGCTCGATGTCAATACCGAAAAAGCAATGATGTCCGGCGTTTCATCAGAACAGGTAGTGCAGACCGTAACAATGGCACTGCATGGAAAAGATGTGTCGCGAATTTACAGTGATAAAGAATTGAACGATGTGCCTATTACGGTGAAACTGCCGAAGGCTGCTCGCTCTGATATTGACAAGCTCAAGCAGCTATATATGAAGTCGGCATCCGGTGCGATGATTCCTGTGTCCGATCTGGTTACGGTTTCAGAAGAGACGCTGGAATCAAGCATCCACCGTAAGAATCAGCGCAGAGTAACATATGTGCTGGCCGAGGTGGCCGGTGAGATTGAAAGTCCCGTTTATGCCCTGCTGGATACCGGTGATGAGGTAGATGCCATCGATATGCCCGAAGGCTATAACCTGGCCCAGATCTTTGCCGGTCAGCCATTCATGACCAATGATTATACCTTGAAATGGGATGGTGAATGGCAGATCACCTACGAGGTTTTTCGTGATCTTGGTATTGCCTTTGCCGTGGTTCTGGTAATCATCTACATGCTGATTATCGGCTGGTTCCAGGATTTCAAAGTGCCCATTATAATGATGATTGCCATCCCGCTTTCATTGATCGGCATTATCGTGGGTCACTGGATACTAGGCGCTTTCTTTACGGCTACATCAATGATCGGAATGATTGCACTGGCCGGCATCATGGTCCGTAACTCGGTCTTACTAATCGACTTTATCAACATACGTCTTGATGACGGGGAATCCCTTAAACAGGCTGTTATCGAAGCCGGGGCGGTGCGAAGCATGCCCATTCTATTGACGGCCGGTACGGTTGTAATCGGCGCGGTGGTTATCCTGTTTGATCCGATATTCCAGGGGCTGGCTATATCGCTGATGGGCGGTGCGGTGGCTTCCACAGCACTAACCCTGGTCATGATACCGCTGATCTACTTTATGGTGGAAAATAAGATAAAGGAAATCGGAACGAACAAACTTTCAGAAGCATAAATCAACTACCTGAAAAATCTAAATCACAGAAATATGAAACTATTAATCATTCTCAGTATCGAGGAATTCACCGATGATGTCCGCAAAATATTATCGCGGCAGAACGTGCCGATTTACAGCGAAACAAATATCCACGGATTTAGAACAGAGAATCATCAGCCGGATATTGCCAACTGGTTTGCCGGTGGAGATCACGGAGTTTATTCTACACTATTTTTTGCCATACAGGATGGAGAATGCGTAAAGCGAGTGCTTCATGAAATCAGAGTTTATAACCAGGAATCGGATGCCGGCAAGCAAAATCCAATTCACGCATATTCACTTAATGTCGAAGAGTCGGCATAATTAGCAATAGCAGTATGGCCTACAGCTTCTTAAATCGCGATTGGAAGAATCGCAGGTATTCGGGCTCGTAATCAAACGCGAGTCCCGTGATATCCTCCCGTTGGTGGTATACAGCCTCTACGGATTCAGCGACGACATCCATATGAGCCTGCGTATAAACGCGGCGTGGAATAGTGAGCCGTACCAGCTCCAGTTCGGGATAATTGTGATCGCCCGTCTCGGGATCTCGTCCGGCAGAAACCACGCCGCGCTCCATGCTTCGGATACCGGCATCGAGGTACAATTCGGCAGCCAGCGTCTGGGCGGGCAGCTCATCCTGACTCAAATGCGGAAGAATCTTCTTGGCGTTCAAAAAAACTCCGTGACTGCCAATCGGACGTACCACCGGCACCCCCATATCGATCAGTTTCTCACCCAGATACTGCACTTGTCCAACGCGGGCGCGGATATGATCTTCATCCACAGATTCGGTAATACCGATCGACAGCGCCTCCATATCACGTCCGGCCATGCCTCCGTAAGTATGCAGTCCTTCATAAACGACCACCATATTCTGGGCCTTGCGGAAAAGCTCCTCATTGTTGAGCGCTAAAAATCCGC
Organism: Fodinibius sp. GM108; assembly: GCF_058386985.1. Classification (NCBI taxonomy): domain Bacteria; kingdom Pseudomonadati; phylum Balneolota; class Balneolia; order Balneolales; family Balneolaceae; genus Fodinibius; species Fodinibius sp. GM108. Next base: position 65,963 of record NZ_JBYEIR010000001.1, read on the forward strand.
CGATATTCACCAGTGCATCTTTTTTGGCACTCATCGTTGCTCCGTCGGTGAGCGAGCAAATTTCTTGGACGATCTCCTTGATCGGGGTATCCTCGTAATCCTCCTCGCGCTGCTTGATAAAATAGGCGTTCTCTGCCACCCGTGTCATATCGTGGATGATGGGAATACCATATTCATTGGTCAGCTCCCGAACCTTTTTAAGATTTGCCAGCGAGATCGGTTGCCCGCCGGCCATATTCACAGAAGTGGCAATAGAGACATAGGGAATTTTATCAGCGCCTTTTTCTTTGATTAAATCCTCCAACTTGTTGAGATCCACATTGGCTTTAAACGGATGCTCATTTTCCGGGTCGTGTGCCTCGTCAATGATCACATCCACGAAAGTGCCGCCGGCCAGTTCCTGGTGTAGCTTGGTAGTCGTGAAATACATGTTGCCCGGCACAAAATTGCCCTCATTAATCATCAGCTGCGAAATCATATGCTCGGCCCCGCGTCCCTGATGCGTAGGCACTACATGATCGTATCCGTAATACTTTTGAACCGCTTCTTCCAAATGGTAAAAGTTATCGCTGCCGGCGTAGGCCTCATCACCCATCATCATACCCGCCCACTGGCGATCACTCATTGCTGATGTCCCGCTGTCGGTCAGCAGATCGATATAGACATCGCGTGATCGCAATAGAAAAGTATTATATCCGGCTTCTTTAATCGCTTTTTCGCGCTCTTCACGTGTAGTCATTTTTACGGGCTCTACCATCTTTATTTTATATGGTTCAGCCCATGATCTTTTATTATTCTCTGCCATAAATAACCCTTTTTTCTTTTGGTGATTTTCCAAAACTACTTATTTCATGCTGAAGCCTGTCCTGAACTTAATTCAGGATCTCTTCAGCATCTGTAAGCAATTGTTCTTTAAAAGCTATTAACGAATTTTTTGCAACAGAGCCTGAACTGAATTCAGGGTGACACTTCGGTTTTGCAAAAGTCCTAATTAACTTTGGTTTACGCTTCAACAGAAATGCGTTCTTTAAAACGATCCAGTATCGTCTGCAAACGCTCTCTTTGTTGTTCTACAGTAAACGAAATTGATGGCAGATTTTCATCCTGATAAGGATCAGATTTTGCTATTTCTAAACAGTATTCCATCCCCTTCTCAAGATTCTTTTGAATTTTCTGCAGCTTTTTGAGACCTGATTTTCCTTCCTCTTGTTCAGCCAGTTCTTCAACGTAATCCACATACAGCGTAATCTCTTTGGCAAACATATGGGGACGCTCTTCTGAAGCAATCGATTCAATCCGACCGTATATGTGATCCACCATCTCCCAAAGCGTATATTCACCGTCATAATAGGCAATATTCGGACCCGGGCAGATTGCCTGCGGGGCGCGATGCTCGGCCAGAATTCCCAGATCAATAAGCGCACCATTACCTAAGTGATCACACAGACAGGCTTTGTTAAGAACCTCTTTGCGTTTCTGCTCTTTTTCTTCGGGATTCATTTCACTTTCTGTAATCTGATCAAGCTTCAGCAGCTGATACTGTGTGGAAGCTGTGCAAATAGGCTGCTCAGTAAACTCAGTGTTGGATTTTAAAAATCCTTTGGGACACGGTGAGCCGGGCTTGCCTTTTTCTATTCGCTCCTCGTGATATTTTTCGGAGCCGGTATCCCGCACGTTGTTGAAAGGAACTCCCAACGGGGATACACTACTAAGATACAGCTCTTTTTCTCCGGCATTTTCCAAAAGCTGACGTGTGGGTTTGTCAACTGTTGTTGCTTCTGGGACCAGTAAAAAGGGACTGCCCCAGCCGGTGGAATCCATCTCGAAATCATTGAGCAGGCGCTCGGCTTCTCCGCTTACGCCGATACCACCTTGTACCGTTAGACGTGGTTCGGTAATCTCCCATTTATCGGAAAATCCGTCAGCATTCTTATCGTAGTATTTCTCAATCAGCGGCTGAACGGCTTTGGTGAGTTGATCCCGCTTTTCCCGGAATTCGCGAAGCAGACTCGGCATCAGGTGTCCATCGGACGGAAAAGCATGACCGCCACAATTGAGTCCCGACTCGATTCGGTATTCAAAAACTTCCAATCCTTTCTTTGCCAGATACTTACCCTGGATAAGTGCCGATCGAAAATCGCTTACTTTGAGGATGATCTTCTTTTTGATTTCTCCTTTGGCATCGCGGTAAAAATCCTTGAACTCCGTCATGTAATTGTAGAGCCGCGGATTAAATCCCGCCGATAAAATAAGGCTGGACGAAAGCTTGCTTTTGGCATATCCGCGAAGGGCTGCACTGGCATCGCTGAACTCTTGGCTCATAGGAACGCCGTCACCCGTATAGTTCAGCTTATCCACCTTGGCCATGATATTAACGTCAATGGAGCCCGGTTTCATCAATCGCGCAAGTTCGTACGACAGCCGATCACGCAGGCTGCCCTTATCGGTGCTCATTAGCTGGTTGTACTTCTCCTTGAGTGAGCTTCCGTCTGGGAGCATTTCAAAATACTTGGCTTTGTCGTTCTTTTCGAAGAACGGCTGATTTTTTAAGGCTGTGAATTTCTTCTCTACAATCTCCTGCACGGTATCCAGATATGCCGTAATTCGCCGGGCCCGCCCGTCCTTGGCGTTACGGGCAATGTTGTTGTATTCAAAATTGTACTTCCTGCAATAATGTTTGCGGATTCGCTCCACAAGCAGGTCATCAACAATGGAAATGACAGAGTCAATACCATAGGGACCGACACGGATGGGCGAATCGATGGAGTGACCGGTTCCCATGACGGGGATGGAAAATTTGTGGGGAGAGTGGGATGACATAATGAGTGTAGTGTTTAAAGAATAGTTCATGCTTCAGTAAATACGCAATATGTATAAGTAGTGTGTATAGCGTATTCTACTGAGTCTATTTCTAATTCAGTTGCTTTTCGAGTTCAAGTGCTTTTGGAAACAGGATGTTATTTTCCAGGTGAATATGCTTGTGCAGGTCTTTTTCAAAAGCTTCCAGGTTTTTGAACAGCACCCGGTACGTCGTGCAGGCATCTTCCGGCGGAGTAAAGTCATTGCTGAGTTCACGGATACTCTTCATTTTTGTACCTGCCTCATCATGCTCGTCCTCCATCATTGCGATAGGATTAGCTGCCATACCGAATTCAGGATTTTTGGGTTTAGTTCCTTGTGCTTGGGCTTCAACTAGTTCCTTTATGTAAGGGAACAAAATTTCTTCTTCCTTATCGAGATGATTGAATATTTCGCTGTGAAGCATTGTGAACTGATAATAGATCTCTTTCAGCTCTTCGCGTCTGTCGCCGTGGACTTTAGCCACTTTTTTGGCATAAACTCCAATTTCCGGCAGCTTATTACGAGTGAATTTGTGATGGTTGTTTACGATATAGTCCACAAGAAAATCCAACGACCACTCATTGTAGTTCTGGTTTTCTGCTGTGTTACTTTTGTCAATATCTTGCAGTGCCTGACGTACCAACTGTGGATCCACACCTTTTTTTTCACAAGCTTCTTCGATGGTTTTGTTTCCACCGCAGCAGAAATCTAGTCCATAATTGCGAAATACTTGTGCCGTGCGATAATCTTCGGCTACCAATTGTCCAACCGTTCGTTCTTCTAAAGTTTCCATAACCTTTGTGTATTAAGTTTAAACGAGTATTTCTTATTTAAGAGTATTTTGTCTTAAAATAGGAGTATTTTTTTGCAGTTGCTAATATTTTTTCAATGTGTTTTACGCCCGCAGATTCCGCTAATTACGCAGATCTTTTGCTCTATTTCTTATCTGATACAAAAGAAGGATAATTTTATACTGCTGCAATTTTCAGAAAGGCTATTACCATTCGGATCAATAAAAACAATCTGCGCGTTCTGCGAGATCTGCGGGAAGTTAATTGGTTGGTTTTATGCCCGCAATTCCGCTAATTTACGCAGATTCTATTTGCTCTATTCGGTGATGGTAAAATATCCAGCCGATCCAGAAGAAAACGGCTCCGGTTTGATGAGCTACACCTAAACTAACCGGTACGTGAAATAGCAGAGTTAAAATCCCCAGAACATATTGAAAAGCTATCAGGATCAGCAAGATATAAGCCCGTCTCATAATTGTTTTATCGGCGCCGGTTTTGCGGGTTTTCATCCATAAAACAATGACCAGTATAGCCAGAAGGGTACCCAAAATTCGATGTACCCACTGCACTGTACCAGGATTTTCTATCAGATTTATCAGCGCCGGCTGCATGGTCCAGGCATTCTGTGGGAGCCAGCTGTTATTCATCAGCGGAAAGGTGTTGTAGATGAAGCCTGCATCGAGACCCGCGGTAAAAGCACCCCAGATTAGTTGAAGAAAGAATACGACAGCAATGGCCAGCGACCATTGCGATAATGTGGTTTTGGACGGAACCGGGTGGTTTGATTTGCTTTTGTAGAGATCGAGGGCATACCAAACACAGAACGAAAGCAGGATGACGGCCAGTAACAGATGAAGGGCCAGGCGGTAATGACTGACGTAAGGCACATCCACCAGTCCGCTTTTCACCATGATCCAGCCCATAGCCCCCTGGGCCGCTCCCAATCCAAAAAGGATGGTGGCTCGCTTAAGCAGTTTTGTTGTGAAGTAACCGCGAATCAAAAACCACAAAAAAGGAATGATGAATACCAAGCCGGTAACTCTACCCAGCAGACGGTGCAGATATTCCCAGAAGAAGATTGCTTTGAAAGCTCCTAGCGACATGCCGGTGTTCAGTTGCTGGTATTCGGGGAATTGCTTGTACTGATTAAACGCCTCTTGCCACGCCGACTCACTAAGCGGGGGAATAGCGCCCATGATCAAATTCCAGTCGGTCATGGATAGCCCGGATCCGGTTAGTCGTGTAATCCCGCCAACCATCACCATCAAAATAATTAACCCGGCCCCGGTCCAGAACCATCGCCGGATATATTTTCGGGCTTGTTCTCCGAGAGACTGGCTCATTTTATTTTGCAATCAATTCAGCTTCTTTTGTTTCAGATGAGCCAAGCCTTGCCTGGGCAGCTGCCAAGCGTGCCACGGGTACCCGATAGGGAGAGCAGGAAACATAGTTGAGCCCCAGGTTGTAGCAAAAACGAACGCTGGTGGGATCACCACCGTGCTCACCGCAGATCCCGATTTTAAGATCTTTATTTGTGGATCGACCTTTTTCAGTCGCCAGTTTTACTAACGCTCCGACACCTTCTTCATCCAGAATCTGGAAGGGATCATCTTTCAGGATTCCCTCATTCAGATAAGTTTCGAGAAACTTGCCGGCATCATCGCGGCTGTATCCGTAGGTCATCTGCGTAAGATCGTTGGTTCCGAAGGAGAAAAACTCGGCCTCCTCAGCAATTTTATCCGCAACGATAGCCGCGCGCGGAATTTCGATCATCGTACCTACTTTATATTCCACCGATTCGTCCTGCTCCTCGAATACTCTGGCTGCCGTTCGGTCTACCACCTCATGCTGATGGATAAATTCCTCTGATGTGCCTACCAGTGGAATCATTATTTCGGGAAGCACTTCTTTCCCCTCTTTCTTGAGATGAACAGCAGCTTCCAGAATAGCGCGGGACTGCATCTCTGTAATTTCGGGATAAGTGATGCCCAGACGACAACCCCGGTGCCCAAGCATTGGATTGAATTCCGTTAACAAGCGAATTTTTCGCTTTAGCTCTCTATCGGATATACCAAAATCTTCGGCTAAGGCTTTAATTTCTTCATCTTCTTCCGGTAGAAACTCATGCAGTGGAGGATCCAGCAGACGAACGGTCACCGGTCTTCCTTCCATAACTTTAAATATTTCTATGAAATCCTGTTTTTGGTAGGGAAGCAATTTTTCCAGCGCTTTGCGGCGTTCTGCTTCACTTTCGGAGAGGATCATTTGCCGCATTGCTTTAATACGCTGATCTCCGAAAAACATATGCTCAGTGCGGGCAAGTCCTATTCCCTGTGCACCAAATTCCAATGCCTTGCCGGCATCGTCAGGTGTGTCGGCATTGGTCCGTACTTTCATATCGCGCAACTCGTCAACCCAGCTCATGAATGTGTGATAATTTTCTCCAAAAGATGGGTCCTCAACTGGTTTCTTTCCTTTTATGACAATACCCTTGGTCCCGTCTATAGAGATCCAGTCACCGGCTTTGATCGTTAAATTACCCTTTGTAAAAGATTGAGATTCATAGTTAATATTGATGTTATCGCAACCGGCCACACAAGGTTTGCCCCAACCTCGTGCTACTACAGCGGCATGACTTGTCATTCCCCCGCGCGAAGTGAGAATGCCTTCGGCTGCGGACATGCCCCCGACGTCTTCGGGACTTGTTTCTATCCGAACCAGGATAACAGGTTCACCTTCTTTGTGTTTTCTCTCGGCTTCGTCAGAATTAAAAACCACTTTTCCTACGGCTGCCCCCGGTGAAGCGGGAAGCCCATCGCCAATGATATCATCATCTTTGATTGCTTCCTGCTTGAGCTGTGGATGCAGTAGTTGATCGAGATGTCGGGGTTCCACCAGATTAAGTACAGCTCCCTCTTTGTCTATCAACCCTTCGTCAACCATATCAACGGCAATATTCACTGCTGCCGCACCTGTTCGTTTGCCGTCGCGGGTCTGCAGTATATACAGCTTGCCCTGCTGAATGGTAAATTCGATATCCTGCATATCCTGGTAATGCCGCTCCAGCTTCTGTGTAACTTCCTGAAGCTCATCATAGCTATCGGGCATATCCTCCTTGAGTTCATCGATATTACGTGGTGTACGAATGCCGGCTACTACATCTTCGCCCTGAGCGTTGATCAAAAATTCCCCGTATAATTTTTTACTGCCATCAGCGGGATTACGGGTAAAACAGACACCCGTGGCACAGTCATCACCCATATTGCCATACACCATCGCCTGCACGTTGACCGCCGTACCCAACAGTCCCGTAATTCTGTTGATTTTTCGATAGGTTTTGGCCCTTGGTGTATTCCAGGAGCCGAATACCGCGTTTATCGCCAAATGAAGCTGCTCATTTGGATCCTGAGGAAACCTCATTCCCGTATTTTCGCGATAGACATCTTTATATTGTTCTACAAGATCTTTCAGGTGATCAATACCGAGCTCGGTATCAAGTACTACTCCCTGGTCATCTTTTTCCTGTTGAAGAGCGTTTTCAAAGCTTTCCCGGTCGATACCCATAACCACATTGCCAAACATGTCGATAAAGCGGCGGTAGCAGTCGTAGGCGAAACGCTCATTGTTCGTTTTTTCGGCTAATCCTTTAACAGATAGATCATTGAGCCCAAGGTCCAGCACCGTATCCATCATGCCAGGCATGGAGATTGCGGCTCCCGAACGAACCGACACCAAGAGCGGATCACTAGAATCGCCAAATTCCAGGTCCATCAATTCTTCCAGGTATCCAATACTTTCCTGCAGTTGTTCTTCCAGTCCCTCAGGCCATTCCTGATCGTGTTTATTATAATACTCGCATACTTCCGCCGAAAGGGTAAAGCCGGGAGGAATTGGAAGTCCGATTGAACTCATCTCTGCCAGGTTGGCTCCTTTGCCGCCCAGCAGGTTTTTCATTGATTTATCACCTTCTGCTGTACCATCGCCGAACGTGTAGATATACTTTTTTTCACTCATAACAACCTCCTTTACACAGTTTTTGAAAACGAACGGTCAACTTTTGATTCATGGAGATACCGGTCAAAGCACATTGCAATGTTTCGCAAGAAAAGGCGGCCTTGTTCAGTAATATTGATTTCATTGTGGGCTATCTCTACCAGGTTATCGGTAACAAGTCCAGATAACCGATCCAGACTCTCACTAAAGTAATCCTCAAAGACTATGCCCCATTTTTCCTCCATTTCAGAGAACGAAAGGCCCATTTTGCACATTATTTGCATAATTACATCTTTTCTTATCTTATCATCCTTGCAAAGTTGCAATGTTTTGGCCACCGGTAGTCTACCTTTATCTAACCAAGAATAGTATTCATTCAGTTCTTTGGTATTCTGCCAATAATATTTTCCGACATTTGAGATGCCGGACATGCCGAAAGCATACAGGTCGGCACCGGAATGAGTGCTGTATCCCTGGAAATTTCGCTGTAATGTTCCGTTTTCCATCGCTTTCGTAAGCTCTTCATCTTCCCTTGAAAAGTGATCCATCCCGATAAAGCGATACCTGTTTGCAGTCAGATATTCAATCGACTGCTGCAGCATGGCCAATTTTTCATCGGTGGAAGGCATATCCTCTTCGTTGAGCAATTTTTGTGCTGGCATGATGCTGGGGATATGTGCGTAGCTGTAAACGGCCAGCCGGTCGGGCTGCAGTGATAGTATGTCATCCATTGTCCGCCGAAAAGTTTGCAGGTTTTGCAGCGGAAGCCCGTAAATGAGATCAAAGTTGATGGAATCAATACCTACTTCACGGAGCCATTCAGTAACATTCTTAGTTAATTCAAAGGGCTGAATGCGATGAACTGCTTCCTGGACCTCTTTGTTAGTATCCTGCACGCCCAGCGAGGCGCGGTTGCATCCGATATCGGCCAGCGTTTGGATATGCTTTTTCGTGCAGCGACGCGGGTCGATTTCAACTCCGAACTCTGTTTCATCGGTTACGTTAAACCGGTTGTGGATGGCAGATCCCAGTCGCTCTAACTGTTTTGCTTTCAGGAAAGTAGGTGTACCACCGCCAAAATGAATCTGCACTACTGTTGATTCGGGGTGCAGCATATCGGCAATCTGATCCATCTCTTTTTCGAGGTAATCCAGGTAAGCATCGCCGCGATCCTGATCTTTGGTGATCACTTTTGTGCACCCGCAGTACCAGCAGAGTGAAAAGCAAAAGGGGATGTGGAAATAAAGTGAGATGGGACGAGCCTCACTGTTTCTTTCCATCAGATACTTCAATAATGCATCCCCTTTCCTCTCCGTGATTTTCTGAAACTGAACGGCAGTGGGATACGAGGTATACCGCGGCCCCTGCACGTTATATTTTTTAATAAGATCGAGACTGACGCTTTCCATAACTTTAGCTTCTTAATAGAATGCGGATTTTGCAGATGCTACAGATGATCGCAGGTGATAATTATTATCTGTGGCCATCAGCTTAACCCATGTTATCCGTGTTCTATTCATCTTTAAAAATCTTTCTTTTCAAATTGTCTACTGCTTCGCCAGAGCGGGATCCCCAGCCAGAGCAGCAGGCAGCTTGCAGCTACCGAAATACCCATGACAGTTCCAAAAAAGCGGTTAAACACCGCACCGGTATATCCCATCAACGCAGAGATATCAAATTCCAGCAGTACGGTAATGCGTGCCAGATCAATAGGATTGATCAGCGCCATCGTCAGCATCGGTTTTTCAATGGGGTAATTCCCAAAAGCAAAAACAGCAAGCAGTACCAGGCCGTCGTAGATCACGGCCAGAAAGAGCCAGCTTACCAAGGCAAAACCGAGCCCCTTTATTTTATCTTCAAAAAATTTGAGGGCAAACCAGAAGCCAAGACCGGTAAATAACAGGGTTAGCACTATCCCGAGTGTTACCAGAAGTAAAATAGAGCCAAGGTTTTCAGTAAGAATCATGCCGGTATATATAAAAGGTATTCCTACTCCGGCGGTAAAGGCCAGTGCCAGCGGAAAAGCAAGTCCACCGAACAACCCCCAGAACAGCGTTTTACGATCGATCGGCTGGGCCAGCAGCAGCTCGGTAAATTCACGCGATTGATATAAATACAGAGCGCCGTAAATCATCCCAACGAGGGGGATAAGCAGCAACATTATATTTGAGATGCTGAGCATAGCTTTTGGGCCGGCACTGCCGAATCGAATCATGGCATCGGCAATAAGTAGGTAGATCAAGCCGTACCCGATAATCCACTTTCCACGAATCAGATCTTTCCATTGGTACTTTAAAATCGTTAATGCTTTCATACTGTTTCCTCCTCCATCATTTTGGCCACGGCACCTTCGAGCCGCTGTTCTTTTTGAATTTCAATAAGTTCTTGCGTAGGACCGTGATACCTGATTTTGCCTCCGACAATAAAGACGATATAGTCGGTCATCTCTTCAATTTCACTCATGATATGCGTAGTGAGCAATATGGTTTTACCACGGTCTTTTTGTTGATGAACAAGTTTCTTGAAACGAACGCTGGCGCTGGGATCAAGTCCGGCAGTTGGCTCGTCAAAGATCAGAATCTCCGGGTCGAACATCATCGCCAAAATCGCTCCCACTTTTTGACGCATACCACCCGAAAGAGCTCGCATTTTTTTGTTGATCTCATCATCTAATCCAAAATGCGAAAGCAGCTCTTTGTCACGACTTATATCGTTGCCGCGGATTTTTTTGATAAATGAAAACAGCTCTCCGATCGTCATATTTTCGGGATAACGCGCTGTCTGGGGCATATAACCAATTTTTTGGCGATAATTCGATTGCCCTTCCACGGATTCGCCATCAACATAAATTTTGCCGGAAGTTGGTTTTACCAGTCCCAGCAATGCTTTAATCGTAGTCGTTTTTCCTGAGCCGTTTGGTCCCACGATGCCGGTCGCTTGTCCGGCAGGGATCTCCAGGTCCAGGTTGTCAAGCACGGTGCGGGGACCAAAATCTTTTCTCAATCCTTTAATTGTAATCATGATATTCTGGTCATTTGCGGTTTTGAATCGATGAGCGTTTCGGGCGTCAGCGCCGGCATAAATTTTTCGGCGGCATCGAGAATGTCGATCAGCAGGCTGCGCAAAAGCAGCAGTGATTCAGGTTGTTTTTCGACTAAGATCGAAAACAACCGCACCGGACGATGGGGCACATCGCCCACGCCGTCTCTGTCCAGATCGTATCCTTCGTATTGACTCCAGTAGTTCTTATCAAAGTTATTGTTGTAGTTCATTCTACTGTTTGTTGACACCTCAAAAGAGTTAGCAATGAAATTGTTGTGGGTAAATTTATTATCAGTCGAGTTCGCCTGCAGTTTAACAGCCCATCCATTTTGATGAAATGTGTTGTTTAAAAACTCGTTTCTGCTGGTAGCTTCGATATACAAACCCACGGAATTATTATTGAACTCATTGCCTACAATACGGCTTCTGTTGATTTCTTTGAGTAGCATTCCGTAGGCACTTGATCCCCAGTTGTCTTCAAACCGATTATTGATAATTTCCACATTTGAGGTATACATCACAGCCACGCCGCCGCCATTATCTCGAAAGATATTTTGCTCATAACGGCAGTTATCGGAATACATGAAATGAATGCCGTATCGAATATTTTCTTCGCTCACGTTTCCGGAAATGTTGGCACCATCCACAAACTCGAAATAGAGCCCGTCGCGGTGACCGCTCACATAATTATCCTGTATTTTGGAATCCTTGCTATACCAGAGATGAATGCCATTTCCCGATTGTGTTTCGCGCAGGCCTGATGCGGTAATATGGTTGTTCTTTAGTAGCGTATTTGAAGCCTTAGCAAGATAAATTCCGAAAAAATTATCCGTAAGCGTTACGTTTTCAATAACGGTGTTGTCTGTTTCTTCGATCAGTATACCGGCATAATCTTCCATAAAACTTTTCTTGGCATGCTTCACTTCAATATTTTTAACCGTTACATCATCTGCGTTAATAATAAGAACAAATCCCTGGTGATCTCCATCAATCACCACTTTCCCTTCTCCAATAATTGTCAGTGGTTTATCTATGGTGATATCGTGCTCGGTATAAAGACCCTCATTAATTAGCAGGGTATCATAGGCGGCAGCCTTGTCAATACCCTTTTGCAAAGAAGTAATCTCACCCTCGGCAGATACGGTAACCTGCTGTGCCCAAGCCCCTTGCGTAATTAAGACAAGCAAAAAAGAGAGAGCTGTTATTTTGAATTTTGATATCATGATCCTCAAACCTTCTCAGTTATTATTTCTTCAGTTCCAGTACATCATCCCACTGCAAGATTTCGCCAGGTTTTTCGGCTATGTGTTTTTTGGCTTCTTGGTTGGATGAAAATGCCAGCAGCGATTCGCCCATCGGACTTTGCACAACTTCGCTTTTTACAAATTGTGCTTCGCGGGCATTGAGCCAGCTGCCGGGCCTATCATAATCACTGACATACAAAACTGCTTTTTTAAGCTCTGTACTATTGTCATTATAGTAGGCGGCCAAACATTCAATAGCATCGAATTTATACGCTTTGCCTGTGGTGGTAACCAGCTGTGCGGCGAATTGATTATCCATAATCATCATTTTGCAGTGGACACATTCGTCACTTCCATAATGAATTTCAGCCGGTTCCTGGCTGCATGCTGCAGTTATAAGCATCAGCCCTGCTACTGCTAAAACTGATAGTACGTTTTTATAAGACTTCATTTTCTCAATCCTTTCTTTCCTAAAATTAATCAGCCCAATTGTCGGTGCGGACAATTACGCTGTTTATTATTTATTACTACTGGATTTCCAAACCCAGCTTGCTATCCCCATAGAAATAAGTGATATATAGAATCCGATATGGGGAAGCGAAGTCGCATTAATATTCAATAACTGTTTACTGCCGATTAACGGGGGCTGATAAGTCATACCTGGGACTTTGATCGGTGCACTGGGATCAAGATTATGGCCATAATCATATCCCCAGACGTAGAAGTCGACTAAGCCAGCTATGGCAAACAGCCCAAAAATACCAAGCCAAACCAGGATCCATTTGCGATCTCCCCAGAGAGCAATTCCCAGCCCTGAAATGATCAGAAATCCAAATATATACGGCATGATTTTTAGTTCGGGAATAGAATTGGGATTAATTTCTTTCATCCCGATGTAGTGGTTCAACCCGTTAATATTCTGCAGGTCATTCTTCTCCTTACCCTCAATATTATTGACTGTAATATTCATACCTATTCCTTCAGGGTATTGTGGGGCTTCCATGCTCACACTCCAGATGGGTACAAAATAGATCAGGAGTAAAATCAGGGCCGCAACGGCCATCGCAATCCTTTGTTTAGTATTCATAATCGAGAAGATAAAACGTTCTTTTAGTTAGTTAAGAAGAAGGGAGCTGTCACACTCCCCTCCCCGAGGATTGAGGTTCATTTATTAATTATTACCTGTTCCGTAAGAAATTGGGGTATCCGAATTTTCAGGAGATACACGTACATATCCAGACATCTCCTGGTGCAGAGCCGAGCAGAAGTCGGTGCAGTAGAAAGGTACTACGCCTGCTTTTTTGGGGGTCCATTTAAGCGTTAACGTTTCACCCGGCATAATGAGCAGTTCAGCATTTTCGGCACCCTTGATGGCAAAGCCGTGAGGCACATCCCAGTCCTGCTCGAGGTTTGTCACGTGGAAGTACACCTCGTCGCCTACCTTAATACCCTCAATATTATCGGGTGAAAAGTGGCTTCGGATGGTTGTCATGTAAACATGTACTTTGTTACCATCCCGCTCGACACGCGTTTGCTGCTCACTGGTTGCTGCCCGGGGATGCTTGTTTTCATCGAGGTTGTAGAATCGCTTTTGCCGTTCTTTAACCTTGTCCGCCGTTATAGCCTGGGCGTAGTGTGGTTCGCCCTCGGTGGGGAAGTCCAGCAACAACTGCATTTTTTCACCGGAAATATCAATCAGCTGTGCCGAGTGGAACATTTCGGGTCCGGTGGGCAGGTAGCGATCTTTAGTAATTTTATTAAGTGCTACCAGATATTTACCATCCGGCTTTTGGCTGTCGCCGCCCGGAATCATAAGGTGACCCGGTGAATAATAAGTATCGATGCGGTCGATGACTTCAAGCGTCTCGACATTCCATTTTACGATTTCGGAAGAGATGAAAGCAGTTGTGTAGGCATTACCTTTTCCGTCAAACTCAGTGTGGAGCGGGCCAAGACCCGGATCTTTCACTTCTCCGTGCAGAATAGAATCGTAATTAAGTACGGGTATGCCATTTATTTCATCCTCGAAATCTTCATTTGCGATAGCCTCTTCTATCTTGGCAAACGAATGTACCGGAATCACCGTAGAAAGTTTACCGCCGGCGGCGATATATTGGCCGGTTGGGTCAACGTCAACGCCGTGAGGCGATTTTGGTGTTGGCAGGAAGTACACAATGCCTTCCAGTTCACGAGGATCAAGTACGCGAACTTCTTCAATAACCTCGCTTTTCACTATTCCGCCTTCTTCGTGATCGATGTAGTTTCGATAGTGTTCTCCGGGGATCATTTTACCTTCGCCTGCAGCTGCATATTCAGCCGCTTTTTTCCAGTTAATGGCTGCTATAAAGTCTTTGTCGTTTTTAGAAGCGTTAATTTCTAATAGCGTGTGTGCTTCTTCGCTGTTATAACTGGTGAAGAAAGACCAGCCATCGGAGGGACCTTTGCCCGCATGTGACAAATCGTAGTTATAGCCGGGCATCATAATTTGAAAATCGATGTTCATCTTTCCTTCTTCAGAAACTTTGATGAAGGATATTGAGCCTCCGAAATTTTCTTTATATGAGTCGATTGAGACATCGCTATTTTGCAAGTTCTCATCCATAGGAATGCTAAAGCGAGTTGCTGCCGATACGTATTCGGTATTCGGAGTTACAAAAGATGATGCATGATTACCGGCCGAATTTGGAATTTCGATGATTTCCTGAGTTTTAAAATCATCAAGACCTATTCGGGCAATGCGTGGTGTATTGTTTTCATTGATGAAAATCCACCGTCCGTCAGTTTCGCCATTGGTCTGGGAAAGTTCCGGGTGGTGAGCATCTCCCCAGGGAATAAACCCATCAGTGGTCCGCAGCATATTTTTGGTTTCTTCGCTGTATCCATATCCGTTCACAGGAGCCTGTGAAAAAACCGGAATGGTAAAGATATGTCGCCCTGAAGGCAGGCCATACACTCCGAGCTGACCATTGTAGCCACCTGAGAAGAATCCGTAGAACTCATCGTGTTCTCCCGGTGCTACATATACTTTTTGGGCTGCATCCGAACTGGATCCAAATTCGCCATTCTGCGAGCATCCGAAGGACAAAAGCCCAAAGACTAACAGCGCCGAAAGCGACCACAGCCAGTTTTTATTGATTAATTTCTCCATAGTTATTCCTCGTTATATTAATGTTTAAGTCAACAGTTGTGATTTATTCAGGATTTGAAGCTAAATATTCTACCACCGCCCGAGCCTCTTCATGAGTCAAATTCTGATTGGGCATGGGCGTCAAATATTCTTGCATCAATGATTTTGCAATAGGGTGTTTTTTTATCATCTCTTCCGGATTTAAAATCATGTTCATGAGATAGGCCGGTGTTCGGGCATTTGTAATTCCGCTTAATGGCGGTCCTACATAGCGTTCATCCATTTTGTGGCAGGCCGAACATTTGGTTTCAAATATCTTGGCACCTTTTTCAGCCATTTGTTGGTCGATTTCCTCAATTGTGATTTCTTCGGTGACAGGACCAATACCGTTTTTCATTTCAAAATCTGTTAGTCCGCTTTCATTATCTTTTGAGTTAGATGCATTGTTATTTTCCGGGCTTTCTGCACTACATCCGACGATGAGTGCTAGTGCTAAAACTGCCAGGCATATTGTTAGCTTCAGATATTTCATTGTTCAATTTATATTTAAGAGTATTTTGTATGAAATTATATTTTAAGTAGTGCAATTGTTATGCCAAGATGTTACTAGAGGGTTGTTTTCATGATTGGTTTTTCTCGTTTTCAAGGCTGTTAAACTTTTGATCCTTGTCATGGCTTATATTCACTATTCATCGCTTATTATATTTAAGTTTATTAGGATTTATGTGAAGGGAAGAGATTATTTATTAGTAGAGAATCTCCCTACATTTGCGTCAAAGTAAGTGTTAGCTATTGCAGCATTGCAAGACTTTTGAAATTTGCTTTTGAAATTTTGCAAGATCAGTTCCACACAAATTCACCGTCTGTTGTTATTCGCAAATTTCCTGCCTTCCCTTTATCTGCCAATTCCTTTAGCGTTGTGGTTTGAAGCATTTTTAATATATGCTGCCGGGTTTCTTCCCAGATGTCATGCAGGGGACACGGTTTCTTAGTGCCACATCCCGGCAAACCCAAGACGCATTCTGTAAATGTTTTTTGTCCATCTATAGCGATCACAATTTCAAAAAGCGTTATATCAGTTCCATCTTTAACAAGACGTACTCCCCCGTTAGGTCCTTTATGTGATTCCATTAATCCAGCACCGGTAAGTTGCTGCAATGTTTTTGTCAGAAAGTGAAAGGAGATGTCCAGTTTATCGCTCATTTCGCGGATCGATATATATTTGCCATTGTGATGAGCAACCAGAAACAGCGATGCCCGCAATCCGTATTCACATGATTTAGATAATAGCATCTGGATTAAATTAAGTATTTAAGACATTTAACTCTTAAATATATTCTGAAAATTACTATCGTTCAACTTTTAATCAGTATTAATATCTGTCCCGTTTGTGGCATGTGTCATTGGCAAAATGATCAAATTACCATGGAGAAAATTTGGTGCTTGAAATATTGCAATAGTGCAAATTGGTTGATTCGGCAACTAACTATAGAAGGCTCGAAAGCGGCATATCTACTTTGGTGCGATTGTTGCAATAAATGAAATGTCTTTTGGTCAGATAGGTTGGAAAATTCTTAATTAACCCGGAGGTCGCCATGCGCTCTGATATTAAAAAGCCGAAATATGATCTAAGAAACTATTATACACTTTTACTGGAAGTCGGAATTGTCGTAGTGCTAATGATTTTTATTGTGGCTACAAAAGTAGATTTTGTGGCTAAAAAATCAGAGCTAGTATTAGATAAGGAGCAGGAGATTGTGAAAATGGAAGAGGTTGTGCAAACCGAACAGCTGGATAAGCCTCCACCACCGCCCCGACCGCAAGTACCTATTGAGGTTCCCAACAGCGAAATCGTTGAGGAGCAAATAATTAATTTGGATGCTGAATTAAGTCTGGATCAACCGCTGGATGTACCTGACCCCCCTGATGACCCAAAAAATGAGGATGAAGAAGAGGAAGAGTTCTTTATTGCTGTTGAGCAGATGCCCCAATTAAAGGGTAGTCTGGCTGATCTTCAGAGTAAAATAAGATATCCCCAAAAAGCTCGACAAGCAGGTATAGAGGGGCGGGTAGTTGTACAATTTATAGTAAATGAAAAAGGTGAAGTTGAAAATCCTGAAGTAATTAGAGGAATAGGTGGCGGAGCCGACGAAGAGGCCGTGCGTGTGACAAAAATGGCAAAATTTGAACCCGGCAGACAGCGGGGTGAACCGGTACGAGTTCGCTATAGTTTACCCTTTGTTTTTATGCTTAGGTAATTTATAAAATACTACTCGTGGCTCGGAACATCATGCAGCCGGAGGGAGTTGAAACACTTCGAGAAAAGAAATAAAAAACTAAGAGGAGGTTGCTTATGAGTCAAGAGACCCAACGTACAACAGATCATGAAACCATTCGTAAGTGGGCCGAAGCAAGAGATGGAAAACCTGCTGTCATATCCCGAGATAAAGAAAAGACTGAAATGCTGAGGCTGGATTTCCCCGGTTATGCAGAAGAGAACCTGGAGGAAATAGACTGGGATGAATGGTTCGAAATTTTTGAGGAAAACAATCTGGCGCTGATCTATCAGGAAGAAACGAAAGATGGAGAAAGCAGCAACTTTAACAAGCTGGTAAATCGAGACAGTTGAAGCGATAAGCTCCCAAATCAACTTAAAACTGAGTAGCTAAAAGAAAAGAGATAGCGGTTAGTTATTGTATTTTGCCAGTTGTCAGCATTCGGCTATCTATAACAACGATCCGTATATATAGAGTAGTTGGTAGCAGACGGCTGTCACTTTCTATCCCACGAATAAATCAATTCCCCTCTGACCTTTTTGGCTACTAAAGAGACTAAATTAACTAGTCTTATTACATTCGCATAATAAAATGCCAGACAGTAAAATAGATGTCATTTTTAGGAAGATGCTGCTGATCAGCTGATATATTATTGCTTCAGCTAAAAATAACTGAAAATTAAAAAATGAAAGCTTCTGATTTTACAGATTTAACTGACCAAGAGACTGCCGAAATAGCGGGTTCGAGAGAGGACAAAACGAAAAAACCTTTACGAAAAGCGGTCATTACGGGAGGCGGTTCAGGCATCGGAAAAAGTATAACAGAGAGATTTTCTGACGCCGGTTTTGAAACTGCTACCGCTGACATCAATAATTCGGAATCCATGCCGGGATTGTCATTTTCGGCAGATCTAACACAGCCATCACAGATTGATCAGTTTGTCGATCAGGTCAGGAATGATATGGGCAATCCCGATATATTGATCTGTAACGCCGGTCAGGGTGTCCATGAAAAGCTTACCGAGGGTGATCCTGATACGTGGGAGCATGTTTTTAAGCTCAATGTTTTTAGCGCATTTCGATTGATCCGGGCATTTGTACCAAATATGGTCAAAAATCAGACCGGTGATGTGGTATTCATATCCTCGGTTTCGGTGAAAAATCCCTATCCCTATGGAGGCATTTACTCTGCTACCAAAGCCGCCCTCGATCAGTTAGCTGAAACGCTTCGGCTCGAAGTACAGCCGGATGTCCGGGTAACTGTGATTCATGCGGGAGTGGTTGATACAAATTTTTTCAGCAATATGATTAGCGGCACACAGACTCCCGAAGAGATTGGATGGGGCGCTGTGAAGCCCGAGCAAATAGCAGATGCCGTTTTTTATGCTGTTTCACAGCCGCATGATATTGCACTCAATGATATTGTGATGCGTCCATCGGCGCAGCCGATGTAATAAATCATCTGTAACCAAAAGCAAAACAAGATGGCAGATAAAATTCTGATTACGGGTGGAGCTGGTTTTATCGGTTCACATCTGACTGATGAACTGCTCCGCCACGGGTATGAAGTACGAATTTTAGACAGTCTGGTAGAACAGGTTCATGGATCCGGTTCGGAGAAACCGGATTATTTGAATAATCAGGCAGAATTTATTCGCGGTGATGTACGTGACAAAGAGATGATTAACAAAGCGCTGGAGGGAGTGGATGCCGTCTATCACTTTGCTGCACGTGTGGGCGTGGGGCAAAGCATGTATCAAATCAGCGATTATATGGATGTGAATGACATAGGCATTTCGGTGTTGTTAGAAGCACTTATTGATCGGCCGGTGGATCGCCTGGTGGTAGCTTCGAGCATGAGTATTTACGGCGAAGGTTTATATAAAGATTCCGATTCGGTGCTTTATCATCATGTAGAGCGAAGCAAAAAACAGCTTGCTGAGGGCAACTGGGAACCATTTGATGGAAACGGTCGTACCTTGCGCCCCATACCCACTCCCGAAACCAAAACACCTTCTCTGGCTTCGGTTTACGCTCTTTCAAAATACGACCAGGAACGGCTTGGTATGATTATCGGTCGCTCCTATGATATTCCGGTGACGGCACTTCGATTTTTTAATGTTTACGGCCCGCGGCAGGCGTTATCAAATCCCTATACAGGAGTATTGGCAATTTTCAGCTCGCGTTACTTGAATGATAAACCACCGCTGATCTTTGAGGATGGTTTTCAGCAGCGTGATTTCGTGCATGTTAAAGATATAGCACGTGCCTGCCGATTCGTTTTGGAGACGCCTGAAGCGGCCGACAACGTATTCAATATAGGTAGTGGTGAAGCATACACTATTCGAGAAATAGCCGAAAAAGTAGGTCAGTCGATGGGAAAATCCCATTTAACACCCGAAGTGACCGGTAAATATCGTGCCGGAGATATTCGCCACTGTTATGCCGATATCACGAAAGCGCAATCCGTGTTAGGTTATTCACCTGAAATATCACTGCAAGAAGGAATTGAAGAGCTTGTTGAATGGCTGGCCGGACAGTCCGCAAATGATTATGTAGATAAGGCAGAAGAAGAATTGGCAGAAAAAGGACTGACTGTTTAGACAGCGCTTCAAGAGTTTGTTTCAAATAAAAGAGCACTATCAATCCAAATAAGAGGATTAAGAGAGATGGAGACAATACCAAAACGCAGAGCCGAGGATAAACCAGTTTTAGGGGCACTGGAGTGGTTTCACCTGGGCGACAAAGAAAATGTGGAGAAAGCGATTCAGCAGATCCATGAAATTGGAATTGATGAGTTACGGACGGGTGTATCATGGGCCGATTATCATACACCCGAAGGTGTCGAATGGCTGGATTGGTTGATCCCGAAGCTTTCCGAGCATGTTAATATTCTACCCTGCTTGCTCTACACCCCTCCTTCTATTGGGATTGAACCCAAGACCTCGGCCCCTCCGCGCTATCCGGAATATTTTGCGGATTTTACAAATACAATACTGCAAAAATATGGACAGTATTTTGACTGGGTGGAACTTTGGAACGAACCCAATAACACCAGCGAATATGATTTTCGGCTGGATTCTGACTGGAGCATTTTCAACGAATTTGTCGGCGGAGCTGCAGAAGTTGTAAAGGAGTATGAGAAAAAAGTATTACTGGGCGGTATGAGCCCAATTGATCCGGGTTGGCTGCGACATATGTATGATATTGGTTTAATGGACCAGGTGGATGCGGTGGGCATTCACGGTTTTCCCGGTACGTTTGATACCGACTGGGACGGTTGGGATATAGCGGTCGGGCAAATCCAGGAGGTGATCGATCATTACGATGCGAATCAGGAAATATGGATTACCGAGGCGGGATACTCTACCTGGCAGCAGGATGAAAAACAGCAGGTCCAGGAATTTGTAAATGTGTTGGATGCTCCCGCCGAGCGCGTCTACTGGTATTGCCTGAATGATTTGAGCCCGCAAAAAGAGACTATAGATGGCTTCCATATTGATGACCGTGAGTATCATTTTGGTATGGTAGATACGGCCGGACGTCCCAAACTGCTCTATCGCTTATTGAAAGACTACGGTATCAGTAACCTGGATCGCTTCCCATGGATTATAGATTCACACAACACAGTTCCCGAAGGTGAAAAAAGTATATTGATTACCGGTGGAGCAGGTTTTATCGGCACGAATCTGGCGCACCAGCTATTAAGTGAGGGGAAAGCTGTAACTATTTTGGACAGTCTGGAGCGTCCTGGTGTGGAGACTAATCTCAACTGGTTGAGACGTCGTCATAAACATAATTTGAATATCAGGGTTGCAGACGTGCAGAATAAATACAAGGTGCGCGAAGCTGTGGAAGAGGCTGAATTCATTTTTCACTTGGCCGCCCAGGTAGCCGTTACAACTGGTTTTGAGCATCCCTTTCATGATTTTCAAACCAATTTGGTGGGCTCTATGAATGTGTTAGAGGCCGTTCGCCAAACAGACCACCAGCCTCCTGTGGTTTTTACTTCTACCAACAAAGTGTATGGGGATTTGTCAGAGAAAAATTTAGTACTGGGTGATAAGCGATATATGATGAAGCCCGAAAAGGTTGACGAAAATCAACAGCTGGATTTCAAAAGCCCGTATGGATGTTCAAAAGGATCGGCTGATTCGTATATCAGAGATTATGCCCGCACGTATGGACTGAAAACAGTTGTGTTTCGGATGAGCTGCATTTACGGTCCGCACCAGTTTGGTACCGAAGATCAGGGGTGGGTGGCTCACTTTCTCATTCAGGCGCTGAAAGACAATCCCATAACAATTTTCGGCGACGGAAAACAGGTGCGGGATATTCTCTACATCCAGGATCTGGTAAATGCCTTTGAACTAACCTACGATCAGATTGATCAGCTTGCCGGTGAAGTCTTTAATATCGGAGGCGGATATGAAAACAGTATCAGCCTGAGAGAGTTTATCAATGTTATAGAAGAACTCACCGGCGATAAAATTACACTTTACTATGATGACTGGCGCCCTGGTGATCAGAAATACTACGTCTCCGATACCGAGAAGTTTAGTTCGATGACCGGGTGGAAGCCTCGTCACAATATCACAGAAGGCGTAAGTGAACTATACGAATGGCTGTTGCAAACAGATGCTGTCGAGATTCCCGATAAAACTATAACTGCTTAATCTATTTGTTATGTCTCCGGATCCAAAAACAATACCACGAAAGCCAGATACGCAGAAAAAAGTAATGCAAGCTGCTGTAATAACAGCACCGCAGCAGGTAGAGATACAGCAAAAACAGGTGCCCGATCCAGGGCCTGATGAGGTGCGAATCCGGCTGGAAGGTTGTGGATTATGTTGCTCGGATTTACCGGTTTGGGAAGGCAGAGAGTGGTTTTCATATCCTGTGGAACCAGGTAGCCCGGGTCATGAAGGATGGGGCGTGGTGGATGCCGTGGGTGAAAACGTAAAGACCATTCACCGGGGATATCGGGTGACGGGCCTCTGCTACAATGCTTACGCCGAATATGATGTCGCAAAAGAAACGGAGGTGGTAGAGTTACCCGACAGTCTAAGTAGTCAGCCTTTTCCGGGTGAACCATTGGGATGTGCCATGAATATCTTTCGGCGAAGTGAGATCAAACAGAATATGACGGTGGCAATTGTCGGGATCGGCTGGCTGGGATCGATGCTGGTGCAGTTGGCCAAACATGCCGGCGCTACTGTTATAGCATTGTCACGACGGAATTCATCCCTGAGAAATGCTGAACGTTTTGGTGCCGATTATGTGTGGAATATCAGAGATAAGAAAGATGATGAAATAGCTGATGTGGTCGAAGAAGTTACTGGAGGAGATCTGTGCGATTGCGTCATAGAGACGGCCGGGAAGCAAGAGGCGCTGACACTAGCCGCAAAGCTGACCGGGATTCGGGGCCGCCTCGTTATTGCCGGGTACCATCAGGATGGCGAACGAACGGTTGATATGCAGATGTGGAACTGGCGTGGTATGGATGTGATCAATGCACACGAACGTAATTCTGATGAATATATCAAAGGGATGCGTGAAGCAATTAAATATATCAGCAGAGGAATTTTGGATCCCTTTTCCCTGGTCACACATACTTTTCCTCCGGACCGCATACAGCAGGCGTTTAAGATGCAGCAGCAAAAACCGGAAGGTTTCACAAAAGCTCTTATAAGATTCGACAGATGAAGAACTCTTTGATGGCAACAAAACCAAAACTTGGATTTGCCGGTGTAGGCTGGATTGGTAAAAACCGGCTGATGGCGATCAACGAGCAGCAGATAGCAGAGATAAAGGCAGCAGTTGATCCCGACGATGAAGCCGTGCAAGAGGTGAGAAAAGAAATTGATGACGTCCAGCATATTTCTTCTTTAGAGGCTATGTTGGATAGAGATATCGATGGAATTGTTATAGCTACACCCAGTGCTTTGCATGCAGATCAGGCATTGGAGGCGCTGAAAAAAGGAAAGGCTGTATTTTGCCAGAAGCCGCTCGGCAGAAATAGAGAGGAAACAGAACGTGTGGTGAATACCGCACGTGAACAAAACCTGCTGCTGGGAGTCGATTTTTGCTATCGCCATATCCAAGCGGCTCAAGAAGTGAAAGAGGTGGTACACTCAGGAGAGCTGGGAAATATTCATGCTGTCCGCCTGACTTTTCATAATGCGTATGGGCCGGATAAGGACTGGTACTATGATCCGTCTCTGGCGGGCGGTGGATGCCTGATGGACTTAGGCATTCATCTGGTTGATCTGCTTTTTTGGGTCTTGGGCGAAGACGAGATCCACCACCCTGAGGGACAGATGTATCAGAAAGGTAACCTGTTAAGCAATCGGGATGAACAGGTCGAGGATTATGTAACTACTCAATTCTCTGTCGGAAAGAATATTTCCGTGCAGCTATCCTGTTCGTGGAATTTACCCGTAGGAAGAGACGCTGTTATTGAGGCTGCTTTTTTTGGAGAGAAAGGGGGTGCGGTTTTCCGCAACGTGGATGGCTCATTCTATGACTTTACGGCTGAGAAGTTGGTAGGTAGTTCCGTAGAAAGGCTTGCAGGCCCGCCGGACGAATGGGGTGGCAGAGCGGCCGTGGAGTGGAGCAGTAAACTTGCAGAGAGCAATAAATTTGATTCCGCAGCGGAACAATATATTGAAGTAGCCCATGCACTGGATCTTTTATATCAAAACTGTTTGTCATGAGGTTAAGATCACTGCCAAATACCGTGCTGATGACCGCCGATACTATGGGTGGCGTGTGGCAGTATGCGCTGGAGCTAAGTAAAGCGCTACAGGAGTACGAAATTGAGATACATCTGGCTACAATGGGACGGAAATTATCTGACAGCCAATGGAGAGAATCCAAAAAAATATCGGCCCTGACTATTCACGAGAGCGATTATAAACTGGAATGGATGGATGAGCCGTGGGATGAGGTGGATCAGGCGGGGCAATGGCTACTTGAGCTTGAGCGAAAGATTCAGCCCGACTTGATTCACCTGAACAACTACGCCCACGGCCATTTATCCTGGAATGCACCCGTACTGATGGTTGGTCATTCCTGTGTTTTATCTTGGTGGCAGGCGGTTAAGGGAGAGCCGGCACCTGACGAATGGGACACGTATACCCGGCGCGTAATGCAGGGACTACAACATGCGGACTATGTTGTAGGGGTCAGTTATCACATGTTGAATCAGCTGGACAATTACTACGGGCCATTTTCCAACTTCAACTTTATTCACAATGCAAGAAGTGCTGAGGATTATACGCCCGGTGATAAAAAGCCATTCATTTTCAGCATGGGACGACTGTGGGATGAGGCAAAAAATATTTACCAATTGACAGAGAGTGCTGATCGGCTGGAGTGGCCGGTTTTTGTGGCAGGAGAATCCCGGGAAAAACTACCGGAATCAGAAAATCTGACAATACTGGGCCAACTCCCCACAGATGAGGTAAAGCAATGGTTGGCCGGGGCAGGCATTTATGTATTGCCGGCACGATATGAGCCTTTTGGACTTTCGGTTCTGGAGGCGGCGCTGTCGGGCTGTGCATTGGTATTGGGTGATATCCCCACGCTGAGAGAGATCTGGGGAAAAGATGCCTTGTATGTGGATCCCGATGATGCCGACGAGCTGAAAGCGAAAATTCAATATCTAATCAACAACGATGAGAAGCGGAAAAAGCTGGGTGGTCAGGCAAGGCAGCGGGCTCGTTACTATTCCCCCGACCGGTTTGCCGCAAGATACATAGAAACGTATCGCAAACTTCTTGCGGAAGAGCAAAATCAGATTAGTAAGAGAAAATTAAATATTACCAGAAAGTTTTAAAAAATAACACTGAAAGATGAAGATATTTCTGTTTTATCATTCCCTTGTATCTGACTGGAATCATGGCAATGCTCACTTTTTGCGCGGTATAGCATCGGAGCTGCTGAAGCGCGGTCACGACGTGCGGGTATATGAGCCCCGGGATGGCTGGAGTTACAGGAACTGGATTAAGGAACGAGGAATGGAGGGGGTAAGAGATTTTAAGGAGATATATCCGCAATTGCATACCAATTTTTACAGCGAATCGACCAATTTTGATGATGTGCTGGAAGATGCCGACTTGGTGGTTGTTCATGAGTGGAATGATCCGGAGCTGGTAAAACGGATAGGTGAACTTAAAAGAAAGCACCAATACACACTGCTGTTTCATGATACGCATCACCGGTCGGTGACAGCACCCCACGAAATCGCAAAGTATAACTTGGAAGCTTATGACGGCGTACTTGCTTTCGGCAGGGTGATTAGAGATCTCTACGTAAAAAATAAGTGGGCAAAATGTGCCTGGACCTGGCATGAGGCCGCCGATACCAATGTTTTTCATCCCAAAAATGATGTGGAAGAAAAAGAGGGAGACCTGGTATGGATCGGCAATTGGGGCGACGATGAGCGTACAGAAGAGCTGATAGAATTCTTAATTAAGCCTGTGAAAAAGCTCGGGCTGAAAGCCAAAATGTATGGTGTTCGCTATCCCGACGAAGCACTGGATCTGCTGTACAAAGCTGGTATTGATTATGGTGGTTATCTTCCTTCGGGAAAAGTTCCGGAAGTCTATTCCAGGTATAAATGCACAGTGCATGTGCCACGCAGAGCGTATGCACAATCGCTGCCGGGCATCCCCACCATTCGTCCTTTCGAGGCCTTGGCATGTGGCATACCGCTCGTTTCCGCACCGTGGCAAGACAGCGAAAATCTTTTCAAGAAAAATGACTTTATGATGGTACAGGACGGAAAGCAGATGACACAGGCACTGCGAAAAGTTTTACAAAATCCGGAAGAGACATCTTCTATGATCCAGAGTGGGCTGGAAACGATCCACAATAACCATACATGTGCTCACCGGGTAGATCAGTTGCTGGAAATTCACAGCATCATATCAAATGACATAAACGAGGGAAATATTCATTCTAAAGTGAGCTGATTATTATGCAAACAGAACAATACAAGATCGCCTTTTTCGGTTCCAGCCTGGTCTCGGCCTACTGGAACGGGGCAGCAACCTACTATCGCGGGATTATTAAAGCACTACACGAACTGGGCCATTATACGATGTTTTTTGAGCCGGATGCTTTTGAACGGCAGGAGCATCGCGACCTGCCCGATCCGCGCTGGGCCGGAGTTACGGTCTATCAGCCTAACAAAGAAGATGTAAAGCGGGCGCTGGTGCAGAGCCGTGACTATGATATTGTAGTGAAAGCCAGCGGCGTGGGTGTTTTTGATGAATTCCTGGAAAAGGAGGTGCTGAATAACCGACAGCCCGGCCAGCAGGTTATCTTTTGGGATGTCGATGCCCCGGCAACGCTGGCCAGCATGAAAGGAGATCCGGATAACTCACTGCGAAAACTAATTCCTGAGTATGATATGGTGCTTACATACGGCGGAGGTCCGCCGGTGGTTGAGGCTTATGAATCTTTGGGAGCACGAAAATGTATCCCAGTTTACAATGCGCTGGATACCGATACGCATTATCCCACTGATAGTCAGGAGAAATATCAATGTGATCTGGCATTTTTGGGCAATCGACTTCCCGATCGCGAAGAGCGGATGGATGAGTTTTTCTTTTCGGTAGCTGAAACTTTGCCTGATAAAAAATTCATTATCGGCGGCAGCGGCTGGGATACCAAAGAGATGCCGGAAAATATAGAGCATGTGGGGCATGTATACACCAAAGATCATAATGCTTTTAATGTATCCCCCACCGCTGTGCTTAACATCAATCGACAAAGTATGGCCGAGAACGGCTTTTCTCCGGCAACGCGCGTTTTTGAAGCAGCCGGTGCGGGCGCCTGTCTGATTACGGACGATTGGGAGGGACTTGAACTGTTTCTTGAGCCGGGAGAAGAAGTGCTGGTGGCAAAAAATGGTCGGGATGTTGCTGGGCTTGTTAAGCAGTTAACATCCGAAAAAGCGCAGGCAATAGGTCAGGCTGCGCTGCGAAGGGTTTGTTCCGAGCATACTTACAAGCATAGAGCACAAAAAGCGGTTCGGGCATTTGAAGAATCATTTCCAACTCAAAAATCAGCAACAGTATGAACGCAGATTCACTAAACATTGTCATAGCAGGACTGTCGCTGAGCTCTTCATGGGGCAATGGTCACGCGACTACCTACCGCAGTCTCGTCAAAGGGCTTTGCGAAGAAGGACACAAGGTGACATTTCTGGAGCGGGATGTAGAATGGTACTCCTCAAACCGCGATTTGGACTCCTCACCCTACTGCGAACTATGTTTTTATAGGGATTTGGAGACACTGAAACGTCATTTTGTAGGTCCGGTGCGCCGGGCAGATTTGATGATTGTGGGATCGTATCTCAAAGAGGGAGTGGAGATTGGCCATTGGGCGCTAAATCAGGCTGCTGGCATCACAGCTTTTTATGATATCGATACGCCGGTAACGATCTCCAAGCTAGAGAAGCATGATTATGAATACATTACACCGGATCTGATTCCGCAATACGATCTGTACCTTTCGTTTAGCGGAGGCAGTGTACTGGATCGACTGGAAGAGAAATATGGTGCGCAGCGAGCCCGGCCTCTCTACTGCTCGGTCGATACGGATCTGTATTATCCCCAGGAAGAGCTGGCCAAGTGGCAGTTGGGTTATCTGGGGACATACAGCGCCGATCGTCAGCCGATGCTGGACTCCCTGTTGCTGAATACTGCTGAACATCAGCCAAAAGATTCATTTGTGGTAGCAGGGCCGCAGTATCCCTCTGATATAAACTGGCCTCCGAATGTGGAGCGAATTGAACACCTGCCACCGAAAAATCACCGGGCGTTTTATAATCAACAGGATTTTACGCTGAATGTTACGCGTGCCGCTATGGTCGATGCGGGGTATAGTCCGAGCGTACGATTGTTTGAAGCGGCGGCTTGTGGTACGCCTATTATTTCGGATTACTGGAAGGGACTGAAACAGTTTTTTGTGCCCGGCAAAGAGATACTGATTGCTGATTCCACACATGATGTCCAGCGATATCTCAACTTTTCGGAAGAAGAGAAAGCCTTGGTGAGCCGGCGCGCCCGACAGAAAGTGCTGGATAATCACACGTCACGTGCCCGGGCGCAGCAGCTGATCGAATATGTGCATGAGTTTGAAAAGATGAATGTATAAGAAGAAACACGACTAATGTGTCACGCTGTCCCGAAAGCTTTCGGAAAGGGGACAGGGATGGGTTAAATGTAAAAATATCCCTTGACAACAAGGAACATTCCAGTGGATTTTACATCGCACCAATAGTTAATCTCATGACTGATAACTCCGACACAAAGAAAAAGATAGAAGAACTGGGGCCGTGGTTTCACAATATTCATCTGCCCGGGGGCCATCAAACCGCGCCCGATCATTTTTTGGGGGATTTCCCAGCCTTTAAATGGGAAAAGATAAAGGAATATATTCCTGAGGATCTTTCCGGAAAGACGGCGCTTGATGTCGGATGTAACGCCGGATTTTATTCGCTGGAACTGGCCCGCCGCGGTGCAGAGGTTACCGCTATCGATTTTGACACCAATTACCTAAATCAGGCTGACTGGGTATTCAGCCGGTTTGGACTCGAAGACCAAATCAACCTGAAACAGCAGCAGGTATATGATTTGGCTCGTGAAGATGAGCGATATGATATCATTTGGTTTATGGGTGTTTTTTATCACCTGCGCTACCCGCTGCTGGCATTGGATATCATCAGTAGAAAAACGCGGGAGATGCTGGTCTTTCAGACGCTGACGATGCCCGATGGAGAGGATTTTGAGCCGAGCGACGATTATACGATGGATGAACGCAAACAGATGGTTGATCCTGACTGGCCTAAAATGGCATTTATAGAAAAGCAGTTTAACCGAGATCCCACCAACTGGTGGATCGCCAACCGCAGTTGTATCGAAGGGATGTTGCGATCATGCGGATTTCAAATTACCGACCGACCGGAGAGGGAGATTTTTCTTTGTAAACCAGACCACGACAATCCCGGAGTAAGCAGTACCTGGAATGAATCAGAGTATCTCTCTGCCATCGGTCGAGACTGGCAGGATAGTTATCAAAAGAAGATTCAGTGAATTATCCGGTCATTTATTTTTGTCAGGGGGATTGCAAAACTATCTATGTCATGCTGTCCCGAAAGTTTTCGGGACAGGATGACACCTTCGGTTTTACAAAATTTCTGGTTATTGAATTTGCATTTACTGCGATAAAGACGTTCAGTTATGAAAATTCTGCAAATAGGATATCCTAAAAGCGGTAACTATTGGCTGTATAAAATCATCCAGGAGTCGCTGGATATAGCGGGAATCAAGCAGAAGAATTTTATACAGCAGCATCCGATTTATCCAATAGCAAAAGAATGGGAGCTGAGTTATCCCGAGCAGGTGGATATCAATATGATCGATATTCTATACAAGGGGTGTTTTTTCCGGATAAGCTCAATTTTTCGAAAGCGGATTGAGGATCTGGAAGGATATATCAACAGTAATACCCATCTCTGGTCGCATTCCAACTACTGTGCTACCAGCGAGCAGGTTTTCCCGATGCTCGACAACATTGTGTACATTATACGTGATCCTCGTGATGTAGCTCTGTCCAAAGCTGATTTTGCATTCACGTCTTATATGCAAAAGCACTATCCCACCTGGCACGAATCGCCCTCGCAGTACCTTGAGGCAGAAGCCGAAACGATTGCGCGTAATTGGAAAGGTCATGTTGAGGAATACCTGCGGCAAGCGTCGCGCCATGATATTCTGATCCTGTTTTATGAGCGATTGCAGCAGTGTTTTGATGAAGAGCTTGCTGTTCTCCTGGATTATCTCGGTCTTTCTTTTTCTGAAGATCAGCGCAAGCAGATTGCTTATAATGTAAGTTCTGAGCAGCTGCGCGAGGAAAGTCCGCAGCACGTGAGAAAAGCTCGTCATTATAAGTGGTTTGACAATATGCCCCAGGAGATAATTACACAAATGACCTCGGTGACGGAAGATTTGTTGAAGCGGATCGGGTATCCTTTAAAAGAAACCGAGAAGAAATTACCGTCGCTTCAGCAGAAGGTTTTGTAGAGTCTGGTATAAAGTTGTGGAGTGTACCTTAGTAAAACGAATGTGTGCGGAACCCCGGATAGACTTTGGTTGCCAACTTCGCTGGTTTAACTTTGCGGCTTCAGAATTGTGAGTCTACAGTAGTGCGGATGAGTGGTATAGAATAATTCCGCTGCTTATCCAAATCTGAATAGCCTGTTCCGAACCCACCCGCTCCCGACAGCTGTCGAGAGCACCCCTCCCAGGAGGGGACTTTTACATTGCCGAATTCAGGGATTTAAACATCTGAAACCCCTCTTAACATCTCCCCTTTGTGAAGGGGAGAATTATAGGAATTTGGCTTTTACTCTCGAAAAGCGTGAGCGCCAGCCCCGCGAAGTTTTAATGTAGTTAAGTCTTTGTACTTCGTTTTTTCACCATTCGAATTCAGGAATCGTCTATCTTTAGAGGCCGACATAAAAATTTTGTCTGTATTCAAAAATAAAGATCTCTCCCGAAGTCGAGATGCCAATCATAGTATTTATCTGTGTTTTCGATAGTAAAATTACCAGCGGTCAACAACACAAGCTGTGTCATCCGCGTGCTATTATTAGAATAAAGGATTTCCAGATCGAAACTTTTCTACGCTAATATTTTTTATATATTTCGACCAGATAAGTCCAATCTTTATAATCACTTAGAGGTCCTAGAAGTTCGTGGGATTGCGGCCGAGAAGGCGTCTGGGAATAATTCGATTTTAAATACAAAATACACTCATGGCTGAGAATAGCAACTCTGCAGCATCGGCATATACAGATCAAAGTTCACCAGAAAGTATAAATCATTTCCATGATCATCTTTCTCGGGAGGTTCTTCAATTTTTGAAATCAAAGGCTAATGCGGATTTAACCAATGTCAGTACACTTTCGGGTTACAGCAATAAGCTCGTGCGTATTGAGTTTGACAGCGGCCGCAGCATGATTGTGAAACAGTCACAGTACGACTGGGCGGCTCCGCGTTTCCGCAGTGCACGGTGGGCTTCAAAGTTGTTACGGAAGCATACTGATATATTAGCACCTCAACACATAGCTATTCCGAACGAAATAACTGAGATGCCAACATTGGCCTATTG
The DNA here is from genome assembly GCF_058386985.1 of Fodinibius sp. GM108. Classification (NCBI taxonomy): domain Bacteria; kingdom Pseudomonadati; phylum Balneolota; class Balneolia; order Balneolales; family Balneolaceae; genus Fodinibius; species Fodinibius sp. GM108. The sequence continues at coordinate 97,460 of NZ_JBYEIR010000001.1, forward strand.
GTATCTGTCTGCTCCCACTCTCAAGGATTTGTGGCCCGAGCTTTCCCGATCCCAGAAAAAGAATGTTGCGGTTGGTCTCGGAGGACTACTCAAAAAGATGCACAGCATCAATGTATCTGGTTATGGGGCCCTGAACAGCGAAGAATCGTACAGTTCTGCCGCGGATTATGTGTTCAGCGATTTATGTGAGCGACTCGAGCCGACGATGGGTGCAAAATGGCCTGATATTTTGCCGGTGGTTTATGAGCTGATGGATTTGGCAGCAAGTGTGCAGGAGAAGAAGCAAGAGGCCACGTTAGTTCACAATGATTTTCATATCGGGAATGTGCTTTGTGCCTATAACGGTGAGCGTGTGAACTGTATGGGTCTGTTGGATTTGGAAGAAGCCGCCGGCGGCCGCTGGGAGCTCGATCTTGCCAGGGCTATTACCCTGCATCACCCGCTCTTTGCGGGGGGCAATTTAAAAGGTAATTGCCTGGATAGTTTTGGCCGGTTAATGGTAAAAGGATATGGGAAAAAGCCCGATGAAGAGTTACTCCGCCTGTTCAGAGTTTATCATCTTCTTGATCTGGGACTCTATTCTGCCATGAATGAGAAACATGAGCATGCCCGGAATATCGGAAAAGAGGCTAAGCAACTACTGAATAAATCGGTGAAAATTTCATGATTTAAGACTTTGTGTCTATCCTCTGGCCTGATTATTAATTTTGCCAGCGATTTCATTCAACCTTTTATCGGCTTGTTTTTCCTCATCGCGTGAATTCCGGAACGTGTTGGAAATCTCTCCGTGATCCAGTGTTTTCGCAAAATCCACGAGTGTTCCGTATGCTGCAATTTCGTAATGTTCGATACGCTGAGCATAGGTAATTAGGCCAGCGTCGTTGACATCGGCATCGGCGTAGTCGCTGAAAAGTGTTCTGATTTCATCCATGAGACCGTAGATTGCTTCGGATCTTTCGGCGTTTAGTTCAATATCAAGCGAGTCAGCAATTTCTTCGAGGCGCTGTTTTTGATTTTCGGTTTCTTTTAAATGCTCTGAAAAAACACTCATGAGCTCCCGGTCAGAAGCGAATCCTTCCAGGTCGGGTAGTGCATTTATGAGTTGTGTTTCAGCATCATAAAGATGATTAATCTGGTGCTCAAACAGGTCGTCCAAGTCTCTGAAATTAGCCATCTCTAGTCTATTAATTTTGCTTATAGTTTTGTTCGCAAATCAATATCAGTAACGCAGATGAGCGAGTAAATAGAATTATGTATGATAAGCTTGAGGAAATTCTGTTGTACGTTTTTGTGGTATTTAATATCTGTAATAATTGTGAGAAGAGACTCATTGCAGGGTAAACGCTCTTACTTAGAATAGTAGCAAGATTAGCAGGTAGTATGTTGCAGAATATCGAAATTGAATGTTGAAAAAATATAATACTTCGAAATCGACACTTCTCTGCTCTGCGTTCAATACTTACTTCTCGGGCGTGGTTGGTTTTGCCCAGTGCATTTTAGTACCTGTTTATTGCCGATATTGGGAACTTTTAGTATAGGTACGTATATAATTCTAAAAAGCGAGAGAGTTTAAAGAATAAAATAGCTATGAGATTTATATCAACGAGAACGCACGGAATTTTAGACTACGTTATAGGTATATTACTAATTATTTCACCATGGGTTTTTAATTTTGCTAATGGTGGAGCCGCAATGTGGATCCCGATTATATTAGGAGTTGGAGTTATCTTGTATAGTATAATTACAAGGTATGAGATGGGAATGGTGCCAACCATATCTATGTCCACTCATTTATGGCTGGATGGTATCGCCGGTTTCTTCCTGGCTGTATCTCCATGGCTGTTCGGTTTCGCTGATGTGGTGGTTTATCCTCACTTGATTGTAGGTCTACTGGAAATTGGAGCTGCTTTGATGACAAATACTGTTCCCGGAGTATCCTACAGCAGAGAATCTGCAGTTTAGCAAAAAATATTCCCTTATTTGGCCAATGACTCGGGAAGGATGTTTTATTAACTCCATAAATCCCCTCCAAATTGGAAGATTGCATTCGCCTGGACAGAGACTGTGCCGACATTTGCGGGCTGGCAATCACATATATAGCCAGAGATTCAAGTTATGCACCATCCGCTGTTGATCTGTGTGCAGATATTTGTGACGCCTGTGCAGAAGAATGTGAAAATCACGATCACAATCATTGCAAAGAATGTGCTGAAGCTTGTCGTGATTGCGCAGAAGCCTGCAGAAATTATTAAGGCTGACAAAGTTAGCTGTTAATGATTTGTCACAGATTGGTAATAGTGAGCTCATTAAAACCCTATTTAAAGTAGCTGTTAACTCGTAAAAGCTATGATAGCAACCATATAGAATTGATGTACTATTCTCCATCCAGCTGAGTCAATTCTATTCTCTCCAGCAGCAAGGTACCGCTGCCATCCAGTTTTAAGCCTACGGAGCCGACCTCCGGAGCATCCCCGTGTCCGTGGACAATCATCTCCTTGTCAACATATCCACGGAAGTGCGTACCATTAGCCACCGTGCGAACGAAAATAGGATCGGACACATTGGTACTGCCCGTCTCAAATACCTCAATTTCACCATCTGAAACACGTCCCTGCTCTACAGTTCCGGTGCTGGTAATGGAAACGTAATCGTAGTTATTGGTGTCCTGCAGATGGTTAACCAGCGTAAGCGTGCCTTCGAACTCTGACAGATCAAGATAATAGTCAACCTGCACGTTCTGGTATGTCTCTTCGCTAACTATAAATTGATTGAGATCTTTTGATGAAAACTGAAGGATGAAAGATCCATTTTCTGCTGCTACAGATTCTATACCGTTAATATCTCCCTCCAAAAATCGAAAATTTTCCTGTAATGTCTGCAGGGCACCCTCGTCAATATTCCAAGTCCAATCGCCATTTTGCTGTAGGTTAAAAGCAGTTGCCAATTCTTCTTCGGTATCCGAAGCTATCTGCTCTTCTTCTGCCTCCTCCAAAGCCTGGACTCCTACTCCGTGCTGAAAGACCATTTGGGCGCCATAACCGCCAGTCTCATACAGCATAAACACGCCCACCATCGAGAGAATAAAAAATACAACATGCACTTTGGTGCGATGGGTGCCACTTAATAACCATGCCGCCAATAATCTTAAGATGGTATAAATACAATAGAACCAGACGGTCAGCAGAGCCCAATCCGCATGAGAGTTGAGCACCGACTGAGCCTCGGCAGGCATGAACACGCTGTCGGCCGCAGCCTGCCCGGTAAAATACACACCAATGGCAGATAAAGTTCCCACTACGTAAAGCGAAAGCGTGGTGGAACGCCCCCATCTTTTTGCTCTTTCCGGCAGAAAGAATGTCACCAGGTCAAATAGTAAGGCGATTGATAAGAGAGCGAGAGGGAAATGCACCACCATCGGGTGGAAATTCGGTGCCCATTCGGGTATTAACTCCATAATTATTCTTTAATTGTTCATAATAAGCGGTATAAGCTAAACATTTCTGATGAACAAAGTAATTGCACTGCTGCTTCTGAAAGAGTTTTAAGCAGCAAATTCAGGGCAAATTACGGGTTATTACCCACGGATGAATCCGTGGGCTAAGAATATTTTTTTTGGGAAGTTCACTTCAAGTGAGCTTTCGGTTTTTCTTCTTAGCCTGATGATTCATCTTCAGGATATGAAATTCAGAGCTGAAGAATCTACTGCTGCTTTTTTACCCAGCAGATGGAAGTCCAGCTATCGGCTGAGTACAAAGCCTTTGGCATGAGGTAAAAAACCTCGACGTCATCTCGACCGACCGAAGGGAGCGGAGAGATCTGTCATGGCAAAGGATTCGCAAATTAGCTCACAAATTGTTGCTTTGGCTAGTGATACGCGAAAGCGGCTATCAGACTCCGCTGATGTTCGGAGGTAGAGCCTCCTCATAACGATGGATTTATCTGCCTTTGGTATAGCATTTCAAGATCGGGATAAAGAAGAAATAGTTATTGAATTATTACCCACGGATGAATCCGTGGGCTAAGAATATTTTTTTGGGAAGCTCACTTCAAGTGAGCTTTCGGTTTTTCTTCTTAGCCTGATGATTCATCTACAGGATATGAAATCCAGAACTGAAGAATCTACTGCTGCTTTTACCCAGCAGATGGCAAGTCCAGCCATCGGCTGGGAATGGATACCTGAAAGACAGTCAAGGTTTTAATACTACCTTGGTGCAGTTGTCTTCTTTATCACGAAACATCTCATATGCCTCCGGTGCTTCTTCGAGACTCATAGTGTGTGATATGACAAACGAGGGATCGATCTCTTCCTCTACAATTTTTTTAAGCAGTGGTTCCAGATAGCGGTGCACATGGGTTTGTCCGGTATTCATGGACAGGCTCTTATTCATGAAGGCACCAAATGGGATCTTATCAAGGAATCCGAGATACACACCAGGTACCGAAATTGTGCCTCCTTTTCGGCAGCACATGATCGCCTCCCGAAGCACATGCGGACGGTCAGTGCCGAGATAGAGAGCTTGCTTGGCCCGATCCATGAGCGCGTCGAAACTTCCACGGTGGTGTGCCTCGGTACCAACGGCATCGATACAACGATCAGGACCGCGCCCGTTGGTCATTTCTATTAATTTTTCATAAACATCCTTTTCCATAAAATTGATCGTTTCAGCATTTCCTTTTTCTTCCGCCATTTTCAAGCGTTCCGGAATTCGATCGATGGCAATTACCCGTTCGGCACCAAACATCCATGCGCTTTTAATGGCAAATTGACCTACAGGCCCGCATCCCCAGACAGCTACCGTATCACCATCCTCAATTTCGGCCTGTTCTGCGGCCATATAGCCAGTGGGGAAAATATCCGACAGGAAAAGAACCTGCTCATCGGTTACATGATCGGGAACTTTGATGGGTCCCACATCAGCAAAGGGTACACGCACGAATTCGGCCTGTCCACCAGAGTATCCACCCATCATATGGGAGTAACCGAATAGTCCGGCCGGTGAATGTCCCATTGCCGTGCGTGCTTTATCAGCGTTGGGATTTGAGTTGTCGCAAAGCGAATAAAGTCCTTTCTCACAGAAGAAGCAGCTTCCGCACGAGATCGTGAACGGCACAACGACCCGATCTCCCACCTCCAGGTTGTCTACGCCGTCGCCCACTTCCATTACTTCACCCATAAATTCGTGTCCGAGTATGTCACCTTCTTCCATGGTGGGCATTAATCCATTGAACAGGTGCAGATCGGATCCGCATATAGCCGTTGAAGTTACTTTGACGATGGCATCGCGCGGATTAAAAATTTTGGGGTCGGGTACCTCTTCGACTCGAAGATCATCTTGTCCGAACCAGCATAAAGCTTTCATAATATTCCCTCTCTTTAACTCTTGGTTTAGTTTTTATTTGTAACCTTAGGGGATACTATATTGTTTCGATATGGGAGAGATTGATGAAGGTTTTTTGAATGGATTATGTGTAGTTATTATCCACAAAAATGAAGGTGTCAGTTAGCTAATTAGAAGATCTCCTAACTGACGGTGCTAGTCACTTGTTCGTTGTTGGAAAAGGTTGGGAAACTTAATAATCACACTTAAAAAAAGAGTAATTTTTACTCACCCCGTACTAGATTATGTACCTATTTGCCCAATGCCTAACCCAATTCGGAAGTCCGAATTAGGGGTAAAAGTTCGTTATGATATTTTGATAGCAGGTCGGTAACTTGGCTCAATTTTTGAATTTAAATTACATGCAGAAGACCCAATAGCACAGCCAGTTTATCTTTTAAGAAGTTGAATTTATTAATAAGAGAGAGGCCGAAAGTAATATATGAAAATAGGCAAGCCATCCATTGCTCAAAGGAGAGAAAAGGTTCTTTATCAAGTAAATGTGACAAGATCATCAGGAGAAAGGAATTTATGGTACAGTGTTGATAAAAAATATGGAGAAATGGTTTCGGATTCGGCTGACGTTGCTCTTGTGGCTCTGCTCTTTCCCGCAATGGCCCATGGTGAGGATATTGAGATTGAAGCGGCCGTTTCAGAGGAGCTTTATTATCATTTGAAAAGGCGTATCCAGGTTGTAATACAATCCGTTTTTCCGGGACTGCACAAGATTCAGATAAATCCCCGGAAACTATCGAATACCAATGAGCAATCACAGGGGGTGGCAACCGGATTTTCCGGTGGTATAGATTCTTTTTGTGTACTGGCTGATCACTATTATTCTGATGATCTACCCGATGGTTTTCAACTAACTCATTTGCTTTTCAATAATGTAGGCTCTCATGGAGCGGGAGGAGAATCTTTATTCAATAAACGTTTTTCCCGGGTTAAATCCTTGGCAGAGAGAATCGGACTACCCATACTGGCTGTCAATTCAAACCTGGATAGTTTTTATGTTGATTTGGAATACAAATTTGTAGATACGCATACCCCAAGAAATGTTTCTGTTGCTCACCTGCTGAAAAAAGGAATTGGTCGATATTATTATGCCTCTACATATGATTTTAGTGCTACTGGAACTACGGAAGGAGAATTGCCACAGTGCGAGCCTTTTTTGTTGCCGTTGTTTTCAACAAAGTCATTGGATGTGATATCGTCGGGTAGTGAATATACCCGCGTCGAAAAAACATTGAAAGTTGCAGAAATCGAAGATTCCTGGGACCTGCTGGATATATGTGTTAAAGCCAAAGAAGCAGAGAAAGTTGATGCGATAAACTGCTCTACTTGCTGGAAGTGTATGAGAACATTGTTAAGACTTGAAATTGCAGGTCAACTGGATAGATATGATCGGATGTTTGATCTTGAGTTATATAGGTCTCATCGTAATAGATTTATTGCTACTATACTTAAGGAGAACAAGCCGCTTACAAATGAAATAATTTCATTTGCTGAGCAGCAAAATTTTTCGCTTCCGCTGTCATCCCGATTTTATGCTATTACCGGCCTGTATAAGTTGTTCCCTTACTATGAGCGAGCTGTTAGATTAAGAGAAAGAATTTCAAGTGAAGGAATAAGCTATCTGTTTAACAGAATGAGACAAAAAATAACTGTTCAATAAGTAATAATAATTGTCTAATAAGTATAAAAAAGAGAGAGATTAACATATGAATGTATTGATTTTAGGTACTGGTGGGGTACAAGTTGATATGCTGAAGCTTTTAGCACAAAACCATACCGTACATGGGTTAAGTTATAAGGCAGAGGGAAAGGGAAAAAAATACACCGACCATTTTGCAGTTATAGATATTAAGAATAAGAGGGCTGTTTTAGACTATGCACGAAAACATGATATTTCTCTGGTTTATTCTATAGGTTCCGACTTGGGGATGATTACATCGGCTTGGGTAAGTCAGAAAATGGGACTTCCCACTTTTATAAGTGCCGATGTGGCAAAGAGCTGCCATAAGAAAAGTCTGTTACGAAAGAAACTTAAACGTATCGAAGGTAACATAGAATACAAGGTGTTATCTGCTCCTGCAGATATAGATGACTTTTACTTCCCCTGTATTATTAAACCCATTGATAATCAGGGCCAGCGTGGAGTTTTTCTGGTTCGGAATAAGGAGGAGTTAGAGCAAAAATTTTGTTCCTCTGTAAAGTTTTCAAGAGAAGGTAAGGTTATAGCCGAGCGATATATAGAAGGACCCGAAGTTTCAGTTAATACATATCTGCTAGACGGGGAGATTCGTTTCAATATGATTAGTGATCGTATCGTTTGGCCTCAATACCCAACAGGAATCATTCATAAACACCGGGTTCCTTCTCAATTTACTAATCCGGAAAGCGAAAGCCGTATTTTCCAGTTAATTACGGATGTAGTTGAGGAGATCGGGATTGAAAATGGTCCTCTGTATTCACAAATCAAACTGGAAGGAAATAAACCGAAACTTATTGAGACCGCTCCCCGACTTGATGGCTGCCATCTTTGGAGATTAATAAAATATGCTACCGGTGTTGACCTGCTTACAACAACAACAAATCATTTGATGGGCAAAGAGATCAATAGGTTAAGTACCGATCTTATTAATGACCGGTGGGTGCTCGAATTCATGTGTGAAAAACCTGGTAATCATGTTAAAATTGATAAATACGATTTAGACAGAGCCGATTACCATGAATGGTACTATGATAATGGGGCTGTCGTAAGATCAATAAATTCACTAATGGAAAAGTGTGGATATCAAATTTATCAATCATCCAGCGAAGAGGATACGAATAATGATCTGGAACAAGCAGGATCCAAGAAATCTATAGGTAGCTTATCCTCCTAGATAGAAAGCTGGAGTTGTATGGTAATTTTGGTAATGAAGCATGACAGATATTACTGAATTTTTTATTTATCCGGCTTTGTAATTTCAATCCTAAAAGATTACTAAGTAGCTAATCCTGATGTTTCCACCCTTTGTTTTAACAGTTGGGATTGACTACTCCCACTGCGAGTTATCGATTAATTCTGCGGCTTGTCGATAAAAGTGGTTGAAGTAAGACGCTGCATGTTACCTTCGGAGTAGCATTAAAGTTCGAAGCAAAAGCAGTGTCTGATGAAGTGTGTTCACCTATTTAGCAAAGGAGCAGTTTCCTGCTTGATTTTTTGCCTGTGCCTCACAGCGATTGTCTGTCCAGTACAAGGGCAAGGCAGCGACACAAAGGCAATTGTTGAGGGTCAAGTGTTGGACGAAGAAGGTGAGCCGCTTTACTTGGCTCATATGATGGTTAAAGGGACAACCATTGGAGATGCAACCGACGACAATGGTCAGTTTCGATTCGAAGTTTCGGCTTCGGAGGTGATAACAATCATCGTTTCGATGGTTGGATATGCTCCTGTTGAAGAAGAGGTAACATTATCTGCCGGAGAAGTGGTGAAGCTCAATTTTCAGTTAAAACGGCAAAGTACATCACTTGATGAAGCTACCGTTACTGCCGGTGCATTTACGACGGGAGATACTAAGGGCGTCACACTATCGCCTACGGAAGTGGTGACGACACCCGGTGCAGCGGCAGATATTTTTCGTTCTCTTCAGACATTTCCCGGGGTTTCAAATGTTGATGAAGGATCGGGCCTTTTTGTCAGAGGAGGTGATGTAAGTGAGGTATCCTTCATCCTCGATCAGGCATCAGTTGTGCATCCCTATAAATATGAAAGCCCCACGGGAGGTGCATTCGGTACAATTCCACCTTTCCTGGTTTCGGGCACCAGTTTTTCTACGGGTGGATTTTGTGCAAAATACGGCAATGCGATGTCAGCAGTGTTGGCAATGGAATCGAAAGGTATGCCGGATGGCACACAACTCGATGCGAATATTGGTATGGCGGCATTGTCAGCGGGTGGTGCGGTACCACTTTTGTCGGATAAGCTGGGCGTTCGTTTTTCAGGGAATCGCAGCTTAACCCGCTTTATGTTTGATGTCAATGGTTTGGCGGATGAGTTTCAGCAGGCTCCGATGGGTGGAGATGGGAATCTAAGTATGATTGCCAAGCCATATAAAGGGACAACTATTAAATTATTTAACTACATGAATACCAGCCGGTTGGGAGTTCGTGTGCCCCAGCCTTCTTTTGAAGGAACCTACCGCGGTGACGAACAAAATCGCCTTCATAATTTGCAGTGGAAGCAGTTGTGGAGTGATTGGTTTCTCAAGACAAGCTTTTCCATGAATCGCTACAAAAATAACAAACAATTAGGCGGACTTGATCTGAACGAAGAAGACCGTACTTATAAATGGCGTACCGATATCGAGTTTACCGGATGGGAAAACGTTACGTGGTATGGAGGGGTGGAGTGGGTGCATGTAGGCGATCATTTTTCTGGCCAGGTACCCGGTGATCAGGATCTCCTTGATCCATCCGCCGATTTCCGGTTTATCAACGAAGAGAAATCCACACAAAGATTGGGAGGGTACATTGAAACCGAATATCAGTTATTATCCCGGTTACAGCTTAGACTGGGTGTGCGTTCCGATTACGAAAATAGATCCAGTGACTGGACGGTCGATCCCAGAATTTCACTGCAATATCAGCCGACTGGACACAGCAGTATCCGATTGGCAACCGGGCGCTATCATCAATATGCAGACCCATTTCAATATAATTCGGCAACCGGTAATGGAGATTTAAAAGCACAACAGTCATGGCACTATATCGCAGCTTACGAATTCAAGAAAAACCTTTTTCACATACGCACTGAAGGATATTATAAATCATATGACGATCTGATCATTGAGGATGAGCAGCAGAATTTCAGTAACGCCGGTTATGGAGAAGCATACGGGACGGATCTCTTTTTCAAATATTCCGACTATCTGCGCACGCCCTTTAATGGATGGATTTCATACAGCTTTTTGCGATCCAAACGCTTGCAGCCACGCCAAACAGCTGACGGTATAAATCATAACTATGCTCCTTCGGCTTTTGATATTACCCACAATTTAAATGTAGTGGCCAAGGCGACAATAGTAGGCATGCTTTCCGGCGGTATAACATATCGCTATTCCACCGGACGTCCGTTTACCCCTATTATCGGTGCTGAACCTACATCAGAGAAGTACTTTATTCCTATCGAAGGGAAGGTGCATTCCCAACGTCTTCCGAATTTTCAGCGTGTGGATTTAAATCTCAGCTATTATTGGGTTCCTGCCGAAAATTGGTCCGTCATTTTTTATGCATCTGTGTCCAATTTGTTTGACCGCGATAATGTAATGGATTATACCTACAACAATGATTATTCCGAGCGTACACCTATATACAGCAATTACAGCCGGTTTGTATATGCCGGTGCTACAGTTAATGTTGAACTCTAAATTGATAAATCTATGAAGTATCTAACACGTTTTATCCAATGCTTATGTCTGTTGCTCATTCCATATTCGATGTTGGCGCAAGCCGACCAATTTGTTGATATTCGTCAGACGATTGAGACAGCGGTAGATTCGCTCGAGCCTGAAAAACTTATTGAACTAAATGCACAATTAGATTTACTGGCCGAAAATGAAAATCTCCAGGTACAAAAATATGCGTACTACTACCGCGGATATACCAACTATCGATTGCAGAGTTCATTTCCGAATATCGGCGAAGATCAACAGGAGAAATATCAGGATGAAGCTGTGACAATGTTTGAAAAAGCGGTAGAGCTGGATCCTGATTTTGCCGAAGCCCATGCAATGCTGGGAAGTTGTTACGGAATGAAAGCCACCGGCATCTTTTCGGGGATGAAATACGGTCCCAAATCCGACAATGCAATGAGTAAAGCCAAAGAACTGGCCCCCGATAATCCCCGTGTGGTATTGCTTGATGCAATTGGTACACTTTTTAAACCCTCCATGTTCGGTGGAAGTGTCGAAGGGGCGATCAAAGGTTTTGAGCGTTCAATAGAGTTGTTTGAAAGCTGGCAGCCGCCCAATACCTACGCTCCGCGCTGGGGTGATGCCGAAGTGTATGCCTGGCTGGGACAAGCCTATAATGAGGCTGGAGAGTATGAGCAAGCCAAAGCGGCTTATCAGCAGGCGTTGGAAGTCAAACCCGGCTATCCCTGGGTAAAGAATCTTCTTTTACCTGAACTAGCGGAAAAATCAGATTAAAAAATATTGTCATTTCGACTGGAAAGCGGCCCCGAAAGCTTTCGGGGCTCTGAGCGGAGAAATCCTCTATCCGAGAAAGGAGATTTCTCGACTTCCTCCGCCAGCCGGTGGATTCCGCTCGAAATACCAGGTACAAAAATAAAGAGTATTTCAGGTTAAGCGATCATTATTTAATCAAAAACGGTAAGCGCGTTATGGATAATATTCACCCCTCCACCAAATCGAAAGAAATTAGCACCAAGTATCAAAATAAGTTGCTTGCCATAAGTGAAGTTGTATTGGCATACGCCAGTATCATTGGGCTTATGTGGATTAATGAGCTGATACCCGGATTCAAAGAGTGGCAGCGAGAATTTATGAGCAGAGCAATACTAAGTGCTATGATTTACATGGCGCTCCCAACGGTATTGTTAGCTTATGTGCATGGAAAAGCGGGGCCGGCCAGTTCTATTATTTTTAAAAGCTCAACAATCAAAAAGTCGTTATGGTTGGGTATAAAAGCATTGGCAGTGATGTTCCCCGCCACCTTTGCTTTCCCAATTGCCGAAATGTTCGATCTCGGATTTACGGATTGGGGAGGAGCTGTCATTATTGCTGCCTTCTATTTGGTGGCAATTGCAGGTTTACTTTGGCTGTTTAAAGATAAATCCACAATTAAAGAACGTGGATTTTCAGGTAGTGATGCACGTATTGCCGGCTGGATTTTTATCTGCGGATTGTTGTCTGTTGCCCTTTTATATCCGCTGAATTCTTTAGTCTCTAATATTATTATTGCCCTTGTGTTTGTTGGTTTTATGGAAGAGTTTTTCTTCCGCGGATATATGCAGCCTCGGTTAAACATGGCTTTTGAAAAACGATTGGAATTATTGAATTTCCGATTCGGATGGGGACTAATAATCACGTCGGCACTGTTCGGACTTATCCATGTCATTAGTCCGGGTGAAAACCCAATGGAATGGTCGTGGGGATTCTGGACCTTTATTGCAGGATTGGCGTTTGGCGTGATTCGTGAACAAGGAGGCTCGTTTCTGGCTCCCGCCCTTGTGCATGGCATTACGATGATACTGCCGGTAGTATTTTCTAGTTGATGTATTATGAGAAATAAATTGAACACTTCAGATCTTGAATTGGAAAAGCCACAAGTAACTTGGTGGGGCATGGCACTGTCGCTGCTTATAGCCCTTCTTTATACATTGTCTTATACCGCCCTGCTTTCAAATGCAGAAAATATACCTTTCCTGGCAGCTTTACTGGGAACCACCCTGAGTACTTTTATCAAGCTGATTCTGCTTTTTGGCAGCTGGTATTTGGTGGTCCGGGAATTACATGATATAAACGGCTGGATAAAGTTAGGTCTTCATCTTTTGGTGGCGGTTGTCTATTCGGTGATCTGGTACTATGGATATCTCTTTTTGTTTGATCTGTTTTTTGGACTCGAATTTTTAAAGGGCGGTGGTTTTATAGAAGATCGTCTTTGGATTATACTTTCTTCTTTTTTTGAATATGTAATTGTATTCTCAATCGTCCATGTAATTGTTTCCCTTCAAAAACTCAAAGCACGAGAGCAACAGGCCGCAGAGCTTCGTGAGCTTTCGAACCGGCAGCAGATTGCCAATTTAAAAGCGCAATTGAATCCTCATTTCCTGTTTAATACGCTTAATAGTATTAATGCCATGGTTTCGAAAGATGTTGATCAAACGCGCAAAATGATTGCCGGTCTCTCGGATATGCTGCGTTATTCTATTGGTAGTTTTGAAAAAGAATGGGTGGCCCTATCCGAAGAGATAGAGTTAGTAAAGCGGTATCTGGATCTTGAAAAACACCGCTTTGGTGATCGGCTGCAATACAAAATTGATATGGATGAGGAGTTGCGGAATGTAGAGATTCCTCCGATGATCGTTCAGCCAATTGTCGAAAATGCGGTTAAGCATGGCATTGCTCCCACTGATAAAGGAGGCACAATAAAAATATGCCTTACCCATAACAGTGATTACATGAAGGTTGTGGTTACAGATACCGGACGTGGTTTGGCTGATCCTGAAGAGGCCAAATCTTCGAATGGTATTGGTATTCGTAATACTGATGAGCACCTTGTAAAGAGATATGGCGAGGATTCGAAATTGCAGTTTGAATCGATAGATCCGCATGGCACCAAAGTATGGTTTCGCATTCCTCTGGGAGGTGATAGCCAATGAAGCAATTTCGGGCGATTATTGTAGATGACGAACCCCCGGCACGCCAGGTGGTGTCGGAATATCTTGAAGCAGTCGATTGGGTAGAAATAGCAGGGTCATTCGGAAATCCACAAAAAGCGTTGGAATACCTGAAGAAAAACCAGGTCGATTTGGTATTTCTGGATATCCAGATGCCGCAAATGTCGGGCTTTGAGTTGATTGATCAGCTTGATGAGTTGCCCCATATCATTTTTTCCACGGCTTATGACAAGTACGCTATTCGTGCATTTGATATCAATGCGGTTGATTATCTGCTCAAGCCTTATACCAGGGAACGGTTCATGGAAGCTCTGGAGCGTGTAAGAGAAATCGCTGGTGACGTGAACCAGCAAGAGCGAATTCGTGCGCTGTTGCAACAGGTTAAGAGAGATGAGGAGTATCCAAAGCAGCTATTTGTTCGAAGTCGTGGTCGGATCATCCCCGTCGCCGTAGAAGATATTCTATGGATCGAAGCTGAGGGGGACTATTCGCGGATCCACTATGCAGATAAAAAGATTTTGTGCGGTGTCGGAATCGGAAAACTGATGGAGCGGCTGAATCCGGATAATTTTATACGCGTGCACCGTTCGCATGCTATTGCTATTTCATCTCTGAAGGATCTGAAACCCGATGGATACGGGGGTTTTATGGCAACGTTGACAGATGACACCGAGCTCAAAGTCAGCCGTACTTATGCGGATAATATTTCGGAAAATATTCTTTAGGCAAATTAGTATAATGAAGAAAGCGGTGGCGATAACTTTTGATATATTTGATCTCGGTAGCTTTGCAGCAGACCTGATCCAGCAGACAGGATGACACAAGATTTTGCAAAACCTTCTGGTAAGTAGATAGATCCATACTCCAAAAATTGAAGCCTCATCTGTAGCTATTTACTGGATTGTTAATTTTTCTTGCAGTTCCAAAGGAAATGAAATTTATTTTATCTTTACTGCTAAGGAGAAATAACTGAATAGAAAGAATATGAAATCAACAGTTGACAGAAGAGATAAAATAATTCAAAAGATCCAAAATGAGGGTTCTGTTAGGGTAGATGAATTAAGTGAGGAGTTTGATGTATCAACTGTAACAATTCGAAATGATCTCGATTTTTTTGAAGAAAAGGGATTAATAGACAGAACTTATGGAGGGGCATTACTTAGGAATAACGTATATAACGATCCTTCAATTGAAGAGAAGAAGAAAATTCATGTAGAGGAAAAGAAGCGAATTGGGGAGCATGCAGTTAGTCTCATTAATGACGGGGAGTCAATAATTCTGGATTCCGGCTCTACAACACGAGAGATTGCATTGCGGTTGAAGAACAAGACGAATTTAACCGTCATGACAAATGCTATTAACATTGGATTGGAGCTGGCCGGAGTATCGGGATTACAGGTTATGCTCACAGGAGGGGTACTAAGGGATAAATCATACTCTCTGGTAGGTCCCGAAGCGGAGCGGACGATGAAAAACTACTTTTTTGATACTCTTTTTCTGGGAGTGGACGGGATGGATTTTGATCATGGACTTACTACCTCGAATCCGATGGAAGCACAGCTTAATCGACTTATGGTTGAGCGATCCAACAGAGTGATTGCCGTTACTGACTCGTCTAAATTTGGGCGGCACAGCTTTTCTTTTATCTGTGATTTAACACCGATCGATACCATTATTACTGATACAGAAATTTCTTCTGATTATGAAGAGCGATTTAAGAAGAGAGACATTTCGGTGATCAAGGTGTAAGGAACATCAGGAGCGCATGCTAAGTAATTTTTGCCATGCGAAGTACAGGAAATAACTGGCAAGTACGGTGACCAGTGTTAATATACTGGCAGGCATAACATTGCTGTAAATCCAATATCCCGTAGATAGCAATGCACCATATACTGCTATCGTCCCAAGTACCATGCATAGGATCCCTTGGGGAACAACCCATCCATCTGTTTCTTTATCTAAATCATATCCTTTTTCTACAGCTTTTTTTCTGATTTTTTTCCAACCGGGTCCTCCGGGTCTTACCAGTTTTATAAAACTAACCATTTTATCCATGCTGGTCGGCCTTGTAAGTTTCATAGTGATATACCACCCGGCTGTGGTGATCACTACTCCGGTAATGAGTTCTTGCCAGCTGGTAAAATCAGGGAGAGGCGTAAGGTGATGGAAAAACTGAAAATAGATGGCTACTAAAAAAGAGATAATCATTGCCGCAATTTCGCTGGCAGCATTTATGCGCCACCAAAACCAGCGCAGGATAAAAATGAGCCCGGTCCCTGCCCCGATTTGGAGCAAAATTTGAAAATTATCGAGAGCAGATCTCATCACCAGTGCCAAAGCGCCGGAAAAAATCATCAGCAATACCGTTGAAATACGCCCCGCTAAAACCAATTCTTTTTCTGATGCATCCGGACGCCAAAACCGTTTATAAAAATCATTGATTAAATACGATGATCCCCAGTTTAAATGGGTGGAAATTGTTGACATGTAAGCGGCTATTAATGAAGCAAGTACCAGACCAATTAGTCCTGTGGGCAGAAATGTCAGCATAGCCGGGTACCCCATATCATGGGCAGCCACGTCAGCCCCTGCGGGAAAAGCTTCTTTCATGGATGCAATGTCAGGAAATACAATTAGTGAAGCGAGTCCTACGATAATCCAGGGCCAGGGACGAACTGCAAAATGAGCTGCATTGAAAAAGAATACAGCGCCTACAGAATGATTTTCATTTTTAGCTGCAAACATTCGTTGGGCTATATATCCTCCTCCGCCGGGTTCCGAACCGGGATAATATACACTCCACCATTGCACTGCCAGCGGCACAATAAGGAGTCCTATCATTTCTGATGTGTTATTGAAATTTGGAAAAATATTTAGCTTGGAAGCGACTTCTGAATGTTCTATCAATCCTTGAAGTCCTCCAACATCGGGGTGCTGAAGGGCATAATAAGCTGCGGCAATTCCACCCAGAAGCGACAAGAAAAATTGGAAGAAATCAGTGATAAGAATCCCTTTTAATCCGCCAAGTGAGCTATAAATCACCGTTACTGTACCGGCTATCAGAATAGTCTGTAAGGGCGTTAATCCCATTAAAACGGTACCCAATTTGATTGCCGCCAAAGACACCGTTGCCATTACAATAATGTTGAAAATAAATCCCAGATAAATTGCTCGGAATCCTCGAAGAAAAGCAGCAGATTTTCCGCTATACCGGAGTTCGTAAAATTCGACATCCGTAAGTACTCCGGACCGCTTCCACAATTGCGCGTAGACAAACACCGTAAGCATGCCTGTCAAAAGAAAGGCCCACCATGCCCAATTACCGGCTACACCCTGGGTTCGTACAATATCAGCTACCAGGTTTGGAGTGTCGGTCGAAAAAGTGGTTGCCACCATTGATATACCCAGCAACCACCAAGGCATATTTTTACCGGCTGCAAAAAATTCTGTCGAATTTTTTCCGGCTTGTTTGGCTACCCATACGCCTATAACAAGTGAAAACACCAAATAAGCTGCTATGATCAGCCAGTCAACAGTAGAAAGTAACATGCAAAGGGATAATCGGAGGATTAGATTTCATACCAGTTCTTAGCATTCTCTCGATAAACTTTCTCCAGCACAGCTTCGGATAAATTCAGGCCTCTGAATTTTTCCATGATTTGATTTGTATCTATGAAGTTATCCGTAGCCAGAAATTGCCAGTGTTCCGTCCAGCGGCGGTTGAGCTCTTCGTTTATTGTTTCTGGGGATTGGTCGGGAGCATTAATTATATCGGTGCCGTAAATGATGCGATCCTGGTAGGCATTGAAAAAGTCGATGACTTTTTCGCGGTCTTGCGCTGCATGATAGTATAGATGGTTAATACGTTCGGCCAGATCAACGGCTAAATTCGGGTAGCGTTCTAATCGTGTGGCAATTTCATCTAAACTCCATTCAAGACTGGCAAGGTGTAATCCAATAAAACGCAACTTTGGATACCGGTCGAGAATGGCATCCCGGGCTTCGATATGCTCCCAATATTTGGGGTATTCTTCTTGTTTGTACATGTGATATTCAGGATGTTCGGAAAAGTAATCCCGATCACTTTTGACCGTCATTTTTTCGATTGGCAGCCAGCAGTTTTTGGGTTCGCCCTGGTGACCGAGAACCGTAATTTGCTGCTTTTCGAGATAGTCAAAAACAGGTTGAAGCTCAGGAGCATCGGGCATTAAAAATGAGCCATCGGCGCGACGTACAGACATGCCGATATTCTTCCAGAACTTCACGCCGACAGCACCAGCTTCTATGTCTCGTTCGATTTTCGAGATTGTTGATTCAGTCCATCCATCCGAAAAAATATTCTCTGAAGAAAAAGTAGTAGCATGATGGATATCCACGTCGGATTTGGCATTATGGATTAAAGCCAACTGTCGCTGGGTTTCGATAGGGGGGAAATCCGGCACCTCTGTATTGATAGTTAACAGCTCAAAGTTGAATTGCCGTGCTATTTCCAGCAGATTAGAGCGGTCGGCATTGTAATGAATATGAGCATCAATTTTAGGTAAAGACTCAATAGCTTCCATTACTTATCCCTTATTGATCATCATCATTTTAGCTTCCAATAGTTCCTGAACATGTGCAATAGCCGTTGGGAAAACTTTTCTGAGATCGATTTCATCAGATTTTGGCAACTCTTTTCTAAGTGTATTCATAAAACCATTTTTAACTTCAGTAGCCAGGTTAATTTTTCGAATACCGTTTTGAATGGCTGCCTGTATTTGTGTATCCGGGATGCCTGATCCGCCATGGAGCACTAGTGCTGCCGGAGTAGCTTCATGAATTTTTCTGAGGAGATCAATATCGAGTTCTGGTTCTTTATCATAAAAGCCATGTGCCGAACCGATAGCCACAGCCAAAGCATTAACGCCAGTTGCATCTACAAAAGACTGGGCCTCATCGGGCTGGGTAAAAGAAACGTCTTCTTTAGATTGACCAAGTTTGGCAATATAGCCTAACTCAGCTTCCACATTGGCTCCATAGGGCTCGGCCATTTTTACCACTTTTTGGCTCTTCTCAATATTTACATCAATAGGTTCTTCGCTTGCGTCAATCATTACAGAGTCATAGCCGGCATCAAGAGCGCGCTGTATAAGGTTAAGGTCTTGGGCGTGGTCCAGATGCAGCCAGGCTTCTACGTCGTATTGACGGATAGCCGCCCTTGCAAGCTTGCTTGTTACTTCAAGTCCCAAATACTCTAAAGTCCGCCTGGTAGATTGTAAAATGACCGGCGTATTCTGTGCAGCTGCAGCTTTGAGCGTGGCTGACAGAGTTTCAAAGTTGTAAAAATTGATGGCTAACAGAGCCTTATTTTTTTGCTGCAGTTCGGAAAATTTATTCTGTAAAGTCATTGATATCATTTATTGAAAGTTCGTCACGTGCAGTTTTTTTCACGGTTTTTAGATTTCGAATAGCGGCCGTACCACCAGATCTGGTAGTAGAAACTGCTCCGGTAATATTTCCAAAGCGAATACACCGTTCTATACTATCGCCTTTAAGAAATCTGTGGATGAGTCCTGCATTAAAACTGTCTCCCGCTCCTATTGCATCTACCGGTTTATCATTTATATATCCGGATATATGCTGGGTATGATCTTTGGTGAAATAGGTTGCCCCTTCTTTACCCTGCTTAACAATTACGGCTGCCTCAGCCAGATGAGGTTGCAACTTGCTTATCCCTTCTTCAAGATTTTCACTTTGAGTAATAGCTAAGAATTCATCCTCATTGGGGAGGAAGAAGTCCAGTTCCGACACTAGTTTTTTAATATTCAGATCCCATTGTTCATCGGGATCCCATTGCGTATCCAGAGAAACGCTCATTCCGTTTTTCTTTGCCTTTTTAACAATTTGGGGCAGATTCTTTTTGATTTCCGGCTGCATGAAAATGGAAGATATATGCAGGTGATGGGCTTTGTTAAAAGCCTGATCGGGAATATCGGGTAATCCAAATCTTTTCATTGCACCGGGATAAGTAACCATCGCCCGCCCATTTTGCTGGCTAATGATGACTGTAAGTCCTGTTTTGTATTGGTCTGAGATAGCAATGAATGATGTATCCACCTTGAAATCGCGCAACAGTTGCAGCACCGTGTCGCCAAAGTTGTCTCGACCAATCATGCCGCAGAAGATGGTTGGAGTGCCAAGTCGTGCAATATTGGCAGCAAAAATAGCTGAAGAGCTTCCCAGTGTGAAAGTAAAGTCATCGGCCAGCTTTTCTTTTTCCAGTTCGGGGAAAGATTCGACACCGTTCAGGATTAGATCCATATTGAGTTCACCAATAACCAAAAGCGGACCAGAAGTAGCGTTGTCTGCCATTGTTACGTCACCTTCTCTATTTTTACCTTGTCTTTCAACTTTGATATATCTTCTTTTGATATCATGCCCAAATCGGGGTGAATACAGTTAGCACTTCCGCAGGCTGTGGCAAGGCTTGCCCATTCACCGGGTTCTTCGGAAGTCAGGGTAGCCAGGCAAAGTCCGGCAAGCAGGCAGTCTCCTGAGCCGACGGTGCTATAAATATCTGAGGGATCCAGATGACACGAAGCGTGCAGAAGCTCTCCATTTGTAAGCAGATAAAGCCCTTTTGCCCCGTCTGTTACGGCGGCCACTGAACAGTAGTTGCTGAGCCAGCGGACGATTTCTATTGGATCATCTTTTCTGCAAAGCTCTTTACCCTCATGCCGGTTGATATGAATGGCATAGGGATGAGCCGGAAGTGCATTTTCAAGCAAAGCTCCGGAAGCATCTAAAAAAACAGGTATTTCTTTAGCCTGACATTGTACTACCAAGTCGTGATAAATATTTTCATCCATTCCGTCAGTCACTGATCCACTAACAGTTATCGCCTCAATTTTTTGATTTGATACAGCCTGTTGAAAGGCAGTATTGAAAGTATTGATATGTTGTTGTCCGATAGTGGGACCGCTGCCAAGCAGCTCTGTATCATTCCAGTCAGAGGAGGTCTGGTTAGTGATACAGACTCTTGTCCAACTTTTTACATCAGGACCTATGGTTTCGATATTTCTTTTCTGGCATTGCTCTTTAAGCCATTGGCCTGTTGGGCCGCCCCACACGCCGAGTAATTGCACAGATTGATCCAGTTCATGAAGCGCAAAGGCTACATGAATGCCTTTTCCGCCCGGAAAAAAAGATTCACCTGTAGATCTGTTCGTTGTACCTTTATGGATAGAGTCGATCGACCAGAAAGAATCAACAGAGGGATTGGCACAAACGGAGAGAATCATTATGCTTGTTTTTGAGGTGCATCCTTATAAATTTTTACGCCCTTCACAACACGAGAGATAGTTCCATTGGGTGATGGGTTATCCGGATCGTAATCGAGAGCAAGAGATTTATAAAATCCAATAATTTGCGCCGGTATGATGCAGGGCAAAGACCACAGATCATCATCAATTTGTGACTCTTCATGAATGGTTATTGTATAGTCAGTATTGATGAAATCATACGGCTGCTCCGAGACGGAAAGCGTGGTAAGTCCGATATCGTGACTTTGAATTTGAGTAATTAAATCACGCTCGTATCGGTGTATCCTACTTTGATTAGACATGAGATAAACCAATAGTGTTTGACTATCTATAATAGCCTTTGGACCATGCCTGAAACCAAGGAAAGAATCATATTTACCTATCACCTTTCCATTCGTTAATTCCTGCACCTTGAGATGCGATTCGCGGGCTATCCCTAATTTATTACCACTTCCCAAAAACACAATTTTGTTGAAATTTTCTTGGGCAATATTATAAAGAAGCTCACTGAACTGATTTATAAAAGACTTGCCATATTCCGAAAGGATATGAACTTGTTGCTCTAAGGCTTCTTTGTCTGTACCTGTGATAAGCCTGGGGATAAGCATAGCTGCCAGGGTCATACTGGTAAAGCTGTTTGTCATAACAAGACTTTGATCCTCAGCTTCAGAAGGAAGCAAGAAAACGAAAGTATTTTGGTTTCCACTTAATTGGGCTAGCTTGCCTTTCGGATTACATGTTATGATGAGATGATAAACTTCATCACAAAGCTCATCAGCAATTTGGATGGTAGCTTTGCTTTCGGGACTATTCCCTGACCGGGCAAAAGAAATCAATAACAAAGGCTCATCAGTATTCACATTTTCTTCAAAGTGAGTAACCAGGTCGGTAGTGGGAATAGCTGATCCATTATTTTTAAAGAATTTTTTCCAGGTTGATTTCGCTACATCTCCAATATAGGCTGATGAGCCGGCACCTGTTAATACGACGTTAAAGGCGCTACTATCATTTACTTCCTCAAAAAATAGATTCAGCTTCTCACTGTTTTCTCGAATTTTTTTATACGTAGTCTTCCACGTCTTTGGTTGTTGAGAGATTTCATTTGCAGTGTGCTGTCCAATCGTGCTATCGCCAGCATCAGAATGCTTATATAATGTAGCCATAAAATCTGGTTGTAATTATGATTAAGCGAAAAATACAAAAACTCACATTATAAACTCTATTACGAAATAAACCATAAAAAGCATTAAGAAACAAAATGAAAATTTAATTCTTGCATTTCATTATTTTTATTTTAATTTATTGGACAGATCATAAAATGAAAGCAAATATGTTACGTTTTCGTTCAATAAAAGGATAAAAAGCTTATTATTATGTTTAGAAAAGTGAGTGTTGGGATATTGTCTTTTGTTATGTTGCTTTTGTGGGTGGAGGTATTAAAAGCACAAAATGTAACAGTTCAAGGTAAAGTTACCGCAGCTTCTGATGGTATGGCCCTTCCTGGTGTTAATGTATCTGTAAAATCAACAAATGCGGGTACATCGACTGACTCTGAAGGAGAATATGAAATTGTAACAAGTTCCGATGCTACCCTTGTGTTTTCTTTTGTTGGTTTCGAAACGAAAGAGATTGAAATAGATGGCAGGGAGCAAATAGATGTACAGCTTGTCGAAGCTACGGAAGCGCTTGGTGAGGTTTTGGTTATGGGATATACCCAGCAATCCAAGGAAGAGAGCTCAAGTTCTGTGGTGCAAGTATCTGGTGATGAGCTAAATGACGTTACGACAACATCTGCTACTGAAGCCTTACAGGGTAAAGCCTCAGGTGTTTTTGTTACGAGTTCATCCGGTGAACCCGGATCAAATACCGAGGTCAGAGTTCGCGGCACCGGGTCAATTTCAGCTGGAGCTGAGCCACTTTATGTAGTAGATGGTGTTATCGGAGGCACTTTTGATCCAAACGATGTAGAATCAATAAACGTGCTAAAAGATGCATCAGCAACATCTTTATATGGCTCAAGGGCGGCTAATGGTGTTATAGTGGTTCAAACTAAATCTGGCAGCAGAGGTGATACACAAATAAATATCAGCAGCACTGTCGGTTGGAATGAACGATCTAATGGTAATTTCGAGATAATGAATTCTGAGGAGCTCTACGATTATCATCAGCAGATCGGCAATCCGAACTTAGAGAGTGAATACCAGAATATAGATACGAATTGGCAGGACCTGGCTTTTCGCACTGGAATGACAAGTAAGTATGAGGCTTCTGCTTCCGGTGGAGATGAGCAGACTACTTTCTATATTTCCGGCAATTATTACAATGAGGAAGGAACGCTTGTATCAACTGGCTATGAACGGTTTAGTGGCAGGGCAAATATTGATCATGATTTCAGAGATGATTTTAGCGTAAATGCGCAACTATCGGGACGTTATACAACAGACGTCAATAATCCCACGGGTGCACTATATGAATCTTATACCAATATGCCCTGGGATGAGCCGTATGATGAAGAAGGTAACTTGCGAACAGGCAAGGAAAGTGATTGGATCGGCAGAGATCAAAATAATTTCCTGTATCCGTTACAATACAATTATAATAACAGCAATAGCAAGCAGCTGACTGCGAATGTCCGTGCGGAATATATGTTTGCGGATTGGATTTATGCTTCTTCAACAAATCGGATTACATATTCAACCTCCCGATCCGAGAATTTTTCTGATCCACAAACTTCTGCTGGAAGTACCAATGATGGAGAACTCTATAACTTCTATTCTCAAAACAGTTCATTTCTGAGCTCAAACTTGTTGAATTTTGACAGAGAATATGGCCCCCACAATTTAAGTGGAGTATTAGGTTTTGAATATGAGTTTAACTATGCCGATGGAATGGGAGGTACCGGAATAGGCATTTTTTCCGGCTTGGAGATACTGGACGTATCTGCAGAGGCATTTTCTATCGGAGGTTATAAGTCTGACAGTAAGTTTGTGTCCGGTCTATCACAGCTGACCTACGATTATGACAATACATATTTCTTAAAAGGATCGTATCGTATTGATGGATCCTCTCGCTTTGGCCGAGACAATCGGTATGGAAACTTCTATTCCCTGGGCGGATCCTGGATTGTCAGTAATGAATCTTTTATGGATTCAATAGAGCCGATAACAAATCTTAAAGTAAGGGCAAGTTACGGCACTACAGGTAATGCCGAGATAGGCAATTACCTTTCCAGCGGACTTTATACCTATTCACTGCAATATGCAGGTGAGCCAGCCAGTCGTCCTGAGCGCCTGGAAAATCCCGAACTTACCTGGGAGGTAGCCAAGATGGCCAATCTGGGTGTCGAAGTGGGGTTCTTTGAACGAGTTGATCTTACCTTTGAGTTCTATCGGAAAACAAATGAAGACTTACTGCAGAATGTAAGGCTTCCGGGGACAAGTGGTATTGAAAGCATCACCCGAAATATAGGTTCTGTACGAAATAACGGAATAGAGATTGGCATAAACTCGGCTAATATAGAGGGAGAAATCAACTGGACAACTGA
The DNA here is from genome assembly GCF_058386985.1 of Fodinibius sp. GM108. Lineage (NCBI taxonomy): Bacteria > Pseudomonadati > Balneolota > Balneolia > Balneolales > Balneolaceae > Fodinibius > Fodinibius sp. GM108. The sequence continues at coordinate 122,090 of NZ_JBYEIR010000001.1, forward strand.
TTTGAACATATCCTTTAATAACAACGAGGTAATATCACTCAATGATGGCGAAGATATCCCCAATGGCAATCAGAGGATTATGGAAGGTTATGATCTTCGTACTTGGTACATGAGAAATTGGGCCGGTGTAGATCCGGAAACCGGCGATCCGCTGTGGGTTGTCCAGGAGAAAGATGAAGATGGAAACGTGGTTTCAGAAGATGTAACCAATAACTACAGCGAAGCCACTCTGATGCCCGTTGGATCGGCAACACCAGAATTCACGGGTGGTTTTGGAAATACACTTGAGTATAAAGGATTTCGGTTAAACGCTTTTTTCAACTTTGTTTATGGCAATGATATATATCATAGCGCTCGTCAACTGTTTGATTCAGATGGTGCTTATGTAACCTATAATGCGATGGTGCTAAAAGATGAGTGGAGCAGGTGGCAAGAACCTGGTGATGAGGCAACACATCCAAAGCCGGAATTTGGTGGCAACAAAAATTCTAACCGGCCATCGTCGCGATATCTGGAAGATGGTTCTTATTTAAGGCTTCGTAACGTTTCGTTGTCTTATAATCTGCCTGCTGAATGGACATCTAATTTGGGAATACGGTCTGCAAGATTTTATGTAAAGGGAGATAATCTCGTGACTTTCACCTCATTCTCCGGCATGGATCCCCAGGTTGGAGTTGGGGGTACTGCTGGTACGAAGTATCCAATCAGCAAAAAATATTTAATCGGGCTTGAATTAGGATTATAAAAACAGGTGTAACCTATGTTTACGACTAAAAAATATACTCGATCTATGAATGCATTACGATGGAAGTTTACGGCTGTAATCGGGATGGTGTTAATCCTTATCAGTGGATGCGATATTAATACCACTCCATATGATGGAGAATCTAACGAAGAGGCATTAAATACTGTACAAGGCTTGGAGGCTGCGACAAGAGGCAATTATCAGGGTTTTATAGGAGACGGCTACTACTATTATGTGAAACATCTGTTTTACATGAATGAGTTTCCCAGCGATAATGTCTCATTGAGTGGTACAACCACAGATCCCTTGTTTTATGCATATAATTATGGGCATACGCCAAATATGTTTAATGCCGAAAATCTATGGCGTGAAGGCTATTCCATGATACAGGGTGCCAATCGAGTGATTGATGCAATTGAAGATGATGCTTCGGCAGAACTAAAACAACTTAAAGGGGAAAACCTGTTTTTGAGAGCCTTAGTGCATTTTCAACTAGTGAATAATTTTGGCAGACCATATTCTCAGAATCCCGATCAGAACCTGGGTATCCCTATTGTAGATTATACTGATGTTGATAAAGAGCCCGAAAGAGCAACAGTGGCCGAAGTCTATGATTTTATCGTTTCAGATTTAGAACAGGCGGCTGATTTGATGAATACTCCAAAAAGTAGTAGCTATGCATCTAAGGAAGTGGCATATGCCTTACTTTCCAGAGTACATTTATATATGGAAAACAATGAGCAGGCTATTGACTATGCAGAGCGAGTTATTGATTCACAGAGATATAGCCTGATAGATACAGAAACCTTCCGGGAATATTTTACGATTACCAATGAAAATAATCCGGAAACAATTTTTGCTATCAAGTTTACCGAAGAGGATGATAAAGGTTATGGGAATATTGGTTCTATGTACTTGAAAGGAGAAAACGGTGTCGGGTGGGGCGAAATGTATGCCTCTGAGTCTTATAGGGATGCTTTGGGTCGTTATGAAGATGATGCAAGGCATTCATTTATAGATCCTCAGTATGTGCGTGATGATGAAGGAAATATTGAAACTGATGAGAACGGAGATCCAATTTTACAGGAAAGAAATGATTATCCCATTTACTATGTGAATAAATTTAGTTTCCAGCAGGGTATTGTATCGTTAAGCTCTCCCGTTATTTTACGTCTTGCTGAAATGTATCTTAACAGAGCTGAAGCCAATGCTAAACTGGGTAATGATCAGCTTGCAATTGAGGATGTGAATAGAATCCGTGAACGAGCTGGTCTGGAAGGAAATGAGCTTTATTCAGTTGGCGATTTAAAGAATCATGATAGTGTCTTGGATGTAGTGCTGGAAGAAAGGAGATTGGAGTTTGCATTTGAGGGACATAGAAAATTTGATGTATTCAGGAATAACAGATCATTAGACAGAAATTATCCCGGCACTCATCTGCAAACTGGTGAAGCAACACAGACCATTCAGCCTGATGATCCTCGGGTTGTCTTCTATATTCCGGAAAATGAAATAGAGTTGAATGAGAATTTAAAGCAAAATCCGTAATCTTAGGCAGTCGGTAGAGCTCATATTAATCAAATGTGAAAACTGATATATGAATTACAACAGAAAGGATTTTATAAAAACCTCTGCTCTTGCAGGTCTTGGCTTATCGTTGAGTCCTTTTTCAATAACGAAAGGCAGGGATGACAGAACAGTTACGTTAGGCTTTTTAGGAGTTGGAGCGCGGGGAAGCAGCCACCTGAGAGGAATCTTGAACAGAGACGATGTAAAGGTGGCCGCTATTTTAGATCCCGATGAAGAAAATCTTAAAAGAGCTCTTGATACAGTTGAAGAAGCCGGACAGGATCGTCCGGATGGCTATTCCAAAGAAGAGGAATATAAGGATTTATGTGAGCGAGATGATCTTGACGGCGTGATTATATCCTCTCCCTGGGTGTATCACACCCGCCAGGCCGTAGCAGCTATGGAAAATGGAAAATATGCCGGTGTTGAGGTTCCGGCTGCCTTGACGATAGAAGACTGCTGGGAGCTGATTGAAACTTCTGAACGTACCGGAATGCCCTGTATGATGCTCGAAAACGTCTGCTACCGTCGGGATGTGATGGCCGTTTTAAATATGGTACGCGAGGGCTTATTCGGAGAAATGATCCATGCCCGTTGTGGTTATCAGCATGATCTTACTCCTTTTATTTTCAATGAAGATTTGGAATTTGGTCCCGGTACGGGAAGTGTATCGAGCTGGCGGACAAAGCACTACACGAAAAGAAATGGAGATCATTATCCCACCCATGGAATCGGTCCCGTTGCCCACTGGCTGGATATCAACCGCGGAAACCGATTTGTGAAGCTAAGTTCAAATGCCACGAAAGCAAAAGGACTTGAAAGCCATATTAAACATTATGGCGGCGAAGATCATCCCAATGCAGATGTAGATTGGCAAACCGGCGACATAATTACTACTACAATAACCACTGCCAATGAAGAAACAATAATTGTGACACTGGACACTACGCTTCCACGTCCCTACTCGCTTGGATTCCGGGCACAGGGCACAAATGGTATTTGGCAAATGGAGCGGGACGCTGTGCATATCCGAGGTCGCAGTGATCCTCACAGCTGGGAAGAGTTTGATAAATATCAGGATGAATTTGATGCCGATCTATGGAAACGCTACGAAAGAGAGGCGGAAGGATCCGGACATGGAGGCATGGACTATTTTGTACGCAACGCTTTTGTAGAGTCGGTTAAAAACAACACACAAACCCCGCAGGATGTCTATGATGCGGCCGCCTGGAGTGCGATATTTCCGTTATCAGAACGATCTATTTCGCTGGGTGGAGAACCTGTCGAATTTCCGGATTTTACGAGCGGACAGTGGATTGATAACAAACGCATATTTGATCCGAATGGTCTTTATTAGATAGTCTACGTACATGAATTTATATTTTGGTTAGCCTCATATAACCATCAGAATAGTAATCCCCTGTCAAGATTGACAGGGGATTATTTTATTTAGCTAACCAGCTAAAGCATAAAACTGATTGCCAGCTAAAAACCTGTCTTTGATAAGATGATGACTTGTTATTATTCTGAATTTTTAAAATAGCCTCATCTTCAGTTAAAAGTTACTTTTAAGGACTCTTTAAAATTTTATCAATAAGCTATCATGGATCTTTCTATATATTTAAACGCCCTTACAGGATTCTTTGTAATCACTGATCCAATTGGGGCTGCCTTGGTATTTCATTCCCTTGTTCCGGAGGATGAAGTAAAGCATCGGCGGAAAATGGCTTTTAAAACGGTACTTATATCAGTTCTGCTACTAATTATATTTGGGAACTATGGAGAACCGCTATTAGATCAGCTTGGGATCGATATAAATTCACTAAGAATAGCAGGTGGATTGTTACTGTTTTATACGGCTTTTAATATGATTACAGAGAAAGTAGAATATACGACAACTACCAAAAAGAAGGATATTTCTGTTTTTCCTATGACTATTCCTCTTCTTGCTGGTCCCGGTGGATTAACACTGTCTATTCTTATGTTTTCAAAAGCAAATACAGTGAGTGCGGATATAAGTGTTGTAGTGGCAATAATAACGATACTTCTTTTAACGCTTATCCTCATGCTTTTATCAAAATATCTCAAAAAAATAATAGGCAAAACCGGTGATGAAATTTTGAGACGTTTTTTGGGAGTTATACTTGCTGCTTTGGCTATTCAGTTCGTTTATGACGGAATTATCAGGATTGGAAGCTAAAAATGTGCTCTACTGGTTGAATCATCCCAAATTGGATCTCTCATTTAATGCTCCATTGTTGAAAACTTCTGCTATTTGTGGAAAAGTATTCATTGACAATAAAGGCGTGAGCTGTTTTCTTGAAGAATAGATTTAGAGGTGTCCCGTCCCGAAGGCTTTCGGGACGGGGTGAAAAGGGAATCCGGTGCTCTCTGTAAAAGAGAAAGTCCGGAACTGTTCCCGCAACTGTAATCCGAAATATCCTTTGTATTGCCACTGTCTGCCAGCTGGCGGACGGGAAGGTTCAAAGGGCTAGTCGGTAAGTCAGGAGACCTGCCTTTAAATCAAGTAAACGAGGCCTTCGGGAGTTAAGGCGTTGTTGAAAAGGCAGGCAATTATAGCCGATTTAGCTTGATACTTCTGATAGTTCTGTCTTCTCAACGTTTTAGCTTCCCTCCTCATAATCTTAAGCTAAAACGGAAAAAATATGTTTACTCATAATCTTGGATATCCGCGGATAGGTATCAACAGAGATTTAAAAAAGGTAGTAGAGCAGTACTGGAAGGGAGAGATCGACAAATCAGAACTGGATGATTCGGTTTCGGCCCTCAAGGTAATGCATTGGACCGCCCAAAAGAACGCCGGCATCGACCTGATTCCCTCAAACGATTTTTCTTTATATGATCAAGTGCTCGATACAGCCATGATGGTCGGGGCTATACCAGATCGATATTCGGAACTGTTTCAGGAAGAAGATAACAAGATATACAGCTATCCGATCGATACATACTTTGCCATGGCACGGGGGCTGCAGGATGAGACCCATGATATAGCGGCGATGGAGATGACCAAGTGGTTTAATACCAATTATCATTACATCGTCCCCGAATTTTCGCCGAATCAGGATTTTCAGTGCTTGTCATCGAAAATTTTTGATGAATATGAGGAAGCCAAGTCGGTAGGCATCATTACAAAACCGGTGCTTATCGGCCCCGTAAGTTTTCTGTTGCTTGGAAAAGAAAAAGACGCTCCGGAAAATTTCCATCGTCTGGATTTGCTGGAGAACATACTTCCCGTCTATCGAGAAATATTGTCTAAACTCCAGAGTATGGGCGTTGAATGGGTACAGATTGAAGAACCTTTTTTAGCGCTCAATACCGAGGAAAAAGCGAAAGATGCTTTTCGGAAAGCATTTGATGTTTTAGATGAAGATCTGAACGATTTAAAACTTCTTCTGACAACCTATTTTGAAGGACTGGGAGAAAATACTGACCTGGCCTGCAGCCTGCCGGTTGAAGCTTTGCACATTGATTTGCTGGAAGCCCCCGGTCAACTAGACAGCATGTTGCGTGAAATTGATGATCAGAAATTACTCTCTCTCGGAATCATTGACGGACGAAATATTTGGAAGACCGACCTCCAAAAAGCAGCTGAAACTATTGAGAAAGCGAAGTCCCAGTTGGATAATGACCGGCTTATGATTGCCCCGTCCTGTTCCCTGCTTCACTGTCCCGTGGATCTGGAACAGGAAAACGATGAAACCGCACTACCGGCCGAAGTAAAGCGATGGATGGCATTTTCAAACCAGAAGCTGGTCGAGCTCTCCCTGTTAAAGAAGATAGCTGAAGACAAACTTTCGGAAGAAGATAGAGAGCAGTTCGAACAACATCAGGCTGATATCAGGGATAAAGGAAAATCGACCCTTGTTCACAATGATAACGTTCAGGAACGAATGGCAGAGCTCGACGAAAGTATGCTTCAGAGAGGTAACCCATACAGCGAGCGTAAAAAAAGTCAGCAGCAACATATCGATCTGCCCGAGCTGTTTCCCACTACTACGATAGGCTCTTTTCCGCAGACGCAAAAAGTACGAAAGTGGCGGGCCGACTATCGAAAAGGAAATCTTTCAAAAGAGGAATATGAAAACAATATCAAGAAGGCGATTGCTGAACTTATTGAGAGGCAGGAAGAGATAGGACTGGATCTGCTGGTCCATGGCGAATTTGAGCGCAACGATATGGTCGAATATTTCGGAGAACATTTTGCCGGGTTTGCCTTTACGCGAAATGGTTGGGTTCAAAGCTATGGCACCCGCGGCGTTAAGCCACCCATCATCTACGGGGATGTCCATCGTCCCGATCCTGTCACCGTTCGATGGTCGTCGTACGCCCAATCGCAGACTGGTAAACCCATCAAAGGAATGCTTACAGGACCCGTGACGATCACACAGTGGTCGTTTGTACGGGATGATCAGCCGCGCTCGGAGACCGCTAAACAGGTTGCGATGGCTATCCGCGATGAGGTTCGGGATTTGGAGAAAGCAGGCATACAGGCCATCCAAATCGATGAACCCGCTTTTCGAGAAGGCCTTCCGCTAAAACAGCAGAATTGGGACTCCTATCTCGACTGGGCCGTTGATGCCTTTCGCATAGCATCTACGGTGGTGGACGACAAAACCCAAATCCATACCCATATGTGCTATTCAGAGTTCAACGATATCATTGAGCATATAGCTCGGCTGGACGCAGATGTGATTTCGATGGAAACATCGCGTTCGCAGATGGAGCTGCTAGATGCGTTCGTTGAATTTGAATATCCCAACGAAATCGGTCCGGGTGTGTATGATATCCACTCTCCCCGCGTGCCCTCGGTAGAAGAAATGGAAACACTGCTCGAAAAAGCGGTGGATGTCCTCGATCCAAAGCAGCTTTGGGTAAATCCCGACTGTGGGCTTAAGACGCGCGGCTGGGAGGAGACGGTTCCATCCCTGAAAAATATGGTAGAAGCTGCCCGCAAGATGAGGGAAAGTCTGAAGTCACAACCAGTGAACGGCAAATAACACCCCCTAAATCCCTCCCGAAAACTTTCGGTAAAAAGGTAAAGCTTATGATTAATTACGAGCGTCATACCTATGTCCCTCCGAAAGCTTTCGGAGGGAAACTCACGGTTCTTTTTCGTGAGCAGGGGGATGATTTAGAGCAAACTTTACTTGGTGCTGTACATTAAAAATCAGCTTATAGATAGCATCACAGGTCCTGCTAAATACCACAAAAAGTGGCCTACCGATGCATCGAGACATTCCATAAGGGAGGGTTCATTGGGATTGAACCATTCAAATTCAGAATAACATAAACATAACCTTATATCATGCCTAACAAACTTATAGGACGCACGTCTGTGCGCGACAATATTAAACTTAGCGAAGATCCATCATATCCGATTTTTAAAGAGCTATATGAGAAACAGAAAAAAGTGGTTTGGTTTCCGGAAGAACTGAATATCCAGCAGGATGCGCTTGACTATCACTCCCTCAGTGAGGATGAAAAAGAGCTGTTCGACACGGCGGTTGGATATTTTTGCTCATCGGAGCTACTGGTACAAAACGTGTTGGTTAATTCATTCTTTCCGCTGCTTACCGATCCTCATGCGAAGATGAGCTTCAGCACGCAGCTTTTTATGGAAAATATCCACAGCGATTTCTTCGAGATCGTCTTGCAGTCCTTTGGCATGGACCGCGAGAAGATGTACGATGTGGCATTTTCGGATCCCATTCTTCGCAAGAAACAATCACTGATTGTAGATGAGATCGACAAGATCAGCCACGGTAAAATCAATCCGGAAACACTAGAGGGACAGAAACAGGTGCTCCGGGCTATACTGCTTAATAATATCATTCTGGAGGGTATCTTTTTCTACTCTTCTTTTGCCCACTTCTTTGCCCTCAAGGATATGGCCAAGATGAAGAATGTGGTTTCCGGGGTTGAGCTGGTGCTTATTGACGAATCGCTGCACCTGCAAAACGGTATCGAAGCTATCCTGATCATGCTGGATGAAAATCCGGAGATTGTCGAAGATACCGAGTATGTGCAGGATATCAGGAATGTAATTCTGGAAGGTACTGCTCTCGAGATCGAATACGTGAATCACCAGTTCGGGGACCGAACCATTCTCGGAATTTCATCGGGAGAGATGGAACGTTACCTGAAATATATCACTGACCGGCGCCTGCAGGAGCTCGGTTTTCAACAGGAGTTTCATATCAATGAAAATCCGCTCCGATTCCTGCAGAAAGAAGATGTAAAGAAGCTGATCAACTTTTTCGAAGTATCATCAACCGAATACACAAATTATTAAAACAGTGCACTTCATGTGTCATGCTGAACTTGTTTCAGCATCTGTTGCAGAAGATCCCGAAACAAGTTCGGGATGACACGTCGCCTAATTTAAAATTAATTACTCACTACCATGAAACGAACAGTTATTAAACGAGACGGGACCGAAGAGTCTTTCCGCACGCAGAAAATCATCAATGCTATTTTTGAACTGATTGACGGGCTGGAGGTCGAAGACGATTACGAGCTTGTCTTCAAGATCATGAAAGAGCTCGAACTAAAAGTACCCGAGCGGGTGACGACCGAAGAGCTGGACCAGCTTGTGTTGAAAGCCATCGAACAGCTTATCCCCAAACATCCGGTTTACGATACACTGGCCACACGTCAGCTGTTAAAGATTATCGACAAAGATATTGGTCGACGATTGGATAACTTTCAGGATTATCTGAAGCAGGGTTTTGAGCAGGATTTACTTGATGAAAAGCTCAGAGAATTTGACCTGAAGCTGTTTTCTGACGCTCTTAATTTCGAGCGGAATGAGCTGCTCAATTATTTTGGCCTGACTACTCTCCGGGACCGCTATCTGATGAAAGATCGGGACGACCAAATCATAGAAAAACCGCAGTGGTTTTTTATGCGGGTGGCAATGGGTATAGGCAATTCCAATGAGGAGGTTATCAAAGTTTACAATAAGCTGTCGAAGCTGGAATACCTGCACTCAACGCCGACGCTGTTTAATTCAGGGACAACAACTTCCCAATATTCCTCTTGTTATGTAAGCGTTATTGACGATTCGCTGGATTCTATTATGGATAAAGCTCGCGAGACAGCATTTCTGGCAAAATATGCCGGGGGAGTGGGGACTGATGTCACGCGCATTCGTGCAACGGGCTCTAATATCTCTTCTCTGAATGCTCCCTCCTCGGGAGCAATTCCGTTTATCAAAATATTCGACACGCTGGTTAATTCGATACAGCAGGGCGGTCGCCGGCGCAGCTCCCAGGTGATGTCGATGCAACCGTGGCACCTCGACATTGATGGATTCCTGGATTTACGCGAAACTACAGGGAACGCTTATTTCCGCACACCATCGCTAAATACCAGTTTGTGGATGCCGGACGAGATGATGCGACGTATCAAAGAAGGAGAACCAATTTACTTCTTCGATCCCGGAGAATGTCCCGAATTGGTAGATGCTACCGGTGATGATTTTAAGAAGAAATATGAACAGCGGATTGAGCAGGCTGAAGCGGGAGAATTAGAACAGTTCGATAAACGGGATAGTCAAAATTTCTTCAAAAAATACCTCTTCAAATTGGCGAAAACCGGTCACCCGTGGCTGATTTTCAAGGATGAGCACAATCGCCACAATCCTTGTCCGCAATACAGTGTCATAAACAGCTCCAATCTCTGTACCGAAATTTCTATTCCAAACAGTCCCGATTCTACGGCTGTGTGTACGCTGGCTTCAGTAAATCTTTCCAAACACCTGACTGAGGATCACAGTGACATCGACTGGGAAAAGTTTGAGGATACGCTCGAGGTGATAGTGCGCGGACTCGATAATGTACTCGATAAAAATTTCTATCCCTCCGAGCCGGCCCGAAAAAACACCATGGATCTTCGTCCACTGGGTGTAGGACTGATGGGCTTTGCCGAAGCACTTGTGGATCTCGGCATTCCTTACGATTCAGAAGAAGCAGTGATGTTGGCCCGTAAAATCAGCTCGTTTATGCGGGAAGTTACCTACAGAACCTCTCAAAAACTGGCCAAAGAACGCGGGGCTTTTGACCATTATCAGGAGATGGAGGAACAGGGAAATCCCTATGATTACGAGCCCAGGCGCAACGCTGTACTGCTGGCAATTGCACCGACAGCTTCCATATCTATTATTTCCGGCACTACTTCTTCGATCGACAGCTATTTCAGTAATCTTTATTCACGAGATACGCTGTCCGGCAAGCATATTGTTATCAACCGGCAGCTGATTGAGGATCTTGAAGAACAGGGCTTGTGGAGCGATGAAATGGCCCAGACTATCAAGGCTAATAACGGATCTGTACAGCCGATCAGGGAGCTGGACGGGGTCATCGATAAAGATCTCTACAAGACGGCTTACGAAATTCATCCGAAGCGACAAATTGATATTGCTGCTGCCTTCCAGGAATCAATTGATCAGTCGGTATCAAAGTCGCTTTATATTGATGAAGATCTCCGGGACAATATGGAAGAGTTCTACCTGTATGCATGGGAGAAAAAGCTGAAATCAACGTATTACTGTTTTGTTGACAAGGTGGTAAAAGGGGAGAAATATACCGAGAATGTTAATAAGCGCGGATCGCGTCGTGGCTTTGGGGCTGCTTCATCCGGCAATAACAAATCAGATAATCAGCCAGATTTACAACCCGAAGAGGAAGACAAAGCAGCACTGGAAGCGAAAGCACGCGAAAAATTCGGGGATGAGGTTGTCGATGAGGCATTGAATGCAGATGAAGATTCGTGTCCTACCGATCCGATGCTGCGGCGAATATGTCCCAGCTGTGAATAAAGTTGTTCAAGCGATGTCGTCGAGATGGCGACATCGTTTTTTTAATTCAGAAATTCTGATAGCAAGAGCTTTTGGGAGAACAAAATCGAGTAGCTGCGCAGCATAAACTGAATTTTTGCCAGACTGCTTTTAGCCGTCTGGATGCAAACCCTATAGTATTGTCTTATGAATAAGAGTTGCCGAATGAATATCAACGTAGCCGGGTAAACCGACTAGTTTTTTTCTCATCCTAGAGGAGGCATCGGGAGGTTTTAAGGAGGGGGTTTTATCAGATAGACGCTGCAATTTATAATTAATCTAAATAGTAATTGCGTTTCAAATCATAAGCATCTATCTTTGCACCTCTTAATTTAGAATTGATCTAAGGAAATATAAGAAATCATTGTGCTATTAAGAAATGCCGGTTTGCTCTTTTTATTTCTGCTGTTCGGCTTGGGAGTGGCCTCCCTTAAGGCTCAGAATCCTGCGGCTGGTATTACTGGAAAGGTTCAAAGCTCAACCGGGGAACCGTTGGTTGGAATCACTATTAAGCTGGAAAATACGAACAAGGGTACAGCTACCGACACCGAAGGTTTTTTTGAGCTGGATGACCTTTCTGCGGGAGATCATGTGCTGGTTATTTCAGGCATTGGGTTCATCACTCAGGAGAAAAAAATCACCCTTGAACCCGGTGAAAGTAAGAACATCCAAATAACGCTGAACGAAGATACTCTTCAGATGGAAGGCGTTATAGTTCAGGGTAAGTCGGAGGCCAAATTAAAACGGGAAGAAGCTTTTAGTATCACTTCTATAAGTACAGAGCCTATTCAAAACGCCAGCTATAATCTTGATGAGGTTCTTAAAACTAATCCTGGCATTCATCTTCGCAAAGAGGGCGGTCTCGGTTCCGGCTTTAACTTATCACTCAATGGGCTATCTGGTCGACAGATCCGTTTTTTTATCGATGGAGTACCTTTGGAAAATTACGGTAGCACATACGGTATTAATAATATACCGGTAAATCTGATTGAACGAATTGAAGTTTACAAAGGAGTGGTTCCAATAAATCTCGGCGGTGACGCATTGGGAGGAGCGGTAAATCTGATCACGGAACAATCGATGCAACATTACCTGGATGCATCTTATACCGCAGGATCTTTCAATACCCACAAGTTGGCGCTCGACGGGCAGTATATTGACCCCTCCTCGGGATTTGTCTTAAAAGCAAATGGATTTTATAACTATTCGGATAATAATTATACCATCGATGTGCGAATTCCGGATCCGGAAACAGGAACATACGGTGAGGAGCAGGAAGTCGAGCGATTCCATGATGCATATGAGTCCCGGATGGTAGAGGTTGAAACGGGGTTTCGCGACCTGAGCTTTGCCGACGAGCTGATGGTCGGAATTTCTCTTGCCGATAATTATGATGAAGTACAGCATGGAGTAAGTATGGACCGCGTTTTCGGGCGTGTACATACAACCAGCAGCACCAACATCGGTTCACTGAACTATCAAAAGGAAACTCAAGATCTGAGTATTGAGATTTTTGCTTCCTATCTACATGGAAATTCCGGGGTGGTTGATACCAGTGCCGTCTCATATAACTGGCTGGGCGAATTTGAGCCTAAAAACAACCAAAATATTGCCGAATCGAGCTGGGATAAAACGCTATTCAAATACACCGACAGGGCTTTTCAGAGTAATGCAAACCTGAAATATCAGCCCGCAGAACAGCATGAAATTTCACTCAACTATACCCAAAACTATATTGACCGGGAGGGAAGTGATCCCGTGAGCACCAGTCCGGTTGCCTTTGCCGATCCCAACATCCTTAACAAAAAAGTGCTGTCGGGCAGCTATCAGTTTAGCGCTTTTGATGATCGCTGGACTACAACCGTCTTTTCCAAGCTGTATTTTTACAATTCTGAAGTGGTTGATGTAGACTGGGACGGAGAGACTACGGAGATTACCAGCAATATCTTTAAACCCGGGTATGGAATTGCATCGACCTATCACCCGCTGGAGGGTTTACAGCTGAAAGCATCATATGAAAAAACGTATCGTTTCCCCGACGGCTACGAAGTCTTTGGCGATGGGCTGTTGCTTCTTTCCAATCCTCAATTATCTCCGGAAAATAGCAACAATTTTAATATCGGGGCACAATTCGACCGATTTTTCGGCAACCATCATCTAATTGCGGAAAGCAATTATTTTCTGCGGGATGTTGAGGATCTGATTCGTATTGAAGCAACGGGACTTACCAGTCAATATGTAAATCAGCGAAGTGTCATCAGCTCGGGGATTGAAGTAGGGTTCAGGTACGAATACAGGCAGTTGTTTTTTGCTGATATCAATCTCACCTATCAAAATATTTTAAATAATTCCCGCTATGAAAATGGGCGCCGCAGCCATGTGTATCGTGATCGTATTCCGAATATACCATACCTGATGAGCAATCAGGGGGCAGGACTAAAATTCGATGACCTGTTTTTCACTGCCGATCGTCTGTCACTCACCTGGCGGGGCAATTTTGTGGAAGAGTTTTATTTAAAATGGCCGAGCCAGGGCTCCTCAGATAACAAACATATTATCCCCCGTCAATATTTACAAAACATCGAGCTGGGATATTCTCTAAAGAACGGCCAATACAATATCAATTTAGAATGCACCAATGTTACCGATACGGAGGCTTATGATCACTTTCGGCTACAAAAACCCGGAAGAGCCTTTCAAGTCAAATTTCGATACCTCTTTAATTAATAACACATAAAGTAATAAAATTTCAAATTATGAAGTTGAACAGAAATCTAATTTTAGCCCTGAGTTTCGTTGTAATACTAGGTACAGCCTGCGACGTAACCAACTCAGACGAAAACGAAGAAGAAGGCCCCACGAATTATACGGTAGCATTTACCGCACAGGGCTCGGAAAATGAATCGACCGACTATATCTTTAATACCGAAGACCTGATGAGCGGATCGCTCTCCGCCGAAGGTGTCGGCATTGAGCAGACCGGTTGGCGCTATATGTATGAACAGAATAATACACTCTTCAGCGTCGGATATTTTGATGACAATAATGCTATTGCATATGAACTGGATGAGGAGGGTAATCTAACAGAAAAAGGGCAGTTTGTATTCGAAAATACACTGGATATCTTTGGAAAGGCCGATGACAATACGGCACTCGGCATGGAAGTCCCCCGTGTGGATTTTGCGGATCGGGTGCTACACAAAATTGATATCAATTCTGTATCCATACAGGAAAGAGTCAATACGCGGATTTGGGAAAGCAAGGAAGATTCCCTGGTCGCCTGGCCGACCGCTCTGAAAGTACGCAATGATAAGCTGTTTATCCCTTTTTACAAGCTGCATGCCCGCGGTGATTTTACTACTCCCCAAACCGACACCGCATATGTAGCCGTCTACTCCTATCCTGATATTGAATTCGAAAAGTATATTACCGATACCCGTATGGGTCCGATCGGTGTGTACGGTCTCTTCAACGGCATGATCGAAGATGAAAACGGGAATCTATACGGTTACTCTTCCGCCTCGTATGCCAACGGTTTCACCACACAATCAAAACCCTCGGGCATTTTGCGTATCAATAATGGTGATACAGAGTTTGATGAGAATTACTTCTTTAATGTGGAAGAAGAGGCCGGAGGGAAGGTCCAGTTTTTTGAATACGTGGGGAACGGAAAGGCTGTTGCCAATATCGTAACGGACGACTCACAGCTATGGGGATCTTATAACACCGAGAGTGAAATTCATAAGCTGGTCATCCTTGATCTGGAGGCAAAAACCTCAACCGATGTCTCAGGCGTACCCCACCACGGCGGATTCTATGGAAATCCCTGGCATGTAGAGGACGGTAAAGTCTATATGAGTATTGTAACATCTTCTGAGGCAAACGTCTACGAAATTGATGTAGCAAATGCCACTGGGACAAAAGGTGCTGAAATCCAGGGTAAGGAATTGAAGGGTATCTACAATTTAAACTGATAACAGATGTCTTTTTTCCAAAAACCATTTAAAAACTACATCAGGAAAATACATCTCTGGCTCGGTCTGGCGACCGGGCTGGTGGTGTTTATAGTGGCAATCACGGGATGTATATATTGCTTTGAAGAGGAAATAACTTCTTTAACTGATGATTATAAATATGTAGAAGCTCAAGAAGAAGCTTTTATTCCTCCATCCCAAGCTCGGGATATTGCTCTTGATATAATTCCGGATCGTACGATTCACGGGATAGGATATGGTGATAAGACGGATGCTATTGAAGTGGTTTTTTACGAGGCGGATCCGGAGTTTTACCATGTTCTGCATCTGAATCCTTATTCCGGAGAGCTATTAAACCACTCTGATGTCCGGTCTGGATTTTTTGCCTTTATTTTGGACGGCCATGTAAATTTATGGATGGGAGAGTTCGGTCGCCAACTCATTGGGTACAGCACTATTCTCTTCCTGATAAGTCTTATATCAGGACTTATACTTTGGTACCCTCGAAATCGGAAGGCTGCCGGTAAACGCCTTAAATTTAAATGGGTTGAACGTACTCGCTGGAAACGAAAAATCTATGATTTACATAATGTACTTGGGTTTTATGCATCAGCTGTTGCCATTATCATAGCAATTACGGGACTTGTGATGGCATTTAACTGGTTTCAGGATGGGGTATATACTGTTACCGGCGGGGACCGCGATCATGCTGGTTTTGTTCATCCCCAGAATATCAGCTCTTCTGATGCTCCTGAACTCAACGCAGATGGAGATAAGGAACCGATTGATCTGGTGTGGGAACGTATGATGGAGGAGTATCCCCAGGCGTATCATGTGGAAGTACATATGCCACCTGAAGAGGGATATGCTATTTATGTTCATGCTACATTTTCGGAGGGCACCCATTGGAATGCCGATTACCGATACTTTGATTCCCGTACATTAAAAGAGGTCAAAGTGGACGGCCCCTACTTAACCATGGAAGAAGCCAGCACCGCTGATTTGGTTCAACGCATGAATTACGATATTCATGTTGGAGCGATAGGCGGTATAGTCGGGAAAATAATCGCCTTTTTTAGCAGCCTGATAGTTGGAAGTCTGCCGGTAACGGGAACGTTGATATGGTGGGGACGACGGAAAAAGACACCTCAGCGAGTAAAACGTAAAAAAACGGCTGAGCCTGCCAAGGTAAATACAGCGGCTTAGACTGTGTTTTTTGGTGGGAAACGCTGTGTTCATTGCCCACAAATTTTTAACTTTACCTTGCTGAGTAATATTTCTTATTGATATATCCGGTTAGATCTCCGGTGTGAATGATTTCCAAGTAAAATTATCTGCAAAAATAAAAAAGGCCTGCAATCAAAGATTGCAGGCCTTTAACCATGAAGACAAAGCGTCTATTCTTAAAGAATAGATGTTATAATTATTCTTGTGATAATTCTATGGTACCAATCTCATTCGTTTCACCGACGGTGACCTCAACTCCAGTAGTATCTTTAGATTGGTAATTGTCATTTGTCGGATCTACCGAAACAGTATAGCTGCCATCTTCAAGACCGATAAGTTTGAATGAGCCGTCGCTGGTATCGGCTTTTGTTGAAGAGAGCGTATCAGAATTCGCTATCGCATAGACAAATGGTTCAGAATCGGCTGGGTCTACCTGTCCGGCAATATTTCCTGTCTCGGCTTCATTCGATGCACTGATAACCGGTTTGAGCAGGTATTCTATTCCGGATTGTTCATTTCCACGCTCTACTACCGAGCGGCTGGCATCAAAGTCGAGCAGCAGAGTGTAGGTGATATCCGGCTGGATCTCGGCATTTACGTTAAGCTTGATACCAGTCTGTTCGCCGCTGGGGACAAACATATCATGTGCTTCGCCGTCAACAACTACATTGTGACCGTCGCTGCTTAAGATAAGTCGTATCTGTTCGTAGGTACCTTCCGGCAATTCTTTTGAGCCGAGAACTTCGGTTGCCCCGTTCGTAAGTTCAAGCAGGTCGTAAGTTTGCTGTGGAGTACTAAACTCCTCCCATCCGCTATCCTCTTCGCTATTATTGATCTCAACGCTTTCAATGAAAACATTGACTTCCTCATAGTTTGCGGGTGCGTCATGGAGCTGTACCTCAAGGGTACCTGTATCGCCAGAGGCTCCTGTACCTGCATTATCGCAGCTGACAAAAATAATTGAGAGTGATAAAATGAATGCAAGGGGTATGCTAAGTAATCTTTTTTGTAACATAGTAGATGATATTTTATTGAATGAAGTTAAATAAGCTCTTTTTTGGCTTCCTGATCATTTGACGACTGGAATGGCGGATCGTTACAAGATTTTTTTAAATAAATCCTGAACACGTGAGAAGCCCCAAATGCTGATGCTATAATATTAAAAAAAATTAATGTTGTTAAAATTTTAATACTGGGAGGGTCTGGTAGTTGTCATTAATGGTGGAGAACTACTACATGCAAAGCAGATTCCAGCAGCGTCAAATCTGTTTTGAATTCCTTTTAGATAAATTGATATGGCAGGAATTAGCAGGCCAGAAAAGTAGGGTGGGTCAAGCTATTTCTTGCCGATCAACTTGTGGCGGAGGTATCTTTTCTAGAGAAAAGCAGGATCAGTGTTCAGAATTTGATAAGAACGACTGTTATATAGTCTGCGACTTATTTTTTAACCTTTTCCAGCGGAATTCTGCATGAAATAGTTACACCACTATCTCCTAGTTCGGAGGCGTTTTTTATTTCAAGAGTTCCGCCAATAAGTTCCATTCGATGACGCATCAAATTAATGCCCATCCCGGATTCCTCTTTCTCATCATCAGAGAAGCCCGCCCCGTCATCTGCAATATGTAAATGTATGTGTTGGTCATCCGACTGCAGTGTAATTTCCACGTTTTCTGCTCCCCCGTGGACAGCTGCATTTATTACTGACTCATGTACGATGCGGTAGAAGTGGACTGCTATTTCAGTATCTTCTAAATTATCCACAGTATTATCATATTCCAGCTGGCAGTGAATATCGTGGTTCTTTTGCAGTTGGTTGGCAAGATTTTTAAAGGCATACGACACTCCTTTTTCTTCTATGTCAACCGGTACGATCTCATGAGACAAATTACGCACTTTTCCCATACTATGGTCGATGATATCAATCAATTGGTCAAAATCTTCGGTAAGCCCTTTTTCTTTATTCGTCACCCTCTTTTTCAAACCTTCAAGCAATATTTTAGCCGATACCAGCGACTGGCCTAGGTCGTCGTGCAGAAATTGTCCTATCCTCCAGCGTTCACTAACATCATTTTTTATAATCTGGCGCTGTAAGCTTTTTACTTTTTCAATTTTTTCAGCAAGTTTCTCTTTTTTCTTTTTAAGAGCGGTAATATCGGTAAAATTAATTATAACGCCTTCAACACCTTCCTCAGGCAGATAAGGTCGCATTTCCATCATGTAAACGTTGCTGCTATCATCAACTATTACCTCTTTTTTTACTTTCTCCTGGTTTTTAATGACATGGTCGATGTCATCTTTAAGTCCGCTGTACCTGAACTGGCGGGAAAACTCTTCGAATTTGTAGTCGATCTTAAAGGAGTCCCTGTTCATCAGCTCAGCGATCGTCGAAACAAAGTGCTTTATTCGGTAATCACGGTTTACGAAAACTGTGCCGACATCTTCTTCCGGCCCCTTATCTTTTACACTCAAAGACAGGGGGTCATCTCCTGAGGAAGTTGTGCGTGTTTCATCATCTTTACTCGTACTCATTTAGGAATAGCTTTTAGTTGCTCTTTAAAATAAATTAGTATGATGGGACCGAACTATTAATAAATATCAGCTTAATGCGCTCAGTATTACATTAGTTAAATTCCACTGATATCTGTTTTATTAAAAAACTAATGGAACCCCGAACATTCCAGCCGACCTTTTTTCCAACTAAAAAAATCAAAGGAAATATATAATAAGTATATTAATTTTTTTTAATAAACTGAAGATGTAATAGATGCATCTGCTGGTGAGGAGATAAGATTACGTATGATTTCGCCCGAGAACTATACCGCCTTACCTGCTTCACTTCGAATAGTAGCGCAGAGCGTTTCAAACACCTCATTTTTTGAAAGATATACTGAGGCACCTGCTTCTTTCATGGCGTTTTCTACTTCTTTCCGATTGTGAACAGATAAACCGATAATAGTAGTTTTTTTGGTTTCAGATAAAATTTTCTTTGTGGCTTCAATGCCGTTCATTTCTGGCATATCCACATCCATGATAATTACAGTCGGTGAAGTTTGTCGCGCAAGCTCCACAGCTTTATTGCCGTCTGATGCTTCACCTACAACCGTGAAATCGTCTTCCGACTCGATTAACTTTCGAATCCCCTCACGTATCATCTTATGATCATCTGCGAGCAAAACTTTTATTTTACTATTTTCTCTTCGGCTTTGGGAGATTTCGGATAGTGGTTCTTCGTTACCCGGGAGTACAGTTTTTTTGTCCTCTCTCTCTTCCAGCGGAACAGCAAGTGTGACCGTCGTTCCTTTCCCAGGCTCGGAGTCAAACACAACCTTACCTTCTGCCAGAAATATCTGTTCCCGGATGTTAAACAATCCAAACCCGCCGTTGTCATCAAATGAAAAAATGTTTTGATCGGGATTAAATCCCCTGCCCTTGTCTGTTACTTTAACCTGCACTTGATTATCCTGTCGAGACGAGGTGATTTTAGCCTCTTTAACACCAGAATGCTTGATTACATTGAATAGTACTTCTTTTATTGATTGAACAAGAACTCTTTGTACTTCATTACGGATTGGCTTAGGCTGTCCATCATCTTCAACTCTTACATGCAGATCATATTTATTCATCTTTTCCGCCACCCAGTTCAGAGCTGTTACCAAATGCTCGTGATCAATTGCAGGAGGTGGTTTCAGCTCTGTCATTAGTTTACGGGTATAGCTGATTGCCTCATTAATCAGATCCTCTAAATTATTAAATGCAGGATTAAGATCTCCGGAATTTGGCTTATCATTCAGCTGGTCCAGCTTCATTTTACCCATAACCAAGAGCTGGCCCAGGTTATCGTGGAGTTCACCGGCAAGACGAAAACGCACCTGTTCTTCAGCTCTATTTAGTTTTGAAGTCAGAGATCTTAGCTGTTTTTGATAGGAAATGAGATCGGCTTCTACCTCCTTTCGCTTGGTGATATCACGAGCAATCTTTGATGCGCCCACTATTCTGCCACGGACATCTTTAATCGGTGAAATATTCAGAGAAATATTTAATCGGGTTCCGTCTTTGTGTTCTCTTATTGTTTCAAAATGATCGATGCGATCTCCCTGTCTGAGCTGGTGAAGAATCTCCCTTTCCTCATCTAACTGTTCATCGGGAATAATGATCGTAATCGATTGGCCAATGGCCTCACTGGCAGTATATCCGAAAATGCGTTCTGCACTGTCATTCCAGCTCGATATAATGCCGTTAAGATCTTTACTGATAATAGCATCATTTGAGTTATCAATTATAGATACCAGCAGAGCATTTGAAAGATGATTTTGGCCGTGTTCAGTAATATCGCGGACAAAAAACCGGGTATGGGCATATTCTCCATTTTCATTTTCTACTTCAGAATTTATAAGCACATGCCGTACAGAGTCGTCTTTACAGTGCAGCTGTGTTTTGTAAGCTTCTAATTCTGTTCCGCGTTTAATTTTCTGTAGGACTTCCTCGGCTTCTTCTTTGTGTACATGAATCTCGGTAATGTTTTTTCCGGTTAACTCATCAGTGGAATATCCGAGCATTTCCTCTTCATATTGAGTGGCTTTCAGGATAGTGCCGTCCGGTCCTATCCAATGGATGCCCACCGGGATTTTGAAAAAGTTGGATAGGTTATTCAGTTTTTTACTTTCTGAATTATTTCCCATGAGAGATTGGCCTTAGTGCAAAGTCTAATTCCACCTAATATCTATCATCTGTTAAAAGAGATGGCCGTCATTGATGTAGTTTAACCCCCAGACTGATGCCATGTTCCCTCAATCTGCCGGCACCACATTCCTGATTTTGCTCTCTGTTCATATGAGTGATACCCTTTTAAGGCCTGTTGCTTGCAGCATCTCCCTCTTTCAGCTTTATCCTGAGCTTACAGGAGGGAGCCAGCTCGGAAATTTCAAAAACCGACTATTTCAAGTTTGAAATTGCTTACTATTGAACATATCTACCAACTCTATTTTTTTTGATAAAAGCCATTCAATTAAAAGTCACCACCTGACTGGTTTTATTTAAGTTCAATATCCTTTACTCTATAAAGCAGGAACAAATACTGCTCGTTAGCTAAAATTAAGAAGCGGAATTTTCTTAAGGCTATATCGCCAAAACTTGATCAGGAAAAAGGAGGCTATGGTATGGTGTCGAACGGGAGTAAAGCTCTGGAACCAGCGCCTGTTATACTGCCGATAAAGATTTTGGCAGCGATATGAGCAAGGGTGTAGCCGAAATGGAAATGAAGTTTGAGGTGGCTGTTATTAATTGCAATAAGTTTAAAAGCACAGGATTATTATTATGAAACTATCAAAGAAAAAAGTGTTCATTACCGGGGGAAGTGCCGGTATTGGTAAAGCAATGATCGAAGAATTAGTCGAAAACGGAGTTACTGAAATAGCTGTTATGGGACGAACGGCTGAAAAATTAGCTGCTTTGGAAGATGAGTTTCCGTCAATCACATTTCTGAAAATACAGGGTGACGTTTCGCAGCCGGATGATATAAAAAAAGCAGTGCAATTGGTGCAGGAAGAATGGACAACACTGGATATCCTCGTTAATAATGCCGGTGTAGTCAGTGCTGGTTTACTGGAGGAGATCAGTGATGAAGATATTATCAATCAGGTGAATATTAATGTAACTGGCTTGCTTCTTTTGACAAAGCATCTTTTGCCCCTGCTTAAGGAAAGTTCTGAAGGAGCTCTGATCAATGTTTCTTCCGGCTTGGGATATCTGGGAATGCCATTTTACAGCGTGTATGCAGCTACAAAAGCAGCAGTAAAGCATTTCTCTGAGTCAATGCGCAGAGAGCTTTCTGATTACCCGATCCACGTTATGACGATCTATCCGACTTCTACTGATACTGAAATGATGGAAACGGCCAACGTTAATAGTGAAATGGATAGTCCAAAAGAGGTAGCCAAGGCTTCAATTGAAGGACTACTGAACAAAGAAATTGAGGTAATACTTGGTGGCCAGCAGCGGAAAGATCAAATAGAGGCAAACTTTCAGAATCCATTAGCAGTGGATAAAAAAGTGGAAGAAAAATACGATGCATTGCGAGTGCGGGCTGAAAAACATCGTTCTATGTAGAAGCTCAAGAGGGATTCATATAGGTATGTGCTAAGAGATCTCTACCTGTTAAAACTTCCGGCGCTTTATCTATCTGAAAAATTAAAATCAAATAAGCGCCGTCGGGTATTAACAGGTAGTTTTGATTACTGCAATTAATGTTTAAAATTATTCTTTACAGAAGCTAATACAATTTATTAAAGAGAGAGAGGTTGCCTATGACAAAGAATGACAAGCACAGAAATTATTGCAACTTTAACCAGTGAGCGCTCTGCTATCCAGGGTCCGCGGGTACAAAAACTTGCAGAAGAAATTATAGAGTCTCAGCGCCGTCAAATAAAGGAAATGAAGTGGCTTATTGAGGATATCAGAGCTAATGACATAAGCAAGAGCAAGGTCGATCCCATTTTCAGGAAGTCCTGAATAACCGGGAGTTGGCAATAGCATTCACTAGCTCATCAATCCAAAATCTTATTTACAATAGCTTGTCGAAACATCTGCCTGGCAAATACAGCCCCACAGCAGGTAAAGCATTCAATAACCTTAAAAGAAAATTTTAAATAACAAGAGGGACTTGTAATGGAATCAGAAATTTTATGGACTCCTATAATCAAAGTAGTATACGCTATGGCATTGGGCGGTTTAATGGGTTTTGAACGAGAGTTGGCCCAAAAGCCAGCTGGTCTTCGCACGCATATGCTGGTTGCCGGATCGGCTTCATTGCTAGTAGTATTGGGTGATATCCTGATAAAAAATTATAGTGGAGGGGCCTTTGTGGATGTTATCCGGGCTGACCCTATTCGCATTATGGAAGCTATAATTACAGGTATCAGCTTTCTTGGGGCGGGTACTATAATTTTCAGAAGTAAAGAAAAAACTGTAGAGGGTTTAACCACAGCTGCCTCGATTCTGTTTGCTGCTGCTATCGGTATTGCAGTGGCTATACAGCAATATTTGTTGGGAGGTATCCTCACCGTTATTGCTA
Organism: Fodinibius sp. GM108; assembly: GCF_058386985.1. Taxonomy (NCBI): domain Bacteria; kingdom Pseudomonadati; phylum Balneolota; class Balneolia; order Balneolales; family Balneolaceae; genus Fodinibius; species Fodinibius sp. GM108. Next base: position 145,531 of record NZ_JBYEIR010000001.1, read on the forward strand.
TCGTAATACTATTTGGTCTCGGATATGTAGAGCAGTTTATAGAATGGTTGCGACCCTACTTCTATAGAGAAAACACGAACGACTAAAAGATTTCACAGAAAATAGGAAAGATAGACTTTCTATCTAAGCCGCAGTAATTATTTTCTATTTGATTTTTCTGATACCATTTCTCGACTGGCAGGCTTGTTAAGCTATAATGAATGCAAAATACTCAGGCTGGTAATAATCCACGGCTTATCAAGGGAGGTTTTCTCTTTTGCAAGAAGGGCGGTTTTAGATTAGAAGGGAGTTGTGGCTTTACGATGGAATGTTGGCACTGGTAGTCCCGACATATCAGGGGATACAAACTCCCGGGATGGTCAGCACACCTGCACCCTGTTTTTTGACTAAAGAAAATTGCAGGGAAACGAATTTTGGAGTAATAAAATCAGTAAGAATTATTGCGCGTACGTAATCTATTTGAGTGTAAGCATCTAATGTTAAATGAAATGAGAAAATATGGATCAGTTAAATAAACTATCAGGAATAGCACATTGGTTACCACGTCTATCGTTGGCATCAATTTTTATTTATCACGGATTTCCCAAAGTAGCTATGACCGGTGATGTAGCGGCTATGATGGGAATGCCCTTTATCATGGTTTTATTATTAGGCATAGTAGAAATTGGCGCTTCACTTTTAATGCTCTGGGGTGGATTCGGTCCGGAGTGGGCTACGCGTGTAGCGGGCCTTTTATTCACGGCGGTGATGATTGGTGCCATTGTAATGGTTCATGCTCAATACGGCTGGAATTCCATTAATATGGGTAATAACGGTGGCCGCGGAATGGAGTTTCAGGTACTGATTATTGCTGTTTCTCTGCTATATGTTTTCAAAGGCAATACCATCAATAAAAAAATCAGAGCTGCCGAAGCAGTATAAATAATTAACTATAACCTAACCCTGGCAAAGAGGAAAGCTGGAATATGTTTTCCTCTTTTTTAATGGGTTACCTGTAGCTATTGCAGTTGCATCAGAGAAAATATCTTTAGCAAGGAGCAATATATTTGTTGAGTTTTGAGGTTGGTAAATACTTTATACATTACCGGTTCCTGTTAAAAAATCCTTTGAAAATTTATGTCTGATACACCCGGAAGAAATGATCCCTGCCATTGTGGTAGTGGGCGGAAATATAAGAACTGCTGCCTTGAGAAAGAGAATTCAACAATAAGTTCAAAGTTTGGGATAGGTGCCCTTGTGATTGCGGTTATTCTTGGACTCTGGTTTTTGGGATCTGCACTGTCAGGTAGTGATGAAACGCCGGAGTGTCCGCCCGGCCAAAACTGGTCCCAGTCTCATCAGCATTGCCACTGATCGGACAGAAATATTAAAACTGGTGACGTATGCCTACCTGTGCTCGGGATTGGGATGATCGAAACGACAACCCGCCTCCCATTCAGATCGCTGGTTTCCATGGGCGGGTATTCCTCCGGCTTGATCGATCATATGAGCCATGTGCATGAGATTCCAGGTCATAAATGTTGTATTTCGCTGAGTAAACTCGTTATCAAATCCCACTGGTCCGTTTTCGCCTTCGTCGCCATAGCTGGGGCCCGGACCGGCTTCTCCAATCCAGCCGGCATCGGCCTGCGGCGGAATCACATAGCCCAAGTGTTGCAGGCTATAAAGAATATTCATCGAGCAGTGCTTAATTCCGTCTTCGTTACCGGTGATAAGGCAGCCGCCGACCCGTCCATAATAAGCATATTGCCCCGCCTCATTAACATTGCTAGAATTAGCATATAACCGCTCAATCACTTTTGTACAAATGGATGATTTTTCACCAAGCCAAATGGGAGAACCAATAACCAGGATATTAGCATCCATAACTTTTTGCTGGATCTCCGGCCAGTCATCTTCTTCGAATCCGTGCTCAGTCATATCCGGATAAACACCGGGAGCAATATTATAGTCTACCGGTCGCAGTACTTTTGTCGAGATCCCATTTTTCTCCAAGATCGTCTTTGAAACATCAATAAGTTTTTGCGTGTGTGATTCTTTGGAGTGCGGTTTAAGCGTACAGTTCAGAAACAATGCACTTAAATTTGAAAAATCCCATTTATCTTGCCTGCACAGCTCTTCTTGTTTTTGGTTAAGAGTCATATAGAAATAGGTTGTTTTATATGAATATCAATTATTGCCCGCTGCAGATTGTGCAAATTTATTGAGGGCTCCGGATATTTTTTGGAGCTCCTGATCACAGCCTTCAATATTATGTCGCTTCTTAAGGTAATCCGGTGAATTATATCCTATTTTCACCTGTCCATCCTGATCCTTCCAGATAAGCATCTTCTGAGGCAGGTCGATAGCAACAGTTGGGGCACACTGCATGAGCGGAGTACCCAGTTTGGGATTACCAAAGATGAGAACGGTTATTGGGGACAGATCGAGATTTACTGATGCAGCACCTTCCCGGTGATTTACTTCCTCAAAGATATTGAGTCCGTTGTCGTTCAAGACCTTTTCAAGCCGATCTGTTGTCTCTTCTACAGAGTACTCACTTTCTATAATTTCCATCCCATCCTGAGCAAAACCTTGGGTTGTAGCAATCCCTAAAAAGGTAAATACAACAAATACGATTAGTTGCTTCATGATAGAAAAATGATTGTGATTAGTATTTATATCCCTGCACTTCCTCTTCGTCAGCCTCGATACCTAATCCCTGTACTATGCGATTTACAAAATTGAAATAGCTAACAACGAGCACTGCATCCAAGATAGCTCGGTCAGAAAGTCCCGTATTTTTTAAGGGAGTGATATATTTGCTTTCCTTTTTATTAAAGGTACCGGGATTAAGGGTCAGTTCACGGGCAAGCTGACATAATCGCTTGTCTACATTGTTAAGATCAAGTTGATTATAATTTGATCGCAGTTGGTTAACTTTGTCGCGATCTTTCCAGTAGTGATTGAGTGCTTCGCCGTGATGTAGCTGGCAGTATTCGCATTCATTGACGGCCGAAACAACAACCGCCATCATCTCGCGCTGAGCCCTGCTCAAAGGAGACTTGCTGAACATAATAGACATGTACAAGTCTATATGCGTCATAATAGTGTCAGGATTCAAACTCTGAATTTTGTGGATCCGTGCCAGCTTTCCCCGTTTCTCCTTCAGTTCATCATAAATTTTTTTGAGATCACCCGTAGCTTCTTCAGGTTCAATGATATCAATAAATGCCATGCAATAACGAAATACTTGAAAGTTAGATTTAAGATTTAATTCCAGATGAAGAATTCTCCGAACGCAAATTCATAGCCATAATACGACAGCGTGGGAATTAGCCGTTCACCCTGCCGCGGTCCCTCCACTGCATACCCAAAAACGTCCCACCGATTGCCCTCCTGATCTTTCAGGATTACGGGAAGAGCATTCTGAACAGCTTCAAACTCCAGTATGGTACCATCTGTCAGCTGTTTTTCAAATCCAACAGCAAAATCAAGATTCGAGCTTCCGGCTACTACTATATCGGTATCTGCTATCTGAGCTTCTTTAATATTAATATCCGGACCAAATTCTTCAATGGTATAAATTTTTGAACTGGCAAGATCTATATTCTCATTTTTCTGGATAACTACATATTGCCGTTTTTTAAACGATTTAACTACTTTATCACTGAGCTCGATGGTCAGGGGGAAAAGAGGAGGAGAATCTTCCTTGAGGTAATCTTCCCCATATAGATAGCCGCTATAGTTTCTGTCATAGCCGGTTTCCGCAGAAAGAACCTGGGCATTGGGAAACATCTTTTTCCAGGTAGCCCATGTTGTTTGAAAAACCTGAAACGTTTCAAGTTGTTTATCTTTAAGTGGCCCCTGAACGCCACGCATCTGCATCTGGGAGTAATGGGTCTCTGTTTTGCGATCAAAGGGAATTAAATTGTTCCTGAAGAGTAATCCCGACACACCAAATTCAACAGTTTCACCGTCTATCATACGATTCCAGGCAATACCTGTGCCTGTGAGCGGACAATAAGTGAGGCAGAACGGCTGTTGACCAACTTGGTCGTTTACGATTTCGTGATGATCCATTATCTGGTGAGGATATCCCTTTATAATATCACCTATGCGAACCCCCACAATCAAACGATGATCATCGACGTATTCAATTTCTCTTGTAGGCTTAAACGTTGGATTATCGATAGAAGGAATCCCATCTCTGGGCACCCCGCCATTTACTACTTGATCTTGGGGGATAAGCCAATCACCTTCTTCCGCAGGAGCAGGTGTACCATTTTCTGAGCTGGTTGTTACTTCGTTACAACCAGTTATTGTAAAAAATAAAACTGCCAACATCACTGCTTGAAACTTTTCCATAGCGATTACCTACATGATTAAAAGATCACTTTTTCTCCAAAGTTATAAAACACCGAAAAGGAAACGGCATAACTTGTAGTTGGCTGCAAGCCGTTTAAGTGTTGGTAAACAGGTATTTTACCCCCCACTTTAGCGGATAAACTATTCGAAAACTGATACTGTAATGCGGGCTCAATCGAAACCCACTTTCCCCCGGTATTAGACTGGTTATTTCCGTTAAGTTGATCAGAACTTGCGGAGCGATAACTTACAATACCTACATAAGAGAGATCCGAAAAAAGGTTATCGGTTATTCCGGTATTAATAACCCACTCGTTTCCAAATTTATATTCATCATTTTGATTGAAATGTTCGGCACTTCCCGTAGCTCTAAAAGTATTATAAACAAAGAAATTTACAGTTGATGCAGGAGCAAAAGTTTTTGAAAAATAAGACCATAATACTCCGTCCCAGGCACCTGTGCCGGGCTGCATATCTAAATTAAGAGCAATACCGTTTTCTTCCAGAGATGTTTTCCCAAAAGGAATTTTAGTACCGCCACCAACAGCCAATTGATACTGTTCACTCATCGTATTTTGATGAAGTACATATTTTATCATTACCAGACCATCGCCAATACCGCGTGTTATCAGCTCATTGTCATTTGCTACGGAGAGCCTTTGCTTTTGCACGTGAGTAAAAGTGCCGGAGATAGTGAGACGATCGGTTATGCCGTAATTAAGTTCAAAAAGGGTGGATTGGGTATTGCGTTCAACAGTATTGTTTTCGAGTTGCTGACTGCCGGAATAGAGATCAGAAATCTCTTTAAATTCATAAGTGATACCTGCAAAAAGATTTCCCTTAGAAGTTGTACTGATGCTTTGGGAGCTAATCAGCGGAGCTCCGGCACAGCTGCAGGTCTGGCCTTTCGCAGCAATTGTGACGGCTACGATCAGTGTGCAGCAAAGAAGATATCGCAGAAAAAAGCTAACCATAAAGCTTCCTTTTTTCTTAGGATGGGTTGAAGTGATAAGATATTACCTAAAAAACCTGCTTTTTTTAGCTGGGTTGTAAGCCTTACAGGAATTATTAGAGCAGGAATAACTATAGACCCATTCGCTGACGAAATAACACAGGCTAAGGTATGACGATTTTCGGTTCTTTATGTCCGAAACCCGAAAAAATCTGCCCAGGCAAACCAATAGGCATTATAGGAGGGAGCGGGGTGCAACTTGTGTCTTGGTCATATCCGCTTACTGCCTCTCCGAATATATTTCAGCGGTTTCTATGACTGTTCTCCATAATAATAGGAAAATCGCTCGTAATAGCCGCCTGGATAACTTTACCACCTCTGTCTATTTTTATGAAATGCCAAGCCCTTGATTAGAAAGTAACTATCTGGTATCCATCCACAATGAAGTTTCGCAGGCTTGGGTGTTGGTCGTATTCATCTAATAATTCTATATCGGTTTTCTTAACCTCATTGATCACTCCGAATGCTTTTGCGCAAAATCGGCATGCTCCATGAATACTGTCCTTCACGGCATTGTAAAGTGGATGCGCATCATGATTTTCATCTTCCAACTCGGGTATCCACTCGGTTCCTGCTCCGTCAAATACAATCTTAACCTCGTCGTTATTTTCCTGTAATTCCTTGGCAAGTTCCAGGGCATTAACTACACGTCCAAGTGATTCGTGGGATTCCGTATCCGCTAAGACTACTACTGCAACTTTATCCATTAACTCTATCTTTTTGTGTTAATTATAACATTTGGTTGACTATGCGCGCGGCTTTCTTCTTACTAAAAAAATTGCACCAGGATTTTGGTAAGATTATATAGGGTTGGGTAATCAGTAAAGTATACAATAGATTGATGACCCAACTCTTCCAATAAAATCGCTAAGCAAAAAACTCATGATCAAATTACTGGACAAGGTAACGCTGTTAATACTTTTTCTCCTTTTTGTAAATGCCTGTTCTTCAGGTCAATCAGAAAAATCTTCTGATGTTCAATCCTCTCAGGGACAAACTAAGGCCCCGAATTTTGAGGTAACGACTATTGACGGCGAAACAATAAGCCTGGAATCATCTATGGAAGAAAATAAGCCGATGGTGATCTATTTTACGGCTTCTTGGTGCCCCATTTGTGCAAAAAACTGGCCGGTGCTTTCTGAATTGTACCCAGAGTATAAAGATAAACTGAATTTAGTGGCTATTGGCATCGATCCCACAGACGATGTGGAAACAATGCGTAAACTTGCTGAGGAAGAGAATTTTACCTTTCCGATTACGAAAGGACAGCCGGAGATTATGTTAGACTTTGGTGTTGAAAGTCAGGCTACGACAGTAGGTATAAATCGGGATGGAAACATCGTTTTTCAAAAAAATAAAACGGCGCTCAGTGAAGAAGAGTATCGCGAGCTTTTTGATCAGTTGGTGAAATCATAACATGGAGTTCATATACTTTTCTTTTATTCAGGGCGTGCTGGCTTTTTTGGCACCCTGTGCCGTTGCTCTCTTGCCAGGCTATATAGTGGCCTTTGTCTCCCGCAACTCACAGAAAGATCCCACAACAGGCAGACGGTTTTATCGCGGTGTAAAGCTTGCCATGCTCAGTATTTTAGGTATCCTGTTGGTTTATGCTATTGCTGGCGGACTTATTATTGTGGCAGCTCAGGTTCTCAAAGACTATATGAAATGGATCACAGTGGGAATGGGTGGGATATTAATCGTGCTGGGTATTTTTATGATGGTGGGCAAAAATATTTCTTTTTCCCTGAATATGAACAATCCTACTTATAAAACAGAAGCAGCTGAAGCTTTTGTTTTTGGAATCGCCTATGCGATCGGGGCATTAGGTTGTCTGTTCCCATTGTTCCTGGTGGTGGCTACCCAGGCGATGGCAGCCCCATCCGCCTGGTTGGGTGCATCTTATATCGGTGCTTATTTTGTAGGTATCAGCGGCATGATGATAGCCACTATTCTGCTTTCGACATTTGCCAAAGATTTTCTGACGAAGTATCTGAGAACAATTTTGCCGCACATGGAACGTATAACCGGAATATTACTAGTATTGGCTGGTGGATATGTGATCTATTATCAGATGGTGTTGATTTAAAGGGATTAGAATAACGGCTTAATTCATCAAATAAACGGCCTAACGATCCTCGGATCATGTCCCACCTGATCCAACTTTCACATTGCGGAAAAAATCAGCCCAGGCAAACCAATAGGCGTTAAAGCTTGGGGTAGCCACTAATTTTTGTCCCTGGCGTGGACCACTTACGGCTTCTCCAAATATATTCCATCTCGTTCCTTCTTGATCTTCCATTACAACAGGAAGACTTCCCTCGACAGGTTTAAACTCTAATTCTGTTCCATCGGCAAGCGTCCTCTCAAAAGAAATAACCATACCCATGTCTGAACTTCCAACTACAACTACCTGTTCTCCCGCAACGATATCATGTATTACTTGTATGTTGGTACTAAAACTATCAATTGGATACACTTTAGATTCTGAATCATATTTTATACCGTGTACCAGAGTTTTCTTTTCAAGTCGGGGATCTTCATTATAAACTGGAAATAAGATTCGTTCATTATTTTCAGGGTAATCGGCTCCATATAGATACAGGTCATAATTTCGGTGATAACCAGTATTTTTATTTAACACCTTGGCATCAGAAAAAGCCTTTTTAAAAGTTCCCCAGGTCATTTCTACTAATTGAACTGTTTGTGTTTCTGTCCCTTTTAATGAACCGCTGACGCTTTTATTCAACATCTGTGACCAATTGCTGTTTGTATTTCTATCATAGGCAATCAGATTGTTTTTATGGATTAAACCTGAAACACCAAAGGTGGTTATTGCATCATCAAAGGTTCTTTCCCATGCAATCCCTGAGCCTGTCAATGGACAGTAGGTAATAGCAATTGGTAGATCTTCAACTCTATCGTTTACGATTTCATGGTAGTATAAAATGACGTTTGGATAAGCTCTGACTTCATTTCCTATTTTAATTCCTAATACCAGCTCCCAGTCATCTAAAAAGTCTATTTCAGAAATCGGGGAAAACTGAGGTGAGTCTATGGATGGTATGCCATCTTTACTGGCTCCAGCATCAACAATCTGGTTGCAGGGAATAGACCAGGGATCTTCTTCGCAAATTTGCAAACTTGCACCATTCCCATTCGTTATTTCGCCACTGCTGTCAACTGAGGAAGTACAGGCTATCAGCAGCATGGCTAATAACAAACAATCCCCCATCATGAGCGGAAAAAAAAGGCGGGATTTTTTAGAGTTTGATTTTCGCATGTAGTGTTGTAGTAAATGAATATCTCCTGCACCATTCTATTGATGTAACGATAGCATGCTTTCTTACCCTATTCTATGAATCATTTTTAAATCACTTATGAGTATTGTAAGATTAGCGGTTGTCGTCTCATCTTTACTTGTTGGTTAAAATAAGCTGGATAAAATTTTCGGGGTTAGTAGCAATGGATAAAAAACAATTAAAGGAGAGCCGCTTTTATCTAAGCCGAAAATTAATATGGGTGATAGGGGCATTTATCATTGCAGCCAGCATACTGGTAGTGCTTACTAACTTCTCCTTAAATATGACAGCGGCGACGGGTGATTATTCCAGGCTGCTTGCCAGTTGGAACCAACATCACTATCAAGCCACAGTACAAGTGGAGCGTTTTGCCCGCAGCGGTAATGAGGACGATTTGGAAGCATATCAAAAAAATAATTGCGGAGAAAAAAGACCTGAAAAAGTCTCTTAAACAGTTATTTAGGGACGAACCAGATGTAAAGAAAATTTTTGAGGCCTTTGGTAATCAGACGGTTTATCCCAATGAGGTAGCGGGGCTTATTACTGCGGCACAATATTTTGATTCCACAACGATAATGCAGGAAATATGGCTGAGTTTTGGGCTATTTATGTAGCCGATGGCTGGGAAGGAACAAAAGTAGCGGGAATTAATCTCTATAACAGAACCTTACCCAGATATGCTTCAATTCTTATGTACGGCACGAAGTGCATCAAGGAGAGCCTGATATTCCTGGCGACAGCTTCCGCATTTATCAAGGTGTTCTTTAACCAGAGGTTTAGCCTCCTCGGGAGATTTTCCTGCCAGCTCCATTTCGGCAAACTCATGGAGCTCTTCAAAGCATTCATCACAGCCTAGTTCCTGATCAGTGGTCATTTTCACCGATTTGATCAGGTTTTTTAAAATATCAGGTGTCAGTTCCATGTTAAATAAAACTAAAAATTGTTCTTGTGGTTATTGATGATATCAGCTGCACAAATCTTACAGTTTATTTAGCATTTCATCGGGATCTATCCCTTCAATTTCCAGCTTATTTTTAATCTTAAGGCGCGCATCATGTACCAATTTGTATAAAGCATTTCTGTTTGTATCCATCTGCCTGGCTACTACCGGAAAAGGAAGCCCCTGAATCATCAGAGCATTGATAGCCTGTTTTTGTTTATTTGTAAGTTCTTCATTGATAATCTGCATAACTTTCTCAACTAATTGCGATTCATGCACTGAACGATCGGGGCTGGTATCGTCAGTGGCAACAGACAGCGAAAATACTTCCCGGCTGTCATCATCCGGTTTTAAATCTTCAATCGAGATGTCATCGTATCGCTTTAGACGCAGTTCAGTAAGACCTTCACGAACGGCAATTTTCATCGCCCAGGTAATGAGCTTGCTATCACCGCGGAAAGAATCGATGTTATCAAGTACTTTGAGCAATGTGTCTTGCGCTATATCCTCGACAAACTGATCAAGCTCACGATCTACATACTTGTGCAGGGCTGGTTTAAGTCCACGAATCAATTGTTTTCGCAGCTGATCAACAGCTTGCTCATCTACCGGTGGTGATAACGCTTCTATCCATTCTTCATTGGTGTCGTAAGATCTCTGCCGGTTACGACGTCTCTTAAACCAGTTAAGCATGTGAAATTTCTTTGGTGATTAAAACAGCGTAAAATAAATAAGCATTGTCATGCTACCATTCAATCCGCTTCGGTTAAGTTATGTAATAATTCTGTTGATTGGAATTGGGTTGATGAGTAATAGTCAGGCGCAATCGTTAGAAGGCTGGAAAACTAATACTGAGAAATCCATCATCGATTTAAATGAATTAAAACAAGGAGGTCCTCCCAAAGATGGTATTCCTTCGATCGATAATCCAAAATTTATATCTCTTGGCGAAGCGGATTCATGGATCTCTGCGCAAGAACCGGTAATTGCACTGGAATACAGCGGAGAAGCACGAGCCTATCCGCTCCAAATACTGATCTGGCACGAAATAGTAAATGAAGAAATAAATGGTGATCCGCTATTGGTTACCTTTTGCCCGCTCTGTTATTCGGCACTCGTTTTTGACCGTACTATTGATGGGGTAACGCATGAGTTTGGCGTTTCCGGTTTTTTGCGTCACTCCGATCTGGTCATGTTCGACCGCAAGACAGAGACGCTGTGGCAACAGTTTACGGGTAAAGCTATTGTTGGTGATTATGTGGGAAAAACGCTGGAGCAAATCCCCAGTCAGATCATTTCATTTGAGCAGTTCAGTGAAGCTTATCCTGAAGGTAAAGTTTTATCAAGAGAGACAGGCCACAATCGAGACTACGGCAGAAATCCATATTCGGGGTATGATGATGTAGATAATACGCCACTGTTTGGATCGGAAAAAGAAGACAGCCGGTTGCCGCCCATGGAAAAGGTAATAGGAGTAAAAATGGATGATGTGAAAAAAGCATATCCATACTCTGTTACTCAAAAAGAGAAGCTCATTAATGATAATATATCTGATACACCGGTGGTCGTTTTTCATTTGGAAGGAGCACGTTCGGCGCTTGATGAATCGGAGATATCAGAATCACGCGAAGATGGGTCAACCGGAGTATTCAAACGTACCTTGAATGACAAGACACTAACTTTTGAACTGCGATCTGGTCAAATTTATGATGCAGAGACCGGAACAAAATGGGATATTACCGGCAGGGCATTGGAAGGTCCCTTAGAAGGGGAGCAACTAGAATCAGCTATTGCGGGTAATTACTTCTCTTTTACATGGCTGGTATTTTGGCCGGATACAGAAATTTATAACAATTGAATGAAGCTTTAATCTTCCCCTACGCCAAAATCTTGTAGAGCAAGTTATATCCTCCTCAGGTTGACGGTGTTATTGTCATACCACCGAGATTCACAGAGAAAACGCAGAGTTGCACAAAGATTTGAACGCTGAAGTGTGAAAGAGACATTAAACATAGTTACGAGGGAGTTCTGCTCCCGAAATAGGGTTTAGAATCACACTTGAGATGCCTCGTCGCAATCTCCTCGCCTTTACATATTGCTAGATTTTTACTCCATCGGTTCCAGGTTTTCCAGCATCGTAGGAATAAGTTCTGAAACTGTTGGGTGTATATGAACCGCGTCTCTGATAGTGGTATATGGTTCATCGGCATACATAATGTCGATAACAGAGTGTATTATCTCATCTCCTCCGACACCTAAAATAGCCGCGCCAAGTATTTTGTTGGTATCAGCATCAACAAGTACTTTCATAAAACCTTTTGTTTCACCTTTTTCTTTGGCTCTGGCTATACGATCCATCGATCTTTTCCCAATCAAAACATTGCGATTAGAAGCATGCGCTTGTGATTCTGTCAAGCCAACGCGACCCAAAGGGGGATCGATAAACAATCCGTAGCAGGTGAAGCGATCTGATATCCGGCGCGAATTAGTTTCAAACAGGTTGGCTGCTGCAATTTCGAAATCATTATAAGCCGTATGGGTAAAAGCTCCTTCTCCGTTGCAGTCGCCGAGTGCCCAAACACCATTCGAGGTGGTTCTTAACTGATCATCAACTTGAATAAAGTCTCGATCATCTGTTTTGATTGAGGTATTTGGGATTCCCAAATCATCAGTGTTGGGTCGGCGTCCTGCTGCTATAAGAAGATGAGAACCCTTCACCTGGGGTGGTCCTTCTTTACAATTTACATCGACGACTACTTGTCCGTTGTCGTTTGCCCCCCCGATACATTCGGCGTTCAGACGAAAATTAACACCTTCTGCTTCCAAAATATTACGAATGGCTTCAGAAACATCCTCATCCTCTTTAGACAGCAAACGATCGCCTTTTTCGATAATGGTTACTTTACTGCCAAACCTTCTGAACATCTGGCCAAACTCCAGGCCAATATATCCACCGCCTACGATAATGAGATGCTCAGGTACCACTTCAAGCTCCATTATAGTCGAATTGGTAAGATAGTCGACACTCCCGAAACCGGAAGGAATAAAAGCGCGGCCTCCCACATTGATAAATATTTTGTCGCCTTTAAGTTGTTTATCTTCAACTGCAAGAACATTTTCATCTTCAAAACGTGCGTGCCCTTCATACACCATCAGGTTTTCGGTGTCTTTCAGCCAGCTTTCAACTCCTTCGGTCGACTCCTTTACAATAGCATCTTTTCTTGCCATTACTTTTTTCATGTCAACGTTAACCGAGCCGTTTATTGATATTCCAAAATCATCCATTCTGTTTGCCATATGGGCTGCGCGAGCACTGGCTACCATTGTTTTGGTGGGGGTACAACCGGTGTTTACACAGGTTCCGCCAAATTGGTGACGTTCAATCACGGCGGTTTTTAACCCTTCATTAGCACATCGGGCAGCAAGTGAAGGGCCCGCTTGTCCGGTTCCGATAATGATGGCATCAAAATGTTCTCTATTTGACATACATTGTAGTTGTGACTGGGATTGAAGTGTTGGACGGGATCGGTTTATCTATTCTTACCAAGATCCGTCAGCAACAGGACGGACCTTCTTCCTGAACCGGCGGACACGGATTGTCGCCGAAGGAACAAAATACGCAGCAGTCGCCTTCTTGAGGTTTTAATACTTCGCTACAATGGGGACACCCCCAAAAATATTGGCAAGAGTTCTGGGGCATTGGCTCCGTAGTTTTTTCTCCACACTCCGGGCAGGTTATCGTCGATTGAAGATTTATTTGTCGATCAGCTTTACTCATCTTCTTAATTGTTTTCCTGCTTCATTGTTTCCTTCCAGGGCTTCAAGAATAGGACATTCGCCCTTTGGTCCATCTTCGGCACATGCATTAATCAGTTCAGTAAGAGTTTCTCTGATTTGCTCCAGGTCTTGGATTTTTTCCATCACATCCCGGTACTTAGCCTCCGCCTCTTCTTTTATTTCCGAGCAGGTGGTATCCTCATCCATACGAAGTTCCAGCAGCTCCTTGATTTCACTAAGTGTAAATCCCAGTTCCTGGGCTCGTTTTATAAACCGGATTTGATCGATATGCCGCTGCGTAAAAATACGATAGCCGGATCGCCTCCGGTCGGGTTTCGGAATCAGATCTCGCTTTTCATAATAGCGGACAGTTTCTTTATTAACTCCTGCTCGTTTTGCTACTTCCCCAATCTGAAAAGTAGTGATATCCTCATACTTTTTATTCATGTCTTCTCTCATAATACGAGTAATTTAGATGCCGATACCACCTTTTGACGGGTGGTATCGGCTTCTTATTAATTTTTCTTTACCATTGTTTTGCCACAGCAACAGGTCGGATTTTGCGTACCCGAGCAGTTGCTGGGTGCTCCTTTGGTCACGGTAACTTCACATCCACAAGTTTCGTCGGGACATCGATAAACTTCTCCTTTTTGTAATGGCATAATTACTCCTCCTTATTTAAAAAGAATGATGATTTACAATATAAGGCCTGTAGTATGGTCGAGAGTCAAATATTAAATTTAAAGTGTTTTACATAGGTAAGATTATTCCGCGTATTGCTATCTATAGGAAAAATAGATAACTAATTCCGAGATAGCAGATGATTAAAACTTATCGTGATACCAAATTAGAAAGCCACATTATCTTGGCCGACCAAGAAGCAGACCTGCATCGTTTTGCCGGTCAGGATTTTTTTACGGTGATATGGAATCGCGGACCATCAGGTCGGGGATAGAATTGCAGAGCTTTTTACTTTCAACGTGCCGCCAATTCGGTGGTGCATAATATTAATGCCCATTCCTGCTCTCTTTTTTGCACCATCAGAGAAACCGGTACCATCATCGGCAATATCAGATACTGCCAAGTAAAAATTATTTAGACGCAGCAGGAACTTCCGCCCGGATGGTCATAACCAGCGACTCATAGGCCTCGGTCTTTGTAAGGAAAGCCGAAGCCCCCGCCTCGCGCATATCCTGCTCTATTTCATTACTGTCGTGTAGAGAGACTCCGATAATACATACATTCGGCATATCAGAAGAAATTCTGCGTGTAGCCTCAATGCCATCCATCTCCGGCATGTTCACATCCATCAAAATAACATCCGGTGAACTGTCACGGCACATACGTACAGCTTCCTTTCCGTCTCCAGCCTCCCCAATCACTTCCAAATCGTCTTCTTCACCGATAATCTTACAAAGTCCCTTGCGAAACATCTTGTGATCATCCACCAGTAAAATTTTCGTCTTTTCCCCGCTTTTTCCCCGGCCGGGGTCTGTTACTTCTGATCGGCCATCTTCTTCTATTTGCTTCGTCTTTTCAATGTCGCGGTGATCTTCCGACAAGGGGACAAATAATGTTACTTTTGTGCCGTGGCCTTTTTTCGACGCAATATCCACCTGTCCCCCCAGCAGGTCAATTCGCTCCTGAATATTAAATAGTCCAAATTTTTCCTCTTTTGCAGATGCCAACTCCTTTTCCTCCGGGTCAAACCCCTCTCCCTCGTCTTCCACGGTTAGCTGCAACTGATTCTTGCTTCGCCCAAGACGAATCGCAGCTTTTTTCTCCGAGGTATGTTTGAGGATGTTAAAGAGCAGTTCTCTTACACTTTGAATAACCGTTAACCTCACCTCGTCCTTCAGCGGCTTTGGTTGCTTGTCGTCATCAATGGTTACGGTGAGATTATGTTTTTCGAATTTTTCAACAAGCCAGTCCAAATTTGCTCGAATATCATTTTTAATCGAGGACGGCGGTTTTAAATCTGAAGTAAGTTCCCGGGTATACCGGATGGCATCATTCATTATTTGCTTCAACTCATCTGCAGCCGTAGCATTCTCTTCATCGGATTTCCCCTGCTGTAACTCGGTAACCTTCATTTTACCCAATGCAAGCAGCTGACCCAGATTGTCGTGAAGCTCGGTAGCCAGCTCTTCGCGCTGTTTTGCCTCTGTTTGGCTCAGCTGAAACGCAAGCGACCTCAATTTGTCCTGATAGCTTAACAACGACTGAGTTTTTTCCTCCACCCTCTTTTCAAGTGTTTTGTTCATTTGTTCCAGCTCTTTCTGGACCTGTTTACGTTCTGTAATATCTAATAATACAAGCATGCCGGAGGTAACTTCCCCGGTTCCATTCTCAATGGGGAGCGTTTGGGCTAACAGGTGACGGTTCTGGTGTTCGATTTCGAATTTCCTCGCTTCTCCATTGAGGGCAGCAAGAAAATGCGACTTAATTTCATTGATAAGCTCATCAGGATAGATATCTGTGATCTTACTTCCGATATGATCCTCCGGATCAGTTTCGTCCGTATCGAACAGTTGCCCACCAATAGCTGTATATCGCAGATCGCTGTCAAAAAGAGCAACGGCTCCATTGGGATAGTTCTTTACGAGCGTTTGATATTTTTCTTTATTTCTCCGAAGAGCTTCTTCGGTCTCTTTGAGCTCTGTAACATCTACGAAAGTTATAACCACACCGTTGACTTTTCCGTCTACGGTTTGATAGGGACGAAGACGCATGATATAAGCATTACCTTTTTTATCAGTGACCTCTTTCCGCGTCTTTTCCAGATCATTGAGCACATTCTCAATATCAGCTATGATCGAATCATACTTCAACTGATGGGTAAAGTGTTCGAGCGGTCTCCCTAAATCCGAAGGCGTCAGATTAAAAATATCAGTAGCTTTTGATGTAAACCGTTTGAGGCAGAAGCTACGATCCACAAAGATGATGGCCATTTCTGTGGCTTCCATCAGATTTTTCAGATCGCTGTTAGCCTGGCTAAGATCATCAATCTTTGATTCCAGCTCCTGATTAACGGTTTTTAGCTCTTCATTGACGGACTGCAACTCTTCTTTGCTGGTCTCCAGTTCTTCGGTCGTGGATTGCAACTCTTCATTCATCGACTGCAGCTCTTCATTTGACGATCTAAGCTCTTCGTTAGAAGTCTCATAATCCTCGATTGTTAATTCCAGCTGCTCCTTCGTTTGTTTGAGTTCGGTTTCCAGTTCCTCGATAATTTCTGTTTTTTCCTCAGAAAAATCTGTTTTTTCTGCTATATCATCACCGGAGCCGTCGCCATCTCTCTTTTTTTGGAATACAATGTGGATCAAGTCGTCGGGAAAATCTTTTTCCCTGATCCTATCCACATGTAACGCAATAAGTTGAGACCGCTTGTTTATTTTGACCCATACATGCTTTTGAACCGGAAGATCAATTTCATCCCTTTTGATCCGATACAGGATACTGCGCAACGGCTGGCGCAAATCCGAAATTACGATATCCAAAACCTTGCGGCTCGGCTCTCCCTCTGAATAACCCGTATACCTGCCAATCCCTTTTGTGGCATGCAATACTTCTTCATTATCATTGATAATCACGCTGGGCGGTGCATACCGGCGGGTCATAAGCCGCTGGTGCAACTGTTCAAAGCTGGATTTTGCTTTCGAAGGCAATTTCCATGAACGAGAGCCGGAAGGTTTACTGGGGCTGAATTTTAAAGGAAAACTGGGAAGATGAACCGTTGATTTACTTCCGGAGTTCTTCTGGTAAATCCGATGTTCTTTATCAATAGGCGAAAATTGCTCGGCAGCCTGCAGATTAGAGTCGGAATTTCCCAGAAATAAGATGCCCGTTGGCTTCAGCGCATAGTGAAAAAGATTAAATACCTCGCTTTGCAGATTTCGGTCTAGATTAACAGGTTGCGACACGAAATCAGATCCAGGTTCAAAAAAGGAGGATTTCTTAGCAGGTCATGTTTTGAGAATAGAATTAAATTGCGAAGTTCTTCCTTTACCACATATTCATACCCATGCTTCATAAAATAACGCTGAAGATGCTGTTCCGTAAGATCTCCGGCAATAGATTCAGGATATCGTCCCTTTCGGGCAACATCGAGCGCCTGCTGGTCAATATCGGTAGCAAATACCTGGATGGAGGGAGAGGCGCTGATATTCCGGGCGTATTTATGCAACAGCATAGCAATAGAATAGGCTTCTTCGCCGGTGGCACAACCCGGTACCCAAATCCGAAGATCATCATCCTGATTTTTACCTTCGAAAAGTTGGGGTATCACTTTCTCTCCCAACGCTTCAAACGCCTCCGGATCCCGAAAAAAGTTGGTAACGCTGATAAGAAGATCTTTAAATAACTCCTGTGTCTCGTTTTCATCCTTATTCAATACGGCAAGATATTCGTCAAGCGAGGTAACACTGTGAACATGCATCCGACGCTTTATGCGCCGCAGCATGGTGGTTTGTTTATAATGGCTGAAATCGTGCTCGGTTTCTTTTTGGACCTTCTCAAATAGTTCCGCGAGAACTTCCTGTTCACTTTCGGTTAGCTCTTCAGGCGTGTCCGCAACCCGAACTGTGTTCAGACTTCTTTTATAATCCATCAACGCCTGCGGCATTTCCTGTATCGACAGAATCTTATCGGCCATACCCGTATCGATAGCATTTTGGGGCATATCACCGTATTCTGCTTCCGCGGGGTCCTGGACAATGGTAAGACCGCCATTTTCTTTGATGGACTTCATGCCCGTGGCCCCGTCACTTCCCGAACCCGACAGCGTGATACAAAGAGCCCGATCACCCTTTACATTGCCTAGTGAGCGATAGAATTGATCTATAACCTGCGAGCGGCCGTTATCAGGATCCGACAACTCAAGATGGTTGTCACCAACAGTGAGGATTTTATTGGGAGGGATGACATATACGCAATTTTCTTCTATCTCTGTCTTTTCATTTACCTGCATGACCTTCAACGAAGTCTTCGCTTGCAGCAGTTCTGCCATACTGCTTTCATGATCCGGGGAAAGATGGACAATAACGATAAAAGCCATACCCGGATCTTCTGATAAAGAATTGAAAAAGGTTTTAAGAGCTTCTAGTCCGCCGGCTGAAGCTCCTATGCCTACGGTTAGAGTAATGTTACGATCACCAGATGCATTCGTCATCTTTAACTACTTACGTTGAACTTTGAGCTTAACTTTTTAGATAGAGTAAACGTTTCTTATTAGTGATATTGTAACCTGATTGTTTAATCATAATAGAAAAAAGGAACTATGGAAAAAACATCGGACTACACCGCAGTAGAAAAAGAAAGGCGGGATGCAATCGATTTTTTTCGATAAAAACTTCTAAAGAATATGATTTGTTATAACTAGCTTATGGAAGCAGCTGGTCGAGGCCTTTTTCCTGCAGAAATAGTAAAAAGTTCTTAACAACAGGTGACAGGCTTTTCTCCTTTTTATAAAGTGCATGCCAGTGAGTTAGGATAGGAAGTTTTTGAACCTCAAGAATCGAAATTTTATTGAGTTTGAGCTCGTTTTTCAGACTTAGCTTCGATATAAGAGAGATGCCTATACCCCCCATGATAGCCTGTTTCACCGCTTCATTTGTACCTAGTTCCATAACAGGATTTACGGAAATATTATTTTCGGCAAGGTAACGTTCTAAAACCATGCGCGTCCCAGAACCTGGTTCACGATATACAAAAGGCTGATTTTTAAGCTGTTGTATATTTATGTCGATTGTGTCTCTAAGTGGATGGTCGGGAGCACCACACATAACCAAGGGATTCTTCAAAAACGGAATCGCATTTACTGATTTATCATCAGGTAATTGTGTCAGTATTGCCAGATCATATTCATTCTCTTTAAGATGTCCCAGCACCTCATCTCTGTTCGTAACCTTTAGCGAGACCTGAATTTTGGGATATCTTTGTTGGAATTCACCCAGCAGATACGGTAAAAAGTATTTGGCGGTAGAGGCGGCTGATATAGTAAGATTCCCCTCTAGTCCACCTTTGAGCTGAGAAACAAGGGCAGAAAACGAATCAATTTCATTCTGAATAGTTTGCTGCATTTGGTAAAGATGCCGTCCCGCCTCTGTTAGATATACCTGTCGGCCTACTACCTCAATCAAGGGTATATCCATTGTTTCTTGCAGCTGTTTTATTTGAATAGATACGGCCGGCTGGGTCATATGCAATTCTTTCGCTGCTTTTGTCATACTTCGGAGTGTAGCGACCTTCCCAAATACTTGAAGCTGATGCAGGGTAAAATTCATATAAACTATTGTTTATGCTTTGTATTAAAAGTATTAATTATCACTTATAAATCAATATCTGTATCATGGGCCGTTTTAAAAATTCCCTTGGTGGAGACAAACCTCTACCAGGGCAGAACCTAAGTAGTAAACTTGAAAAATATTTAGACATGACAGCTCAATCTATTAAGTCCAAGGATAAATTCTTACTGGTTAATGAGGCATATTCGTTTGAAGAGGCAAAGGAATTATTAATGTGTTTAGTGGCTGGGACGGTACGATTCCATGCTATTAACTGTATGCACTTATGGGAAACTAAAGGGTCTAAAAATGAGCAATCTGAAAAAAGGAAAAAAGAACTGGATAAAATACGGAAAGATATTCTAAATATGCTCAATGACATTGACGATGAGAATTTATCTTTTGAAATAAAAGCAGAAGTCAAAGTAACTGCTAAAAAAGCGTAGCTCTATTAACCTGCTTTTCACCTAACCCATCCAATTAATTTAACTATTAGTAATAAGACATTATGGAGCACATTATAACGCTGGCCTCTAACCTGCTCTCTCCTATCATTCTCATGTTTGTTTTGGGAGTGATCGCCTCACTGGTTCGCAGTGACCTGAAGCTGCCAGAGCCACTTTACAATGGGCTCGCAATTTATTTGCTGTTGGCAATCGGTTTGAAGGGAGGGGTGGAATTGAACCAGACGCCTCTCAGCGAATTTGTTGGTCCGGCGCTGATTACATTATTCTTGGGGATACTCACACCTATAATAGCATATAATGTATTACGTAGACTAGGACATTTTGACCGGATTAACGCTTCGGCTATTGCAGCTCACTATGGTTCAGTGTCAGCGGTAACATTTATTGTGGCAATAGCATTTGGCACTATGACTGGAAGAGTCTCGGAAGGATTTATGCCTGCACTTGTAGCTATACTAGAGGTACCGGCGATAGTGGTAGGTCTGATGATTGCTTTCACGCGTGAAAAACGAGCAGGATCCTGGCAAGAAGCGCTTCACGAAGTACTTGCTGGCCGAAGTATTTTATTGCTGGCGGGAGGCTTAATAATAGGATGGGTATCCGGTACAGCGGGATTTGAGCCTATTTCCCCATTCTTTGAGGCAGGTTTTAAAGGAGCATTAGGACTATTCCTGCTTGAGATGGGAGTTATAACGGCCCGGCGATTAGAGGATCTGCGAGAAGTGGGAGGGTTCTTGATCGGCTTTGGCATTTTAGTCCCTATTTTCCATGGTCTCCTTGCAGTCTGGCTTGGGGGAATAGTGGGACTTTCACTGGCAGGTAGTGCTGTTCTTGGTGCGATGGTATCAAGCGCATCCTATATTGCTGCGCCCGCTGCCGTTCGTATCGCACTACCTGAGGCAAATCCAACATTCTATCTGACGGCTTCTTTGGGTATAACCTTCCCCTTTAATATTACCCTTGGCATACCACTCTATTATGCTTTTGCAGAATGGCTTTTTTAAAAGCATATTTTATGAATTATTAACAATCATTTTCTAAATCACCATCGTTATGCAAACGACAACTCTTAAGCTTGTAACGATCGTTACAGAACGAATCCTGGAAGATCGACTGCTACGCAAAGTCCAAGAGCTGGGAGCCAAAGGATACACGCTGACACAGGCAACAGGCAAAGGATCACGAGGGGTTCGGGCCAGCGAATGGGAAGGACCTGATACGCGGATTCAAAGCCTGGTCAGCAAAAAAGTAGCCGATGCCATTGTAGAATACATTGCCGAAAACTTCTTTGAGCATTACGCGGTTATTGTCTACGTACAAGATGCGGAAGTAGTACGAGGAGAGAAATACATTTAATTGAAAGTTAGGTTTAGGCTCAAGATGGTTCTTTAGCAAAAAAGATTCACAGCCCAGGAATTTATGACTAATGCCTATTTGTGGGTAAAATATGGCAAAGAGATGATGGCAGAATCAAAATCACTTTTACCCGATTGGCGGATTGGAACCATAGGTCGGGATTTTAGAAAAAGAAAGGTGACGTCTGATGGCGCTCCTTTTTTATTTTGACAATCTTTTTCTAAAATAAAATAGTTTCCCCGCAAGACAGCTTGGCTGACTGAGGATAAATGGGACTACCCATAGGGCACTGATTATATTTGGAATAAGAATGCGATGAAAAAAACATTTTCTGGTCCTGATCCAAACAGAAAGGCTTGGGAGAGACATATTTTAGCGATCTAGTTCAAAGGCCTTTATTAGATTCTTTAAAAAAAGAAAAAATAAAGAATTATGTATACGAAGGAAGCATAAATAAGGAATGGGAAGTAAAGAGTAGCAATCTAGATAGCTTTATTGAGAACAAGATTTTTATCTTAAAGAGAGAAAGAATAATACAAGATATTGTAAAGCATATTGTCTTCTTCCTAGTTTGGAATTAAATAATACAAAAAGTCTAAAATTAGAAGATGATTTCCTAATTAGGAAGTGGTCTAATCAAGATAAATCATTGCATCTTACATTAAATAAATATGAATACAATTTTAATGATGTATTAGAAACCAGTTTCCTGATGTTAGGGAATTGTTTTGCCGCTGCAAGAAGTTCATCACCGTGTTAAAAATAATTTAGCGGTTATTTCAAGTTTATTGCAGTTACAAAAGTTTAATACCGAGGATGAAAAGCTTCAGCACATACTATCAGATAGTGAGATGCGGATTCAAACGATGGCCCTCATTCACGAGCAGCTGTATCAATCTCAATCCCTCTCAGAAATTAATGTGGAAAATTATATGCGGGAATTAGTTGATACAATTAAAGTCTGCATGACCCTGAAAACCGGATAACATTCAGCCTTAGCTGTGATAATATTGCCTTAAACGTAAATCAGGCGGTCCCATGCGCAATGATTATCAATGAGCTTGTCAGCAATTCTTTTGAACATGGGTTCGAGGAATCAAAAAAAGGAAAAATTAAATTGGCTGTAACAAAGGAGAATAGTAGTATCAAATTGGTGCTAAAAGATGATGGTTTCGGGTTACCACCTGACTTTAAACCTGATAATACTTCTACCTTCGGTTATACCATTATTAACACTTTAGTTCAACAACTTGGGGCAGAACTTGAGATCAAAAGCAATAATGGAACAGAAGTAACTATTGCTTTTGAAAAGGCTGATATAAAAGGATCGAGTAGTGCTCTAAATTCTAGTAATCTTATATAAAGGGAATTCAGAAGAGCCCTTTTTTCTCTAAATATCTCCCTGTTATGAATATGCAAATAACAGTTTTTTAATGAAAGAAACTTATTTGAATACCTAACTGTATAATAATAGATATCTAACCTTAGTTTAGTAGAAAGAGAACTGGTTAGACTAAAAAAACTCCAATACCTGTGCTTTAGGTGCTTTGTACGCATTAGGGCATAGCAAAGAAAATGCATATGGTATATCAACAGGCGCAGTGGACCCAAAGTGAAATGGGAAGATTAATATATGGAAAGGATTGGTCGAAATCCCCATTGGGTGCAATAGAAGAGTGGCCGCAGAGCTTGCACGCCGCTTTGCATTTCTGTTTAGCTTCTGAGTCTCCTTCTTGCATATGCTGGGGAAGTGACTTCACACTTTTCTTTAATGAGAGCTGGAAAAATATTTTCGAAGAGAATACAGCTTCTTTGGGACTTCCTGCTCGTGAGGCTTTTAGAGATCGTTGGGAAGATCTTGAACCTTATTTTATAGAGGTTTTAACAGAGGGAGAAATAAAAGAGTCAGAGCAAAATTTTATTTTATCTGATAAGGATGAACAAAAAATAAATTTATCGTTTAGTCCTGTCTATAATGATAGCGGATCGGTAGAAGGTGTTTTTATTATTGCCAAGATTAGTAAAAGGGATAGTAAAAAGCAGAACCCACTTATTTACAGCGAGCAGGAGTTACACAACTTTTTTGCTAATGCTCCGATCGGGATTCACTGGCTGGCAGCTGATGGAACAATCCTGAATGTCAACCAAACGGAGCTGGACATGCTGGGTTATTCCCGGCAAGGATTTGTCGGCCACAATATTACCGAGTTTTTTGTAAATGAAGAACGGATAACAGAGGTCCTCCAAAGATTAAAAGAGGGAGAAGAGATACATAATTATGAAGCCCAAATGATCCACAAAGATGGGTCTGCGCTAGAGATATCTCTTAGCTCGAATGTTTACCGGAAAAACGGTGATTTTGTTCACACCCGCTGTTTTACCCGGGATGTAACCGACCAAAAGCGCTGGCAGCGCAAGCTGCAAGAAATGGAAAATCGCTATCGAACGCTTATAGATAATTTTCCTAAAGGCGCCGTTGCACTATTTAATAAAGATCTTCGATATACGGCAGTGGGTGGACAACTTTTGAGCGAAGTAGGAGTCCAGCAGGAGGATCGGATAGGTAATAAAATTACTGACCTCTATCCTGAAGAGATTATAGAAGAATTAAGACCTCGTTTTAAAGCAGTATTCCAAGGTGAGAGCAATACGTTTGATATCGATTTTCATAACCGCCATCTGTTAGGTCATACGCTCCCTATCAGAGATGACCAGGGGAAAATTCTATCCGGGATGCTGGTCGTTCAGGATATAACAGAGCGCTGGCAGGTACAGAAAGAGTTGCGAGAGAGTGAGGCACGGTTCCGAATGATGGCTGAAAATATTAATGACATTATCTGGATGATGTCGGAAGATGGAGAGGAGTTTATCTATATTAATCCCGCTTTTGAAGAGGTATGGGGTATAGAGCGGCAAAAATTATATGATAATACTCTGTCTTTTCTTGATTCAGTACATCCTGAAGACCGGAAACGTATTGAAAGACGTTATACCGGACCGCAAGATGAGTTTGATGATATATATCGCATTGTTCGACCGGATGGAGAGGTCCGGTGGCTCCATTCACACGGATCCAAGGTTTATGATGAAGACAGTCAAATAACCCGTATCATCGGGATCGCCGAGGATATTACCAAACGCAAACATGCCGAGCAGCAACTGCGCAAGAGTAGAAATCGCTTAAAAGCAGCACTGGATATTGAAACGGTCGGTGTCATTTTTTGGAGTGGAGAGGATTTGACAGTTAAGGAAGCGAATGATGCTTTCTTGGAAATGAGCGGTTTTTCCCGTGAGGAAATTGTAGGTAAATCATGGAGGGAGTTAACACCAGCAGAGTTTCATACAGTATCAGACGATGCAGTCGAAGATGTGAAAACAAAAGGGCATACAAAGCCTTATGAAAAGCAGTATATCCGCAAGGATGGGACTCGCTGGTGGGGACTCTTTGCTCCGCGTCGGATTGATGAAAACGAGGCCGTCGAATTTGTAATAGATATTACCGATCGAAAAGAAGCTCAAAAAGAACTGGAAGAAATTAATGCTACGCTGGAGCAGCGAGTAGATGAGCGAACAAAAAAACTGCGTTCCTATCGCGATCAACTGCGCAGGCTTGCATCGCAGCTAAACAAAGCAGAAGAACGTGAGCGACGCCGGTTGGCCGCCGAACTGCATGATAAGTTGGGTCAAATGCTGGCCTTTGCTAAAATGAAAGTTGAAGGGTTAAGAGATGGACACTTTTCTGATCAATCTTCATCTGAGTTAGAAGAATTGAAAGGTGTGGTAGATGATGCCTTAAGTTACAATCAAAACTTAATGGTGGAACTAAAGCCGCCGCCCGTGTTAAATAAAGAAGATGTTACGGAAGTTTTGCATTGGACAGCTAAAAAGTTGGAGAAACAGGGGCTGGATATTACTATTGATGACGATGGGGAGTCTAAGCCGGTTGATGAGGAGCTACGAATAATTCTCTATCAGTCTGTACGAGAACTATTTCAAAATGTAATAAAGCATGCAGGGGTCAATGAAGCACGAATAGAAATCTTGCGCCAGAAAAATCGAGTCAAGGTTACCGTTGAAGACATGGGTAAAGGTTTTGAAGTAAAGGAAGACTGGCTGATTCCTACAGAAGAAGGGAAGTTTGGGCTTTTTAACATTAAAGAACGAATGGACTGGCATGGAGGTGTCTTTGAACTTCATTCTGTTCCAGGTGAAGGTACAAGGGCTGTACTTTATGTGCCACTTAAAGAGGAAGCGATACCGGATGAAACAAGATATCATCAGGATCCTCTGCTCGCTTTTGAGTCGCAAGAGGAGCAAGTACAGAAAGAAGTTAAAGTTTTACTTGTTGATGATCACGATATGGTACGTCGGGGATTGCGTCAAATGATAGAAAAACAAGAAGACATACTGATTGTAGGTGAAGCTTCTCAAGGACAAGAGGCTGTGGAATTAGCCCGGGAAACGGAACCTGATATTATTGTAATGGATGTGAATATGCCGGTGATGGATGGGATTGAAGCCACTAAAAAAATAAAGGATGAATTACCACATGTCCGGATCATTGGACTTTCCCTTCATGAAAGCGAGGAAGTCATAAACAGCATGCAAGGGGCTGGTGCTTCAGCTTATCTCACTAAGAATGAAGCTTTTGAATCTTTAATTACAACGATTCGTGCAGAGTCATCGAGTGTAAATGGGACTTAAGAGTTTGATGGATATAAAGATGCTTGGTATGAATGACCAGTTGAAATTCCGAATGTGCATAAGATTATAAAAATCTGGAAATGCTGGAGCCTCGGCTTATCTGATTAAAGGTAAAGTTTTTTGAAACATTGTGAGGAATTAGCGTTTTAGAATTATTGAATTGTAAATTTCCTTCGGAAGTTTGTAACACTAGTTAATAATTGGCCTCTTGTAAATAGTTGTAGCAAGTATAACTTCTTATCACTTTATGATATTTGGAATTTAGGTAAGGCATTTTCGATCAAAGAAGTAAAAATCAATTCTCTGAATTATGGAAAAAGTAACTGAGCAAGCCCTGCGCGAAAGCGAGGAAAAGTATCGTACGCTTGTCGAGAATTTCCCCAATGGAGCCGTAGGATTATTCAATGAAGATTTACGATACACTGCTGTTGGAGGAGAGCTGGTTAGTGCTGTTGGGCTTGATCCGAAAGAACGAATAGGGAAAAAGATTACCGATATATATCCTCAAGATATAGTTGAAGAAGTTATACCTCATTTCCAGGCAACACTTGAGGGAAAAAAAACATCATTTGAAGCTGAATTCCACGATCGAAAACTATTTGCACAAACGCTTCCTATCAAGAATGACAAGGGAGTGGTTGACTCCGGATTGCTCGTTGTCCAGGATATTACGGAGCGATGGAAAGCCCAGCAGGCACTTCGCAGGAGTGAACAGAAGTACCGGACTCTTTTTGAGACGATGGATGAAGGGTTTTGTATCGTTAAACTGGAATTAGACGCTAGTAATGAAGTAGTAGATTTTCAATATGAGGAAATAAACCCTTCCTTTGAAAAGCATACGGGATTAAAGGATGCAGAGGGGAAGAAAGGAAGTGAAATATTTGAAGATCCTAAGAGAAATTGGATTAAAGTTTGTGCCCAGGTTCTGTTAACAGGTGAATCTCAACATTTTGAAACGTATTCTGAATATTTAGAAAAGTGGTTTGAGACCTCTGCATTTGCTGTTGGTGATCCGAAAGAACAAAAAGTTGCTGTTCTATTCAATAATGTTACTGAACGCAAGCGGGCGCAAGAGAAACTGAAAAAAGTGAATGAAATCCTGGAAAAGCAGGTAAAGGAACGGACAAAGTCACTGGTGTCTTATCAAAATCAGCTGCGCTCGCTGGTGGCCGAACTGAGTAGAGCCGAAGAACAGGAACGACAGCGCCTGGCTTCTGATCTACATGATAATCTGGGTCAGATTCTTGCGATGGGAAAGATGAAAGTTGCTCAGGTACAGCAGGAATCTTTGCCCGATAGCGCAGCGGAAAACCTAGTTGAATTGGAAGAGTTAATTGAAGATGCCGTCACGTATACTCGTGAGTTAACATCTGATCTGAAACCACCGGCTTCGCTGGATGAGGAAGATTTGAAAGCCCATATTCGGTGGGTGGCTGAAAAGATGCAAAAGCATGATCTGGAGGTTATAATTGAGGATGATAAACACCCGAAACCCTTGGATAAAGAAGTTCGGATGACACTTCTGCAATGTGTAAGAGAACTGCTTTTTAATGTGATCAAACATACCTCCGAAAATAAAGCAGTTGTCATTTTAAAACGTCTCGACGATCACGTTCAAATAACTGTAAAAGACAAGGGGGAGGGATTCGATCCGGGGTATGAAGAGTTCAAAGCAGATCATGGAGAGGGATTCGGTCTCTTCAGCATTCGGGAGCGAATAGATATGCTCGGTGGCAGAATGGATGTTGACTCAGAACCGGGAAGAGGAACCGAAATAAATCTTTACGTGCCTTTAGAAGACAAAGATTTTGTGGATTCTCGTTCCCACGAAAAATCGCAGAGACCCGAAAAGTCTGAAATGATAAAAATCTTACTGGCAGATGAACCACACATGATGCGCGAAGGCCTGCGAAGTATTATTGAGAAAGAGGATGATATGATAGTAATCGGTGAGGCAGATGATGGAGAAGAAGCCGTAAAATTAGCCAGCAGTCCCTCCCCGGATATCATCCTTATGGAGGTCAGTTTTCCAAAGATAAATGGAATTGAAGCAACTAAAAAAATTTTGAAAGAAGATCCGAAAATTCGAGTCATCGGATTATCTGTCCAGGATGATAAAGAAGTTGGCCAGGAAATGCGCAAAGCAGGTGCCTCTTCATTTATAAGCAAGAAAGAAGCTTTTAAAACCTTAGTTTCTTCTATTCGAGCAGAAGCCACTGCTAAGGAATAGTCGGTTTATCCTGAGCCAAACGAAGAGAAAGAGCCTTTTTTATTTGGTTTATGTGTGTCTAATTGGGAGATATCACGAAGGTGAGATATTCTGATACAAGGTGACTCTACGATGATCACCGCCCCATCGATGATAATCCCGAAGTCAATAGCTCGAAGGCTCATCACGTCAAACAGGTTCATCATTCCAAACGCGAACAGCATGGAAAGCGGGATGATCGAGGCCACGATCGGGCAATGCCATGGCAAACATAAGCAGGATTAATATGGAGGCAGTTATTTCCATAGTGGAATAAGTCGCCCACTATTACGGAATTTCGCAAAGATCGGCAATGCCGTTATAATTCTGAATCTAATGACAGTTTAGGTTCTCATACTAAGTCGCTGGGAGTGAGAATAAAATCTAACTCTTGGGCACGCTTGATGGATTTAATCTGATCAATATCTAACATGTTACTGTGTAAATAGGCCCCCTGACCGAGACGATCTGTTTGAGGAATGAGCTTTCGTAGTAACGAATCATTCCTTTTCTAACATCTGCCCGTATCAGGAACTCGATTTATTTGATGTATGATTCCCAAAGACCATATTCTTCCAATTTTTGGCCAAACGGTATGGATAACAGTAGCACAGTAATTCCACTCACTGTACTGCTGATCAGTAATTCCGTGGGGATATCCTGCAAGAACCAAGGCCACACAGCGACAACCAAGCCCACAATGATATTAAGGTAACGTCCGGTACGCAGAACTTCTGCCATACTAATTACAGAGATAACAACAACCAACGCTCCGCCTAAATGATTAATATTTGAAGGTGCTGTTTGCATTTCTACTCCGAAAGCTCCCGGAGAGAACATCAGCCAAATTCCAATCACTGTTGACAAGGTGAGTGTCCATGGAAAGCTCATCCCCCAGATTGAAGACATAAAAACTTTGCCGGGCTTCTTAGGTAAGTCAATCAGTTCGGGAGAACGCTTGTCAGAGTTTTGTTCGATGGGCTCCCCGCCTTTCCAGAACACGTGCCAGAGCGAATCGCCGCGCTTTTTTCTCTGCACCATATGCTGCCCCATGGCAATGACTTCATCAATCTCCAGTGGAATCATCGGCAGCATGATAGCAGCGGCCACAAGACAGAACGTGCACCAGGAACCCACGACAATCGGTTGTGAGATTACGAGTGCAATATGTACTAGTCCGAGTGGTATAACCAATATGCCGAAGATGGTAACCATCCAAGGCATCGTGCGCCAGCGAGAGGGACTGCCCATGAAACCCATTAAAAACTCAAAGGTGTAGGCAAGAGCGCCCATCGCACCGTCAGATATGGGCCACATGTGCGACATATCGGAGTTGAGTACTTTTTCACTACTTTCACCAAAGAAAGGATCCCATACCGATTCGATATACCCGAGCTGAAATACGCCTAAATACCGCGAGACAATCAATCCCAAAAATCCGGTCAGGATCATGATCCATCGCTGCGGCCAGCTTGAGGGATTGTAACTCCACCCCGGCGGTACTTCCGAACCCATTTTCATATACATGATCATGTTGGGCATCCCGGGAATCAAAATGGTCAGAGCAATAACCCACATCCCTACGAACGTATTATTAAGATACGCCACTGCTGTAGGCGCCCAGAACAGGAGCGGCGCTATACTGATCCAGATGCCTATAAAGCAACAGATCCAGAGGCTGACCGGGCGGTTGGGACGCAGCGAGCGCCACCCAAAGATAATTAGCAAAATACCACTGATAATATCGCTCCACTTCATGGCGGTAATACGTGCATCCAGTGACAGCCAGACTTCCCGTCCCCCGCTGGGTTCTACCGTGCCCACGGCATAGCTAAAGGTCAGTGGCGACAGTACCATCCAGGCACCGAGCATAATCAGCGTCCAATATATCCACAGCGTCTGCTTGTGATGCATATGCAACATCTGGCGACGCTGATCAGACCCCATTTTATGTCCTCCACCATTGTCGTCACTTTTATGCCCTCCTGACATAGGTCTTGTCGTACCACGTTTGCCCATTCCCCCGTGATCGTGACTCTCACCGGAATTACTATTTGAGGTATTGCTTTCCATGGCATTCCTGAGTTCACGTCTCTTGATTCTTACATAGTCAGCGAATGTTTCAACAAAGAGTTTAATCTTATGCAGATGCAGTCATTTTACTCCTGCATGCTTCTGCACATTCGCGGCACGCTTCTGCACAATCTTTACAATGGGCATGGTCGTGTTTTTCACACTCTTCAGCGCATGCCTCACAAATATCTGCACATAATTCCAGAGCAGAAGACGCTCGTTTGGAATCTCTGGAGACATACTTGATAGCAAGATTACAGATATCTGCACAATCTTTGTCAAGGCGGATACATTCCACCAACTTAGAAATGTTATCTTCTGTCAGACAGGCATCTGCACAGTGTTCACATGCACTTTGACAATAGGATAGTTTTTGTATAAGGTCTTTATTTTCTTGATGAGCCATAGCTAAATATTTTATTAGTTTTTTGATTAATTAATACTGGAATACACTTCTGTTGTTCCCCCTGGATCGGTAATTTTTAAATTTCGTATAGCAATAAAATTACGGATAGAATCTGAAGCCCTTCCAGAATAAATTTTGAAGGACTGATACTGTATCAGCAAGTTTTTATAGGATAGTGTATCCTGCCACTGCCCCGATACCAAAAACAATATGAGCTAACAGAAGATGTATATAATACTCTTTGAGATTTAGTTGGGGTGGGTTAGAATGAGTGATAAATATCAATTCCCAAACTGAAATACCTGCTATTCCACTAACAAATCCCAACAAAGCCCCATGTAGAATGGTGGGCTCTATAAGAGTATACTGCCACAAGAAGTAGTAGATGATTATAAAAAATAGTCCCATCCCGTAATGCAAAATCCAGCCGATAAGACTTGTTGAACGTACTGCTACTCCAAGAGCGGGAGATTGATCAATAAGACTATTTAATAGTACCGGTTCCTTGAACTGTTTTTCTGTTACTTCGGCAATTATATAGCTGAATAGGGTCATCAGAGATGTTCCGACAATGGCACCAAGCAGGATCTTTAGTATCATAAAGAATGGTGAGTTTTTTACAGCGATGAATATTTTAAATCCTAAACAGCTGACAGCACCGAGGCGTTCAGCAAAAAAGTTTTTGAATTCGCTGCTCCTGCCTGAAAAGAATCCTTTACGAAGTAGTACGTTCTGTCACATCTTTTTGCGGCTCTGTATGAGAAGATAATAAAGGATATTATGGTCCTGCCGCCGAATGGCTTATTTTTTTTACTTGTTTCAAAGAGACAAGATGTTAATACACAGTTGTGGGAAGTGGGCGAAGACAAATAATCCGCTATACCTAAAAAAAGGAGGTTGCGATGAAGGCGATGTACAAACAAAAACCTTTGAGTCAGCAGGTTGTTGTTATTACTGGCGGATCGAGCGGTATCGGACTGGCATGTGCTAAAAAAGCCGGTTCCCGTGGGTCACGTGTGGTTATCACATCAAATAATGAAACCGAACTGAAGGACGCAAGAAAAAAGCTAGAGGATGAAGGAGTTAGAGTGGAAGGTATCCCGGCGGACGTATCGGATTTTGAAGCGCTTCAAAAAGTTGCGAGATTTGCTAAAGATACCTTTGGCCGCATTGATACCTGGATCAATGACGCCGGAGTATTCATTGTTGGGGAACTTTTGGATACACCTATGGAAGATGCACAACGGCTGTTTGACGTGAATTTCTGGGGTGTGGTTAACGGGAGCAAAGTAGCCGTTGAACATATGAAGGAGGCCGGTGGAACTATTATTAATATAGGGAGTATCGATTCGGAATTAGCTGTACCCCTTCAAGGTATTTACAGTTCTTCTAAACATGCAGTAAAAGCTTATACTGAAGCGCTGAGAATGGAGCTTGAAAAAGAAGATGTTCCAGTTAATGTAACTTTAATTAAGCCTTCGGCCATCGCCACCCCTATCGTGAAACATTCAAAAAATATTTTGGACAAAAAAGCGACACTGCCGCCTCCCGTATATGACCCTGAGCAAGCCGCAGATGCTATTATGTACTGTGCCGAAAATCCCAAGCGCTCTTTTACTGTGGGGGGAGCCGGAAAGATTATGACCCTTGGGGCGAAAATATTTCCGAGGTTATGGGAAATAGTAATGGAAAAAATGGCCTGGAAGCTGGAACGAATAGAAGGAGAGCCGCGGGGAGTAGATGAACTGCATGAACCGGTAGATCATGAAGCCCGAATACGGGATGAGGAGGACTTTTATTATGTGCGAAAATTTTCTCTACATGACACAGTTGTTAAAAATCCCCTGCTCTCAGCAGGTATATTTTCCATTGCATTGGCGCTGCTCTACTTTAATGATAAAAAGTAAAGATATCAGGGATGGGTGTGGTACTTTTATCAAAGTGGGGTCATGAAGAATTTCTCTTTCTGTGGATAAGTACTTTTTACTTGTTCCACAAATGTAGGTCCTTTTTTAGAATTCTTCTATGAGAATCTTACAGGCAAATTGTAGCACAAGGAAAATGAGGTTTATGTGGGAAAGTTTTCCCGAAAAGGAGAGGTGGTAGTTAGTGTATATGCCAACAAAAAACCCCGCCTGTCGTTAAGTAAGCGGGGTTTTTGAAGAGTTTTAGAGATGTACGCCCGTCCCGAAAGCTTTCGGGAGAACCCTCAGCCTTCTGATCCGAAGCCAGTCCGAGATATTGCTGTGCGTGAAATGGGCCACGATTTTGAGATTTCATGTAGTACTATATGTGGTACCGAGCAGGAACTGTGGGAAACAGTTTCCCGAAATTTTGGATAAAAACCTCTACATATATTGATAAGTGTAACGATAATTATATAATAGAGCTTGAGGTCTAAACCTTAGGATAACAACAGTCATATTGTAATGAAATAGATTTAGATGCACTTTTCCGAACCGGACTAAAGATTTCAGAGCCGCCTGTTTACACTTTTGATATTAACCCCCTTTCTACCTATTCTTTAAGGTGTTTAAGAGTAAGAAAAATATCGTCAAAATTACTACCGGTCTGCTAATCATAGCAGCTACCTTTTTCTGCGTACTCTTTGGTCAAGGGGCTCATCTTCATGATTTAGGCATTCATTTTAGCAGCCATTTTGATGTTCATGTTCACCTACATGCCCATGAAAGTAATGATGAGCCAATGCAGGCCGATCACAATACAGACGATACCCACCAGCATGAGGTGAGCACGGCCTCCGATATTATTGGGACGTTAACCTCCCCATATCAAGTGAGTCCAGACATACAGTCATTTATAGTTCTTGTTCTGAATGCTGAATCTGATGCTTTTAATCTTACTCTTCAGCAGTCCCCGACACTATTTGACCTGCCGCCACCAAGGCCGGTGCCGAACCAATATCATCTCTCTTCTTTTTCCCGTCGCGGCCCTCCTATAGCTTAATTTTCCCTTTTTAGGGACTTCCTTTCCTAACTGTATCAATTAATTACAATTTATCCACCATGACAAGGTATATCCGGTGGACTCTATTGCTGGTATTATTTCCGGCTTTGGTCCATGCACAATCAACATCTATTTCACTTGATGAAGCCGTCGAGCTTTTCAAACAGAACAGCCTGCAGCAGGAACTGGCTCGATATGACCAGATGCGCAAGCAGGGACAAGCGATCCGGTACAAAGCATATCCAAATCCTGAGGTTAGCGTTAATCGCGAGCAGCTAAATGCCGGAACCATTGATTATCAGGAGACGACCTACATGGTTTCCCAGCCTGTTGAACTACTGGGGCAACCTTTTCTCCGGAATCAAAGTGCTTCGAAGTCTCAAAAGGCGGCCGAACTACAATTTCAGTACGATCGGCTACAGCTGATTCGGCAGGTAAAATCGTTATACGCCGAGTACTGGCAGCTGTCACAAAAGCTGGAGGTTTACAATCAGGCATTGGAAGTGATTCGGAATGCGCGGGAGTCGGCCAGGGAACGACAGGCCGAAGGTTCCTTTTCCGGCCTGCAGGTGCAACGCTTCAATGTGGAACTCAGCCGGTACAAAAAGCAACGCGACCAGATTCAGATGGATCGTAAGCGGACAGGCAATCGGTTGACCATCTATTTGTTTTCGGGCCAGGAGCTGGATAGTGAAATCCAACCTTCGGATAGCCTGATGGTTGAGCCTATCAATGTTCAGGAACAGGTCCTCATCCAGTATGCATTGGCTAATCGGGCGGATCTGGCAGCCTTGCAGCAGCTGGCAGATGCCTCGGAATTGGAGCACAAAGTGGAAAAACGGGACCGCCTGCCCGATCTGAATATTGATGTCGGATATAAACAGCAGTCAGATGGCGCTGAGGGATTTGTTATCGGTGGGTCCATCAAGCTTCCCATCTTTAACCAGAATCGAGGAAATGTAACGATTACTCAAGCACAGACACGTTCGCGGCAGACTGAACTGACTTTAAAGCAGCAGCAGGTACGCAACCAGGTAGAAACCTCCTATGAGCGAGTGGAACTTATTTTAGAGCAATGGCAGTCGATGAAGGAAAATGGTTTAGAGGCGTCGATGCTGGAGGCGGCCCAGGATGCTTATCAGCAAGGGCGGTATTCCCTGGTCGAGCTGCTCGATGCTACCCAGGCCTATGTCGATGGACAGAGCATGCTCTACGAGACTATAGCCGAATACAACCAGGCACTTTTTGAACTGGACTTGCAGTCCGCAGGACGAATTTCTAACACTCAAAACAACTAATACCATGAAACGCTTACTTCTTATTCTTTCAATCGCAGCAGGATTAATGATAACAGGATGTGGTTCGGATGATTCGGGCCACACCCATGGCGAAGACACGCATACGCACGAAACTGAACAGCATGCCTCTGGTGAGGGCACAGAAGCGGCCCATCAGCATGAAGGGGAGGAAAGTCACGATCACTCTGAGACCGGGGAAGAGCATTCCCACTCCGGTGAAGAAGCACATAGTCATGATGAAGAGGCAAGTGCGATGCTGGGACTTGACCAGACCTATGAGCAAGTCCGAAAAGGAGTCCGCCTGACCTTGTCATACGACAGCGGAACCAGCTCTTTTACCGGCACGGTAGAAAACACCACTCAAGATGTCCTGCCAGCGGTATCGGTTGGAGTTACATTGTCAAACGGGTCCGAACTTGGCCCCACCAGTCCGGTGGATCTTGCTGCCGGTGAAAGCCATTCGGTTGAATTGGATGCCGCTGGAGAAACATTCGACAGCTGGAGCGCCCATTCTGAAATGGGGAGCAGCGGGCATACCCACGGTGAAGACGCTGAT
Source organism: Fodinibius sp. GM108 (assembly GCF_058386985.1). Taxonomy (NCBI): domain Bacteria; kingdom Pseudomonadati; phylum Balneolota; class Balneolia; order Balneolales; family Balneolaceae; genus Fodinibius; species Fodinibius sp. GM108. Next base: position 181,265 of record NZ_JBYEIR010000001.1, read on the forward strand.
CATGAGCACTAGTATCATCAGCAAACCGTATAGCTTTATTTTAACTCAAAATTATTGAAGACCGATGAAACGTTTAGTCATACTTATACTGATAACCACAGGATTTGTGATAGCCGGATGTAGTTCCGGTGATGAGGGCCACAGCCATGGTGAAGGAGCTGATCACAGCCACGAGCAAACAGCCCCAGCCAGCCAAAGTGAACAGGAACATACGCACGGAGAGGGCGAAGATCAGCACCAACACGGTCAAGAGTCCACTACTGAAAGCGAGGGTTCACAGCGGGAAGGCAGTGGTGCCGTTACACAATGGACCGATGAGACCGAACTCTTTATGGAATATCCTGAAATCGTCGTTGGTCAGGAGGCTACTTTTGCAGTGCATTTAACCCGGCTATCTGACTTCAGCCCTATAGCCAACTCCGAGGTGTATTTTACCTTCCGTTCCGATGATGGCACCGAGGTATCCAGGAGAGAAACTCAAGTACAAACAGCTGGCATTTATGGTCCGGATGTTACGTTCCAGCAGGCCGGTCGTTATGATTTGACCATCGAAATTTACGGTATGGTCAACGACACAATTCAGGTAGATGGCATCCCGGTATATAATTCAGCTGATGAAATCCCTCAATCCCATGCCGAGGAAGATCCCAACCTGATTACTTTTTTAAAGGAACAGCAATGGGATATCTCTTTTGCTACCCAAGAGGTGCAACAGCGAACGCTTACGCAAACAGTAGATGCCACCGGGGAAATCATGGCGGCGAAAAATAGTCAGGCCGTTGTATCCGCTCCTTTTTCAGGCATTATTCTGTCCAGCCAGAACAGAAATTTACCGGTAATTGGACAGCAGTTGCAAAAAGGAACCTCAATGGCGGTATTGAATCCTGCAATACAATCGGGTGGCGGGGATAATTATGCCCAGCAGTTTATTAATGCGCAATCAGAACTGAAACTAGCCAAGGGCAACCTGGAGCGATCCAAGCGCTTGTATGAAAAGGAAGCCATTCCACAAACTGAACTTCAGAAGGCTCGTATCGAATACCGTCAGGCGTTGACGCGTTATCAGACCATCAATGAGGTAATCCAGGTGGATACCGCAGCCATTGAAGGGTACGGAGAATCAGCCGAATCCTTCCGGTTTGCACTCAAAGCTCCTATTAATGGCAGGATCGTTGAATCTTTCGTCACGCCGGGCATGCAGGTCGAGGCTGGTCAGCCGCTGTACAGCATGGCGGATGCCTCCAAAGTGTGGCTTAAGGCCAATGTCCCGGCCGCCAATCAAAGTCGCATTGCCAATGCCGGTCAGGCTACCTTCCGGGTGCAGGGCGATGACCGACTGTATGAAGTTAGTGAGCTGGATGGACGGTTAATTAGCAGAGCCAACAGTGTTGTCCCGCAGACCCGAACTCTGTCTTTGATTTATGAGCTCGATAACACCCAAAACGGGCTTCCGCTGGGCATGTTTTCAACGGTACATATCAATACTAGTACCAAAGAGAATGTGCTGGCCATTCCTCAGTCAGCGTTAATTGAAGAAGAAGGAAATTACAATGTGTATATCCATGTCTCGGGTGAATCCTTTAGAAAGCAGCGTGTTACCACCGGTATTGAGTACCGCGGATGGGTGGAGATTACCTCCGGCCTTCAAGGTGGAGAACATGTGGTGACCGAAAATGCGTATCAGGTGAAATTAGCTTCGCTTTCATCCGAGGCACCTTCCCACGGGCATACTCACTAAATACGCTAAGAAATTTAAATTAGTTTAATCCTACTGATATGTTAGATGCAATTATTAAAGGATCTTTGAGGCACCGGCTTGTTGTCGTGATGACCTCCATCGTGTTATTTTTTGCCGGTGCGTATGTGGTCATCACTATGCCCGTGGATGTATTCCCCGATCTGACCGCACCCACCGTTACAGTAATGACCGAAGCGCACGGCATGGCCCCGGAGGAAGTCGAACAGCTGGTAACCTTGCCAATTGAAACAGCTACTAACGGTGCCAGTGGCGTGCGACGGGTGCGCTCGGCTACCTCAAAAGGATTTTCCATCGTCTGGGTGGAATTCGAATGGGGGACCGACATCTACCAGGCCCGCCAAATTGTCAACGAAAAACTCTCAATGGTGAGCAACCGTCTGCCCGAAGAAGTACCACCGCCGGTTATGGCTCCTATCACTTCTATTATGGGTGAAATTATGTTGGTGAGTGTTGAGAGTGACCGCCATTCGGAGCTGGAAATACGCACTGCAGCCGACTGGGAGATTCGGCGGCGCCTGCAGGCGATTCCCGGGGTGGCCCAGGTGGTGCCTATTGGTGGGGGAGTAAAACAATACCAGGTCCGCGTGGATCCTGATAGACTGAAAGCCTACGATATAACACTGGACCAGGTGATGAATGCCGCCGAGTCCTCTAACGAGAATTTTTCGGGCGGTTTCTTCCAAGAATACAGCCAGCAGTACACGATTCGAGGTATTGGGCGGGCTAACTCGCTCGAAGATATCAAGCAATCGGTGGTGGCCCAGCGCAATAACCAGCCGATAACGATTGGCGATATCGCCAAGGTAACAATTGATGCTGCCCAAAAGATAGGTGATGCTTCTGTCAATGGAGATCAGGCCGTGATTATCTCCATCAAAAAACAGCCGGATACCAATACTCTTGAGCTAACAGAGCGAGTAGATGAAACGCTGGCACAGATTGAGCAAAACCTTCCCGAAGGGTTTACAATCAACAGTCATATTTTTCAACAGGCTGACTTTATCGACCTTGCCATTGACAATGTTATTGAAGCCCTGCGGGATGGTGCTATACTCGTAGTGATTATTCTGCTGCTTTTCTTGGCTAATATCCGCACGACAATGATCTCCCTAACGGCCATACCGTTGGCACTTATCACATCGGTGTTCGTACTGGAGTTTTTCGATATCACTATAAACACCATGACCTTGGGTGGGATGGCTATTGCCATCGGGGTGATTGTAGATGATGCGATCATTGATGTCGAAAACGTGTTCAAGCGACTTCGGGAGAACGCCAAGCTTCCGGAGTCGGAACAAAAGTCGGCGATGCAGGTGGTCTTTGAAGGATCCAAAGAAATACGGACCTCGATCATTAATGCCACGCTCATCATCATGATTGTGTTTATTCCGCTCTTCTTTTTAAGTGGGCTGCAGGGACGTATGCTCCAGCCGCTGGGATTGTCTTATATTGTATCCATTGGAGCCTCCCTGGTTATTGCGATGACCGTAACCCCTGTGCTGTGTTATTACCTGCTGCCGAGACAAGCAGCGAAAGGCAAGCTGGAGGAAAGCTGGTTTACCAAAAAGCTTAAATCAGGCTATAACCGGATACTGGATAGCGTTCTTCGCTATAAGAAAAGTGTACTAAGTGGCACATTGGTACTGTTCTTGGGTACGTTAGTTATAGTACCGTACTTAGGAAGCTCTTTCCTGCCTGAATTCAATGAAGGTACGCTGGTGATCAGCGCCGTCACTATTCCCGGTACCGGTCTGGATGAATCCAACGAAATAGGTCAACGGATAGAGAATATATTGTTGGAGCACCCGGCGGTCACAAGTACAGCTCGTAGGACGGGCCGTGCGGAGATGTCCGAGCATGCCCAGGGAGTCAACGCATCAGAAATAAATGCAGATTTAGACATTCCAGAAGGCAAGACCAAGGAGCAGGTCCTCGAAGAGTTGCGTTCCGACCTGAGCGTAGTTTCCGGGACCAATATCACGATTGGCCAGCCACTTGGTCACCGCATAGATCACATGCTCTCGGGAACCAGGGCAAATATTGCTGTAAAGATTTTTGGTCCTGACCTGTATCGACTGCGAACCTTGGCTGAGGAGGTTCGAGGCCAGATGGGGGGTATACAAGGAGTAGTGGATCTATCGGTTGAACAACAACAGAACGTCCCACAAATCCAGATCCGCCCCGACCGCCGAGCCCTGGCGCGCTATGGAATAAACATCAGTGACCTGTCGGAAAAGATAGATGTGGCTTTTGCTGGTGAGACAGTCTCTCAGGTTATCGAAGGTGACCAGTTGTTTGATCTGATGGTCCGTTACCATGAAGAGCACCGGGGCAGCATTAAGGCTGTGCGAAATGCCGATCTGACGCTTAAAGATGGAACAGTGATTCCCCTTGCGGAGCTGGCCAGTATCAAATCACGCAGTGGTCCCAACACCATCAGCCGTGAAAATGTGCAGCGTAAAATCGTCGTCTCGGCCAACGTGTCCGGGCGCGACCTGCGTGGTACAGTGAATGCGATTAGTGACAATATCTCTGAAAACGTCAACTTTCCACAAGGTTATTTTGTGGAATATGGTGGGCAGTTTGAGAGTCAGGCGCAGGCGACTCGCACTATCTCGCTGCTGAGTATCGTTGCCATCCTGCTCATTTTCATGCTGCTGTACCTTGAATTTGGCTCTTTGAAAACAGCACTGCTGGTGATGGTGAACCTGCCCTTTGCCCTTATCGGTGGCATCTTTATCGTCTGGTTTACCAGCGGTATTGTTTCCATTGCTTCCCTGGTTGGGTTTATTACGCTCTTTGGCATCGCCACCCGAAACGGAATATTGATCGTTTCCCACTACCAGTATCTGCGGTGGGAAGAAGGTAAATCCTTTATGGAATCAATTCGTCAAGGCGCCATGGAACGACTCAACCCGATCTTGATGACGGCCCTTACTGCTGGGCTCGCGTTGATTCCGTTGGCGCTGGCTGCCGGTGAGCCCGGGAATGAGATACAGTCGCCGATGGCGCAGGTTATCCTAGGCGGTCTAATTAGTTCCACCCTGCTTAACATGATTGTTATTCCAGCCCTGCTGGCACAATTCGAGAGCAGTGAGACTAAACTTGCTATCTAAAAAACAACTAAGGCTATGAAATTATTTAATTAAATATTCTGTCTGAGATTATCTTACTCCTCCTTTCCTTACTTAGGTTTTTGAAACAATTAAAGGATTAAAGTACCGTAAATAGATCTAAAAGAGTATTATATACACCTTATGTTAGCTCATATTGTTTTTGGTATCGGGGCAGTAGCAGGGTATAATTTTTTATAACGATCTGATAGTTTGAAATACTAGACATTGTACCTTTTCAGGTTTTTATTGCGTATAGATATCATTCCAGTTCCATCCACTGCTTTTCAGAAATCCAGAAAGTAACGACCTTCTTTCTTCCAGCAAATCATCGTCTATGGATGAGGACTGTTTTAGGGAAATGTTTTGTCCTCGCAACTTATCCATGTTAGGAGAAATTCCTTTTTGATCTTCAAGTTTAGTCATAAATCCATATTGTACTGTATTTAAAAAGCTGTCAATGGCGTCTCTAACGGGTCGGATATCATCTTCTACAGATCCTCGCTTTTTAACGTAATGTTGAATAATTGTTAAAGCTTCATCAAAAGAAGTGAGAGTTATAGCCAAAGACTCCGATTTTGATGTACTGTAAAAATAGTGGGAAATGGGATAGGCAAAATGGCTTTGATTATGCTTGTTTATCTTTTCCTGTAGAGTGGAAACACGCGAAGTTAACCGGGAAAAGTTTTCGCCATCATAAACATTAGCTACGATCTCTTCCGGAGAATCGCCCAGGTTGGAAATGTACAGACTAAGGCTTCTTTTGCGCAACACAGCCGAGGTAAGATTTAATAAATAGGACAAGCCTGTGGTAAGAAAAATAAATCCGCTAAACGAGAAAATAGCTACTACAACCTGCCACCCTTCAGCGGCAGGTACATAATCACCCATACCAAGAGTAGAAAGAGTGTATCCGCTGAAATAAAAGATGTTGACGAGGTTGGCTGGTTCCCCAGAAGTAGCATGAACAACTGATGTACTGCTACTGGATAAAATTAAAAACAAACCAACCCATAACAGACCAATCCACAATAACAATGAGACCAGAACATGAACTAAACCCGATAATTTCAAAATTGCCCTGCTGGAAGTATGACGGTTCAAATAAAGAAAAAAAGAAGAAAGGACCCCTGTGGTAGTTTTACTCATGACACCGGCCCCATTAAAGGATAATGTAGTATAGAAAAAATCATAGGCTGTGAAGCAGACAATAAATATTCCAACTATTAAAAGTACAAAAGAATCAATCATGAGAAATTACTAAGGTAGAAGTGTTAATCTTGTTACGGCCAAAAATCACAGGTTGGGATTCTTTTGCTTTAGCCTATTACATAATTAATGGGTGCTGATTTAGTTGCGTTCAGACGATGACCAGTGTAAAGCTGCTATTTTCCAAATGTCAGCTTCTTTTTTCAGTACCGCCAGTTCCATAGAATTTAAATTTAGCTCACTTTCATTGTAAGTACCCTGCATATGTGTTTTGGTGGTAACCCAGGCAATATAGCCCTCTATAAAGATGGTTTGATCATCCGTGGAGTGATTCATCTCCTTTAAAAACTTACCGTCGGAATGAAAGTGGTGCGATAAGTATTCCTCTTTAGTTTCAATGACACTTCCTTCGACGATGCGAACTTCATCCAAAAGCAACTTAGAAGCGGCTTCTTGATTATTATCAACAATGGCTTGTTCAAATGCCTCCAATGTTTCTACAACCTCTTCTTTATCGGTGGTTTGAGCAAGGGCGGTTATTGATACGAATAACAGCAAAACAGTTATAAGTATATATTTCATAGGTAATTGGTTGCATTAAGATATTATTCACTTAGCTGAGTTAGTTCTATTCTTTCCAGCAGCAAGGTGCCGCTGCCATCCAGTTTTAAGCCTACGGAGCCGGCATCGGGTGCATCTCCGTGTCCATGGACGATCATCTCCTTGTCCATATATCCACGGAAATGAGTACCGTTGGCTACTGTTCGCACAAAAATGGGGTCCGAGACATCAGCACTTCCCGTCTTAAACACTTCAATCTCCCCATCGATAACCCGTCCCTGCTCAACGGTACCGTCGCCGGTGACAGAGACAAAATCGTAGTTGGTGCTGTCCTGCAGGTGATTAACCAGCGTGACTGTGCCTTCGAATTCCGACAGATCAAGATAATAGTCAACCTGCACGTCCTGATAGGTTTCTTGGCTCACAATAAATTGGTTAAGATTTCCTGATGAAAATTGAAGGATGTAAGACCCGTCATTTTCTGTTGCTACAGCTTCAATATCTTCAGCACCTCCTTCCAAGAATCTAAAACGCTCTTTCAGCGTTTGCAGAGCACCTTCATCAATATTCCAGCTCCAATCCCCATTTTCTTGTACTTCAAAAGCTGTTGCCACCTCTTTATCGGCTTCGGATGCTGTCGGCTCTTCCTCTGTTTCTTGCGAAACCTGCACACCTACCCCGTGCTGAAAGACCATTTGCGCCCCGTGTTCGCCAGTCTCATACAGCATAAACACGCCCACCATCGAGAGGATAAAAAACACAACGTGCACTTTTATGCGATGGGTTCTGCTTAACAACCATACCGCTAATAATCTAAGTACAGTATATATGCTATAGAACCAAATGGTCAACAGTGCCCAGTCCGCATGCGAGTTTAACACGGATTGTGCTTCGGCAGGCATGAAAACACTGTCAGCCGCAGCTTGTCCGGTGAAATAAACACCAATGGCCGATAAAGTCCCTACTACATAAAGTGAAAGGGTAGTAGATCGTCCCCATCGTTTTGCTCTTTCCGGCAGAAAAAAGGTCAACAGGTCAAACAGCAAAGCAACCGATAAGAGAGCGAGAGGAAAATGCACCACCATCGGGTGGAAGTTGGGTGCCCATTCGGGGATTAGCTCCATTGTAAAAAAGATTGATTGAAGGTTTACGTTTAGCAACTATTATTCAGGATCTCCCGAAAAATCGGGAACTGGTCTATTCTGTGCTTCTTCGGGAGTGTCTGCTATCCCATTAGCTCTGATATCCTCAATAAGCCACTTCATTTCTTTTATTTCCCTGCGCTGTGATTCTATAATTTCTTTTGCAAGTTTTTGTACCCGTGGATCTCCGATCGCAGAACGTTCGCTGGTTAATATAGCAATCGAATGGTGCGGAATCATCCCTTCCATATAGTCCACATCATCCACAGTGAGTTGGCTGCGAACCAATCCGATAGACAGAGCCAGCAAAAGAGCACCACTGATTAGTATAGCTGCGTTAAGTTTTGTACTTGTATACATGTCGAGCATGTATAACAACATGATTATCATCATAGCTCCGCCCATAATTAAAGCCATAAAAACCCTGGTTTCGCTGAACCAGGCATGATCAAGTATCTGGTACGAATGGACGTACATTAAGAAAAACATCACAATGATAGATGTTGCTATCATTACCAGAAACTTCCAATAGTTCCCGTGCTCATTTTTCATGTTTTCCATAAAAATCTCTCTTTTTGTACTTTTTTAAGTTATCAAATTTAGCTTGTTTATTCTATTAACTCCAGTAGTTAAAACCACATGCGAACGCCTCCGAGCATGCTAAGGTTGCTGACGTGACCATCTCCTGTACGAGCCATGTCGGCGGTTTCGCCCAACTTGCGCTCCCAGTTAATACCGATATAGGGGGCAAATTCTCGGGCGAATTCGTAACGAAGGCGGAAACCAAGTCCGATATCGTTGAATCCGGATCCAATCCCCCACTCTGGCACATCCTGAAGGGCGATACTGGTTTCGAAGATCGGCTGACCGATCAGTCGCTGCGTAAATAGCAGGTCATATTCAGCTTCCAGGGAGGCAGATAGATCGCCGTCTTCACTAATGAACATCCCGCCATCGACATGGAAAAAGTAGGGTGCCATACCTTGCAGGCCTATCACTGCAAAGCTTCTTGATTTGTTACCATCGCCTTCATAGGCAAGATCATATCGTACACCGGCCTGAGCATCGAAATAGGGACCAATCGCACGACTATATAATCCTTGAAATTCCATTTCAGCTTCACTTTCGGTCGTCAAAGCTTCCCCGTGAGACTTAAACCAGAATTTGTTTAAGTCCTTGCCCACGTAGCCCTGTACTTCCCACATGACAGGATTTACTCCGTTTACGCTACGATATTCCAGCTTTTCAGCAATCATATAGACATATGTTTTATCGTCCATCATTAAGTCGTTGCTGAATTCAGGTGCTTTTTGGGCAAGTGCTGGGCTACTGATCATTACAAAGAGAGCAAAAACAGTGGTAACGAATATTGATACGCGTTTTATCATAGTCATCATTATGCGAATTTATATGTCAGGTAGAATTCGTTTGTATAGGCTTGTTGGATCTGTTTATGAATAGTCCTGTCCATATATGCTGCCGTCTTCATCAGCTACCTGGACCACGCGGAACATGCCGCGCTCCATGTGATAAAGAATGTGGCAGTGAAATGCCCACCGTCCTTTGTCGTGCGGCGTAACAAGGGCAGAAATACGTTGGGCCGGTTGCAAGAGTAGAGTATGTTGCCGGGGGTTGTACTGCCCATTACCGTTTTCCAGTTCCATCCACATGCCGTGCAGATGGATCGGATGCTCCATCATTGTGTCATTGACCAGCGTCAGCCGAAGTCGCTCGTTGTGTGTAAACTCGATGGGGCCGTCAACTTCGTGAAACTGCTTGCCGTCGAAGGACCACATGTAGCGTTCCATGTTGCCTGTAAGGTGCAGCTCCACTTCGCGCTGAGCATCACGTTTGTCTTTGTTGGGACGCAGGCTTTTTAGGTCATTATACACCAGTACCCTACGTCCGTCATTGCCTAGTCCTATGCCCGGCTCATTGAGGCGGTCAAACTGGTTTTGGGCTATTGCGGCTGCACCAATACCGTGTGTGTCGGGACCATGTTTGACTGGGGATTTTTTATCTTTGGACATATCCATGTTGCCATGATCCATATCTCCGTGATTCATATCCCCATGGTCCATGCCATCCATGTCATCACCCTCCATATCCATATTGTCCATGTCCATTGCCATGCCCATGTCTTTCATGCTTCGTTTGGGTCGGGGACGAAGATCAGGTACGTCGGCTTCCATGTCTTCTCTTGGTGCCAGTGTGCCGCGAGCGTAGCCGCCGCGGTCCAGCGATTCGGCAAAAATGGTATAGGGTTTTTCTTCTTTGGGTTCTACGATGACATCATAAGTCTCGGCAATACCAATTCGGAACTCATCGATGGGCACCGGCTCTACATTTTGGCCGTCGGCTTGTACTACGGTCATCTCCAGGCCGGGAATGCGAACGTCAAATGCCGTAGTACCGGCCGAAGCATTGATAAATCGAAGACGTACTTTTTCGCCTTTGTTGAACAAGGCGTTCCAGTTGGAGTCCGGGCCACGACCGTTCACAAGATAAGTGTAGGTGGCACTAGTAACATCGAGTAGGTCCGTTGCACTCATTCTCATTTTGCCAAATGAGAGATAATCTTTTACGGCATCACCAAAGCCGTCGCTTTTTACATCCTTAAAAAATTCTCCAATCGTTCGCTTCTGGTAATTGTAATAACCTTCCTGTTTTACGCTGTGTGCTAACACATCATAAGGATCTTCAAACGTCCAATCAGAGAGCACGACCGGGTATTCTCTATCATACTCTACAGGATCTTCATCGGCCGGATCGATGATCATGGGTCCGTAGTGTCCTAGCTGTTCCTGCAACCCCGAGTGGCTATGATACCAGTACGTACCACTTTGCCGGACTGGGTATCGATATTCAAACGTTTCGCCGGGTGCAATACCGTCAAAACTTACTCCGGGCACCCCATCCATCTGGAAGGGCAGCAGGATCCCATGCCAGTGAATGGAGGTTGTTTCATCCAATTTATTCGTTACTCGCAACATAACGTCTTGCCCTTCTTTTAGCCGAATGAGGGGGCCGGGCACCGTACCATTGATTCCAATTGCTTCGCCCTGCTTTCCATCAACTTTATGAGGCATTTTGCCAATGGTCAAATCAATGACATTGTCAGGTCCTTTAGGGGTCAGTACTTCTCGATCATTAAACCCGGCAAACGCATATGCCGGGAGGATTGAACTTACCCCTGCCATGGCCGCCATTGATGCAGTATAACGAAGAAATCGGCGGCGTGTCATGTTGTTACTGTCTTCACTCATAGCTGGTTGTTTGTCTCTTTGTTCAGCATTAGAAAATATGATTTCAACATAGAGCTGAAATATAACAGAGGAACCTTAAATCAAGCTTAAAACATTATTGGTCTGTATCTTATATCTTAAGACCGTTTTGTTAATAATCAGTAAGTTTGTGGTATGTGGATATTTTTAGTGGAAGATGAAAAACAGCTGGCCAACTCTCTTAAACGGGGACTCGAAGAGGAGGGGCATGTGGTTGAGGTGATGCATGACGGTGAAGAGGCTGAGCTGCAGGGACTGGTGAATGATTACGATATAGTCATCCTGGACTGGCGGCTGCCCAGTCGTGATGGCAAGCAAATCCTGGAGCACTGGCGCGCGGAAGACCGGACCTTCCCGGTGCTTATGCTGACGGCACTCAGGGATCTGGATCACAAGGTTTCCGGACTTGATGCGGGAGCCGATGATTATATGAGCAAGCCATTCTCTTTTGAAGAGCTGCTGGCCCGCGTTCGGGCATTGGGACGGCGATCTTCGGAGATGCAGAATAATGAGGCGGTTTCGGTGGGTCCTATTGAACTGAATTCGCGCAAACACTGGGTAAAAGTATGTGGTATTAAACGATCGCTTCGGCCCAAGGAATTTATCCTGTTGGAACTTTTGCTGAGCGAACCGGAAACAGTGTTTTCTAAGACCCAGCTGGCAGAGCGGGTTTGGGGATCAGCCTATCACGTGAGCGATAATACGATAGAGGCTACGATTTCAACGCTGCGTCAGAAGCTGGCCGAATCGTTTGAAGAGTGTGGAAAAGAATTTTTGGAAGACAACTCCCAAGCTATTGAAACCATCCGCGGTGCAGGGTATCGACTGAATGGCAACTTAATTAACGAAGATGAGTAATATGAAAAGTAGTTTGTCGAGCTTTTTTGATCGGCTGTCGATTTCTAAAAAGCTGGCATTTTGGTATGGGTTGAGTTTGTTTATCATGCTAAGTGCTTTCGGCTATTTTTTATATGAATCCTTTCATCAGTCGATCCATCATAACTATGATCGCCATCTGCGGTTTGAGGCCGAGCAACTTCTTCCGCATATCGATACCACTCAAGATACGCTTTCTATTGATCTTACCGATTACAGCAGGAACGCTGCACTCGAAAGTGGTGTCGAGTATGGAACGTATGTTCGGCTGTACAACCAGAAAGGCAGTCTGATCTACAAAAGCCCTAACTTCGCGGATGTAAAACAGCCGCTGGATAAAGAGATCCCCGACCGGCCTGAGGAATATTCGTTCAGTAGCCAGTGGCAGGACCTGCCCGCCCGAACATTGTTTTATCCGATTAGAGATAATAGTGGCCAGCTTTGCGGATGGCTGGAGGTTACCGGCTTTGAATGGACGTTGCATGAAGAATTGAGCCTGTTTAGACAATATTTGTTGGTTTTGATTGCTATCAGTGTCGCTTTTTCTATCCTTGGAGGATATTGGCTGTCACTGCGGGCATTGTCCCCGGTATCTTCGATTATTGATGCTGCCAAATCAATTACGGCCACAGACCTGGATAAAAGAATTCCCGTAAAATACCAGGTTAGGGATGAGCTTACGGATTTGGCCGAAACCTTTAACATGATGCTCAATCGGTTGCAAAGGGGATTTGAACGGGAGAAACGCTTTACATCGGATGCAGCCCACGAGCTGATGACACCGTTATCTTCCATGAGGAGTGATGCTGAAATTATGCTGCGGAAACACCGTTCGAAGGACGAGTATCGCGAAACTATACAGCGAATGCTAACGGAAACACGTCGCATGAGTGAGATGGTGCATCTGCTGCTTCAGTTGTCAAGAGTAGAATCGGTCCATCGTTCTCAGCCGGAAGTTGTTAATATCAGTCGCATTACTGGAATAGTATCAGAAGAACATCAACAGAAGGCTTATGAAAAGAATATCGATTTGGATATGGAGATTGATCCGGACCTGCATGTTCGGGCGCATGGAGCTTATATCGAAGAGATTATCAATAATCTTTTGGGAAATGCCTTAAAATATACTCCCGAAGGAGGAAGCGTAGAACTACAGTTGAAGCACACCAGTGGAAAAGCTGTTATCCACCTAAGTGATACCGGCATTGGATTTGATGAAGAAACTAAGAAACACTTGTTTGAGCGATTCTACAGGGCTAACCACAAGGATGTTCAGGAAAGTTCCGGAAGTGGATTGGGGCTGCCCTTGGTAAAAGCCATTGTTAAACTTTATGATGGAAAGATTCGTGCTTATAGCGACGGTCCCGGCAAAGGCAGTACTTTTGTGGTGGAGCTGCCGCTTGTGGAAGGAAAAAGGAGTTAAGTTTTTTTGGTGCTAATTTTGCTTTAGAATTTTCTTCCGCTCTTCAAATTCCTCCTGTTCAATTTCCCCACGGGCAAACCTTTTCTTTAGGATATCCAATGCATCTTCTTCTAGCTCTGCTTTGGATTGATATGGAAGAATGTTGAAAATCACCAGCAGGATAACAGCAACTACAATGATCCACCATATCCAATGCATGCCTATAAAATGATGGTCAAAAAACATATAGCCTCCACATTTTTGAATTCACAAGTATAGTATGTCAGACAGAATAACTTGCTATTAATAAAGTAAGAGGAGTTGCCTTAAACCAAGCTTAAAATAGGAGGGAAAAATTTTATAACTGCTTGGTAAAGTTTCTTACAGATCTGATGTTCGGACCTTTCCGGTGGTGACCCAGCATTAGGATATGGCATAAGAATATGGCTATGACGAACAGAAAAAAGATTACGTCACTGCTCAATCCCAGCGAAGGAGCGAAGAAAAGAAGCAGTAGCGGGACACCGCATGAGTATGCTTGCTCATTAGGTGAAAGGATTGTTGTCGGTTAGCGAACTTTTGAGCTGGTTAAACTCCTCTTCCGATATGTCACCGCTTTGCAATCGCCTCCTGTGAACCTCAATGGCCGCCTCTCTGATTTCAAGCCGGTGCTTTCTGCGCTGGGCCAGATACCAGGTAAGAAGAAAGACCCCGGCCAATAAAATCCACAGCACCGGGGCCCAATGAGTATTCAGAGCGTTTAGCCATTCCATGATTAATGGTGTTGTTGATGGTCGTGGTCATTCATTTTATCGTCCATCATATCTCCCTGCATCATCTGCATGCACATCATATGTTTTTTCATCATCGTAGAGTCGCCGGACATCTCCATCATTTTGGAGTGATCCATTTTGCCGTTTTCCATCATAGCTTGCATCATTTCCATATGCTTCTGCATGCGCTCTTTCATTTCGGGATCGTTCATCATTTGTTGCATGTGTGCCATCATGGCTGAGGGATCCATCTTTTCGGATTTCATCATGTGCTGCATCATCTGCTGTCGCATTTCCGGATTTCGGGCCATATGCTCTATCATCATAGCGCGCATGGTCGAATCCTGCATCATCTGCTGCATCTGTTGTTTCTTCTCGCTCATATCTTCCTGCGTATCCTGGGCTATTCCCGTTCCGGCTAACAGAAGAACAATTGAAAAGACTAGTGTTAAGCGTTTCATAACTGTTACCTTTGTTTGATTAAATTCATCAGATAGTTTATCCATCTGATAGCAAAATAGCATCTACATGCTTAAAGCAACCTTAAAGTATCGAGATTGAATTGCTAGAGAACAGCGGCGCCCTGTTCTCCGTCTCGTATTCGGGTTACTTGTTCAATAGGATTGACAAAGACGAGGCCGTCTCCTTTGTGGCCGGTGCGCCCGTGTTCCTGAATGATTTCGGAGATTGGTTCGACGTCACTTTCTCCTGCGGCGATTTCAATTTTTGCTACATGTGTATGCATAGCCGGAAAATTCAGAGATCCGTGTCGATCGGAGGGGTCGCTGTACCGTCCGGTTCCTTCGCCCTCGAAGACAGTCATGCAGCAGTAGCCTTCCTTGCGAAGTGCAGTGTAAACCTCCTCCAATAGCATCGGTCGGATATACGCTTTGACGAGTTTCATAATAACCTCTGTTTTTAGCGTTCGATATTGAGAAACTGAGCATTGACAGCTACGATGACCGTACTCAGTGACATTAATACGGCACCCAATGCCGGACTTAAAATGATTCCATAGGTGTAGAGTACACCGGCAGCTAGCGGGATGGCAAAAGCGTTGTATCCTGTTGCCCACCACAGATTCTGCACCATCTTGCGGTAGGTGGCTTTGGCCAGTGCGATCAGAGAAGCTACATCTTTGGGATTGCTCTGGGTAAGGACGATATCTCCGGTTTCGACCGCCACATCCGAGCCGGCGCCGATGGCTATTCCTACATCGGCCTGGGCCAGGGCAGGAGCGTCATTCACACCGTCGCCGGTCATGGCAACATTGAGTCCGCGCTGCTGAACTTCTTTGATTTTTGCAGCTTTTTCTTCAGGCAGTACCTCGGCAAAGAAATCATCCAGTCCGAGCTCGTTAGCCACGTAGGCAGCCGTTTGCCGGTTGTCACCCGTCAGCATAATACATTGAATTCCCATCTCGTGCAGGCTTTGGATAGCTTCGCGGGAATCTTTCCGGATACTGTCTCCGAGTGCAATAGCCCCCCGCAGCTGGTCATCAATAACTACAAAAACTACCGTTTTGCCCTGACCGGAAAGCTCTTCATAGTGTTCACCCGGCAGTTCTATATTCTGTTCACGTAGATAGCCGGGACTTACTACTTTGATCTGTTTGCCATCTACGCGTCCTTCAATGCCTTTTCCTGTGATGGAGTTGAACTCCTCTACTTTCATCAAGCCGTTGGCAGATTTTACGATGCCCCGGGCAATGGGATGTTCTGAGTTCTGCTCCAACGAGCCGGCAAGGCTCAACAGTTGTTCTTTATCGGCGAAGCCGTTGAAAGTGAGCACGTCGGTCACGCCGAATTCACCGTGGGTAAGCGTTCCGGTTTTGTCAAAAATGACGGCCCCGATATTACGAGCCTGTTCAAAGGCTGTTCGGTTTCTAATCAGGAAGCCGTTTTGAGCGGCCAGACTTGTGGATACGGCTACAACCAGCGGCACGGCCAGCCCCAGGGCATGGGGACAGGCGATCACCATTACGGTTACTGTTCGCTCTAGAGCAAAAACAAAATCTTCTGTTGTAAAGAAGGTCCAGGCGAAGAAGGTGAGCGTACCGGCACCTAACGCAATCATTGTCAGCCAGAAAGCGGCGCGATTCGCCAGATCCTGAGTACGCGATTTGCTTTCCTGCGCCTGGCGGACCAGATTTATAACCTGCGATAAAAAGGAATCCTCTCCGGTTCGGTCCACTTCTATGGTCAGGGAGCCCTCTTCGTTGATGGATCCGCCGATTACTTCGTCATCCGGTTGCTTGGATACTGGTTTTGACTCGCCAGTCATCAGCGACTCGTTGACCGAACTTTTTCCTTCCACAACCACTCCGTCGGCTGGAATCTTTTCGCCGGGTTTTACCAGTACTTTAAATCCCTTTTGAAGCTCTTCAAGCGGGATATCTTTCGTGGAACCATCCTCCTGGATGACGTGCGCCTCCGACGGCATCAGCCTGGCCAACTCTTCCAGCGCCCGCGAGGCGCTCATCACTGATTTCATTTCGATATAGTGGCCGATCAGCATGATATCGACCAGCGTTGCCAGCTCCCAGAAGAAAATCTGTCCCTCTACACCAAATACTACCAGCGTGCTGTATATGTAAGCCGCCGTAATGGCTATACCGATCAGGGTCATCATTCCCGGCTGGCGGTCACTCACTTCATCATAAAGTCCTTCTAGAAATGGCCAGCCGCCGTAAAAGAATACGATGCTTGACAGTACAAATGATATATATAGATCTCCGGCAAATCGAAGCGATTCGCCCAATCCTAGAAACTCCTGGATCATCGGCGACAGAATCAGTATCGGGATGGTCAGCGCAATTGAGATCCAAAACCGCTTCAGGAAATCCTTGGCCATATGGGCATGATGTTCGGCATGTCTGCCGGAGCCTTTATGCTCCTTTTGATTGGGATGTTTATAATCGTGGTCGTGACCGTGTTCCATGTTTCCGTGAGAGGTTTTCATGGTTGCATCCGGATAATTTAAAAGCGACTAAATGATAGAAACATGATTTCTGCTAGTTGTCTATTCCATTATAAAAGCTATGAGCTTAAATTAAGCTTAAATAGTGGTATTTGTATTCATGTTGTTTCAATAAAAAAGGCAGCTTATTTTAAAGTTGCCTTAAAGACTAGGGGCTAAAGGTGCTCTTCTGTGTAAGTCTAAAAGAACTTCGAATTCTTCTTCCTATTCGAATTAAAAACTTCTCACCAAAACTATTACTATCCGCAGCTCATTTAAAAATAGGTGCAACATTCTTTCTTTTTGCTGTAGGAAGATTAAGATATTGAACATATAAGCGAAGAATAAGCTTTTAATTCTATTTTATATGTATCCATGTAGTACTATTTGTAGCACCAGCTTGAGAAATTCTTGAGACAGGAAAGAATTATAAATAAAATGTACCCGCCAAAAAATGACGGGCACATTGGTAAGAGTACGCTGAGAGGACTCGAACCCCTAACCTTTTGGTCCGAAGCCAAACGCTCTATCCAATTTAGCTACGGGCGCTTATAGAGACTCTATTTCTCTAAATTATAAAGCTAAGCTAAGTAATGATACCATTCACAATATACTTACTTGATAATCAGCATTTCCTTTCAGTCAAGCCCGAATTTGTTTGATTATGATCCGAAGCCAGTCCGAGATATTGCTGTGCGCGAAATGAGCCGCGATTTTGAGATTTCATGTAGTACTTTTTGTAGTACCTAAGAGGAACTGTGGAAAAAGATTTCCCTTCTTTTTATTTAATAGTAAATTTATTTACAGTAGACTAATTACCGGAAAAGTTTAGATCTCTCGGGTTGAGGATTTAGGATCATATCGGTTTGATACAAGGTGTGGCAACTCTTCTTAGCCTGTCCCAATGCGGATAATAAGCTGCAGATCAGCAAGTATGTTATTTTCCCTTTGGACCCTATTAAATTAATTCCTGTTGATGGTTTTCAGCTTTAGTCAGTAGATAAACTGTTATATATTGATCCTCCTTGACTAACTTCTTTCTAGAAGCTGTATACACTCAAATCACAGGTAGCCGTATGGGTTAGCTATTTTTTACATTATCCTATTATTATGCAGTACATTAAAAAGGAAATTTATTTTATTCCTCTTGAACTATTAGTTAACTATACTTTATTACTTGATTAAAAGGGAGGAATATGGAGCATCTAGCTTTAGAGTCTTCTCTTTAGGGAAACTCTTTTATTTTTTAACATTATAAGAGAGGTTTTTAGTTATTGTTATAAGTTGAGTTTAAGTAGCTAAAGAAGATGTCTTCCGTCGAAAAAGTTACATTCAATAATAGCACCAGTCGGGAATTCAGCAAAACAGTAAAAAAGCGGGTCAATCAATATTTTGAGGAGCGTGATCTCTCCAAGCATGCCAACGTGGAGATGGTAGTCAAAACCATTGTATTGCTGACCCTCTATTTCGGGTCGTATGCACTGATCATCTCGGGACAGTTTTCTCTCAGCTTCATGTGGTTTTTAACCTTTTTGATGGGCATTGGAATGGCCGGGATCGGATTCTCGATATCGCACGATGCCCTTCACGGCGCTTATTCTTCAAACAAGCATATCAATAGGGCCCTGGGATTTACCTTTGATCTGCTGGGAGCGAATGGGTATATCTGGAAAATAACCCACAACATTATCCACCACACCTACACCAACATTCACGGACACGATGAAGATCTGGAGGTGGCAGGATTTATCCGGCTATCACCGCATTCTGAGTATAAGCCGATCCATCGCGTTCAGCATATTCTGGCATTTTTTGCCTACAGCCTGGCCACCTTTTTCTGGGTGTTTGTCAAAGATTACAAGTATTTCCTCCAAAAGAATCTCGGTCCATACGAAAACAAAAGTCATCCCCTCAGCGAATGGATCATTCTTTTTGTAACGAAAGGCATATATTATACCTACATGCTGGTGCTACCCATGCTTCTGCTCGATATTACCTGGGTGCACCTGCTGATTGGATTTACAACACTTCACCTGACGGCCGGCCTGATACTGGGTATCATCTTCCAGCTGGCTCATGTTGTGGAGGAAACCGATCATCCGGAGCCGAACGAAGAAAACATGATTGACGAACACTGGATGATTCACGAGATGGTGACTACCAATAATTTTGCACGCGATAATAAACCATTATGCTGGTTTGTCGGCGGACTAAATTTTCAGATTGAGCATCATCTGTTTCCGAGAATATGCAGCGTGCACTATCCGGCCATTAGTCATATTGTGGAAGAGACGGCCAAAGAGTTTGACATTCCCTACAACCATCATGACACCTTTTTTGAAGCAGTAGCCTCCCATTATCGCACACTTAAAAAATTCGGTGATCCGGAATTTACCTATTCTGATCCTGAGTATGAATTTGATTTCTCATGACCTTTCTCCTTTAGTATGAAGAATCATTGATGCGCTGACGACAGCTATTTATACCTGCCGATGGGAAGGCCAATCTAACGTTTGAGGCTGGAACACGATATAGGGAAATGAGTTAGTATAAAACACTTCTAAACCGCTATCTATTCATCCCTATTATGATTCAAGCTATTAAAGACACAATCATTAACATTTATCCTGAAGATGTAATACAGTATGCTCGTACAGTATGCTCGAGACCAGGATTTAGACGTGACATCCATCGAGGATTTTCGACAAATGGCGCCCCACTATGACCGCATCGAATCGATGATGGACAGCTATCGCTCATCCTTTGCAAATACCAGCATTTTAGGAGGATTAACGACGGGGATCGGCGGGCTCATGACGTCGATAACATTTGCCACGGTCGATACTATTTCGCTGTCGTTGCAGCTGTACCGGCTCTCCCAGCGATTTGCCATTTTGAATGGATTTGACGGCAGTAAACCGCTGCACCAGGATAAAATGATCAATATTTATTTCGAGTCGCTAAGCCTCAATGGCGTTACCCAAGCTACACTTAAACATCAGTTGCTTAAAGCAAGCGCCGTAGCAGGTACCCGCCATGCATCCGATAGTCTGGTGCTGCGGGCCATTGTGAATATCGGAAAGGCGATGGGCAAGAATATCTCTTCCAAGCGCGCGGGCCGACTGGTTCCGATATTCGGTGGCGTGGTTGGGGCAACCGTCAACTATTCATTTGCCCGTAAAACGAGCCGGGCCATGAAAAAAGCTTATAAGCGCGCCTACTTTGATACTTGGCAAAGTTGAAGTTACTGAACTACCGGCTTTAGTCCGTATTCCAACCGCGTACCTTTTTCAGAAGTAAGGAGTCGAGCTCATGGGCCGGGTCTTCGTTATGCAGTACTGAAACATCTCCGGTTGCTTCCATCACGACAGCTTTTACCTGGCTGAGTTGGGTGACATTGGCCTCGCGTAATTTTGCCCGTAAATCATCGCGGGTTACTTCGGCCTCTCTTAAGTTATCATCCAGGATTTCACTTCCCCTCATGAGTAACAACGGTTGATTATCAACGGCGTAAGTTACCCACTTTGATCTGCCCCTTAACTTTCCTATAGTCACTTGAAGAATATAAAGCAACCCCAGGGCTACCATCGCCTGAATTAAAGGGGGATCTTTCGTTAAAACAGTGCTTGCAAGTAACGAGCCGATGGCAACGGTCACCGCAAAGTCAAAGCCCGACATTTTCGAGAAGGAGCGAAGTCCTGCCAGGCGCGTGTAGGTTATCAGGGTTACATAAATTCCGATGGTTGTAAGAGTTACCATCAGGATGGAAGACCAGGAAGTAGTTAGCCAGCTATAATCCATAATCAGGTATGTTTAGTTTATAGGGTTAGGGACAGATAATTTTACTCATGTATTGAAAGAACAGGTTTCGCCTGTGTATCCATAAATTGGCTCTCTACCATATTTTTTAAAATGACAAATCACTTTCTTATCCGAGATCTGGCTGAGCCAAAGTGTCGCGTGTTTGAGAAAGATTAAAAATGGTTAGTTCCGGCCGACACATGATCCGGATCGGAAGCAGACTGAACCCGATTCCCCGATTAACATAAAGTCGGTTATTCCTTTTACCAATACTTTCAGCAGCCCATCCCTCGGCGATGACCTCCCTTGGTAAAGCAATACCCAGCCAGCTTGCAGAAGGCAACAGTGGAAGGCTTATCTGCCCTCCATGCGTATGGGCGGCCAGGGTAAAAGTCCCATGACCAGCCGGAATATCCCTAAAAATAATGGGATTGTGCATGAGTACCACCCGCGGTTCACTAGCAGGTATTTTGCCAAAGGCCTTCTTTATATCAGTTCGGCCCGCCCATTTCGAACCTAAACCAATAACATGAAAAGTGGAGCCGCTGTCGTTTGTCAAGGAATAAGAATCGTTTTCAAGTACTGTTATGCCAACATCTTCAAGAGAGGAACTTAAATAAGCCGCAATGGGGTCATTCACTTCACCGTTATCTTTTGAAAGAGAATAATCATGGTTGCCAAGTACCGCCACAACGGGTACCTCTGACTCCATTAACGGTTGAAGCAATGATACGGCTCGTTTTACAACTGAGGAATCAGCGTTGTACACGAAATCACCGGCAATTAATACCATGGCAGGTTTTGCTTCCACGGTTTCTCTCACAGTTTTTTTGATCATCCCCGTATTGCCCCACCACATGCCCACCTGAAAATCTGCCAGCAGCGCCACCTTTTTTCCTTCCCACTCCGAACCTAAATTTGGCACCTCTACATCATGTCTCTGTACATCAAGGAGAAAACGGGGTTCAATAATAAAACCCCAAACACCTAGGGCAAGTAGTGTTATCAGAACAAAGAGGGAGGTTAATTTGAAAATTTTCATCTAGCTATTTTAACCCAATTACCTACCTGTTGATTTTATGCGATGGTATTTGTCTTTAAATACCTGCTAGCTATCGTCCGACTTTTTGCTAAAGAACTGCATTTCTATCACTCAATAACTCTGCTCTTGATTAGTTTCGATGAATCAAGCTGCTAATTTATTCTACCACCTGCAAGCAGATTTTCCTAGCTAAAGTTACCTGTTCACTTTCTTTAGAATCTCTTGCAGGTGAGTGATATTACACTGCTATTTACTGATGATTACGTTTTCGCATTGCTTCTTTTCGGATAGTGGCACATAATTTATCAGAAGCTTCATCTTTGGTTATATAAGCTGAGGCACCAGCCCTGAGCATCTCTTCTTTCACTGTTTGAATTTCATACACGGATAAGCCAATGATCTTTACGTTTGGTAAAAAATTGGAAATAATAATATTTGTGGCTATAACGCCACTCATTACGGGCATACCCACATCCATGACAATTACATCAGGAACATTATTTTCCGCAAATACAATGGCTTCTTGACCATTCGATGCCTCTCCGATGACCTGTAGGCTTGGCTCCTTGTCAATGGCATTTCGGAGTCTGTCACGTATCATCTTGTGATCATCGACAAGTAGTACTTTTATTTCTGTTTGCTCTTCCATGTCTTGTTCCGCTTTATTCGTCCTCTTTGGTACGAATGGGTTGGTTTTCTTTTTCAGGTCCAACAGCATCAATAATATGAAGAACCGCATTGTACAGCATAAGCACGACGGTAATAACTGCTCCCGCCAGTAGAGATGAAATGAATAATGCAGCATAATAAAGAAAATAGAACCATCGAAGGGTTCCGGAATCGGTTTCTTGAACTGGCACGTTTAACAACAGGTAAAAAAGCACGGCTACAATAAATGTAACCATATCAACGAGGGCAATTTGTTTAATGCGTTGATAATGAACCCATTTGAGTTTGGTTTCACTAGAACTGCTTAAGCCCAGCAAGGTAAGCATAAGGGCAAGTACGGTTATCAGTGCAAGCATGAGTGTGCCACTAAATGCACGTACGCTTGGCAAGACTGTTTCCAACAAGAACTGAGCTTCTGAACCACTAATTTGACCAATCATCCAGCTCCCGCCCATAATCGTCAGAGCGGCTAAGAATCCGCCTAACGCAGCACGGCGGGCATCTGCCTTTAAGGCTTCGCTTTGCCATTTTCTGCCGGATTCTTTTTTCTCATTCATTTATAAAACTCCCGAGATGATAGCTGTGTAAATTATTGACCTTGTTTTAATTCAAACTATCCGTTTTAATTATTTGTTCCACTATAGATAATAACGGAGAGACGGATATGGATTTTTCTTGGATCGTGACCTCGATGAGCGCTTTGTTGATGGAGCTGAAATATGAACAACTCCGAATCGTTCGCTGGTCCTTGCGGTTTTTCCCGAGTGGAGGTGCGAGTTTAAAAATTAGGGAGAGATGGATTTCCATTCGTTGATTTTTTGTTATACAATCAAATTCATCAAAGGAAGAGTATCATGAGAGATTTTAATCCATTCCTCATCCTATTAATTAGTTCACTCCTATTTCTGCCGGGCTGTGGTGTAATAACTGCCATTTTCCAGGCTGGTTTTTGGACCGCTATCATAATACTTGTCGCCGTAATTGCCTTGGCAACGTGGGGTATATCCAGCTATAACAGTAATAGTGGAGATACCAAGGATACCAGCGACAGAGACGTATAACATTCACAATGACTTCATTAAAATGATCTTTAGTGTGAATCTGTTTGTTTTAAATAAAAACTTCAATCTTAATATATAGTTATGAATCAATCGAGAGAAGATAATGATGAGGTAGTACAAAAAATACCACGCGTATCATGGGGTGCCATTCTCGGGGGAGGTCTCACGGCATTAGCAATCTCCGTTATACTCAATTTGTTAGGTATTGGCCTTGGCTTTACAGCCATTAATCCAGTAGCGGAGTCCGATCCTTTTTCAGGGTTGGGTACCGGAACCATCATCTGGTGGATTGTAAGTAATTTGATTGCCCTGTTTTTAGGGGGAATGGTGGCCGGAAGAATGGCCGGTTTTATATCAAAGACCGATGGAGGGCTCCATGGTTTTTTAAGCTGGTGTTTGTACACTGTCGTCTTACTGTTTTTTGTAACAACTACCATCAGTTCTATAATTGGTGGAGTTACAGGAACCTTTTCATCCGTTTTGGGAATGGGAAGTGACCAACAAACTGTAATCCAGGTAAATAATCAGCAGCAACAACAGGCGCAGCGTCAGCAGGGATTACCCTTCAACAACATTAAAAACGAGTTCTTGCAGCTGATTAAACAAGCCGAACAATATGATATTCTGCCCGGCAATACGGCTGAACAGGTGCGAGAGACGCTAAATGAAGGAATAGCCGACATTCAAAATATGTGGCAAGAGCAAAATCTTGATAGAAATATAGCCGAATTCTTTAATGACCTTTCTGTTAACATTGACGATGGTAATTTGAATATTTCCGTTGACGGGGAATATATTAACCGGCAGGAAATAAAAGATTACCTGGTTCAAAACACCGACTTGAGTGAGCAGGAAATAGAACAAAGAATTGATCAATGGAACCAAAATATTGATCAGGCCATAACCGAAGTCGAGGATCTTTATCAGGAGACGAAACAACAGATCGAAGAGTTTAGCGCTCAACTTGCCGATACAATGGCGACCGTAAGCCTGGTTTCATTTTTCGTCTTTTTATTTGGTGCAATAGCTGCCTACGGCGGAGGCATGATGGCTGCAGAGTCAAATCCGGCTGTCAATGAGATAGAACCTATGAAGAGGTCGTGAAAGTATGGTTGGCTGCCGGCTTCCCGGCGGCAGCCAACTCCACATAGTTGAGTTAGTGCTGGTTCCAAAATATTCACAGTTACTCTTTGTGATACTGAGGGACGTTATAAACTTTGGCTATTTCCTCTCCGGTTTTTTTACCGGAGGCTATTGCCGCGAACAAGATATTATACTGAGATGCATTTTTATGAAACCAGATTTCATCAATTTGATTATACCACCAATCTGGTGATGGATGAACCTGAGGTCCATTGGCAGCGCATCGCGATAATGTAAGAAGGCCTTAAATAATGACCCCATCAGATAACATAAATTAAGGTACATGGAAAATTCATACCCTGAATTTTTTGTATTTGATTTCTATGTGGTACAGTTGTTTCTGATAGCATCCATAGTGCTGTTGATGCTGATAGTGGCGCCCCTTGTGAAATCAAAAAAGTATATTACCACGCCTATCTTCTTTTTATTGCTGGGTATGGCACTATTCCTGCTTCCAATTCCCTGGGATTTACCTGAAGTGACTGATGAGCCCGTAATATTGAAGCGAATCACAGAAGTTGGGGTAATTGTTGCGCTTGCTTCAGCAGGTCTTAAAATTAACGATCCTTTCTCATGGAAAACCTGGAGTTCCAGTGCAAGATTACTCTTGGTTACAATGCCTCTTACGATTGCTGTTACAGCTTTTCTGGGCTGGTGGGTTGTGGGTCTGGTCCCGGCATCGGCAATACTTTTGGGAGCCGTCCTTGCACCTACAGATCCAGTTCTTGCAAATGATGTCCAAACTTCAGATCCGGGAACAGCCGATGCTTCATCTGTTCGCTTAACATTGACTACGGAAGCCGGTTTAAATGATGGCCTTGCTTTCCCATTCACCAACCTAGCAATTGCCATTGCTGTGCTGGGGCTGGCACCCTCGGAGTGGTTTGTTGACTGGCTGCTTATTGATGTGTGCTATAAAATCATTGTAGGTGGAATTGTGGGATTCGTTTGTGGCAAACTTTTAGGGTTTTTACTCTTTAAACTCCCGGTAAAAGAAAACATGAAAATCACAGACGATGTATTTGCGATCGCCCTTGTACTTTTCCCATATGCGGTTGCAGAATTGATGTCATCGTACGGTTTCATTGCTGTGTTTGTATCCGCATGTATTTTTCGGCAGAAAAGGCCTGAGCATGACTATCAAAAAAGGGTTCACCAATTTTCGATCACAATGGAGGGTTTGTTGGAAGGAATACTGATGTTTATTATTGGCGGGTATCTTGTGTTTGGGGTTTTGAAACCCTTGACCTTTCCCATGATAGCAGTCTCTCTTGCGGTCATCTTTTTAGTCCGACCAATCAGTGGGTTAATCGCATTTACAGGAAGTGATCTGCCTAACCATAAAAAATGGATGGTCTCATTTTTTGGAATCAGAGGGATTGGTTCGTTGTACTACCTCTCCTACGGAATCTATATGGCTGATTTCCCTCAGTCTGATGAGTTATGGGCGATCACAATTTTTATTGTGGCTGCCTCTGTTTTTGTTCATGGCGTTTCTGCAAGACCTCTCATGGAAAGATTCGCAAAAACTGAATAGATATGCTAGTTAAAGGAACTATGTGAACTGCGGCAAGTTAGACTTGATATATAAACTTTAAAAGATAACATTATGAATGAAGGTACAGTAAAAAAATTAATCATAGGCAGTGCCTCTGTCGTTGTTGGGTATACATTGAAACAGTTGGCCCAAAAAAAATGGAAAGATGTGTATGATGAAGAACCCCCCACAACTCATCCATCTGAAGAAATTAACTGGAAAAAAGTTATAATTTGGAGCGTAATAACCGGTACGGCTATTAGCTCTGTTAAACTAGCTACTAAGCGATATCTTACCCTTAAAATGGATGCCTGATTTGAAAAGGCGGGGAGATGTTTGTGAGAATCCGCAAGATCTCGATTAACCCATCCTCATCTTAAATAGTAATACCCTGAAACGTTAGTCTCAGGGTATTAAAAGCTGGTAATGTTGGCTTTACACCATTAATGGAAGATTTCCTTACTCTGGAATCTTCAACACTATGATGTCGTGATCTTTAAAAAGAGCTGAAGCCTATTATCCTAAAATATGGCTGCTGCCGGGATCGCTATTCTTTAAAAATAAGCATTAGAGCCAGCAGAACACTTAACAGCAGGAATAGCGTAATTACACCAATAACCCAAAGTGATGTGCCTCGCACACCTTTCTCTGCCAGTTTTTTCAGTGCTTTACGATAGCTCATGAAACCTATAAGAAAGCTCATTCCGCCTGTAATAATCAACAGAATACCCACAGTGCGGACAATCCACTGCGATTCTACTGTGTTCAGTAATCGAGCTATCGCCAGACCTGCGGCCATAGCTGAAAGTCCGGTTCGTCCCCATGCGCTGAAGGTACGTTCTTTAGCTAAAAGCGTTCGTTCCTGAGCCCAATCAGTACGCTCATGGGCGCGGTCAGTGCGATCCTCCGCCAGTTCCTGTTTAGATTCATTCGACGCTTCTTTTTCCTTTGGGGCCATAGAGATTACATTTAGTTTTTAAGCTAAATTATTGTGATCCGTTATAATACCTGTTTTGCAGTAGGATTATATATGTTAGCACTTGAGGATTTAGACCTATTCTAATAAATCCACGACAGGACTTTATACTTATGTAATGCTAATTGATTGTAACGCATTCAGCCATTTTTATATTTCTTGTATCGGAAGCCTGCAAGAAATGGTGGCGCCCTTGGTTGCGAAACCGGACGTGTTTTTAATTTCAAGTATGCCACCAATTAATTAAACTCGGTGACGCATGATATTAATACCCATTCCTCCTTCTTCTTTTTCGGAACCCGAGAAGCCGGTGCCGTCATCTTCAATATTGAGATACAGATAATCCTTATCCGTTTTTAAGGAAATTGTGACATTTTCAGCATCTCCGTGGACAGCTGCATTTTTAGTTGCTTCATGGCCAATTCGGTACAAGTGGGTCGATATTTCTCTCAATAATTTAGAAAATAGCAAACGGTCAATTATATTTGGTTCGGCGATGGAGTTCGCCTATAACCGTTTTGATCTTTTTTCGATCAATTCTGATGACTCCTGTCAAAACTTTAATACAAATTATTAGACAGGAGTTAGAATATGAAAACCTTTTTACTGATAGGTATTGGTGGATTTATTGGAAGTTACTTTCGCTACATGCTCTCCTTTTACATAGAGCAGAAGATTTTATCCTCCTTCCCCTATGGCACTTTTGCCGTCAATATTCTTGGCTGTTTTCTTATTGGTCTGCTTTTCGGCTTGAGCAACCGATTTGATATAGCACCTGAATACCGCCTACTACTGGGCGTAGGTTTTTGCGGTGGATTCACAACATTCTCTACATTTTCTTATGAAGGGATTATGTTGCTGCAGGATGCCCAGTTTTTGTTTGGTTTTTTATACGGGGGTCTTAGTCTTATTATCGGATTTTTTGCTGCCTGGACCGGTCTTATTATTACACGTATATTTTAAATCATTCAGGCTATTGAACGCAATCCCGATTCAAAACTGCTTGGTATCTTTGTCGGTGAAGCCGACTAGATAGAAATGAACCGCAGTATCATAGAGCTTATTACAAAAAGTATGCCCTA
Source organism: Fodinibius sp. GM108 (assembly GCF_058386985.1). Classification (NCBI taxonomy): domain Bacteria; kingdom Pseudomonadati; phylum Balneolota; class Balneolia; order Balneolales; family Balneolaceae; genus Fodinibius; species Fodinibius sp. GM108. The sequence goes on from NZ_JBYEIR010000001.1 coordinate 209,653, forward strand.
ATTAAAAAATTACACCTAAAACTTTTGGAAGAGGATTAAATATCAATTATTAAAAATAGAGATAATCTCTGGCTGTAGGGCAGGAAAAACAATCTCAACCTAGAGATGATTTATAGGAACCAGCCTGATGAGAATTGCGTTAATTACAATACGTACTCCGATGAAAAAAACAGATAACCTGCAATGGCAAAGAGAGACATTTTAGTGGTTGGTGCTTCGGCAGGGGGAGTATCAGTTCTAAAACAATTGGTGAATTCATTTCCCAAAGATTTTTCGGCATCTGTATTTATCGTCCTGCATGTACCTCCTTTTTCTCCCAGCAAACTGCCGGATATACTTAGTAGTGAAGGCGTTTTGGAAGCCGTACATCCCAAAGACACGGAGAAGGTAGAGCCGGGAAAAATATATGTGGCCTGCCCCGACCATCACCTTATTTTAGAGGAAGATAATGTGCTGGTAAAGAAAGGGCCGAAAGAAAACCGCTTCAGGCCTTCCATTGATGCGCTTTTCCGCTCGGCAGCTTATACTTATAAAGAACGGGTAATCGGAGTTGTGTTATCAGGCGCTCTTGATGACGGCACTTCCGGCCTTTGGACAATTAAACGAATGGGAGGCATTGCGATTTGTCAAGATCCGGAGGAAGCTGCTTTCCCAGAAATGTCGCAAAGCGTGCAGAAATATGTGGAACCAGATTATATTCTCCCAATATCTGAAATGGGAGCTGTTTTTAATAAGTTGGTTTCAGAAGACGCCGCAGAAGAACAAGAGGTCCCTCAAGAAGAACTAGACCGCCTGGCTTTAGAAGTTAAAATTGCTACATCCGACAATGCTTTTGAAAGAGGAATTATGGAAATGGGAGAGGTATCGCCTTTTACCTGTCCAAGCTGTAATGGTGCCCTTGTCCGCATTAAAGAAGATGTTCGGCTGCGATATAGATGCCATACAGGCCATGCCTTCACCGCAAGTGCTTTATTAGCAGGTATCTCTCAATCTGTGGAGGAAATCCTTTGGCAGGCTATGCGGGGCCTTGAGGAGACATCCATGCTGCTCCGGAAAATCGGAGACGAAATAAAAGACGCAGGAAATACTGATATGGCTGACAATTTCCTGCAAAAAGCCGAAGAAACAGCAGATAAAGCCCGGACGGTGCATGATGCTGCTTTTGAAACAGAACGCTTTAGTGCAGATCTACAGTACAAACAGGAAAAAGGGAAATAACCCATTAAAAAGAAATATGTCAGGCAGATAGTCCTCACCTATATTGCCCGTTGCGCCGGAGGTGCAGCGTAGAACTACTGGAGCTACTAAAAAACTTGGGTTATTTCTCAGACAAGGTTATGAATGAGCTTATTTTATGGAACCCAGTGAGTTCAAAGATTATATATACACTATGTTATTCCTTAGTTGGAGCTAATGAGATAACGATAACCTCTAAAAGGATGTGATGGAGAGAGAAAAGAAAATCTTCGAAAACGAGTATTTCCGAAAAATAATTGATGCGCTCCCAACAGCAATTTATACCACGGATGCCGAAGCCTGTCTTACCTATTATAACTCTGCCGCAATGGAACTGTCAGGACGGGAACCGAAGCTGGGCAGTGATCTATGGTTTCTCACATGGAAGCTTTTTTATCCCGATGGGAGTCTGATGGAACATGAGGAATGTCCGATGGCGGTGGCTTTAAGGGAAGACCGAAAGATCGCAGGACAAGAAGGGATTATACAACGGCCGGATGGGGAACGTTTCTGGTTCGATGCTTATGCGTCACCGTTACGCGATGAAGAGGGTAATATTTTTGGCGGCATCAATATGCTCCTTAACATTTCGGAGCGCAAAAAAGCCCAACAAGAATTAAAGGAATTAAATGAGACGCTGGAACAGCAGGTGGAAGAGCGGACGGAAACGCTTAAGGGATACCAGGATCATCTGCGGAATCTGGTTCGTCAGCTGAGCGAAGCTGAAGAACGAGAACGCAGCCGTCTGGCTACTGAATTGCATGACAATCTCGGCCAAATGCTTGTCATTGGTAAAATGAAGGTGGGTACGTTGCAAGGCGAGCAGCCAAACCAAAGGGCGAATGGTCTACATGATTTAAAAACATTGATAGATGATGCCCTCGATTATACGCGTGAGCTGATGTCAGACTTAAAACCACCGCCTACGCTGGATGAAAAAGATCTGATAGCTAGCATAACGTGGGTAGCCGACAAGATGGCCAAATATGATTTGGAGGTTACCATTGATGATGACGGGAACCGCAAACGGGCCCGGAAAGAAGTGCGGACGGTACTGATTCAAAGCGTGCGAGAGCTGCTTTTCAATGTGGTTGAACATGCAAATGTGGATAAGGCGGATATTTCGATGTCACGCGAGGACGGTCAGGCCAAAATTATCGTCCGAGATAACGGAAAGGGATTTGTTCCTTCAAGCCTTGATCAGATAGATCTCGAAGATCGCGGGTTTGGACTATACCACGTGCAGGAGCGGATAGATGCACTTGGCGGTAGCATAGGTATCGATTCCGAACCGGGTAAGGGAACAGAAGTTACCTTGCGAGCACCGCTGGAAGATGAGGAGGAATTAGAGCCCGACCAGCATCGGGAAGAACGTGCTTCTTCGACGGAGGAACAAGATGACAAGATCACTGTACTGCTGGTAGACGATCATAAAATGATGCTAGAAGGGCTCTGTAAAATAGTGAACACCCAAGAAGATATGAAGGTAGTTGGCGAGGCTACGGACGGAAAAGAGGCCGTGAAATTAGCTCGAGAAAAGTGCCCAGATATTGTCATTATGGATGTGAATCTGCCGGAGATAAACGGTATTGAAGCGACCAGGCAAATTAAATCGCAGTTGCCAACTACGCGGATCATCGGTATATCATTTCATAAAAGCCAAGGTGTAATTGATGGCATGCACAGCGCTGGTGCTTCGGCCTACCTGAAAAAGGATGAAGCGTTTGAAACACTCAGTGAAACGATCCGGGCAGAAGCTTCTGCTGCCAGAAATTAATTATCTCTTAGAGAGTAATTGGTACATGAACAGCAAAACATATCACTTAGATCTTGCTTTCTATCCCGAGTAGGTCCGCAGCTGGTAGGCTGCCCCTCTCGTCTCTGACGGATAAGTCACCTTAACTGCTATTTACAAGTGATTACGTTTTCGGGGATGAGTGCATCCTATACTTTTACTTATTCTTTGTTAAACTGAAGTTTAAACTCTGTACCTTGAGAATAAGGCTGGTATTTGCTTTCAGCTTTAAGCTGTTTGTCAATGTTTTTATTAGTTGATAACCGAGAGATGAGCTTTTGGGGTCAATATTTTCTGGTAGTCCTACTCCATCATCTTTAACATATATCTCAACTTTTTCATCCTCTTCCTTTAGGCTTACCAGCACAGATCCGTTCTTGCCATTTGGATACCCATGTTTTAAAGCATTTGTAAAAACCTCGTTTATAATTAATGAACAGGGAATAGCTTGATTAACATTTAACTGCACCGGATCCAGATTTAAATCAATGTCAATTTGTGAATCAACTTTAAAGGTATCTCTAATTTTAGAAAGGAGATTTTTCAGGTTTTCATCAAAGTTCAATCGGGCAAAACTATCTGATTGATACAGTAACTCATGTATGTCTGCGATGGTTTGTATCCGAGCCATCCCTACCTTTAGTTTATGTCGAACCCAGAGCTCTTCCCCATTTGCTATTACAGTTTTCAATTCCAGGTCGTAAGAACTCCCATCTTCAATTGCTTCATTAATAACCTGCTCGAATTGTTCTTGGTCTTTCCCTTCTTTAAAAAAATTGATAGCCGTTTCAGGGTCTGGTTCAAAATCTGGGCGTACGCCCAAAAGTTGCTTGGTATAGGAGGTCCAATTAACCGATTTCTCAATTATATCTATTTCCCATCCACCAATGCGAGCCATCTCATTAACGTCTCCAAGAAGTTGCCCCAATTTCTGTTCGGTAATGTCTTTTAGAATAGAAAAATGATATTTTACTTCTTTATCTTCATCAAAGACCGGGATGACTTCAATCTCGTTCCAAAACTCATTATTATTTTTGGTGTAGTATAAAACTTCCCCCTTAAAGGGCTTCTTATTTCGTAGTTTTTTCCCAATTTGTGCTTCTGTATCATTACTTGTATCTGGCCCATGTAAAAAGCTTGTCGGTTTTTGCCCCTTAATATCAGATAAAGAATACCCAGTGATCTCTGTAAATCCTTCATTAACCCATTCAACCTGTAGGTCAGGATTCATAATAATTACCCCATCCTGAGTTTTCCGGGCAACCATAGATAACTTATCGAGTTCCTCTTCTGTCAGATGTCGTTGCCTGGCATGCGTGAGCTCTCTTTCTACGGCTGGTCCCAGCCTGGCTAAATTATCTTTTAATACATAATCCGCAGCTCCTTCAATCATGGCATCAACCGCTTTTTCTTCCCCGATATAGCCAGATATTAGTATAAAGGGCAAACGTCTGTCTATTTCACTGACTTTTTTCAGAACTTCCATGCCGTTTAACTTGGGCAGGTTATAGTCGCAGATAATGAGGTCGTACGTAGAGTCTTGTAAGCCAGAGAATATCTCCTCTTTGCGGTGTAATACTGATATGTTAATAGGTATATCCAACTTTTGCAGTTGTAATTGGATAAGTTCCGCATCGGCGTCACTGTCTTCAATAACTAATATGTTATAGCTATTCGCCATTAGTATGGAGTTTAGGGATAACTTGTAACGTGATTTATTGAGTAGTTTCATTGCTGGGTTGATTAATAGCCAGCCAATACACACCAATGTTATTTACGACCTCAACAAAATTTTGGTAATTGACCGGTTTGCGGACATAACTGTTAGCGCCAAGCTCATAGACCTTTAGGATATCTTCTTCCTCTTTAGAAGAAGTTAAAATAACAACCGGTATGCGCTTGGTCTCCTCATTATTTTTTATCCTTTTGAGTACTTCGTGTGTCGTTAAGTTTTGGTAATTGTAAATCTAATAAGATGACGGTAGGATATCCTCGACTAGATGCCCCGCCGTCCTCGTCATCTAACAAAAAATCTACCGCCTCTTGACCATCTTCGACGACAATAATTTCATTGGCAAAATTATTTTTCTTAAAGGCCAACTTTGTGAGTTCTATATCATCAGGATTATCTTCTACTAGAAATATATAGGGTTCTGACATTACTATAATGCTTATAAATTTAAATTTTACTGGTTAATATCGAGGCAGCGAAAAATAGAATGTTGCTCCTTCCCCCGGTGAACTTTCTGCCCAAATTTCACCACCATGAAGATTGACAATACGTTTCGTTATGGCCAAGCCTAAGCCGGTACCGTCAAACTCTTTTTGAGTATGCAGGCGATTGAAGGCTTTGAATAATTTTGAGGAATGGGCGGGATCAAAACCTACTCCGTTATCTTTTATAAAATAAATGAGGGTTTCATCTTTTTCTGTTGATCCAACTACAATGGTAGGGTGGTCCTGATCCTTAGAAAACTTTATAGCATTGGATAAAAGGTTCCGTAACAATACATTGTGAAAATAATTCATGGAGAAGGGGCAGAACGATGGGTCAAATACCAACAAAAAACCCCGCCTATCAATAATAAGCGGGGTTTATGTACTGTTTTAGAGGTGTACGCCCGGAAGGATTCGAACCCTCAGCCTTCTGATCCGAAGCCAAACTGATATATAGCTTAATGATTCATAGAGGTTGATTTTAGGATGGCATGTTACATCATATGTAACAACTTATATGAAAGCTGGGAAGGCAATTCATTTCTATTTAATCTTATTTGTCCTAGGTAACAAAACTTGTATATAAAAGAACTACATAATGTATATGGTGGAGATTATAGGTAATGGCTTTATTCCAGACTAACTAATCTATTCGCAATAGTCATGGGCTAATGGCGAGTTGATGCAGCTATATCATATACGGAATATCGGAAGCATGGGACGGATAAGCATAGACCATCTTTTTCAGTGCTGTTGCTTTCAGGTTTTGGTTCATGGCCATGGCAAACAGGTTGATGATTTCCTCGGATTTGCTGCCCAGCACGTGCGCCCCTAAAAGTTGTCCGTTATTCTTGTTGATGATGGTTTTAAAAGCGGCAGGCTTTTCGTTGGTTCGCCGGTAGGAATACCATTCGCCTGTTTTCTTGAAGTTAACCTGTATTACATGACCTGCTTCCCGAGCCTGTTGTTCGGTCAACCCGACCATCGCCAGAGGTGGTACGGTAAACACGACGGTGGGTTGGGCCGGGTATTCTGCTTCCCTATGATTTCCATCCAGCAGATTTGAAGCAACAATATGCGATTCAAAACCAGCCACCGGGGTTAAGGGCAGACCGTTGGTGTCGGCGGCGTCCCCGGCGGCATACACCCGGGGGTTACTAGGGCTCTGCAGAAAGTCGTTGACGATAATTCCCTTTGTAGTCCGTTCTATATTTCCCCTTTCAAGGTTCATGTCATCGATGTCGGGAATACGACCGGCGCCATGTACAACTAAATCACCTGTTATATTCTGTGTTTCTATATCCGTTTTAGCAGTAACGGTAAAGCCGTTGTCGGCTTGCGCTACCGACTGCACTTCAGAATTCAAGTGAACACGTATCCCTAACTCTTCAGTTTTTTTGAGTGCGATATCAACCATATCTGCTTCGAAGTTTTCGAGCGGACGCTCCCCGCGGTGCACAATATGGACCTTGCTTCCGGCTCGTGCTGCAATATCGGCAAACTCAAACGAGATAAACCCACCACCAACGAACACGATGGTCTCAGGGAGCTCCTCCAACTCCAGAAACTCAGTGCTGGTGATGAGATGTTCAAAACCGTCAATGGGGATAGGAGCTGGTTTGGCTCCGGCGGCGACTACAAAGTTTTTGGCTTTCAGTGTTTCGCCATTTACTTCGATGGTTTCTTCATCAACAAAAGATGCTCGACCGTGGATAGGAGTAATGCCTGCCTTCTTCATACCCTTTTCCCGGTTTTCCGGAACGGGCTTGGTAAAGGTGCGTTTGAAGGCCATCAGCTCCTTCCAATCGATCTCTGACGTACCGGAAATTCCGTGCCCGTTCATCCGGTGATTCCAGTCGATCAGTTCGGCGGCACCGACCAGCACTTTTTTGGGGTCGCAGCCCCGGCGGGCACAGGTGCCCCCGAAGGGGCGCGAGTCGATCTGGGCGACATCCCAGCCTGCTTTAGCACATTTACCGGCAGCCGTTGAGCCGCCTGATCCGGTTCCGATAACGATGAGGTCGAAATTAGATGTTGCCATAGTTGCTTATTTATTTTGACTGTCTATTGATTTATCCAACAAAAAAGGTCCGAACCACCGTTTGTCTTGTGTCTTCAGAAAGTACTGCACGCCAATACCCAGTATTATCCCAAAAGCAATATGCGCGGCCAGGGTAATCAGGAAGAGTTGGGGCCAGGCATAGTTAATGCCGAAGGGTCCGACCATCGGCTCCATGGGGGGCAGGGTCATCATGCCGACCTCAACAACCGTAAGCCAGGCCACAGCCCAACCGATGGCGCTTTTGTAGCTGGGTCGTTTGCCCCACATAAAAGCATAAATCAATCCGAAGTTGGCGCCATTTAGGAAGTGGATGAAGAAGCCGACCGAGTAGTACCAGGCAAAATTCTTGCTGCCGGTAGCAATCATGCCGAACATTTGAGGTGTATCACCGGGAAGCCATTGGTAGATGACTGCCATTTGCCGGAAAAAGTCTAACCCTACCGTAGCCAGTGCTCCAATTCCGAAACCGACCACAATGCGCCGATAGATATCCGGATAGTGTTTTTTACAGTACCACGCTATAACAATTAATCCCAGAATAGCCGGAATATAGACAAATGGAATATATCCGCTGGCAAACTGGTGCGCCGTCACGATCATCTCCGGTCCTTTGATTTTCCCCATCACAAACTGGGCATAACCGGTCGAGAGCGTCACCAGTTGGATGGGTACGGCTCCGCCGAAGAACAATGCCAGCAGGATGAGAAGCGAGCGCTTGGTGTCTTTCGGTGAAGTATTCATAGTTGGCTCTGTGATTTTAAAGTTAAAATGCGGTTTCTTGTTGGAATTCGTGGGTTTCCCCGATTATTTGTTTCGTTTGAAAAACCAATATCCAATGAAAGAGATTAACACAACCGCTGCGGCCGCAAGCCAAAATCCTGTGTAGGCCAGAAGTGCCGACAAACTTATACCTCCCAGCAATACGAGCAAGGCAACTCCAATACAACAGATAGCATGCAGCAGGAGAAGTATCAGCGCTGGCCAGGCATCCGACCAGTTATTTTGATTGTTATTCGTGTGATCAGTCTTCTCCAACTTTTTGCTTTAACGTTTTATTTTTTTGGTACTGATTATATCCAAATAACAAAAGTGCCAGGGAAATAAAGAGAACCGGCAGCAGTACATAGTCCAGGTAGGCGGTAAAGGTGGCTAGTCCGACAGCAGCAAATCCCCATACCAATATTGGCGTAAAACAACATAAGGCGGCAACCAGGGTACCCCAGAAGCCGACTTGGGCATACCTGTTTTTCAGGAAATCGAATCGAGACATAATCTTGTATGATTTATTTACTTTGAGTTTAATTAAACGGCACAGCAACTCAGTTTCTTAACGTCTTTGTCGAAGGTGAGGGCGGCAAGTTTAATGCCCTCCGAGAGCGTCAGGTACGGGTGGAATTCCGAAATAAGTGATTTAACCGTTACGCCGTGACGCATGGCCAGGGCCAGTTCCATCAGCAGCTCCGAGCCTTCGGGCGCCAGGATGCGAGCGCCCACCAGCTGGTCGGTTTCCTTGTTGCGGATCAGCTTGATGAAACCACGGGTGTCACGGGCGGCAATGGAGCGGGGCACATTATCCAGCATGAGTTTAGCTGTATCGTACTCAATACCGGCTTCCTGCGCCTGCAGCTCGTCCATGCCGATACCAGCTACTTGGGGATCGGTAAAGATCACCCAGGGCAGCACCGAATAGTCGGCTTTTCGGGAAGCCCCACGCAGGGCATTTTTGGCAGCCAGGTTGCCTTCGTAGGCGGCGGTATAGACAAATTGATGCTTGCCGGTTATGTCGCCTGCGGCAAAAATATTGGGAACGGAGCTGCGCATGGTTTCGTCCACGGACAGGTAGCCGCGGCCGACCGTGTTGATGTCGACCTGTTCAAGTCCGAGGCCTTCTGTATTGCCTTGCCGCCCAGTGGCGACCAGCAGGTGCGTGGCCTTGAGCGTGGTTTCTTCGCCGTCCACGGTCAGTTTTACTACTTTCTCATTACCCGTTGATTTGACTTCTTGGATATCAGTGTTTGTCAGCACGGTGATGCCTTCGTCTTCCAGGTATCCGGTCAGGCCCTGTGCCAGTTCTTCGGGCTGATCGCTGAGCACGTGCGCCGAGCGTTGCACGATGGTCACCTTCGATCCCAGCCGGGCAAAGAGCTGAGCATTTTCCAGGGCGATATAGCCACCGCCGAAGACAATCAGACGTTCGGGGAGTTCTTCCAGCTCGTAGGCGGTTTCGTTGGTCAGGTAGCCGGTCTCATCCAGTCCCGGCATGTCCGGGACAAAAGTGGATGCCCCGGTAGCGATCAGAATGCTATCGGCATGGTACGTTTCGCCACCTGCCTCGACGGTATGTTCGTCAACCAGGGTCCCCCGTTCTTCCAACAGGGTGATGTTGGGATCGTCCTTGATCACGTCGATATACTTTTGCTGGCGCAGATCCTGAACCATCTTCCGTTTCTGGTCGATGATCTTCTTGAAATCGACAATACGGCTTTGGCTCTCGATACCTTCAAAGCCGGGATTCTTTGCCCGGTGGTGAGCTTCGGCGGTGCGGATCAGGGTCTTAGATGGCACGCATCCTACGTTCACGCAGGTGCCGCCGGTCGGTAGTCCTTTGTTGATGATGAGGGCGGTGCCGCCCAGCTCGCTGGCCTTGATGGCCGCGGCAAAAGCGGTCGACCCCCCGCCGATAATGACCAGCGAATACCGGTTTTGACCATTTTCAGAAGGACCGATTTCGCCGGTCACTTTGTAGTGTCCCGTGGCGTTAATGGCATCGATAATGTCATCTTTGGTAATCTTTTCCGGATTGTAGGTGATCTCGGCTTTTTCGTCAGGGTAGCTGACGGTTTTATCCAGCACCCCCTCTTTGTCGTTGAATTGGTTGGCCACGGTTCGGGCACAACCGTCGCAGGTCATGCCGCTAATGGATACTTTTAGAGTTTGTTCTTTCATAATATTTATTATTTAAGAAAATTCTTAAATTAATGATAAAATAAAATGCTCGGTTATGGTCAAATCAGGTAATACGGCTACTGCTAATTGGCCTGCTTCTCGGCTACCGTAAATCCGGTCTTATTAATAGCAGCAATAATTGCTTCCCGGCTAGTCTTGCTCTGATCGTATTTGACGGTTGCCTGTCCGGTATCATAGGAAGCATCCGCTTCAAGTACGCCATCTATACTGCCTGCAGCATTTTTTACGGTGGCTTCACAGCCCGTGCAGGTCATGCCCTCAATATTCAGGGTAATGGTTTGCACCTGGCTTTCATTTACGTACACTACTTGCTGGTTGTTTTGTTTTGGGTAAAACGCATCGGAATAATACGGGAAAGCCAGCATCACAGCAGCCAGTATGGTTATCACGCCCAGAAAACCCTTAGTATTCCAGAAGGAGGGGTTTTCTTCACAGGCACATTCGGGATCCCATTGCGGCTTGAGCTTTTGATACCAGGCAAAGCCCAGCAGCAGTGCCGTAAGTCCAATCAGGTAGGGGCGGAAGGGCTCTATCCAGGAAAAGGTGGAAGCTGCACCACTGATACCTGCCAGAAATGCGAACACGGGAGTTACACAGCACAGGGATGCTGTAAAAGCAGCGATCATACCTGCACCCATCCATTTTGTGTCAGAGTTGTTATTTTGTTGATTTTTCATGCGGCTAATACCTCCAAAATATTATTGTCCTTGAGTTGATTAAAATTGGGAGAAAGAATTTCGTTAAACAGTGGGTTGAGCGAGTAAAAGATCGTTTGGCCGTCCCGCTCGGTTTCCACCAGTCCACCATCTTTAAGCTTACGCAGGTGTTGGGAGACGGCAGGGACGCTCATGTCCAGGATATCACTCAAGTCACAGGGACAAAGCTCATCCTCCTTACTAAGCAGGTAAAGGATCTTCAGGCGTACGTCATTGGCCGCCAGTTTCAGAATATCAGTTAACCGGTCAATAGATTCTTCTACTTCGTCCAGGGACTCAATGCACCGGTTGATCTGATTGAGGTCAGCGACCTCACGAATACATTCTTGTTTACTCATGATTGTTGGGGGTTAGTTGTGTTTCATTAATACAACACGAATATAAGAAATATATTATTTAATTAAATACTTAAATAAAGACCTCTTTTAGAGCAACGCGGATTTTACATGATTATCTTAGGTTCTCCCCTGTCTTACTTTCGCCTTCCAGGGCGCTCAAGATTGGGCAATCACCTTTCGGTCCTTCCCCCGCGCATGAGTCGATCAGCTCAAGCAGGGTCCCCTTAATTCGCTGTAGATCTTCGATTTTCTCAACGACATCTTGGTATTTTTCTTGCGCCTCACTTTTGATCTCTGAACAAGTGGTGTCCTCATCCATCCGCAGATTCAGCAGTTCCTGTATTTCACTGAGTGTGAAGCCCAGTTCCTGTGCTCGTTTGATGAATTTGATCTGATCAATATGACGCTTTGTGAAAATCCGGTAGCCCGATCGCCTTCGGTCAGGTTCGGGAATGAGGTTTCGTTTTTCATAATAGCGGACGGTCTCTTTGTTGACCTCGGCACGACTGGCCACTTCACCGATCTTGAAGGTAGTAACGCCGTCGTACTTTTCTTCCATATCTTCAAACATAATATGTTGTTCTCATCCTATAATACTGAATTGCGTGTTTGACAATCCTGTTTATTTAAAAATCCAGGGCATTAGCCCTGGATTAATCAAGGTTAGCTTTTCTTTATCATAGTTTTACCACAGCAACAGGTCGGTTTTTGTGTTCCCGAGCAGTCGCTGGGTGCTCCTTTTGTTACGGTGATCTCACATCCACAATTGTTGTCTGGACACTGATAAACTTTTCCTTTTTGGAGTGGCATAACAATTCCTCCTTTTTATTAACAGATTAACAGAATGTAATTCACCTACAATATAAGCCCTGTACCATGGTCGAGAGTCAAATCGAGTATTTTTTAAATTTTTAATTTCTGAAAATGCAGTTTTTACTAATTACCCCATTATGGTGTACCATCATTTGTTACATCAGGATGGAGAAAAGATGAGCTTTCCCAGTTAGGATAAAATGAAACTAAAATAAAAAGTGCCCGCCAAAATATGACGGGCACTTTACTTGAGTACGCCCGGTAGGACTCGAACCCACAACTTTCAGATCCGAAACCAAACTGATATATGGCTTTATGATTCATAGAGGTTGATTTTGAGGTGTCATGTTACATCATGTGTAACAACGAGTAGGAAAGCTGTGAAAACTATTCATTGGATATAGTTGCCCCCTGATCCGTAATCTATGCGATATATTCCTGTGCGTGAAATGAGCCGCGATTTTGGAATTTCATGTAGTACTTTTTGTAGTACCGAAGGGGAAGTGTGGGAAAAGGTTTCCCGAAAGGTTACAGGCTATTTATTCGAATCAATTTACTGATTAACAGCAGGATTTCTCTTTTTGAACAGGGGGACATGGGATATCACCATATGAGCAAAACACACAACAATCTCTCTTTTGGGGTTTGAGAATCTCACCACAATTTGAACACTCCCAAAAATACTGGCAGGAGTCGGTTGGCATTGTCTCTATAGACTCATGTCCACAATTTGGACAAGTGATTGTTGATTGAAGTTTAATTTTTCGGTCAGCGTTATTCATTTTCTAAGTTGCTTTCCGGTATTATTCTTTCCTTCTAAAGCTTCAAGAATAGGGCAATCTCTGATCGGCCTATCTTTAGAACAGGAATCAATAAGATTGGTCAATGTTTCTTTGATACGTAGTAGATCATCAATTTTCTCTGAGACATCCTGATACTTTTGCTGTGCCTCTTCCTTGATTTCGGAGCAAGATGACTCTTCATCCAATCGTAGCTCAAGAAGCTCTTTAATCTCACTGAGCGTAAAACCCAGCTCTTGAGCTCGTTTAATAAACTTAATCTGGTCAATATGTCGTTTGGTAAAAATACGGTAACCCGACCGGCGGCGATCCGGTTTAGGAATGAGTTTTCGTTTTTCATAGTAGCGTACTGTTTCCTTGTTGACATTGGCCCGGCTGGCTACCTCTCCGATCTTATAGGTGACGATGCCGTCGTACTTTTCGTCCATATCTTCTCTCATAGATCTCCGGCTTAGATACCATCACTTTAAAGTGATGGTGTCCTAGAATAAAATTATTTCTTAACCATTGTTTTACTACAGCAACAGGTCGGGTTTTGAGTGCCCGAGCAGTCGCTGGGCGCCCCTTTGGTTACGGTAACTTCACAACCACAACTTTCATCGGGACACCGGTAAACTTCTCCTTTTTTGAGTGGCATAACAATACCTCCTTATTATTACAGAATGTAATTCATCTGTAATATAAGCCCTGTACCATGGTCCAGAGTCAAGAACTTTTTTTAATCGTTCACATTTAAAACAAAGGGCACAGTAATCACTTTATTACTCCGTTGGAGTTGTACCCACATTTTATAGATTCCGGAATTTGGAAATTGAGTTAATGCCCCTATTTGGTAGTCTGTTTCTTGATGACTAGCAGTGTGTTTGGAGTGTGACTGGTGCCCGTGATCCGCCATAGCATGTTCTATGGGATGGGTATGAAGAAATTCAGAACCGTCTTGGCTGATAATTACAATATGAGCTAAGGCTCCTAAATAAGGTTGGAGGTCTTTGACAGGTTTTCCTGTTTGTTCTTCAGTCACGAGCATGGAAAGTTGCATTTCCTTTTTGGGATGTAAGGGCATGTCGTGTTTTAAGGATACAACCAAACCATCTGCTTTGCCGGTTTTGTTAGTCTCACTTTTCAGTTCTTGGTCCGATGACTTGTCCCCTTTTACCCAAAGGTCAAAACGTTCAATCGAAGGCCCTATTTCATGAGACGGGACAAAATCAGCGTATAGCCAGTAATTTCCGCCGTACTGAAACGTATGTGTTACACTAAAACTCCCATCTCGGTTTTGTTTTGGATGCAGATGATCAAAATTTTGCAGATCATTAGATACCAGAAGGAAATGCATGAGCCTTTCATGACTGAGTACAAAGTCACGTAAAACTGACCCATCGCTATCTCTGACAGTTACAATAAGTTCTACAGGTTTATTGGCCTTAGCTACAGATGGATTTGTTCTGAGCTCGGCCTTTATTTTCTTTTCCAATTTTCCCTCTCTTTATAACGTTAATTCCCGTTTGTTATAAGGAAAAAACGCTGCTATCTATATGGAAAGTATATTAAGTTGATGATATTTAATTTTTACTTCGTGACGACCAGTGAAGCGCGGTGATTTTCCAGTTTTTTCCTTCTTTCTTAAGAACAGCCAGTTCGAGACTGTTAAGATCTAATTTTCTATCGCTATAGGTGCCCCAGGTATGGGTTAGAGTTGAGACCCAGGCAGTATTGCCTTCAATAGTAACATTTCGTGATTCAACTTCCCGTTTCATAGCACTCAGGTATTTCCCATCAGAATGAAAGTGATGAGACAAATATTCATCCTTAGTTTCGATATTCCCACCTTCCAGGATTCGTACTGATTCTGATAGTAGGTTTTGGGCTGCCTGGCTGTCATTATCAATAATAGCTTGGTGGAATGCATCAAGCGTCTTAATTACATTTTTCTCTGTAGGAGAATCTTGTCCTATAGCAATGGATGTTCCAATTATAAACAGACAAACTGCAGTTAATGATATTCGTGTAAACATAATATAGTTTTAAAATGATTAATTGAGTTGCGTTAAGGTCATTCGATCAATAAGTATGGTTCCACTTCCATTTATCCGAAGCCCTACACTTCCAGCCTCGGGGGCATCACCATGTCCATGGATCGCCATCTCTTTGTTAATATAGCCCCGGAAGTGAGTGCCGTTACCGACGGTACGAATAAACAGCATTCCTGAGGCTGAATAAGATTCTTCAGCAAAGACTTCACGGTTACCTTCGCTGACCCGTCCCTGGGATATGGTGCCCTCAGAAGAGAGCGTTACATAGTCATAATTTTGGGCATCTTGCACATGGTTGACGAGCGAGATCTCTCCATTGAAATCAGACAGATTCAGGTAGTAATCGACCTGCACGTTTTGAAATGAGTCCTTTCCTACAAAGAAATTCGTGGTAGAGTCAGCCGATATCCTAAGCAGGTGATTATTGCCGTTTTTAACAACGGTTGGCTGTAGTTCCGGGGCAGAACCTTCCAGCCACTGGAACCCAGAAAGCAAGGTGCTTACCCCATTCGAACCGATCTTCCACGACCAGTTGCCATTATCACTGACGTTAAATGTTGATTCATCTTGTTGCAAACTATCCGTAGAGATGGAGGTATTGCTTTGCTGCTCTACTAGCTGACCGGTACCCGCTCCATAACCAAATACCATTTCGGCGCCGTGATCGCCTGTTTTATAAAGGAAGAATATTCCAGGTAAGGCGAGGACAAACAGGCCGATTCGAATGGTCTGCTGATTCATTTTTTGATACCAGTGGAGCAGAATCCTTAGCAGGGCATAAATTCCAAAGAACCAGACGGTCCACAGAGCCCAGTCAGCATGTTCATTTAAGACCGACTGCGCTCCAGATGGCAAGAATACGCTGTCGGCCGCAAGGGTCCCAGTATAGTAAGCGGCAATACCTGATATTGCACCAATACTATACAGGATGGTAGACGTTAGATCATCCCACCATTTATCGGGTAGAAAAAAGTTTAGCAAGTCCATCAACACAGCCAGTAGAATAATGGCGATGGGAAAGTGAACAAGGATCGGGTGTATGTTAGGTGCCCATTCAGGAATCAATTCCATGACAAGAGTTTCTATTAATTATAACAGTTGCATATAAGCGAATGCGAAAATCCTAAAACGTCAATAATGATAAAAGTGGTAAAGCGATTTTCTTAACTATTCCACCACTTTCTATATCCATTAACTTCATTTTATGATCTTTGAGATAGCGTTTGTTTTGCTAGGTCAACCAACTGGGATTCTAGGGAAATCTTGTTCAACTAAAGCTAGTTGGTCAAAAGATTGAATAAAAGTTTCCATTTATGGTCAATAATCAATTCAAATTATTGATTTATTATTACTTAGGTGATCTCCAGGTTCGCCATCATCCCTGCATCTTCATGTTCAAGATTATGGCAGTGAAATACATATAATCCTTTGGGAGCATCGAACCGCATAATGACTCTAACTCGTTCACCCGGCATAACTAGGGTGGTATCTTTCCACCCGGTCTCGGTTGGGAGCAGGCCCCGGCTTCCGCTGCGGCTTAGTACCTTAAATTGCACCGCGTGAATATGCATGGGATGAGGGACGGCGGAGTTGTTTACGAACTCCCATATTTCTGTATCTCCCTGGCTTACTTCTTCATCTACCCGAAGCATTTCAAAAAGACGTCCATTTATGGTATGGCCAGTCATCATTTCCATGTTTAATTCTATTCTTCGGGTGCGTACGGCGTCATCTTCAGTTGGGAAATTAACCTCAGAAAGTTGTTGGGGAAGATCGATAGGGCCGGAGGTGCTGGAGTTTTTATTTATGCGGAACTCCATCAGTGGAAATTCGCTGCCTTGATCTGGCCCACCACCTCCCATCATTTGCGACATATTGCCCATCATGCCACCGTTTGAAGGGACCGAAAATTCCTTGCTGATTAATTCCGCAGAACTGCCAGAAAACCCATTGGAAAAATCCACCAACAGATCCGCACGTTCCCCGGGAGCCAGTAGGAGTTCTTTAGTTTCTACGGGCTGAGGTAAAAGTCCACCGTCGGAGCCAATCACCGTAAACGATTGCTCGTTGCGAAAAGCGATATTATAGATTCGGGCATTTGAGCCATTGAGTAATCGCAACCGGTAGGGGCGTGGCTTCACCTGGTGATAGGGATTGGGAATGCCATTCACCAAAATATGATCCCCTAAATAGCCGGTCATCATACGCTCCGGCATAGAAGGATTATAGTAAATATTGCCAGCGTCATCTATTTTACGATCCTGGATGACCAGCGGTAGTTCATAATCCCCGGATGGCAGATTTAATGCCTGCTCTTCATCGTCTGTTACAATGAAAAATCCCGCTAAGCCTCGATATACCTGTGGGCCTGTAATTTTGTGGGGATGTGGATGATACCAATACGTCCCGGCTCGCTGATTGATTGTGAAATTATAGGAATAGCTGCCTTCCGAAATAACGTCTTTGGGATGACCGTCCATATCGGGAGGTACGATCACACCATGCCAGTGGATAATGCTTTCCTGCCCAATGTCGTTTTGAAACTGAACCTGGAATTGCTCTCCTCTTTCAATGCGAACAGTCGGACCTGGCAGGCTTCCATTAAACTGAAGGGAGTCTAACGTATATTGTTCAGCAATCGTAAGATCGTCGCGAAAAGCCCGAAGCTGATCACTGTCCAGGGGATCGGGAAATTGTAGGGGATAGCGATAGATATCCGATTCATTACTACTGGCATTCATACAGGAGGTAATAACAGAAGGAGTCAATAAGAAACCAGCACCGGCACCAGTATACTTTAAGAACGCTTTTCTATCCATTTCAGTTGTTTTGTAATTCTTGTTTCCGCCTGTGGAATTCTTCTTCATCAATTTCGCCCTCAGCATACCGGCGTTTAAGGATTTCCATTGGTGTTTCTTTACGGTGACTAGATTGACCAGCGTTCATAACCGCCCGAATAGCAAATACGACCAGTGCGATAATTAAAAACCACCAGACAAACATCATCCATCCCCCTCCAAAGAAATTAAAATCATGCATATTTCTTTCCCGTTAATTTGTATTGATTAAAAGTAATTGAATAGTCCGATTAAACCACATAATAACACCGCCAAGCATTACATGTGCGGGTCCGGTGAAACTCTTACTTTAAGCCGTAGCTTAATGGGTATTTCGTGTAATCATGATCAATTGTGATGTTGCTCGTGGCTCTTGCCTTTCATGCCGCCTTTTTTATTCATCATTCCTTTTCCATCCATCATGTTGCCCTGCATCATTTGCATGCACATCATATGCATTTTCATCATGGATGAATCACCCATCATCTCCATCATTTTAGAGTGGTCCATTTCTCCATCTTGCATCATGGACTGCATCATGTTCATGTGTTTTTGCATACGCTCTTTCATCTGAGGATTATCCATCATCTTCTTCATATTGCCCATCATCATGGTACTGTCCATGTTTATCGAACCCATCATCTGCTGCATCATTTGGTGGCGCATCTGGGGATTCTGGGCCATATGTTCCATCATCATGGCACGCATGGTGGAGTCTTGCATCATCTCCATCATTTGTTGCCTTTTTTGTGTCATGTCTCCCTGCTTTTGCTGGGCCGTACCCATAGTTGTAAAGAGTAGCATGAAGGATAGAATCATTGTTAATCGTTTCATAGTAGTCACCTTTGTAGTTTGTGCTTTTTGAAATTTATCTATCTGTCTCAAGATACAACCAAGATCCTTAAAGCAATCTTAAATTGTATGCGAATTAATAGTGGCGACTGCATTATTCATGCCATTGATGGTTATTGCTACTTTGAGTCAGCTTTGTTGTATTTCTTTTTTTGTTATACCAACAAGTTGTTAATTCGCTATCTCAAGAAAACGAGCATTGATAGCTACAATCACTGTGCTTAGCGACATCAGAATCGCTCCTAACGCAGGACTTAATATGATCCCAAATGTGTATAACGCCCCGGCAGCCAGTGGGATCGCTCCAATATTATAGCCTGATGCCCACCACAGGTTCTGCACCATTTTTCTATAGGTAGCTTTGGAGAGTTTGATCAGTGCAGTAACGTCTTGGGGATTACTTTTCACAAGCACAATATCACCGGTTTCCACGGCTACATCCGAACCGGCCCCAATCGCAATTCCAACATCGGCTTGTGCTAAGGCCGGGGCATCGTTCACGCCGTCGCCCGTCATTGCTACTTTCTTGCCCTGCCGCTGAACCTCTTTCACTTTATCTGCTTTTTCATCGGGGAGCACTTCAGCAAACACCTGATCGATGCCTAATTCGCTAGCCACATATTCAGCAGTTTGTTGATTGTCGCCGGTAAGCATAATGCATTCGATGCCCATCTCATGCAGGGCCTGAATGGCTTTTTGGGAAGACTCCCGAATCTCATCACCCAATGCAATGGCGCCGGTCAGTTTGCCATCGATAATCACAAAAACAACTGTTTTGCCCTGGGATGAAATGTTGTCTACTTCGTCTTCCGGATATTCCATTTCTTGTTCTCTAATGTAACCTGGGCTCACCACTTTAACCGGTTTACCGTTTACTTTTCCCTCAATTCCTTTCCCGGTGATAGAATTAAATTCCTCCGGCTCCCAAGTTTCTCCTGCTTTTTCCAGAATTCCTTTGGCCAGCGGATGTTCGGAATTGGTTTCCAGCGAAGCGGCATATTTCAGAATTTCTTCATCAGAAAACTGTTCATTAAAATTCAGAATATCCGTTACACTGAAGGTTCCCTCGGTCAGTGTTCCGGTTTTGTCGAAGATAACGGCGTCCAGGTTTCGGGCCTGTTCAAAAGCGGCACGGTCGCGAATCAGGAAGCCATTTGTGGCAGCAATGCTGGTCGATCTCGAAACAACCAACGGGATCGCCAGTCCCAGTGCGTGTGGACAGGTAATGACCATCACGGCTACCGTTCGGTTCATAGCAAAATCAAAACTTTGACCGGTAAAGAATATCCATGCTCCGAAGGTTATGAGTCCGGCGGTAATAGCCAATATTGTAAGCCAAAAAGCAGCTCGATTGGCAAGATCCTGGGTGCGCGATTTGCTTTGTTGAGCTTCCTCCACCAAGTTCATCACCTGAGACAAAAAGGATTCATCGCCGGTTTTAGAAATTTCGATTGTCAGCGATCCTTTTTCATTGACCGACCCGCCTATGACCTCATCCCCTTTGGCTTTATTTACGGGTTTGGATTCGCCGGTGAGCATGGCTTCGTTTACGCTCGATTCCCCTTTTACCACGTTTCCATCAGCTGGGATTTTCTCTCCGGGTTTGATAAGTACTTTATCGCCTTGTTGAAGTTCTTCTACCGGAATATCTTCGGTGGAGCCGTCTTCTTTGACGCGATGTGCTTCACCGGGCAATAGTTCAGCCAGCTCTTCTAGCGCGGAAGAAGCACTCATTACCGATTTCATTTCTATCCAATGACCCAATAGCATAATGCCGACCAATGTGGAAAGCTCCCAATAAAGGAGATCACCCTCAAAGCCGAATACCACGGACGTGCTATAGAGGTAAGCAATAGAGATAGCCAAACCAATCAGTGTCATCATGCCCGGCTGTTTCTTTTTGAGCTCATCCACCAAACCGGTTAGGAAAGGCCATCCGCCAAAGAAATACACCACTGTTGACAGTGTGGCAAGAATCCATGTATCCCCGCCGAAACGCCAATCCACCCCCAGAAAGTGTTGAATCATCGGGGAAAGCGCCATGATGGGTATCGTTAACGCAAGCACCCACCAAAAACGGAATTTAAAATCCGCAACCATCATTTTGTGATGGTCGTGATGCGAATGCTCTTCATGATCATCGTGGCCAGAATCTTTATTTTGTTCTGACTGATCATGAGTATGATCTTTATGCTGATCGTGATTCATGAGGAATCCTCGGTATTATACTATTAATTGTATTAAGAAATATTATCTGATAGCTATAAAATCATAGCCCGCTTTTTCAACTGCCTCTTTGAAATGATCTGATGAGACAACTTCAGGATCATATGTTACCGTCGCCGTATCACTTTCGAGATCTACCGCTGCCTCAATTACTCCCTCCATATTTTCAAGTGCATCTCGAATGGTGTTGGCGCATCCAGCACATCCCATTCCACCAATGTTTATAGTTTTTTGTTCAGTTGTCGCTTGTTGTGTGCTCATAACAGATTTATTTATAGGTTCAATGTATTTCTATCTCAACCTAAAAGGTTCAATGACGTATTATATTACAGGATTCTGGATAATTGTTATAAAATTTTTGGGTCCGTTGTCGTCATGTATCATTATGGTTCTTGGGGAATTGTTCTCTCTGTACTACCACAAGTAGACATTCTTTGCCCCATATAGGGATTTGATATCTTTTTGTTCTTACTAATCCAGGTAGCTCCCTTTTTATTATCAGCCATTGGGCAATACTGGAGATAAAGTTCCTGTTTATCGAAACCTTGATTCTCAACGGCGTTCACAAGATTGTCAGAAATAGCGATAAACGCAGACCGTAGTTGTTTTAAGGTTTTGGCGTTAGACCCGGCGTTGACCGCTTCAACCATAGCTGCGTGATGTTTTCGATGCATTTCGGAATGCTCGGGATGGTTATTCATTGCAGCACTCTGTGTTACTTCAACACGAAAATCTACAAGCTGCGATTGAGCCTTGTCAAAGCTGTCATTGGCCAATGCGCTTTTCATATTCAAATAGCTTTTAACTAGTGTATCCAAGTGCTCGGCGTGCTGGTGGGGTTCCTCAGTGTTATCAGCTTTGGAAGTTTCCCCCTCCATCTCCATCGAGCCGTGATCGTGTCCAGCCGGCTTGCTGCCGTCCGGATTTTGATTCATCATGCTTGCTTTCCCGGCCAGTTGGGCGGCGCTGTCAATTTTAAAGTTGCCGTGTGTAACTACTTCTTCCCCAGGTTCTACACCTGATTTGACTACATACTGGTCACCTACGCGCTGACCCAGAATCACTTCCCGAAACTCAAATGTGGGCTGCGAAGTATTCGGTTTTTGAACATACACGACGGAACGTTCTCCGGTCCACAGCACCGCTGATTTTGGAACTAAAATCTGCTCTTTACCGCCTTCTACATTAGAGGAAATAATGCCCTCAGCCAGCATCTGGGGTTTTAATTGTCCATCAGTATTTTCGGCTTCGGCCCGTATGTTGGCGGTCCGCGATTGCGGATCCAAAATGGGGTCGATGTAGGTTACTTCGGCCTTGAAGGTTTCGCCGGGGTAGGCTTGTACCGAGAACGATACCTGGTCGCCCGTTCGCAGGCCTGCCAAATCGCTTTCGTACGCATCAAACATGACCCAAACAGTGGAGAGGTTGGCAATTCTGTACATTAGGCTGCCCGTGTTAACGTAATCTTCGCGAGCCACTTTCCGGTCGGTGACCACGCCATCTACCGGCGATACAATATCGACGGTTGTTTGAATATTACCGCTCTGTTCAACCTCATTGATCGTTGATTTGGGCAGTTCCCAAAGCTCCAGTTTCTTTCGTGCTGCACGATAAAGCGTAGGATTTGTCTCTTTTCGTTTTGCTGCTTCAAGCAGTTCCTTTTGGGCCGTCACCAACTGGGGGGAATAGATCGAAGCCAGCTTTTCACCCTTGGAAACTTGCTGTCCGGTGAAATCAATATATAACTGCTCGATACGACCCGGAAATTGAGCTGAAATGCTTGCGGTTTTTCGTTCATCAACAACCACTTTGCCCGGCATGCGGATTTTTTGGGTGGCTACTTTCTTAACAACTTCCGTTGTTTGTACCTGGGCCAGTCGGGTAGCTGCTTCGGTCATTTGCATCTCATATGGACCCGCAGCTTCTGCCGATGATTCCTGATTGGCGGGGATCAATTCCATCCCGCAGATTGGACAATTTCCTGGTTCCGATTGACGCACGCTGGGATGCATGCTGCAGGTATAAACGACTTCTCCCTGCTCATTCGTGTGAGTTTCGCTGATATGCTGCTCCATGTCGGTTGACTGGTCAGTGGATGTGCCACCAAATAGCAACCAACCCAGCAGTAATCCTGCCAGCAGTATCCCGGCTGTTCGTGCGATTTGTTTATAGTTAAAAGATGTCTTCATAATGGTATGATCTTTTATAGGCCTGCAACTAATAGGCCTCTTTATGTGGATTTAGTTTGTATGTTCAATTTCTTCAGAACTGATGTTGTACTTTCCATACAGGTACTCGATCTGTGCTACAGCGCTGTTTTGATCAACGACTGCTTCCACCTGCGAAAGTTCGTAGTCCAGCAGCTTGCGCTGGAGCCGTAATAGCTCCTCAAAATCCGTATCTCCTGTGGCATACTGTTGGGTGAGGATATCAATAGCTTGGAGGGTACGCTGGATTTGTACGTCTTTGTAAAGCCCAACACGACGTTTCCCGTCCCGGTAGTCACGAAGTGCTTTTTCCAGCTGGGTTTGAAGGCGGTTTTCTGCAGCTGACCGACGGCTTTGAACCGCATTAAGCTCAATGCGAGCCTGCTGCTCTTTTGCCTGGTATTTCTTACGGTACAGCGGAATTTGGATTCCCACGCGAGCCATGATCGCATCCTTCCCATTATCAGGCATTGCCATACTGCGCTCGTCGGTAACGACATAATCGAGTCCGAGACCAAACTTGGGCAACCCTTCTTTGCGGGCTGCCTTGATTGAGCTTCGTGCTGAAGAAGCCTGAAAATCTATTTTCGTTAGATTGGGATTGTGCTGAAGTACGGATTGTTCAATTTCTGCTTTTGACATTGCCAGAGGTTGAGATCTGAGGGTATCGGCGATAGTGATTCCCCTTTCATCCGAACGATTTAAGAGCTCGTTGAACGCTTGAATTTCAACCGTTTTGTTATCCTTGAGCAGCTCGAGCCGCGTTTTTAGATCCTCTTTTTCGATCTGCACGCGAAGCACATCTACCTGACCAACCTGATTATTCTCGTAACGCTGGATGGCCAGGGATTCGAAAGTCTCCAGTATCTCGATATTTTCTCGCAGAATCTGGATGGATTGATCGATTTGATACAGCTTGTACCACTGCTTATGTACTTGGTAAAACAGCTGATTCCGGGTGTCTTGAAACACCTCAAATTTGGCTTTGGCCATCTTTGTGGTAGCCTCTCCTTTTGCACCCAGCGTACCAAACCAGGGAAACATTTGGGTCAGGCCAAACCGGGCTTGCTGTGGGCCAACCCTTGTTTCGATCGGATTAATGAAATACCCGAACGAAAGTTCAGGATCGGGCAGGGTGTTGACCTGCGGCACTTGCTGCAGTGTAGATAAATACTGCTGATACTGGGCCTTCAGCTCGGGATTGTTTTCAGCTGCTTGTTTTAGGTATTGGCTGATTGCCTGATGTTCGGTTTCCGTAGATTGTCCAATCCCTTTCGTTACTAATAACAATACGAGAACTATCGGTGTGAATAATTTTGATAGCGATTTCATATCACTGAATTTCTTAAGAGTTAACATGTTGCACCTCGGTATCCTTTGTTTCTGTGGATCGTTTAAGTTGCCAGTGCTTCCACATGCCGTAGAGGACCGGCACCACGAACAGCGTGATAATCTGCAGGAACATCCCGCCCACGCTGGGGATCGCCATCGGTACCATGATGTCCGCTCCTCGTCCGGTGGAAGTCAGTACCGGAATCAGCGCCAGAATGGTGGTGGCGGTCGTCATCATCGTGGGACGAATACGTCGCCCGGCCGCTTCCCGCACGGCTTCGTTAATTTCTGACAAACTTTGAGGATTGTCGCGTTCAAACACTTGATCCAGGTAGGTGGCCATGACTACGCCACCCTCGGCGGCAATGCCGAAGAGTGCAATAAAGCCAACCCAAACGGCAATACTCAGGTTGACTGTCCCCATCTGAAACAGCTCACGCATATTGGTGCCAAACATATTGAAATCCATAAACCAACCCTGCCCGTAAAGCCAAACGAGGATAAATCCACCTGCCCAAGCCACGAAGATACTGCTGAATATCATCATCGACGTGGGAACCGAACGGAACTGGAAGTAGATGATCAGGAAGATGAGTAGCATGGCAATCGGTAAAATAACCGACAGGCGTTTTGAAGCCCGAACCTGGTTTTCGTAGTTACCCGCAAACTCGTAGCTAATGCCGGAAGGCACGGTCAGCTCACCTGACTCAATCTGCTGCTGCAGGTAATTCTTGGCGTTCTGTACGGCATCCACCTCGGCGACCGAATCCATACTGTCGAAGATGACATAGCCCACCATGAAGGTGTTTTCGCTTTTGATCACCTGTGGGCCTTGCCGGTACTTTATTTCAGCTAGTTGACCAAGTGGAACCTGGTTACCCATTCCGGTCGGCACCAGCATCTGTCGTATTTTATCGGGATCATCGCGCTGCTCCCGGGCATATCGGACGCGAATAGGATAACGCTCACGTCCTTCGACCGTTTTCGCCAGCGTCACCCCGCCAAGTGCCACTTCCAGATAATGCTGGACGTCCTGCATGGAAATGCCGTAGCGGGCAATCTTGTCTCGTTTTATATCGATTTCCAAGTACGGTTTGCCCACGATCCGATCGGCAAACACCGATGACGGCTTAATACCAGGCACATTTTGTAAGGCTTCCTCCAAACGAAGTCCGAAGTCTTCAATAGTTTGCAGGTCTTGTCCTTTCACCTTGACGCCCATGGGCGCGCGCATCCCTGACTGCAGCATAATCTGTCGCGTTTGGATCGGTTGCAGTTTGGGCGCTGATGTCACGCCGGGAATATCAGCGGCTTTGACAATTTCATTCCAGATATCATCCGGCGACTGAATCTTGTCACGCCACTGCCGGTAATACTGTCCGTTGGGATCCGGGACCAGCTCTCCGTTTTCGTTGCGGACAAATTTGCCTTCTGAATCCACCTTGTATCGCACCCGGTGACCATCTTCATTGGTTTTATACTCAGTTTTATAAGTGATAATGGTTTCATACATAGATACCGGGGCCGGATCCAGTGCCGACTCGGTGCGTCCCATCTTTCCAACGGCCGTTTTTACTTCGGGGATAGAAGAAACCCGCATATCCATTTTTTGCATAATGTCTTTGGCTTCTTCAATCCCCACATGCGGCATGGTCGTCGGCATCAGCAGAAATGAGCCTTCATCCAGCGGCGGCATAAACTCCTCACCCAAACCGGGAAAAGTAGATTGGGCGGCCTGCCAAGGGGCGGTTTCCTCGATATCAATGCCCACCGCGTTAAAGCCAGTGGATACAAATCCAAATACCGAGGAGAAGCCGAGCCAGATGACCACCGCCAGTACAGCCAGCGAGGTCGGTATCGAAAGGAAGAGCCCTTTGTTATTGAGGCACCAATCCAAGATGGGACGATAGTAGTAAATCACCAGCCAGAAGCCGCCCATGATGATCGTCAGCAGCAGTGCGACCATGATGAAATTAAAAGCAAACGCCACGCCTGGACCCAACGGCAGCCACGTGCGGGTAAGCAGCCAGGTGACGCCCAGCACAATGATGGCCATATTCATGCGCGGCAGGTTGCGCTGATATCGCTCGTCATCAATAAATAGAGCCGCTCCGTTAATTAGTCCAAAAGCTATAAGTACCAACCCGGCCCATGCTACAGCGGTAATGGCTATGTATAGCCCACCTCCAATTAACAGTCCATTCCAGGCCATGCGAATGGGACGTTTCTTAATCTTCAGGGAAAAGAACCAGTGGGCGAAAGGCGGAATGAGCGTAATCACGATAATGATTGCCGCCACCAGCGCGAACGTTTTGGTAAATGCTAAGGGTCGGAACAGTTTTCCTTCGGCAGCTACCATTGTAAAGACCGGCAGGAAGCTCACAATGGTCATGGTGATGGCGGTAACGATGGCATGAGCCACCTCACTGGAGGCCCGGTAGATCACTTCCAACAGGGATTCATCAGGATCGGCCCGCTCCATGTGCTGGAGCATATTCTCTGAGAGCACAATCCCCATATCTACAATCGTCCCAATGGCAATGGCAATACCCGAAAGCGAGACAATATTGGCATCCACCCCAGCCAGTTTCATTGCGATGAAGGTCATAAGTACCGCCACCGGAAGCATCCCTGAAATCAGGATCGAGGTGCGCAGGTTCAGCACCATCACGATAATGACGATAATGGTAATCAGCACCTCCAGGGTGAGAGCTTCTTCAAGCGTGCCGAGGGTTTCGTGGATCAGCTCGCTGCGGTCATAAAACGGCACAATTTCAACTTTTGACTGCTTACCGTCATCCAGTTTTTTGGAAGGCAGACCGGGTTCAATCTCATTGATCTTGGCTTTTACATTTTCAATGACCTGCATGGGATTGGCACCCTCGCGTGCCGTGACCACGGCTCCGACCACTTCGGCACCTCCTTTGTCAAGCGCCCCCCTCCGCAGGGCCGGGCCTCGACTAACATTCGCCACATTGTTGATGCGAACAGGCGTGTTATCCACTACTTTAACCACCGCCTGTTCGAGGTCTTCGAGGTTTTCGATATATCCGAGTCCACGAACCAAGTATTCCACGTTGTTCATTTCGATAGTCCGCGCACCAACTTCGGCATTGCTCTCTTTAACGGCCTTGAATACATCCGTCATCGCAATGCCATATTCGTGCATGGCTTCGGGATCCACATCGACTTGGTATTCGCTAACGTAACCTCCGATTGGGGCTACTTCCGCCACGCCTTCGGCTGAGGATAGCGCATATCCCACGTAAAAATCCTGGATGCTTCGTAGCTCCTGCAAATCCCAGCCGCCGGTAGGATCGCCGTTGCTGTCACGTCCTTCCAAGGTGTACCAGAAAATCTGTCCAAGCCCCGTGGCATCGGGCCCGAGCGTAGGCTGCACGCCCTGTGGAAGCGTGCCGGAGGGCAGTGAGTTTAACTTTTCGAGGATGCGCGAGCGACTCCAGTAAAAATCCACATCCTCTTCAAAAATCACGTAGATGCTGGATGTCCCCATCATAGAACTGCTGCGCACCGTTTTTACGCCGGGCACGGTCAGCAGTTGAGTAGTCAGCGGATAGGTGATTTGGTCTTCGATATCCTGTGGTGAACGCCCGGGCCAAGAGGTATAGACGATTTGCTGGTTTTGACCGAGATTGGGAATCGCATCCACAGCCACGGGGTCCTGTGGCAGCCAGTCGATATCCCAGGAAAAGGGTGCGACGGCGATCCCCCAGGCGACCATAGCGCTCAGCAGAAGCACTGCGATTAGTTTATTTTCGAGAAAAAAGCGTATCGTTTTGTCTAACATGATAGCGGTGAATTAGCCAATAAAAGCTTGCCAATGTTAATCACCCGATATAATCTGAAATGCTTATTCGCATTTTCTACTCAGGTGTGTAAAATTTTTTTGGAAGCGGTTTATGCCTGTGGAAAGACTGGAACTATAATCCAGTGTAATCGCTGGTGTTCAGGCAAAGGTCCAGCTAAAATACAGTCTGAACCCTAAAGGTGGTGGCTAATTCAAAAAAGTGCTGTTCAGCAGAAAGATAGGTGGGTGATAATGAAGAGATGACGATTCATCTTTGACTGCAGGTGGATGATCGCTGTCTTCCTGAATAGTTGTTAACTCCTCCAGTAGCTTCGCAGCTATTACAATTTTTGTGTGTTGCGTAATGGCTGGTATATCAGAGAGATTGCTGCCAATGGTCTGCTGGCAGAAAGCTTGTTGCTGACAATTTTGTGACTCTTTTTTCTTTTCGTGATGACTATTTATGTCTGCAAAATTACAACAAGCATGAACAGTGTGAGACATTTCCATATCACAGGTAAGGCTGGCAGCAGCCAGTCCCGCAGGCAGTGCGATGGTGCTAGCAAATAGCACCATCGTGAGCGCTGCAATCAGACGATATGTCTTTTTGGGAATATTCAAGAAAATTACTGTCTGTCAAAAATTAGATCTGATAATATAACAAAATATTCAATGATTAGTTCAAACAGGATTTTTATCTGTTTTTTAATCAAAATTTCGCGTGGTGTTAAATAGTACTATTTGTAGTACCGAAGGGGAATAAGGGGAAAGGGTTTCCCGATTGATGGCTAAATTCTTAGATTTCACAACAAGCGTTAGCTTGCTCTTCTACTTGACTTGTAGAATCGCTTTTAGCAGTAAGGCTAAATCCCTTATCGGAGTACTTATTCTGGATGCGGATGGCGTTGCCAATGGCAATAAGAGCCACACCAACATCAGCAAAAATAGCTTCCCACATAGTGGCCATGCCAAAGGTAGCCAGAACCATCACGAGGACTTTAATCCCTAATGCAAAACCAATGTTTTGCCATACGATGCGATGCGTAAAGTTTGCGATCTCAATAGCCAATGGTATCTTGGATGGCTGGTCGGTTTGAATAACCACATCAGCCGTTTCGACAGTTGCATCCGAGCCAATGCCGCCCATGGCTATACCAATGTCGGCCAGTGTAATGACCGGAGCATCATTGACCCCATCTCCAATAAACCCTACTGTTTTGGATGGGCTTAGCGCTTGCTCGACGTGTCGATATTTTTCGTCAGGTAACAGGCTTCCATACGCATGATCCAACCCCAGCTTTCGAGATACATGGTCGACCACTTCTTGGTTATCTCCGGACAGCATCACGATTTCGTTGACACCATGTTTTCGAAGGTCCTCAATAGCTTGCTTGCTATCCTCCTTGATCTGGTCGGCAATGCTGATGGTACCAACATGTATGCCATCCTCGGCCACATGTACATAGGTATAAGGATCATCAACATCGGTGGAAGAAATGCTGATACCCTCCTGTTTTAATAGATCACTGTTTCCGACGACAACAGTTTTCCCGTTGACGCTGCCTTTTAATCCTTTGCCGGAAATTTCCTGCTGATTTTCTACGGGGTGCAGCTGTTGCCCATTGGTGCGGTTGAGGATCGCTTTTGCTATCGGATGAGTGGAGTCCTGTTCCAGGGAAGCGGCCAGTCTAAGCAATTCTTCCTGGCTATATCCATTCACGGGATGGATATAGCGAACCTCAAAGCTGCCTTCGGTCATCGTGCCCGTTTTGTCCATGAACAGGGTTTTCATCTTTCGCAGCTGATCAAGGAAATCCGAACCTTTAAGCAGAATGCCGTTTCGGGAGGCTGCCCCGATACCACCGAAATAACCGAGGGGAATGGAAATAACTAATCCACATGGGCAAGAGACAACGAGGAAAATAAGGGCTCGGTAAAACCAATCCTGAAAGACATAGTTTTCAACCACAAAATACGGGACGAATGTAAGAGCTACCGCCAGCCAAACGACGATGGGGGTATAGATACTGGCAAACCTCGTCATAAACCGTTGCGTCGGGGCTTTTCGCTTGGAAGCTTCCTGGACCATCGTTAAAATGTTGGATAGCTTTGTATCCTCATAGCCGCTGGTTACTTTAATGCGGACCAGTCGGTCCTGGTTGATTGAACCGGCCCATACCTCTTCACCCGATTCCCTACTCATGGGTTTTGACTCACCGGTCAGGGCTGCGGTATTAAAGGAAGCCTTTTCGGTAAGGAGCTCGCCATCAAGTGGTACTTTTTCGCCGGGTTTTACCTGGATGATTTCACCTGTTTCAATCTTGGAGGGATGGACGCTTTCCGTTGTCCCATTGCGCTCTACCGTAGCCGTGTCCGGTTGTTGATCTATTAGGCTCTTAATGGATTGCTTTGCCCGGTTCACCGCTCCATCCTGGGCGTATTCGCCTACCATGTAGAAGAGCATGACGGCTACCCCTTCAGCATATTCGCCAATGGCAAAAGCACCAACAGTGGCAATGCCCATCAGCAAGAACTCACTGAATATGGTGCCGCTTTTTATAGACTTGAACGCTTTCATCCACACCGGTCCGCCGACAACAATATATGAAAGTCCATATAGTGGCAAATACACATAGGCCTGACTGGAAAACGAAAACGCGTGTTCAACAATCAAGGCCGCTGCTAAAAACAGGGCGCTGGCAATGGCCTCTTTATATTTTTTTATAAATGTCATGATTATTCAGTTGTGATTTTGTTTGAGCCATTCCCACGCACTCTCGGCTTGATCAATGGGAAAGAATTGCATCTCTTCCTTGGTGATGGGATCGACGAGCTTCGTACCCCACTCTTGCCATTTTTTATCTCCCACTACCGCAATTCGATCAAAATATCCAATGTATTCGGCATCAAGCTGCAAGTCTTTCCAAAATGCTGCGGTATCCTGCCATCCCCCAAAATCTTCCAGTATCATGATTAAATGGGGGTCATCAGATGCAGTTGCAAACTTGTTTAAAGCCGGTTCTAGGTCATCCAAGTCTTCTTTTGAAAGCTTGCCGGATGCCTTGATGGCAAGAATGTCGTCATTAGTATGAGCATTTACTTCAATCATAGCATGAAATTGTTTTCTTCGACTTCAAATTCTACTTCCAAGATAACTGCCGGTCGCAAAGAGTGCTTGCATCTTTATGTGAATCTTGTGCAAAATTATGCGGACAATGAGTTTGGGGCAGCGGGTTTTAAGGTGTCATGCGGACAGCAGGCCCGACAGTGGTTTGAACAGAAGCGGATCCTGTTAACAGCAATGTTGCTCATCCTGTTGAACAGGAGGGCACGGTACATCTCCAAAAGAGCAAAATACGCAACAGTCACCTTTATTGGGCTTTAGTAGGTTGCCACAGCTGGGGCATTGCCAAAAATATTAGCAGGAATCGGTTGGCATAGTTTCGGTTGCTTCTTCTCTGCATTCAGGGCAGGTAATTGTTGATTTTAATTGTACGTTGCTCATAGCCGATCAATTGAATTTCGTTTGTTCTCTTTGATCTCTTTGAAATGGGAGGGTGACAATCCGGTTTCTTTTTTAAACTGCCTGGAAAAATGTTGTTGGCTGCTGTAGTCCAGTTCCAAAGCGATCTGGCCAAGCGTTTTTTCATCATAGACAATGAGTTCTTTGGCCCGTTCAACTTTCTGCAGGATAAAGTACCGCTCGATAGACTTGCCTTCGACTCCCGAAAACAGGCGGCTAAGGTGCTGGTAGTCTTTGTGAATGTTCTCAGAGAGATAATCGGACAGGTTCTTTTCTAATGGTTCTTCTGATCGGACTTGCTGGATAATAAGCTGCTTAATCTGTTCTACGGTGCGGCTGTTTTCATCATCGATAATATCAAAGCCATTGTTGTGAATAATGGATACCAATCGCTCATAATCTTTTTCGGTAACAGTTTCGGATAGGTAAAGTTCGCCGAGTTCAATCTTTTGGACATCGAAGCCGGCATCGGTGAGTTTTTCCTGCAGAACTTCAGCACAATGGCTGCACACCATGTTTTTAATATGAAAATGTTTGTGATCCATAACTTAAAAGGTATAATAATTTGAGAAAACTGTCACTGCGGTCAAACAGTGACAGTCTCGGGGATAGTGATGGGACGTTGGTTATCGTATGACATCGTCATCGGTTTCCCCGGTTCGGATTCGTACAGCTTGTTCTACGTTGGATACAAATATCTTTCCGTCTCCGTAATTACCCGTCTGTCCCTTTTCAACAATTATTGAGATAATTTCATCCATCCGATGGGAAGGTACAACCGTTTCCAGTTTAATACGCTGAACCAGTTGGGCTGCTTCTTTTTCTTGGGCATGACCCCAGCCGCGCACGTCACTCAGCGTAATACCGGGGGCATCCTCAAGGTTTTCAAGGGTGTCAATAACATAATCAATCATGTTGGTTCGAATAAAAGCTTTAATCTCTTTCATAATATTTGATAGTTAAATTAGACCTGTCAGGTCTCGAAAACCTAACAGGTCTGTTGTTTTAAATTTACAGTTCGGCATGTTCGACTGGTTCGGCAAACCACTTGTAGATGGTCGGCAGTACGACCAGCGTAAGCAGGGTAGAGGTAAACAATCCACCTACAACCACGGCCGCCAGCGGGCGCTGCACGTTGGAGCCGATATCATTGGCTAGCAGTAGCGGCAACAGGCCCAAACCGGTGGTCAAGGCGGTCATCAGTACGGGACGCAGGCGCAGCAGCGAAGCCCGTACGACTGACTTCTCGGTGGACATGCCTTCCTCTCGCAGCTGATTGATATAGGATACAATAACCAGCCCGTTGAGTACCGCAATTCCGAAGATCGCGATAAACCCTACCGCTGCCGGTACCGACAGGTACAGTCCGGAGACCCAGAGGGCAAAGATCCCCCCGATGGTAGCAAACGGAATGTTTAGAAAGATAAGCACCGCATAGCGCCAGCTGCCGAAGGTGGAAAACAGCATAAAGAAGATTAGTCCCAGGGTAATGGGAACCACCACCATCAGCCGGTTCATCGCACGCCGTTGGTTTTCAAACTGTCCGCCGTATTCGGTAAAGTACCCGGCGGGCAGATCTACTTGCTGGTCTACTTTTTGGCGAATCTCGTTGACGACGCTCCCCATATCCCGACCGCGTACGTTCAGTTGCACGTATGTACGTCGACTGGCCTTGTTGCGGGATATTTGTTTGGGACCGGTAAAGACCTCCACATCTGCGATCTGGGAGAGCGGTATTAGGGAACCTTTTGCCGTTCGAACGGGCAACTCTCGCACTTGCTCAATGCGTTTGCGTTGGTTTTCCTGCAGGCGAACGAAGATATCAAAGCGGCGAATACCCTCAAATACCTGACCGGCTACCGAGCCCCCAATACCGGTTTCTACGGTTTTCAGAAAGTCGTCGATGCTGATGCCCAGTCGTGCCAGCTGCTCGCGATCGGGTCGCACAAGGATTTGTGGTTTGCCACCCTGTTGTTGGGCACGGACATCCACGGCTCCTTCTACGCTTTTGGCAACCTCCGCAATCTCTTGGGCCTTTTGAGCCAGGGTATCGAGATCATCACCATACAAGCTGGCAACGACCTGGGCGCGAACGCCACTGAGTAGCTCATCCGTACGAAGCTGGATAGGCTGAGAAAAGTTGGAAGCCACGCCCGGCAGATCTTCCTGCAGTTTTTCAGCCATCGCCGACTGCAGCTCTTCATAGCTGCGTCCGGCTTCCCACTCATCGAGGGGTTTTAGGTTCACGACATTGAAGACCACGTTCACCGGCTCGGGATCGCCGCCTACTTCGGCACGTCCCACGCGGGAATAGATCCCTTGCACTTCGGGAAAGGTTTGCATCGACTCCTGAATACGCTTCGTGTATTCTTTGGTGGTCGGAAGGTTAGCGCCCGGTGGCAGTACAGAGCGTACTGCAAAGGTACCTTCCCGCAAGGTCGGCTGAAACTCGGTTCCCAGGAAGGGGAATACCGCCATACTTGCGGCAAACAGCACGAGAGCTCCACCAAAGACCATCTTGGGGAATTTCGTGGCTTTTTCAATCAGCGGGCGGCTGTATCCTTTCACCTTGCGGACCAACCACGGCTCTTTGTCCATCCCCTTATCCGGCAGGATGAAACTGGAAATGACCGGGATGTAAGTCAGGGCTAGAAAGATGGCTCCGCCCAGTGCAAAGGTAATGGTATAGGCCAGGGGCTTAAACATTTTACCCTCGACGCCTTCCAGCGAAAAGAGCGGGATGAATACGATAATAATAATGCTGGTCGCAAAGATCACCGGGCGTATCACTTCGCGTGCAGCTTCGCCTACCACCCGCACCAGAGATACATTTTCAGTATCCCGTTCTTCCAGCAGGCGATAGGTATTTTCCACGATCACGGTGGCACTATCCCCGATCATACCAATGCTGATCGCCAAGCCCCCCAGACTCATCAGGTTCGCCGATATGCCCATGAGGTTCATCCCAATGAAGGCAATCAAAAATGCAATGGGAACGGTGGATATAATAATAAGTGTCGAGCGAAGGTCCCCCATAAAAAAGTAGAGGATGACCAGCACAAGAATGGCCCCGATGTACAGAGCATTGCTGACTGTACCCACGGCTTTGCTGACGAGCTGTCCCTGCGAGTAAAAGGGCTTCATAACCATGCCGTCAGGCAGTGCTTTATTAATGGCATCGATCTTTTGATCCACTTGGGCCAGCAGGTCTTGCGTGTTCGTGCCAATGAGCTTGAGCACAAAGCCTCCCACCGATTCCTCTTGGTCTTTAATAAGAGTGCCCCGTTTAATCTCGGAGCCGAATTCCACCTTGGCGACATCCTTGACGTAAATGGGCGTACCATCAGAGTTTTTGACAATGATGTTTCGGATATCCTCCAGCCCCTGCTTGTCTGGCTTAATCCAGCCGTAGCCGCGGACGAGATACTCTTCGCCTCCTCGTTCCAAAAAGGAAGCACCCACATTCCGGTTGTTGCTATTGATGGCTTTTTCCAGGTCCCCCAGGGTAAGCCCGCGTGAAATCAGGGCGTTCATATCGGCATTGACCTGGAACTGTCGGACATCCCCACCCAAAGAAAGCACACCGGTAACCCCGGGCACCGTGCGCAGTTGAGGTTTTACGATCCAGTCCTGGGCCGTGCGAAGTTCCATCAGGGAGTGGTCGGCGGTATCGGTGTTGGTCACTTCGTACATCATGACCGTCCCAAGTCCCGTAGTAATGGGACCCAGTTGTGGTTGTCCCAGCCCATCAGGAATGGATTCCTTTGCTTTGGAGAGTCGTTCCATGACTAATCTTCGGGCAAAATAGATGTCGGTGCCATCCTCGAAGTATATGTTTACGCGCGAAAGCCCGAAGATGGAGGTACTCTGCACGCGATCCAGCTTGGGCAGCCCATACATCGAGATTTCAATGGGGTAGCTGATCTGCGTCTCCACATCCACCGGAGAAAGGCCGGGGCTAGAGGTAAACACCTGTACCATGGTGGGCGATACGTCCGGGAAGGAGTCAATGGGGACATCCTCAAAAGAGAAGTATCCATAGACGCCAACGGCCGCCACCAGAATGAGGATGGTCAAACGATTCTTTAATACGTTGTCAATTATTTGTTGAAGCATAAGTCTGTCAGTTAAGAAATTCGATATTGCAACGAGCAGTTAATGTCCGTGGGATGCGCTTCGTCCCTGAGCAGTAAGGGCAGATTTCAGGTCAAAGGCGCCGGCAATAACAGCTTGCTGGCCGGGTTTCAGGCCCGATGCAATTTCCACATAGCCCTCATTTTCACTGCCCAGCATGACCTCGACCGGTTTGTAGCTGCCATTCTCGTTGCCAGGGACAAACACCACTTGCTCACCCTCAATCGTTTGTACGGCGTCAATGGGAATCATGGCTACGTTCCGTTCTTTCCCTGTTGATATACGAGCAGTGCCGAACATTCCGGCCCGTAGCTTTCGATTAGGGTTTTCAACAACTGCGCGAACCGGCATGGTGCGCGTCTGCTTTTCGAGGCTATAAGAGACCCAGTCTGTTTTTCCCTCAAAGGTTTCTCCGGGGATGCTTCGAACCGAAAGGCTTACGTTTTGTCCTTTGTCCAGATACCGGATATCCTGCTCATAGGCATCGATCATGACCCACATTTTGGAGAGGTTCGCTACGTGGATGGGCGTCTCGCTAGGACTGATTGTTTGCCCGGGCGAAATATCTCGCTCCTGGATCACTCCGTCGAGCGGACTCGTCAGGTAAAAGTGGGACAGGGGCTGATCACTGCCTGCTTCAATATTCTGAACATCAACTTTACTTAGTCCATAAAGACGCAGTGATTCGGCTGCCGCATTATAAGAAGCCTTTGCTTCTTGGTAATGGGCTTCCGCTTGCAGCATTTCGGCACGGCTCGATATCTCCTGTTCATAAAGAGATTTTTCTCGTTCATAGTGTGCTTTTTCAGCTTTTAACTCGGTACGTAGCCGAATATATTCAGCCTTGGCTTTACCCAAGCCTACACTACTCATCAGCGCAATCGGTTCATCCTGTTTGACACGATCTCCCAAGTCTTTTATGACCTTCACTACCTTTGCTTCGATCCGAGGACCAACTTTGGCAATTTGATCCAGATCATATCCAACGCTGGCTGGGCGTGAAATGGTCGAGGAAGCACTTCCCTTGGTCAATGTTTCTACGTTGATGCCCAGGCTATTTTCTTGTTTCTCGGTCAGGTGTACTTCACGAGCATGTTGTTGGGTTTCTTCGTTGTGTTGCGATTCTTGTTGATGTTGTTCGGTTTGTGTGTTGGCTTGGGAACCTGAATTAGATCCACAGCCTGTCAAAAGACTTCCCAATAGAAGTCCGATAAGCGATAATACAGTTAAATTCTTCATGGTTGGTGATTCCATATTCATTCAAAAAATTAGTTTGCAGAAATTTCAGAGAGAGGCGTGCCGATGAGGCGTTCTACTTCGGCTACGGCCCGATTGTATTCGGCCAGGGCCTGGATGTAGCGGGTGCGGCTGGTAAACAGCGTTCGCTGGGCATCGAGCACCTCCAGGTAATCAAATTTACCCTGCCGGTAACCGGTTTGGGACGCCTCAAAAGCCGTTTTGGCTCCGGGTAATACCTGTTCTTGCAGTTGATTGACTTCGTGAGCAGCTGCATCCAGTCTGTTGTATGCCGTTTGCAGGGCCTTGTAGGTTTGGGTGACGGCCGCTTCCCGTTGGGTCTGCACGCGACTCAGCTCATATTTCGCCGCCTTGATATTCCCCTGATTGCGATCAAAGAAAGGTAGTGGGATAGATACGCCTACAATAGCAGCGCTGGCACCCAAATCCTCCGCGCGTTTGTATCCGCCGCTCACGGTTATGTCGGGAATGCCTCGGGCTTGTGCCAGGTCAAGGGCTGATTCGCGCTGCTGCAATTCGGTAGCCCACCGCGCTACATCCGGATTGCGCTGGATATAGGTTTGCACCTTGGCGTATTCGGGGATGTCAGAAGGCATGCTCAACTGACCTTTTAACTGCTTGAATTGTGGTTGCTCGCTCCCCCAATAAGAGGCCAGTGAACTACGAGCGGACTCCCATTGGTTGCGGGCATTTTCCAAGTCAATTTTTGCGCGGGAAAGTTCAACCTGTGCTTTGGTCTGTGCCAGCTTGGAGACTTTTCCAGCTTTAACTTGGGCAGATATGGAGTTGTACAGGTTTTGGGCAACACTGACCAACTCTTTTTGCTGCTGCCACTGGCGCTGAGCTTCCAGTGCTGAGATATAAGATTTGGTAACGCCGGTCAGCACGTCCAGCCGTTGCGCTTCATAATCCCATCCGGCCAGTCCTTTGTCCGCGTCGGCCAGCCGCTTGCGCTTGAGGCGATCGGCACCCAGCAGGATTTTTTGTCCCAACTTGACGGTTACTTCTCGGCCGTCATAGCCTTCAAAGGGACCCGTGCCGCCGAAGTTTTCCATTTCGGCGTTGAGCGTTGGGTTGGGAAGCAGCGAAGCCTGAATGCGTTCGGCTTCCTTCACGCGCACCTGCCAGCCGTAGCTTTGCAGCCGGGGATTTTCGAGCAGGGCTTTGGACAGCGCATCCGAGAAGGTCAATGTATCCGAAATAGTGACCCTGGATGCGGTATCCTGTGGGTTCACATTCTGATTTAAGGCGGGAGACGTCTCATAGGTTTGGTCTCCCAGCATGCTTTCTGAAGGTGGTTCAATAACGGTTTCTTCTGTGGCACATCCGGCAGCAAGCACGAGCATGCCGAGGGCCAGTAGTGGGTTTAATAATTTCATGTGTTTCCAGCCAATTTTTGCTGTTATAGAGGGGCAAGCAGAACCGGCAGGATATAACTATTCCTTACCTGATTACATGACTTGCAAGTGAAATGGCGATATGGAAAGGGCTGGAACTACTTAGTTGTATAGAATACGGACAACCGTCTTGAGCGAAGCTGTTATCGTATCCTCAATCAAGGGAGGGACGTAAGAAACAAGTTGAAAGACCCGTGATTGCGGGAGGTTTTCAACCTTACTGTTCAAAATTCCATCAAGAAACTTGAGCGTGCGTTCCTGATCAAAACGTGTTGTTTGTTGTTCTTTTGCACAGTTCAGCGACAACGGTAAATCATGATGGTTGTCGAGATCTGCCTTTAGAGTAGGAGTAGTATGTTGATGTGCATCTTTGGCGTGTATCACATCTTCAGAAGGAATGCTCAAGAGGGAGCCGGCCTCAGACTCGATATTGATTTGCCCATCTTCTTCAAAGCAATAAACAAGGCTATCAACAAATCCGTGGATGCTTAAAAAATGCAATCCAAACAGGAAAAGGAGGGCAAGCGTTATGCCCTTGAGGCTTTTCTTGTATGTGGATTTAATCTGCTGCATTTGTGAAATCTTTTAAATCAAACCCAAAGTTACGGAATAGCTGAGAGGGAAAAAAGCAGTCTTTGTTAAATGAGACTGCCTTTTTTAAGAAGGGATTATGTTACCCAAATAATTTATTAAATACCTTCCGAATTAATCCCCCTACACGGATCAATATTTTTCCACCAAACTGATCAATTGTAATTCGCAGTTCATGTAGGAACAGATCTAGCAGGCGTCCTTTTTCTTTGGGAGAGAGCTTGCTTCCTTTCTCGCTTTTAGGATCTGTGTATTGGGCATACAAGCGAAGAATTCTTTGGGCTTTTTCAAATAAGGCACGGATTTGAACCGAGGCAGACAGTGCAATCATGCCGAGGATAACCACCCCAATTTCGGCCAAATTATTTGGAACCAGTAGGCCTGATAGCCAATCTGTACTGAGTAGAACTAAAATGAATAAGAAAGATAGAATTGTAATCATCGTTTTTTCTTTGATTTATGGGATTTGTAGTGGGAAATATCTTCGACTTTGACTTTTAGATCAGAGTAGTCATCATCAAACAAGGAGTTACCGGGAATCCTGTGACTTTGATTCTTTTGCATTTGTTTTAGCCACTGTTGCCCTAAAACCTTGGCTTGATGGTCGGATAAGCCATCGCCTTTTCCTTTTAGTAGCTCATCAACAGGATAGGTCTGCGTGGCCCCCGATGAGATAGCGACCATCCCATAGAGATATCCGATTATCTCCAGGATGGAGAGAATGAGCAGTAGGGTGGTATCAATACTAGAGGCAGAGAGTCTACCTGTCGACAGTAGTCCGGAAATGGTGAGACTGGCTATCCCGCTTTTTACGATTCTCCTACCTTTTTCGGGCGTTCTTTTTTTGAAAAGACCAATTAAGGTGGGGACCGCCTTAATTATCGGAGTTAGTATTTTGTGCATCAGTAGTGTCTTTTGAGGTTGGGGATTTTAATAGGTTGATCCGGCGTGGGATGAGTTCAAATTCGATAGATCGAATTCGCTGGTTATGATCGTCAAAGCGACTGTCCGTACGCTGGACATGGGTTTCCAGGCTCTTTTCCAATTTGCTTAGGTTATCAGCCTGTACCTTCACTTTCTCGTTAATGCTAATCATCAGCTCATACCATTTCTTAATTTCGGCGGTCTGATTATTGATGGAATCGTAGATGCCGGTCAAAAACAGGCAAATGATCGTGGTGACAATCAGTTCCTTGTATTTTTGGAAAAAGCCATCTTCTTGGGAGTTGTTCATGGGCCGTACCTCCTTAACGCTTCATCCAGCGTAATGGATTGCTTATTGGATTTGCAATGGAAGATGCCACTGGCAAGTGATTGGTAGTAATAGTGGCCGTCAATTCGTAGCCACCGTAGCGGACGCTGGGAATGACTGTTCCCTGCCCATCCATCCACGTGCAAACCGATAGCCGGTATGTTGTTACCTTCTTTGTTGGTGTAGCTCCAATCAAAGTACAAGCCTACGCCGTTAAATCCCCAAGTGGTGGCCAGTAGCCAGTGTTGGAGAGCGGAAGGTTGACTTTCAAGCCATTGGTCAAAAAGTAGTACATCAAATGCCATTCCGTGGCCGTGGGATTTTTGGTCTCCTTTTCGCCAGGCGGAGCTAATAAGGGTCGACAGGTCATGCCACCGGCGCCAGGCCAAAAAGGAGCGTAAAAACCCAATGTCCATGCGTTTGACGGTTCCGGGACCTTGGATTTCGAGTTCGCCGATAGAGAAGTGGTTGCCGTAGCTGTCCAGCAGTGCGTTATAATCCTGGGTATTCATTACTTCTTCCCTCTTGTGGCTATAAGTAATAGGCCAAGGGCTGCTAACCCGCCGACAACTTTTATTGGCGTTGGTATTTCGCTGTTTATGTACTTTTTAGCTTCATTGATGAGATCTTTCTGTGTTTCGGGGGCTTGTGCTTCCCCAAGTCCTCCGCTGCAGCCGCAACCGGATTGAGTAGCGCTAGTCCCGCCCGAAAGTCCACTACCGGAGCATCCACAGGGGTATTCATTTACAAAAGAGGTTTCCATAGTATTTCACCTGAATGTTTTGAGTTTTTAAAAGAGGATTTTCCAAAGAAGCAGGCCGCCTGCAATCCCCCCACCTGCCATTGCCGCATGGGTTTTCTTTACCTGCATGCCGCCAATACTAAAAGTGCCCGCTAGGATATCCTTGTGGGA
The DNA here is from genome assembly GCF_058386985.1 of Fodinibius sp. GM108. Taxonomy (NCBI): domain Bacteria; kingdom Pseudomonadati; phylum Balneolota; class Balneolia; order Balneolales; family Balneolaceae; genus Fodinibius; species Fodinibius sp. GM108. The sequence goes on from NZ_JBYEIR010000001.1 coordinate 250,959, forward strand.
ATTAGGCTGCTGCTTGCTGGCAGATTTGTTTGTGGTTTTGGGTTTAGAGGTCGGTTTCGACTGCTTAGTAGTGGGTTTCTTAACTGTGTTGATATTTAGCTTTGGAGGAGCAGGTACCGGATTTTTGTCAATGACAGGCCGAGGTATAAGCACAGGCTTTGGCTTTGGAGTAGGTCGCGGCCGTACTCGTGGCCTTATTTGCTGGGTTCGATTGCGAGGGGCTGGTTCATCCAGAACTGGTCGAAGCATTACCGGACGCGTGGGCATCCGTCCTAGTCCTCGCGCTTCTGTAGGTTCTTCGTAGATATAACTTGATTCGGTATTCATGGGTGTTGGGTGGTCATATAGTTATAAGTTGCAAAAGCGATAGCGGCCATCGGAAGGACATATATGGATAAGCTGGTTGCTTTGGAGAGACCGAGCAGCTGGACGATGAGCTGTTTTCGCTCCAGCACATCCTGGCTGTAATCCTTGCCAGTGGTGACCGAATCCGGTGGCAAGCCCGCGTAAATGGCAGTTCGTACTTTATTAGGCCCGGCGTTATAGGCGGCAACGGCCCGGGTGGTATTTCCGTTGAACTGTTGGAGCAGTTTTGCCAAGTACTGGGCTCCATAATCAATATTGGCTTGGTGGTCAAAGTGGCTATGGCGGTCGGTAAAGTTGGGATGATGCCGCTTGTCGATCTGCATAATGCCGATGCCGTTGCCATGGTCGCCGGTGCCATCGGGAGAAAGGGCAAGTCCCATTCGGCTTTCCCGGGAAGCTACTGCCAGCAGCAGTGTCAAGGGCACGCCATATCGCCTGGAGGCATCAGAGAAATATCCCATCAGGCCACGAATTCGGGCGTAGGTAAGCTCGGCCGATATGGAAAAAGAGCTGGTCATCAGGCCACCATCTTGATCTTGTAGTTAACTTTCCGCATCTGGCCGGCCATGATGGTAAATTGATCGGCTGGGGCAAGCGCCTTGCGGGCAATGAGCTTAGGCAGGAACCGGTTGGTGCTGTCGTCATTTTTCGCGTATAGACCAATTTCTTTAACGGTAATATCAGTGGCACCGCGATTTTCAAATACTCGGGAGAGGTTGAAATACGCTTCATTGTTGGTTTCATCAATGGTCACTTGGTCATCGATCATCATCCCGTGATACAGGAGTTGGCCGTTCTCGGAGCCATGCGTAATTCCACCTAAATTGTATGGGGTTTCGGGACTAGCATCCGGGGAAAGATCAGTGTCGGTCATTGAGACGAATTTGTTACTCTCTCCAAGCCGAAGGCCAAGCTGCCATCCCTTGTCGCTGGTTGAAGCATCAGCATTAAGGGAAGACATGGACGTACCGCCGCCTCCGATACACATGAGCATTCGCGCCCATCCGGTATGGGTGGTTTCAACAGCTTGCCGGCGCAACGCTTTGGCAAATTCGGCAAGGAATCCGCCATTGGTTCCATTCAGGTCCGTATCCTGATTAAAGTTTTCCAGCTCGAATCGGCATTCGTAATCGAGCGTGAGCGTTTTGCTGTCTGGCAGGTTAATTGCAGATTGGAGAATATCCCGGGCATGTAGGTTCGCAATCGTCTTGAGGGCGTAACGGGAGACATCGATGTAGGTAACCAGCCCCATCTCACGAATGGTGATATCCCCACCGGTAGCGTTGGTAAAAGGAGCAGAGATCGTAAAGATCGATTTCTCCTGGTCGGTAACGACACCGGAAACAGATACGGCTCCGCGCGACAGGAGGGCATCAATAGGATTATGTAGCCCCACGTCAGAAATACTTATCGGACGGGTTCCTGCACCTACCGTTGGATATACCTTCCGGAAGGGCATACAATAGCGTTGCGTTGTGGCAATATTCTTGTAGGTTTTCGAGATACAGGTTGCATCATCGGGGACGTAGGTCGAAGGGTCAATAGTCGTAGGTACACCTATAAGTCGGACGTAATCATTGTTGGTATGGGCGCTTTCGACTTCCCACGTGCCGTTGAGTTCGGGTACCGACTGGCATCCCCAAATATGAACCCATACCGGCTGGTCCCCATTGGGGTTTCCAGAGTGGGAACCGCTGAATACGTTTCGCAGATAACTGCGATAGATTTCCACGGCGCCATCCACAATGTGAATACTGGTGATCGTGTAGTCAGGCACATACTGCTCCAGCGGTGATATGAGTCGCTTGGTTCGGCCGCCGTGCATCATCCCGTGGACATCGCGAAGAAATCCGCCGACAAAGGACTCGCTATGGAGGCGCATTAGGTGTTTGCCATCCAAGCGAATGTTGCAGAAAAGGTCCATACCGGACTTTGGGGTCCCAATTGATAAAGTATGATTAATGGTATCCATATAGTTAAGAGATTGTGGTAATAATGTTGGTGTGGGCGTTTCCGGTTTCCGGACGCTGTTCTTCCGTAATTGCCGAGTCGGTTTGCAGGGTTGTTGATATCGGACCGGTGTGGGAGATGGGTTCGTAATTCACCGCTGGAGTAGTGAAGGCCGCCGGACGGAACTCAAATTCGTTAGCGTCGATAGGAGTAATATCAAGGTGGACAATCCCGAATGGCGTTTCGTTGACTTTCTGTACGTCATCAGGAGTGATAACCGAGTAAATGCGTGATTGGCCGACCTGCTCACCTTCGGTCTTGGATCGAACCCGGAAGTAGTGCCGAGCATCCAAGTAGGTGATGGGAAAATAAAGCGTATGGTAACGGACCATCTCCGCAGGCTCCCGATGATATTCAGGGGTGGTAGCCAGATTCTCGGGATCTAGGCCCCAATCCATCTGGGACGAGGCTTTTTTGCCGGTGGCCCATGAGACTTGGATGGAGCCATCGACCAGCATGCCACTGACCACGCGCATTTTAAATCCTTCGGAGAACTCTTTGCCGGTGATTTCGCTCATGCTAGGTGGTCCAGAAGATTTCAGTTACGAGGGCTTTTGAGGTCTCCAGTGCTCCGGAATCTTCATCCCACAGGCCCATCATGCCACCTTTGTAGAGTTCTTTGAACTGTCGCTCGTCCATGTGCAAGGTTTCGCCGGGTTTAAGCCGAAAAGTATAATACATTTCGTCGATGCGATTCTCGTCCAAGGCAATCATGAATTCGCCGTCGCTGCTGTTTTGGATGATGACTCCAAGGCGCATGGGGTTGCCGTTGACCAGTTTTACCGGCTGGGTTCCCTGCTTGAGGACCGGGGAGATAGAGGTCCCGATACGTCCGGCGGGTCCGATCCCGATGGAAGGGGCATTTACCTTGAGTTGATCCAGTAGACTATCCATTTTTTTGGTAAGCTCGCAAAGCGACTGGATGAGGTTGTTCCACATTGGTTATACCTCCAGCGGGTTGGCATCGGACTTCTGCACCACGTATGACTCACAGAGGAAACTTACGCTAGCCTGCTGCGCTCCTTTGTTTGAAGCGTACACCTGAAACGGCATGTTGGAGCCAATGATAAAGGGGACATTGGCATAGAACTGGCCGAACTCGTCGTTAATCTGCTCCAGGAAGACCTCGTTGCGGATAGTCGTATTATAGACTTTCAGGCTGGCAGTGATATCGCCCGGTCGGTCGCTGCTCATGGCCAGGCGTCGGGCTTCTACGTCAATGCTTTTGGCTTTGACGCCCATATCGATGTTGACCGCGCCCGGGGCCAGCGTAGCTTGGCCGTAAAGGAAGCGGGGCTGTGGCATCGGACTGCCAATTTCCCGATAGATATTTAGTAGTTTGGTTAGGCTGTAATGATCGTAGCCTACCAGCTGGATGTTGACCGTCTGGGCCGCGTTGTGGGTATTGGTCAGCTCGAAGACCAGGCTGTTACTTTTTTGGATAATGAATGGGGCTAACAATCCATCAATGTGGCGGAACAGCTGATGAACAACCGATAATTGGAGGTCGCGAAACAGGTATAGATCTTCGTTGAGTCGAGCGGAGACAAACACTTTATTCATGTCAGGGGCATAGGGCAATATTTTTCGGACGCCAAAACTTTCCCCGCCCATGCCATTCATCATAATGTGCCGGGTGCCACCGGCTGGGATTTCAATGGCTTTGGCCGGATTAAAAGGAGTAGATTCAGTAGGTGGAATAAAATTCTTAACAATTTTCATGTTGGTCAGCTAGGAGTTAGGGCAATAAAAAAGCCGGCAACGACCCGATGGCCGCTGCCGGTTAGAGGGGTTATTTTTCGGGCTTCATTTCAGCCACGACAATGCTGGCGCGCAGGTACAGCAGTCCTTGGCCGGACGTTGTCCAGTTCTCGTCACTCGGGAACACTGAGGAATCCTCGAAGTGAACTGACAGCGACAAGGTTTGATTGACCGCCAGATCGAAGGGATCGGCCAGGCGATACTCGTCCGCTGAACGAAGGGCAGCGATGCGTTTGAAGACCACCGGGGCATCTACGGTATTCGCCGTGCCGGCTACCAACTGCACGTCCGTGCCGGAGAAGTTGGAATGCTTGGAGATGGGCACGCGCAGGAATTCCTTGTTGTCATTATCGGCCTGCAAAATGACACCAGCATCCTTCAGCGAGTTGACGATCCCGCGGGCATCAATGCCGTTGGCCTCATCGTCCTCGATAAATTGCTTGGTCACCTCGAAGGAAAGCGCGAGGATGCGTCGCTTGAGTTCGCCCGGGAAGGGATTGCCGACGTAATTGTTGCGGGTGATTTTCCGCGTGGAGTTGGGCGGAAAGAAGTTTACGACAGCGCCGTTTTGGGTAACTTGCTGGGTATCAAAATAAGTTTTGATGCGCGCGCTGGCGGGGACAATAGCTTTTTTAGAAATTTGGTTACTCATAGTTCGTTGTTAGTTAAAAGGGTGTTTTAGGTTGGGGCCGCTTTGGCCTACTGCTTGTTCCCGCAGGCAGTCCCTAGTCAGTGAGAGCTATGAGAAAAATGGAATGCCGATTACACCTCCACGGTATCTTCAATGATGTTTTCGATTTGGGATACGTGGCCGGTTTGCTGGGGAAGCGAGGCCGCAGGCGCGGCTGGTGAGGGAATGTCTTGGTCATCCCACAGGTATTCGCTTCCTTCCATCAGGCCTTGGGAGGGCGTCCAGTCGGGCATGACGAACTTGATCAGTTCCATCACGCCTTGCACGCCGAGACCCATGGCTAGACCGCGAAGGTGAGCGTTCTTGGTAAACATGGTGAAGACCATGCCGAGCGTAAGGGGCAGGCCAACGCGGGCCGCTTGCTGGACAGTAGCTGAGCTTCCGCCAAGAATAGCGGGAACGGCCAGCCCGTTAAGCTGCGCACCAATTGCCTGGCCGCCCACAATATATCCGGCAGTGATAAGCTGCTGCTTGAATTCGCCGACAGCCTTTTCGGTTGTTGTTTGTTTTGCCATAGTTGCAGGTTTTGGGGTTGTTGGGTTTTCGATTATATCCAAGTGGGTTGGATTTTTTGCAAATATTCGTTGGGTCATAGGATCAGTAGTTGGGATTAGTTGAGAATTCCTCGTCCGTCGATATTTAGGTTGGTTATGATATACACGTCTCCATATTGGAAGATTGGGCGCTTGCCATCATCGAAGTAGTGATAGTACTGGTGATTCTCACCTTTCTTGTCGCCGGGGTATATTACCTTGTCGCTGCCGTACATGATGCGCTCAGCGTGGCCGATGGAAACCAGCTCAGCCTCACCAGGTGGAAAGAGTTCGTAGTCATAGCCGTCGGCCGGAAAATGGTGGAACTCCTCATACATCTGCTCAGCCTGGTCGCTGGCGTAGGCCCCTTTGATCAGTTTCATGCGGGTGGTCGGAAAGGCGAACAGCGTGTTTCCTTCGGCGTCGATGATCATCGCCAGATCCTGATTCTCTGAAAGAATGCGCTGCATGAACCCTTTGGTGTCGATGAATTCCAATTCGCCCACGGTTCCAGCATACGCCAGGGGTTCCTCATATAAGGTTTTGAGCGGTCTGGGAAGCGCCCTGTTTTTTCCGGGTGCTGATCTGTTGGGACGGATATTGTCAGGTTCTGGCGTGTCGCGATAAATACCGACTTCACGCACGCGAACGGTTCCTTTTATCCCATAGGTGGGCGCTATGCGATTGAGTTCTTCATAGAGCTCCGCGCGGTCGGTGAATTTGGTTTTGACCAGCTCGTTGACCACATCTTGCAGGCGGGTGACCGTTTCTTGGTTGGATTTCAGGTTTGCCTGAGCCTGCTCCAACTCCTTGCGGGTTTGCTCGTGGGTTATCTCCAATTCCTTAAGAGTTTTCTTGGATCGTTCCAGCTCGGCGGTTATTTGCTGGATGCGGGCCTGGGCGGACTGCTGCCATCCTTTTTCGAGGGCCAGGAAAAGATCGGCCAGTTTGTTTTTAATGATAGGCAGCCAGCGATGGGTTTTGTACATGCCCAGCTTCTGTTTTATGTGATCAAAAGTCACTTCTGTCCCATCTGGGTTTGTAGCCTGTTTTTCAGCTTCAATATCTACTTCGTAAAAGGAGTAAAAATCTTCTTCATCGGCGATGATATTACCCTTGTTACCGGCAAGGCTTCGGCCCGACTGCACCGGCTCGTCCATACTCCAGCTAAATTCCTTATTCAGCTGGTCACCGGCCATCTGCTTGATGGAGCTCCATTTGATCTTGTTGTAGAAGCTTCGGTTGGGAGCGTTGGGGTCAGGGATAAGATTAAACAGCACCCGCCCGTTGGCGTTATTTTTTGGGACTTCAAGCGTAAGCTCGTGGCGGAACCGGGGAATGCGCTTACCGTCCGAAGACAGGTTATTTTCGATGGTCCCAACTTCTCCGCTGTAATCCAGCCATCCCACGCGGATAAGTCCTTGCTCCAAAGCCTCGGCCCCCGAGGCTGGAAGCTCCGAATCAATAAGGGCTTGCTCTCGGGCAATAGCAGATTCCATACGCTCGGAGCGTTTGGTTACGTCCCCGCTTGCTTGCCCCAGGGAAGACTCCAGGCGCTGAGTCTCACTGAGCAAGGACTCAATGCGACTTTTCAGGACCTTTGTTTGGGCTTTGGATTGGAAGAATTCTTTGACTCGGGGATCGGAGTTGGTGGCGGCCACCATCTGCTCATATTCCAGGGACTCTCCGTCTGAGTCAGCAGAGGTTTCCCGTCCGTCACCGAAGAAGAGCTCATCAATCCAGCTTTGTTTTTTGCTGACCAGCTCCAGGCGGTACTGATCAAAAGAATCCTTCATCAGATAAAAATGGATGTTCACTTTTCCATGTTGGTTTCCCTGCCGGAGCCCGCGCCCGTTGCGCTGCTGAATTTGCGAAGGGGTATAGGGCACGTCCATGTGATGTAGGTCGGTCGTCCATTTTTGCAAGTTCATGCCTTCGGCGATAGACTGGTTCCCAATAAGCACGCGGTATTTGCCGAGGTTAAAATCGTCCTGAACCTGTTTTTTGAGTGCTTCTTTATCATCAGAGGAAGAGACGAAATAGTCGTTACCTTTAGAATCAGTACCAATAATCGAGCCGTTAATAATGGCGATTTGTTTGGTCGGGATACCGGCTTCGGCCAGCTCCTCTTTTATCAGTTGATGATAGCTACCGCCTTTTTGGCCTTCCACGGAGATCCAGTCGCAGAAAATAATTTGGTTGCGGAAGGTTGGGGCAGCTGGATTTTCGCGGGTCCCATACAGGGCCTCGACAATCATCACCGCCCGGTCGAAGGTTTCTTCCATCTGGTCGCTACTATCGGACAGTTTCTCGCGCTGCTTCTCGATTTTATTCAATAGGAACTGCTTGCCGACGGGCACCTCGTGGAGATTGCCTTCGATGGCTTCAATTTCTCTGGCAATCTCCTCAAAGTGACCCAGCGCTTTTAGCTCCTTAATAAGTTTGTGGCGGGACTGTCCATCGTAAGGGTTCGGGTTTTCCCTCACGGGGGATACTTTTGAAAAGTAATCGCCATAGATGCTTTCCGGTACTCTACTAGGAGCAGGGTTTTCGCGGTAAGTGTAACTTTCGGCTACGTTTTGGGTCAGAGCTCCCAATTTAAGAAACTTGCCATCTACACCTGCGAAACTGTGGTCATAGACGCGAAGATCCGTAGCGATCTTGCTGCCATCGCCGGTAATGACCAGGAAATTGTCTTTGGTCTGGCACCCGCGCTGGCGCATGCAGTCGAGAATGTTGTCTGCCCGGAGAATGATATCGTCAAAGAGCAGCTTGTGAATTTCACTGGGTTCAATCACCTGCTGTTTGGTTTCGGCCTCGGGGCGTCGAAACTTTGGTTTGAGCGTTTGGGGATTGCCTTGGTTGTCGGTTACTACATCTCCGGATTCATCTTTGAGTAGGTCTGGAAACTTTTCGTAGAATCCCACCAGTTGATCATAGCTTTTGATGTCCATCACCTCGTCAATAATCGCCCGCATCTCGGGGAGGTTATAGTATCCGGCAACTACGCGCTCGGTTCGGTATTCGCCGTTGGTCTTTTTGACGATCTTTTCTTCCTCGCGGACAAACTGGTTGATGAAGTTGTCGAGGTTGGCAATCTGGTATTTTTCGAGCAGATCCGGGGCGCAGAGGTTGAGCATGTGCCATACCTCCACCGGAGAGTTAACAACCGGCGTGGCCGTTAGGACAAAGACGTTTTTAAAACCTATTTTCGAAAACAGCCATTTTGTTTTTTGAAGCGCGTCTTCCGCGCGTTGAGACGGTTTGTTCGCGGCAATACCCAGTTTTGTGGCTTTGGCGCTCCCCAGGGCATTTTTGTAGAAGTGGGCTTCGTCAAAGAAGAGGGCATCTACGCCGAGCTCGTCAAAAAAGATGTCAGTCTCTAATCGTTTGGCACTGGCTACGTTGCGCAGCTTGGCCTCCCACTCCTCTTTCATTTTTTCCAGCCGCGTCACCATCGACTTTTTGGCCGTGGAGCTGAGCGCATCGTCTTCTTCGATAAGCGCGTCAAAGTTTTCGATCATCTGATCAAAATACTCTACGCGCTCGCTGTACATATCCTGCTGCACCGATGGAGAGAGCGGCAGGCTCTTGAAGGCGTGGTCGGCAATAAAGATCGCATCCCAGTTGTAGAGTTGGGCCATGGTCAGTTCCTTATGGCGTTCGGAGCCCGTCATCTTCATGTTGAGGATTTTCGCATCGGGGAATAGCATAGAATATTCTTCAACCCATTTTTCCTGCACTTTTCCGGGTACCACAAACATTGGTTTTCGGCAGGCGCCCTGTTGCAGGAGAACCTGGGAAGTGATGATAGCCGAGAGCGTCTTACCGGCGCCCACGTCGTGGCAGTTGGCCCCGCGTCCGTTCCAGACTAACTTTTCGGCCACCGCGCGGTTGTGTTTGTACACCGCAAAACCTTTGACGCCATAGAAGGTGTCCGACATCCCACGAACGCGAAGGGTGGCCCCGTCAAATTGCGGGTTGATATGGGCATTATACTCGTGATTGTAGGCCTGCTCGATCAGCTCGCGAATTTCGCCTGGTGCCTTGGTGCGCACCCACTGGTTGAATTTTTGGGGCACGCGCGTGAGCATTTGGTCGTTATGGGTCCGCTGTTTGGCTCGGGAACGCTCGATCAAAGCTGTAAAGCCTTTTTCTTCGGCTCGTTTGAGCGTCATATTCGGGAGCACGTTGTCGTCCTCGTCGTAGAAGACCAGCGGAAAGCTTGAATCCTGAATGTAATTATTGATGATCTTGCTGAACGGCGTCTCGCCCCAACCCTGGTTCCAGTCGTCAGCCGTCTCTTCACCATTTTTAATGTATCGTCCGCCTTTACGGAGCTTCATATAGAAACGGTTGCCGAGTTCGGCTTTATCTTTAACGAGTCCGATATGCACGTCCCGGTAGTTCAGCTCATCTTTGATCCACTGGGTGAGCACCTTCGTCGGCAGATAGGTGAAAATGTGGCGGGGATCCACGGTGATGCTGTAAGCGTCAATCCACTCAGGGAGAACCGCCTTCAGGGCCTCGGTATTTTTCTCCAGCTGGTTGTCTTCGGCTATTTCCAGTTTCTGGCGAACGTTGCCGGCCAGGTATTGATAACGAAACTCGTAAGTATTGGACTCCGGATTGTAGAAGAAGTCAGGGTGATTCTCGATCGCTTTTGTGAGTTCATCCCGGCTGGCCGTACCTCCTTTGTAAGTTGACTGGTAGAAATCCAGCGAGAGCTCTTCGCCGATGGAACGACCGTACATGGCAATTTCGGCCAGGTCATCGGAGTCGGAGACCGCAGGCACGTAATTACGGTTGAACATCGAGTCGGCGTCGATAATATCGGCATAGACCAGGTCTTCGCTGATGGGATCGCGTTTTACAAAGGTCGTCAGTTTATACAACCGGTTGTCGTAGCGGAATACCTCGCGAATGTCTTCGTCTTCGTCTGGAATTCCGTAGGCATTGATATGGCTTTCGAGTAGCTCCTTAAACTCCCCGCGAAGCGACTCTTTCTGCTCGTTGTCTTGGGCCAGTGCGGTAACGAAATCATCATAGGTATCGAGCATCTGGCAGGCCGAGGCGATTTTTTCGCGCAACCCTTCGCCTGCTTTGTCCTTGCTTCCTACAGCAATAGGTTTAAAATAGTGGCGCTGCTTTTCATAGAATTTTCCATCATGGTGAATGATATTCCCAGCGTGATAATCTCTTGCTGTATTCAACCGGACTCCCTCATCGGGGATGCGGTAGAATTCCATGGTGGTTGGGAGCTCGTAGGGAAACTGAAGGTCATCTTTCAGCACGCGGTCGGTAAGTTGGCTGTCCACTTGGCCTTTTACGCCCATGCGAGTGAGAAACTGCATGTCGTGGCCTTGAATATGCTCACCTAACACCTGCTGGGGATACTTCCGGTAGTAAGGATTATAGTAGGCCCCGTAGGACTCACCATTATATTCCGTAGTGGATACGGCCAGCTCCTGGTGGGCAAACAGCCGGTTTAATTCGCTGTTGACATCCGGATGCTGCTCCCCGTCAAAGTCGGGATACTTCTGAAACAGAATTAGATCGGTAGTAACCAGCGTATCGGCGTTATCTTTAAAAGCGGTTGAGGGCAGCCGGTAGGCGCCAACAAATCGGGCGCGCTGGACCATGGCCTGTCGGATGGCCGGATCTTTTTTGTCCATCGTACCGACTGAGGTGATTACTGCCATAAAACCGCCGGGCTGGAGAGCGTCCAGAGACTTTAAGATAAAGTAGTCGTGGATGCGTGGATTTAGGTGAGCCAGCGGGTCGCGCTGGGTATGAATTTTTATATCTCCAAAGGGGACATTGCCTATGGCGCCGGTAAGATTGTATAACGATAGATCGGTCTCAGCAAAGTTTTGGTGCTTAACTAATTGGTTAGGATATAAAAGCTTGGCAATACGCGCGCTTACCGCAGACCGCTCAACCATCAGCATGCGATAGTTACCAGAATTGGGCAGAAATCCCGCAAAGTTGCCAATGCCTGAGCCGGGCTCTAATATGTTGCCCCCGTCCACGCCCATAGTCTGGAGTTTATCCCAAATAAGCTGTATCAGCGGGTAGGAGGTGTAATGCTCGTTGAGTAGCCCGCGCTCGGTGCCGGTGCGATCCTCCCCGTACCCCAATCCACCAGCTCCGGTATACCGGCGAAGGGTGTCCAGGTCGGATTCGGTGATAGCACGGTCTTCTTTTTCCAATACGGCCAGCGCTGCTTCGTTGGCCCGGCGACGCTCGGATTTGGATAATTTGATCGGATCGTAATTTTTCAATGTAAGGCCAGAAAAATCGCTTTCATATTTGGCTTCTCCCGCACGATCTCGGGTAGGTTGGTATGATGAATCGTTATTAATTTCAGCAGGTTTACTTTGCCTTTGGGCCTCTAAAAATACCTGGTCAAAATTGACGCCTATAACTTCTCCATGGTCGCGAAATAGCTGCAGCGCCTGATCGCGATACTCGGTTGGAAATTTGTCTAATGAAAAAGCCAGTGCTAATTTCTTTACCGTTTCGGTGAAGGAGTCTTGGAGTGCCTGCAACTGGTTGGTAGGATTGTTACGGGTCGTCAACTGTTGGTTCAATTTCGTGGGGTTGCCCAGAAGATCATCTATTTCCTTAGCAGCCTCCTTATTTCCCTGGTCAGCTTTCCAGGCTAGATCGGTTAGCTGTTGCATGCATTTCGTGTTAAGTGTATTGGATTTATAAGGCTGGTGAGCCGCTTCAGCGATTTGGGCCATACGCTTAGTTTTTACCTGAATCTCGACCGGAATATCTCGGGTCGGACCTGCCATTACGACAAAATGGTGAGCGCGATATCCTCCAACGGGTCTAGCGTATTTGTCTTCATGCTCAAACACTTTTCCGATTGCTCCTGAATCAATTTGTTTTACTACTTGATCCAGATCCTTTTGATCAGACAACACGATCATGCATCCGGCCATATCGGTTAAGCCTTGCATGTAGTATTCGCCAGCGCCAGCCTGCTTAATATCTCTTTTAATACGCTTGCGACGGAGTTTATTGATGACCGAGTACGGAGATTTTACGCGCCCCTTTATCGTGGCTTCCGGTTGCAAGCCGGTGAGCTTTGCTATTACCTGGTCCAAGGCCTGCTGGTAGTCACCTCGCAATTCGATCAGTTGTTTGATTTCCTCGGTGAGTTTGACCTCTTCGACGGTATCAGTGTCCCCGGCTAGCTGCGGGTTGGGATCGTCGGCGTTGGGGATACCGTCGCCATCGAAATCGCCAAAAATACCGGGGTAATCATCGGTTGTAATGTCGTCAAAAGGAGTAACAGTCGGATTGTCTCGCATCAGGCTAGCCCAGTATTTTGGTTAAGAAGGCATCCAGTTTGTCCTGGCTTTGTTTGGCGGCTTCAATGTCGATGGGTTGCCGGGTTTCCGGCCCCGAGTCGGTGTCACTCGTTACCGGTTTCTCATCTGTAGAAGTGTCGGCGGGCTGGGTGACTGGGGTCGGTTTATCTTTGCTAGCAGGCTTCTGTTTTGCCTTTGGCGTTGGCGCCTCATTTGCAGAAGATTTCTTATTCTTCTTGGCAAACGCTCGTTCCTGTCGCTTATATTCTTTAGCGCCCAAAACGACCTTGGCATGATCTTGTTTGAATATGCGTACTTCCAGGTCGCCATATTTTCTAATCAGCTTTTTCCAACACGCTTTTAGCCCGCCTGCTTTACCTTCCGTACAGGCCTGGTACTGGAGGTGGCCGTCCAGCAGCAGGTCCAAGACATATCGCTTTTTGGGATAGTCGGCGGTGTAGCGGATCGACAGGTGGGCGTTTTCGGATTCCCCGGAATGCCGAGGGGCGTAGCAAGGCATCTTGCTGCCGAACATGGAGTTGATGCGCTTCCATGAGCGGATTTTGTGGAGGGTGTCTAATTCTTTGAGGGTAATTTTAAAAGGGGTGTTCACGGGATTTTCGCGGTTGGCTGGAGCCTTTTGTTTCGCTGGGGTAGTTTTTGGGGAAATGTTTCGGTCGGCGGCCGTAAAGGGTACGGCAATGGCAGTCAGCTCCCGGTAGCGGTTTTTTTCGGTTTCGGCTCCGCCTTCTTTGGTGACCTTGATTTCGATGTCGCACTCGTGGGCAATGCTGGTGTTACCTTTGTACTGTCCGTCCTTAGTGGCATGTGATACCATCACAAACATGATCCCATTTTCTCGGCACCACTGGGCCAGCTCCACGGTTTCCTTGGCGTTGGCATCAATTACCGAAATGGAATCCAGGATGCAGGCGAAGGACCGGTTCTTGAGCAGAATCTCTTTGAGGCCCTGAATGGATTTCCATTTGGTGAAATTCAGGTTCCGGTGGGTGGCTCCCAGGCGTTTGACGCGGTCGACCAGGGTTTTGCCAAAATGCTCTTCGGCGGGGATATATTCGATGCGGCCATGTTCGGCTAAGGCATCAGCCAGTCCCAGACTCATGGTGGATTTACCGGCACCTTTTTCGCCCCAAATAAAAATGACGGCATTCTTTTCGGGCTCACCGAGAAGTCTCCCGTAGGGTTGGGCAATGGTAATGCCTTTGATATTAAGTTTGGATAGCTGCTGGGCAGTCATTGATTCCATATTACTGTCGTCTGATTGTTTTAATTGCGATTCCAATGGCGATAATAGTCAGGCTGCCAAACAGCAGTACCTTCCGGTTTACCGATGCCGGTGGTGGCCCCTGGGTTATGGCCTTAGGGTTAATACCTAATTTTTGTAGTAGCCCCTGACCGGCAATGCCACTGGTCGGAAGCCCAAAATGTTGTTGGGCTTGGCGGACGGCCTGCTGGGTCTCCGGGCCAAATATTCCGTCGACACCATATTTGGGCAGGTCCATACCGGCGGCTTTGAGTGCTGATTGCAGGTGCATGACCTGCGGTCCTTTATCACCTATTTTGAGAGTCATTGGGAAGATCGTTTTCGGTTTATGAAGGTGAGACTGGCTATTCCAATGGCGATGCCCATGGAAAGAAAGCCGGCATGTTTCAGTGCCGCCGCGGATTTGCTACTTGCAATGGTTTCTTCAAGACCGATAAGATCACTTACAGCCTGCAGGTCCAGATATTCGAAGTACCGGTTGATAACCCCGGCATGTTGGCGGTAGATGGTATTTAGGCCGTCTTTATCGGTCGTAAGGTCGGCCATGATGATAGCCGTAGTTGCGGCTTTTCCTTTCTTGCCGCTTAGGGCGCGGTCGGCAAGGCTAATGGCTTTGCGAAACGCATTTTTTCCGGTTTGGCGCAGGTAACTGCTGAGATCACCCATTCCGTCATCGACGATCTGGTAGTCCCGTCCTTCAATAAGCTCACGCATCTCGGTTTTCCTCCCGGCCGGTGGCAGGGTTGGTTATGTTTTTCAAGCTGTCTCGCATGCCGGGGATAAGCGGGCCAAGGAAATACGCTCCGGCTCCGATGCCCACCAGCCATAATGCTTTGGTGAGCGTATTGTTAACACCGCTGAACGCGCTTTGCGGATTCGGCAAGCTAATCTGATACCACGGTTCGGTGGGTGGAGCATATACCCCGCTCTGTTGGCCTTGGTCAATATCCAGATCTAGCGTCATGACCTTGGAGGCCGCAAGCGGTTTAGCCTCGGAGATATTGGCTTCGGTAACATTGCTGGGATGCAGCTCAAAGATGACCGGGTGATTACGGTCCGGACGAAAAGATCGCCCGAACACCAGCCGGGTTTGCCCGCGACAGCCGTCCCACATGCTGGTCAGGATTCGGGATATGGCCAGTACCTTTCGGGATTGCGGGTCCAGGGCCGCGATGACCGCATCCGGACATGCTATAAGTAGAAACGAGTTCCAGAAGTTGCGGTACCGGTCGATTTCGATATCAACGGAGAAGGGAACCCCGTTTTTGGGCACCCCGCGCTCGGGATACCGGCCGATAATGCGAACTTCGCCCGCCTCAGAGCTAATAATATTTCCGGTAATGCCAGCGGATCCTAATCCGTTGTCGCTATATGCAGATTGGGTCTGGGTCATGTTATCTTCGTCTGGTTAAGATTCTAAAAGCAAGATATCCACCGGCAATCCATCCCAGGGTTTTCTTGTGTTGGTCAAACCAATTTCGGAGCTCTTCGGAGGGTCGGGCGGCTGAGAGGCGCTGGCAGATCGACTGGTCTTCAGAGGCTTCAACCTCTGCCCCTTTTGGGACTTCCTGCAGCTGGATGGTCGGTTGCAGGTACACCTTTTCCTCCGACCGGGAGGGATTTGGGTAGCGCCCGTTGGGAATATGACCATCGAGATAATGAGAAATTCCTACCGGATGGGCGGGATAAGTGGCTTCTATCATATTACGATTTCTTTTTTAGTAAGGTGTACATGAGTCCTCCCCCAACGGCAACGACGCCGCCAATAAGCAGAATGCTTGTCATATTGGGGCCGCTCGATTTTTGGGCTTGCAGGAGCGCCATTTGTTGCTGGGGGGTCAGGCCGCTGCCACTGGAGTTATTTTTTCTGCCATTGATAACCCCGTCCACGGTCACGGCGGTATCGGCCGCTGTGGTCAAAAAGCTGGACAAGTCATTTAGGATACTGCCAAATTTGGTTTTCTTTGGCTCCGAGCTCACCGGGGGAAGCGTGCTTTGGGTAAGATTATAACTGAACGGACGAGTGGTTTGCAGGAAATCTAACTGATCAAAAGAGCTGCTGTTCATAGGTGTACCTCTACTTGGGTTTAGCGTTGGCTTTTTTCTTTTTGGCGATAAGCATGATGGCAGCTCCCAGAATAGCAACTCCACCAACTGCTGCGCCCGCAATCATGGCCGTACTTGCGGTCTCTTGTTTGGCAGCTGTATCGGTGACGTTGTGCTGTAGGGCTGTCATGAGTTGCTGTTTTTCCTGTTCTATTTTCTTCTTTTCAGCCAGCTTGCGCTCGTGGGCCTTACAGAGGGCCTGTGATTTTTCGCGCTTGCGCCGACAGCTTTTGAGCTTGCCGAACATCTTTCCCTTACAGCTCTGGTTGGCATATCGGCAGGGATCATCTTCTTCCCAGCTGCCTAAGCCACTACGTAGGCTATTAGGTATGATCAACTGATCATCGTCGTTTGTTATCGCTATAGGTTGTAAGTAAGCACTACTCATAAGGTTAGGAGTGGTTAAGGGTCCAGTAGCTGATTCCGCCAAGCGTCAAAAGCCCGGCCGAGAGTCCGCCGTACAGGAGCCATTTTTTGTTTCGGGATTGTTGTTGGTTGGCCAGAAAGCTGTTGTCCAGGCTTCCGAACCTATTCAGGTAATCAACGGCCGGTTGGCCATGTTCCTGGATAACCATAGCATACTGCTGGAGGACCGCGTTATCCTTTTGGGAAAACGAAATGACATCCGAGCGGACCCCTCGGGCCATCAGATAGTCTCGCCATTGCCCGCGCTGGGTGCGTTCGCCCTTATCCTTGGCGCCAAACCATTTGGAAAACATGCTTTTCATGGTGATGCCCGTTTGTAAGGCGGTAGTTGCCGCTGCGGCAGCAGTTACCGGATCGATGCCCAACTGATCGGGCATCCTGTTGAACAGATGTTTGGATTTTTTAATGAGGGTTTCGTCGAAGGCGAACCCGGGATATTTGGCCACGGTGGTATCAAAAGATTTCCATCCGCTCGGAGAGCGAAAGACGGTGTAGATATGATCGTAGTTTCGTCCCGTCCGACTCACAATCCGAAATCCGGTTTGAATGCCCAGGCTTTGAAGCAGGGCTGCCGACAGGATCGCATGATCGTCGCAATCTCCGGCCTTTTGGCGAAGTGTGACATCCGGGGATTGAATGCGTTCAATGTTCCAGGGATCACGAACGTAGTTGATATTGCGGGTCATCCACTTGTAGATAGAATCGGCAATCTGATCTACATTTCGTAGGTCAGGAAGGCCGGTGCTAATATTCCTAGGAACCCTACGAGTGATTTTTAAGGCAAGGTTGCGAATATCATCCCTACCAGTGTATTTGGTTACAAGCTGGGAGGCTACCTTAAGCACTTGTTCAATACCCGGATACGTCCGGCGTCGGGAAATAATAGGGGCGGCAGCATTACCTTGTAGGGGATTTGCTGCCGCCTTATTGCTCATCACTAAACCGTCGGTAGTGACTGCGTTACGGGAAGAGGTGATATGAGGATAATGGCTGCTCAAGAGCGGTAGGTGATATAGTCAAGCAGAAGTTGCACCCCATGCTCGGGATTATGCGTTGTTACATCACACAAGCGCTTCGCTAGTTTTGGGTCAAGGTCGCCCAGGCTGATAAGTACGCCTGCAAATTGCCGGGAGCGCGTGATGGTCGTTATTCCTGCGGTATCCAATTCCTTGTAGATATTATCCCGAAGGCTCGTGACGGGTTGTTGGGTAATGGTGGGCATAGGGGTTAACTAAGATTTGGGTCCGTTGGACGTGACAAGTTTTTGCAATTCGATAATGACTTCCGTGAGGAGCGCCTTTATTTGGTTACTCACCGATATGCCAGTAAAACTCAGCAGCTGTTGGCAAGCGAAGGGGGCAGGGATATAGCAGAGCGTAGTTGCGTGTTGCCCTAATCCATCCACAAGGGGATATATCGTTTTTGCAATGCGTTCGGCTCCGATATCCCTGCTTATCGCTTCTTCGGAAAGTAGTTTGGCCATGCGTGTCCAATCCTGTATCGTAATCGGGCGCCCGTAAGACTGCATCAGTGCCAGCTGTGATTTGATGCGTTTGGCATAGCGCCCGTAGGGTTGCGGGTGGTCGCCAAGATATTCGAGGGCCATCTTGAGCAAGGGAATATGATTAGGATTCATGGCGGGGTTGTTCAAAGTTGGTTATATGGTCATGGATGATTCGGGATGGCCACCTGCCTCGGGTGAAGAAAAGCTGCCGTTTAGAGTCGGCCCGCCTGCGCCATCCAGCAGGGTCTCTGGGATATCGGGTCCGTCGGCGGGAAGGTGCCGAGGAGTCTCCTCCCCGGCACCTTTGGATTGTTCGGCTTCTTCTTGTAGGTGGGCATCTTGTTGGGGTAGATCAGAATTGTTCTGCGATTGAATCTTCTGGGCGACTGCGGCTTTAAATGCTTCGGTTTGCTCGGGAGTTAGTTGGCCTTGGCTGCCGGCCCGTTGGGCAAAGAGTCCTGAGATGACGCTAAAGAACAGCGGCGCATTTTCTTCCAGCATATCCAGCATGCGGCTTCCGGCGTCTCTGCCGCCAGCCCGCTGTTCCATCTCCATGCGGAACTTTACCTTTTCCAGTTCTCCGAGCTCTTTTTCGAGGGCTTTGAGGTTACTTCGTTGGATTTCTTTGAGCCGGTCAATCTCGTTGCGATGTGATTCCTTGAGGTCGGCCAGCTCTTTTTGGTGGGTGAGCAGGGTCGTGGTTTTGTCCTCGGCAAGCTCCCGCTTAAGATTCATAATCTCATCAACCTGCTGGCGGATCTTGCGGTCCGCATCGTGAAGCTCCCCTTCCAGCCGAAGAATACGATTGCTGTAATAGTCTTCGTCTTTGGTCTGGGTGGAACCCGTTGATTGCCCAAACAGGTCAGCGGCTACGTCAGCCTGCTTGTTTGGATCGTCAATCCGGAAATTGATTTCGATATCATGGTCGTCGCCGGTATGCAGGGTATAGATGCCGGGCTCCAGGCGACACATGGACTTGGCCACTTTAAATGGAGAACGAATGTTGAACGGAATATCCTTTTCGACGTCGATGAAATCATCGGTCCGGCCGGTAATACGCCCGAAAATAGGCATGCCCTCTCGCAGTTCCTGGAGGGTGGTGGCATAATCGCGTTGGGGGTCTTCTAAGGTATTTGACAAGTGCTGAGGCATCGGGCCAGGCTTGGTTAATATGTCGTGATTGTATCACTATTTGCAATCACCGATGTCAACGTAACACTATTTCAAATCAAGAGAAATACCCCGGGATGGGCTGGAATAGCCTGCAATAAACTGCCAGAGATTGGGACAGAATGGGAAAAGAAGAAACAGGATGGGCTAATTTTCAGATGAAATATGTGTAAGTGTTATTTGTCTGAAAAGGTCTTATATGATGATATATTTGTTAAATTTGAAGGTCAATTTTGCATGTTATGATGACAATGAATAGTATTTGAGCCGTATGTATAAGACAAGATTAGGTGGCTTGAAACTTAATTTTGGTGAATATTAAACTCATATTTATTTGCAAGTGCTTTTAATATTCTTACGCTATTTGAATTTAATTCAATTTTTATTGTCTGGAATTCACCTGTTATGGCACTACCCTCTTTCGATTTGACACCAGTGAAATCTGATGTTGAAGAAACAATTTCAGATTTTAGTTCAGATTTAATTTCTGAAATAAGCTCTGAGTTTTTAAGGGAATTTATATGTGCTAAAATTTGATCGTCTTCCATTTCTATGTATTCATTAAAACCTAGACTCATTTTTATAAGATGAAATTAGAAAGAGATATTGAATTGATCTTTAAAATTTTACGCAAAATAGTCAAATCAGATCATGAAGATATTTACGGTAAGCAAATAAACTTAGAAGGGTATTCACAAGAAAAAATTGGTTATCATCTATATCTGATGGAACAGGCTGGATTAATTACAGGAACTTTCCCGAAAAGCACTACAGGCCCGCTTTACGATAGAGCAATATTTTTAGAAATTACTTGGGAAGGACACGAATTTTTAGATGCTTTAGAAAATGACACCGTTTTTGAAAAATTCAAAAATGTTCTTGAAGAAAGAGGTAAGGATATTCCCTTTAAAATAGCTCAAAAATTATTAATCAAATTATCGTCAACACATTTTCTCCAAGGTATTTAAATGGATAAAAAGTTAGCAACACAATCAGCATTGAAAGGTTTACTTGGAAGTGTCCCCTACGTGGGTCAAGTATTCACAGAAACTCTTTTTGGATATAGACAAAGCCTCAAACAAAAAAGAATTGAAAGTTTTATTGAGTCTTTCAAAGATTCAATTTCCAAATTTCAGGAAGAGGATTTAGATATTGGCCAAATTAAGGAAGAACATTTCAGTGATTTTTTTGAAGAGCTGCTAATAAATGTATCAAACTCTGCTTCAGAAGAAAAAATTGATAGATTCAGAAAACTATTATTAAAACAGCTGACAGATCCTAAAGAAATCGAATATTCAGAGCTCTATCTTCAAATTCTAAACTCATTAAAAGAAAAACAGATTTTAATACTTGGTGGTTTTTACCAAGGGTTTTCAGCTAGCTATGTAGAATCAAGAGGTGAAATAATCCGTGCAAACAGAGAATTAGAAGGAATTGAAAGAAAGATAAAAGATAAATGCAATTGGTACGATGAGCCAAGAATCCAAGCTTCTGAAGATGAGGATTTACAACGACTTAAGAGAAGAAAGAATAAACTGGAAAAAAGAGTCAAAAGAAACGAAAAAAATATTGAGCCAAGTAAAGAATTATATGATCCTGAAACCTATGGATGTGAAGGTTATGAATTCTTCTATTTAGTACAAGATTTGGGTAATAAAGGACTAATTATTGATAGAGGGATTGAATATGGAGCAAGACCTTATGAATTAGCTGAAATAACACAACTTGGCATAGATTTAATTGATCGTATCCAAAGCGATTCAGCCACCTAACACATTGAGCGGATGGGCCTATTCTTGCCAACCTCCCATTTTATAGTTAACCTTTCATTTATTAATAATTTTTCAACACGTTGGCGCCTGCCTATGCGCAATGTCACTAGGTGGCTTTTAATTTTTAAATTAATATTAATCAATGAGTGATAGATTAAGTCAAGAAGAGTATGAAAATATTTGGCTAAGGGTGAAAAAGAAAGGAAAATGGTGGGTAATAACTTGGGTTACCTTTATAGTAACAGTTGTTTCTTTATCTGTATCTTTTGGTATTGAAAATTATATGCAGGAGAAGGCAAATAGTTATATAGAAGAATTAGTATCCTCGAAAGATTTTCAAACTTCCGTATTGGATTCTCTCAATGCAAAAGTCAAACAAATGAACCAGAATTACGAAAGGATAAATAAACGGCTCAAACAATTCGAAATGCTCAAAAACATTCCTTATGAGGTTTCAAGTAGTGGTTTAGAGTTTACAGATAAAGATGGAGATCATTTTCTAATAGAATTTGGTAACTCTAAAATCAATGAAAGGATAAAGTTTGAAAATTCTTTCTCAAAAGCTCCAATAGTTATCGCAACAAGCCAAGGTGATTTCTTTTCCGGAAAAGCTGATGTATTTCAACCAGATATTATAGCCGTTAAAAAGGTCACACATGAATATTTTGTGATGACAAGCGAAGATTTCCCTAAAAGCATCTCAGTGAATTGGATTGCGATTGGACATTAATTCAGATCAAACTGTGTCGTTAGGTACCATAATTTTATTCGTTTCATGATTCCTTATTCCGAAGAAACAAAGCCAACATTTGAAAACTTCATAGCTGTTTGTCCATATGAAGATTGTGGATTTGAGAATATTTTTAATAGAGCTACTGACTTAGAGACTTTTAGATTTATCTTATTTAAAAAAGTCTCTTGTCAGAGTTGTGGAAAATCATTCAATATAAATTGTGACTATGCATGTAATATCTATAAGTACTTGATTTATGATTGTTATGAGCTTTTAGAAGAAAAAAAATACATGTTCGTAATCTTGAATTGCTCACAATCATTCGAAGCTTTTTTCTCTTTAGCTATACGAAGCAAGTATCTTTACAAGCCTTTTCAAAATAAAATTATTTCACTTGGTCAATTAAATGATTTGGCTGACGAAGTATCGAATTCTATATCAAAATTAGGATTTGATAAACTTAGAAATCTTTTTCTAAGGTCAAATTTTAAAAAAGATCTATCGAGTTATTCTGATATAAATAATGCTGTCAGTTCTTTGAGTGAGAGAAAATATCAAGAGACTCCCTCAGATGATAAAATTAGAGAAATGGCAGAGCCAGATTTATCTGAAATCTTAATTGAGATTAAAGAAGTTAAAATAAATTCGCTTAGAAATAACGTAGTTCACCAAAGTGCATTTCGACCGACTTTACAAGAAGCCGAAACATGTCTTCAAAAAACACGGCAATTAATTTTTGGTTATCAGCGAATTTCAAAAGTCCGTTTTAAAACTACATTTAGTTTATCTCCATTATAAAATCTCCGATCGTAAAGCATTATCAATGGGCTTGGCCCAACTTTTTTATGCTTATGGATTAATGCTTTTTCACACCTCAACAAATTGGTATAACCTATTTTAAATCTAGAGATTAATAATTATGAATACTCTCAAAAATTATCAGAATTAATTTCAGCTCTTCCTTTACCTGATCAGGCATTTTCAAGCAATCTTCAAACTTGGATAAATTTGGTAAAAAGAATCAAAGTCACCCTCGAGCAATAGCTTCGATTTTTCAGAATTCTCAAAAAGTGAATATTTCTATATTTTTACTTTTATAATCATACTACTTTATATAACACTCAATGACAAAACGTAGATGGCAAAAGCATTTTATTAGAGATGTATTTTCTTTAAAAAATGAATCTCTTAATTCATTTTCTAAAATAGTATTTAAAAATCCCGAACTGGTTAAATCAAAGAAAGAGAGAGTTCCCGAAACTCTATTCAAGTTTTATGCACCAACTTCGAATAACATACTTGATATAAGAAAAAAGCGACTTTGGTTATCTCACCCAAATTCATTCAATGACCCTTTTGATTGCCACGTTGGGGTAGACTATAAAAACTATGAAAAACATTCATTATTGAAACATATTGACGAAACTGGATTTACAGAAAAATCTGATGGCTTTTCAAAAAAAGATTATAGACGAATAGCTGATTCAAAACCAGATGTTTTTCCACACCCGTTGAGTAAAATTGAAGACTATTCGTCCGTAATCTTCAATATTTCGAGAAAGAAAAGCGATGATTTTGAAAAAGAAATAACTGAAATAAGGAGAAGGACAAACAAAGAAGTAAGTAAAAAAATTGACAAAATTCGTGAGACTAATATCAGAATTTCCTCATTTGCGAATTTACAATCAAACAATTATCCACCAGGCAGAAATGATCTGGAAAGAATGATTCAAATGTGGGCACATTATGCAGATAATCACAAAGGTTTCTGTGTTGAATATGATATATCTAGCTTAAAGCCAGCAAATATTTTAAAAGCTTATGAAAATAAAAACGGTTATGAGTCATATTCGCCTGAAAACAATATAAATCTTCTTATTCTTGCTGGTCTATTCCCAATTATTTATGCCTCATATCGAGTTAGTATTCCAAGGACTAAGCTTGAAAAGCTAACGATAGATAAAGATGGAAATCTTATTAACAAAATTGGGATAGATGAGATTTTATATAAGGCTTTTATAACTAAATCTACTAAATGGAGTTATGAAAAAGAATGGAGAATCATCTTAGATGGTCGTATTAGTAGCTATTTTAATAATAAAATTCCTTTTCCTTTTATAAAACATATTTACTTGGGAAGTAGAATGGAACCCAACATTATTGATGATTTAATTGAGATTGCAGATGAATTGAATGTAGAAGTAACATTAATGGATTTAAATGAAAAAAAGTTTGCGCTAGAGCATCAGAATATTAACTCTTACAAATGGAAGAAAGAAAAATCGTCATGGCACAACCCATTATTATAGCATTTCAGTTAATTCTGCAATTCAACCTACTCTAAGGTTGAGGGAAATAAATGTTGAGTAGAAGGGCTCTCCCTGATAGGGCTTTTCAATTTCCTCCTAGAGATAGATTCAGCGTTTAACAAGGGTACAAGTGAATTATATTAACCTTTCGGGTTTTAATACCCGATTAGTTTAAATTATCGGGGTTTAAGAGGCGCATATTGTCTAAGAAGGCAGGCGCAATCGAAAACCTTCTTGGTCAGCTTCGGTTGGGTCCATAAAAGCATTGGTAGCTTCCATCTGAGCTCGTGCCTCATCGTACTTGTCCCAAGTGATAGCCTGCACATACTTTTGACCAAAGTCGAGAGTTCGGATCAAAGCATCGGGTTGCTGGTTGTGAGTCAAAGCCTTTAATGCAGCTAAATAGTTATTTCGGTAAACCGTAGGGATGATAATTTTTTGTTGATCAGCTGCGACGAGTTCTGCATTCATCATTATGCGAGCTATCCGGCCATTGCCGTCGGTAAACGGGTGCACTTCGCTAACCAGGAACATCATAAATACCGCTTTCTGGAAGGGATATTCCAAGCCGCGATACATTTCGAATCCTCGTTCCAGGGTCGCCATGACAAGTTCGGGTTTCACAAACTGGGTGCTTCCGGCTATATTTACTTTGGTCTTAAATTCACCCGGTTTTTTGTCTTTCCGCAGAGCCATTACGGTAGAATGCCGATTCTTTAACGAGGCAATAAACCCGTCAAAGTCTTCAGGTGTTTTTGCCATCTCCGAATAGTTGGAAACAATCCGATAGGTCCCCATTACATCATGAGCATCTTCGGGACGTTCAGCTGGTATCGCATTGTTAAAAACGATATCTGCAGCCTCATCTACTTCAAATTCGGTTCCTTCAATAAAATTGGAGAAATAGGCTTCGAAGAATGAGAGGTTTATTCGTTCGTCCTGCGAAAGGTTGGCCGCAGAACGCGTGTGAGGAGCGAAATCCGACAGGTCTTCAAAAAGTTTGAGAAAAAGATCTACGCGATCGGGGTCATACGGTTTTTGAGATTTCCGGGCTTTACCGACATCTGATTTAATATTAGAGTTGCGCGTGCCCTGCAGGCTGCCAATAAGATCGTCAAGCTTTTCGTATTCTTCTTGCATGTCCAGCTGCTGGGCGATTTCCCGGGCACGGTCACGGATACTATTGACATGGTCGGCCCCACGAACCCGAAAGAGTTTATCCAGGCGCTCTTCCATTTCTTCTTGCCGAAGGGTTCTTGGAACAGATCCTTTGCGGGCTCGGGAAGGGCGCATGTTTTCAAGATAGGCTCTGGGTTCGGAGCTGATATAAAGACCATTGATAAAAGGACGATCACTGTCCAGTGGCTCGTGTCCTTTTCGCGGATTGAAAATTAAGCCGGGAATTTCGGTAATACGCTTTTTGGATGATACGATAAATACCGATCCATCCGCCGCCGGTTTGTTTTCCAATGCTGTCCGATCGGCAATCAGCGCATCGGGATAATATTCAGACAGCAGATCGACCCAATGCCGTTTGACAATAATTTCGGGATCATCGGTCAGATTTTTTGTGTAGAGGCGGGACCCGATTTTTTTAAGTTCTCCGCGTGCTGCTGCCTGCGATACCTGGGAAGAAATATCCGTATGGGATACGAATACTTCCGGCATGTCATCTAAAAAATTTGCCATTTAAGCTACCTTTTTCACGCAATTTATTAAACTTTCGGGATTTAATAAATTATTTATTTAAATAATCGGGATTTAGTATAGGGTGTGGTTCGAAAAAAGGGAAGGGTACAGTAGCGATTCAACTCTTACTTCTTCTCTAAATGATTAATTTGTGGCAAACATTGTATTTGTCATCGGTTCCCAGCTCTCGGCAATCTCCTTCAAAGAATAGTGTTGAGCCTTTTTAGGATTTACGATATAAAAATCGTCCGAGTCGTGATAGTATATTGTAACTCCACCACTTTTGGTGCGGAATAGGCTCCAATTTTGTTTCCCGTTTTGATTAACTAACAAATCTTCCTCAACGTGAGGAAATTTCTCTTTCAGTAGTTTTTCATGTTTATCCATGTATATCCATTAATTTTAGATTATTTAATAGCTGACTTCGGTCTCTTTACTTAATACTTCCCGAAATATCTCGTCAATATGACTATCATCCTTTTCCCGGAAGTAGAGTCCTAATTCATGGCAATCGGCTTTGGTCTCAACTTTGTTGAGTCTTTTGACCTCATCAAAGTCGGTCTCTGAAATAATGAAAGAATGGAGGAAAATATTATTTCGACCACTCTTTTCATTTAACTGCTCCTCATACTCTTTGATGTCTTTAGAGAACTGTACTTTGTTGTTTTCATGTACATTGATTTCATGCTGCAGTCCGTGAGGATCGATAAAGCAGATGTGTTGTTCGTCATCTTTTTTAACCCAAACTATGAAATCTGGGAAAAACCGTTCACCTTCTAATAGAAAACCTATGCCATGACCCCGTGACTGATTTCGAAGCACATACACTTCATAATCTCCAAGTAGCTCATTCGCTTCTGGCTCACCGAAAAAATCCTTTAGATCTTGTATAAATTTCCATTCACCAACATTTAAGCCATGTGGCGTGGATTCAATAATTTTATCTTCTCTTCTATCTTCAATCAAGAGAGGAAGATACAAATGCTTCTCAAAATAGATTCTTGGTAGTTTACCTTCCTTTTTCTCTTTAACTGTCTTTTCAAAGAGTTCTTGATCCTCGAATAGGGCTTTAATCTCTTTTTCCAGCTCTTCTACAGCTCCTTCTTTCACACGAAGCTGATATCCCGGCCTATCCTCATCAACTCGGGGAATGTTATTGTCCTCTGAATCAAAGGATTCATACTCAAGCTGCTGATACTCCCATTCCTGTTGCTTCTTTTTATAGAAGGTATCGATGTATTTACGGACGATAATCAAGGCAACCTGCTCTACCTTCTGTATATCTTCAAACGAGGAGACATCAAAAATAGAATCTTCGCAGTATAACTCGTACTGCTCCTGTTGCAGAATGTCTTTAATATCTGATTCGGTGAAACTGAGGTTTTCATAGCCTTTCTGATTCCGATAATACCAAGCCTCTCGATATAAGTTATCGGTATCTAATAAAGGCAGAAGCTTAGTTGGGATATATTTCTTTTCTACAGAGTTGACTGCTACCGCTTGATCTTCCACGCGGTTATCGGAAGTTTCCTCCTCAACAGTGCTCGTTAAATCTATCTTAGGAGTTATCTCGTCACTAACTTCGAGTATTAATTGCTTAACTTCTTTAAAATCATCTCTGATTTTAGGACGGATTACCAGCAGTCCTTTTCCATCAAGATTATCTTCGACCTTAATATCAAGGTTAAGCTCAATTCTTCGATCAGTATCAATGCCTTCTTCTTTAAGAAACTTTTGGAACCGCTTCATGTAATCAGCATTCATACCGAATATCTGAAGTGTCTCTAAATGCTCAATATGCGGTGGACGCTGAATATTTTTCATCTCTGAGGATCGTTTAAGACTTCGATCTTTTCCTAACAATCGAACGCCACGTCCAAAGAGCTGTATAATTTGCGGACCTTCACTTTTACCAATATTCATCAAACCCATACACGATACGCGCCAGGAACTCCATCCTTCGATAAACTTCTTAGACCCTATCAGCACGTTCACATCCGAATGCTGGGTATTTATTTTCTGAAACAATGAATCCTCAAACGCATTCGGTTCCTCAACGGTTAGCTCAGTCAACTCTTCTTCGATGTAGGAAAGAAAATTACTGTCTTCCCCGATGTTGATAACCCCAAAAAAGTTATCGCTATTCCCGGCTCGCAGGCCAATTTCGCCTTCGGCAGAGGTTAAGTTCGTTAACTTTAAGGGAGCCGGTGCTTGCAGGTGAAAAACCTTATTCAACAAATCGACATAAAGCTGCTCGGGTTGCCCTTTGTAAGTATTGCGCAATACCGAAAAGCTGTCTTCGAACAGGTCGCTACCATCTTCACGTTTGACTCCTGAATCTTCATTCAAGACTCGCTGAATGTTATGTATTGACCAGTCGTCATCCTGCAATACTTTGTTTAGGAATAATATCAGTTTTTGTACATCCGATACCGTTCGCTCTTCATCAACGCGCCAACTTGATTGCGTTCGACCGGCCTGTACGCTGTGTCCAATGAAGGTGAGCAGAGGTTCGCGCAGATTCCAGGTCTTGTAAAAAGCCTCGGGATGTTGTTGATAGACATGCTGTTGCTCAAAAAAGGTCAGAAGGTTAGCTAACAGATATACCTGCTGCTGATCAGCTTCAAACTTCTGTTTCTTCTTGAGATTCAAAATACGATAGTCTTTCCCATAACCGTCATCATAGAATCGGGGATAGGAATAATCAAAGACAATAGCTTTACCGTACTCATTTTGAACACCTGCACTGGCTTTATTAAGCGCTTGGCCAAAGGTAGCACTATATTCAAAAGTGAACCCTTCTTTCGCAATAGCTTTACGTCTGCGCATCCATTGAGATCCTTCCGTTCCGGACCCCTTGTGCCCTTCATCAACAAAAACCATGTTATTTCCTTCGAAGGAAGAAACTTCTATGCTATCACCGTCTCCGGTCTTCTCATCTACAAATTTTGTTATCTCAATGAGTTTTACCGTTTCGGGATCAACTCCAGAGCCACTGTCGGAATCCAAATAATATTGATTAGGGATTCCACTCATATCCAGCTCTTTAGCATGTTGGTGCGTAAGGCCAGAATTGGGGGTTATTAAAAGAAAATTGTCTGGCTTCTGATTCATCTTAGGCTGGTAATGCAAAAACTGATAATAATTCAGGTGCATGATCAGTGTTTTGCCACTGCCGGTGGCCATCCAAAAAGCCAGCTTGTTTAGATCATCCGCTTCAAAATTGGTGTACTGTACCTTGGAGCGGTGTTTGTCTTCTTGCTCAGAAACAAAAGTATTCAGCTCATCTAAAAATGCCTCTTTATCACTTGTTATCTGATCAAGATAATATTCGGTATAAAAACCAGCTAACAGCTGAAAGTATTTGAATACAATATGATCTTTCTGCTGGCGATTCTCATTTATCTTTGCTGTATGAGCAGATATGTTCTGATCATATTCCCGAAGTTTCTGATTATCTACTTCTACGCGGCCGTGGCTCTGCAACACCTTGCACAGCGTACTAATGCCATCGGCATCATAAGCGGCCCCTTCGGTGTCCCGACTTAATTCCTGGTAATAGCGCTGGATAGATTTGGGATCATGGATATTGTAAACCCCAAACTGCTTGCGTAAATATCCTAAAAGCGATAATCGTTTCTTTAATTTCATGCTACTCCCTCAAACATTTTTTCCCGAAAGGTGATCTCCGTGGGTTCGGCGTCTTTTATCTTACTTGCTCCATTGACATAGATTCTATCAAAAGTATTATCTCCTATAATTTCCTCAGTAACCCATGCAGCCTCTTCATTTAAATCCAACTCTTCGGTACTTCTCCAAATCACAAGCACATCTTCAATAGCATCCTCATCACGAATTTCTCCTTTGCTGATAATATACTTCCTGTTCTGATGCTCATATCGATGCAGCGTTTGTACCCAAAGTCCAATGAGGTAATGGAAGGTTTCTACCATATCAACTTTTTCAGGAGCAGGACTTTCATGGCCGCGCTGTATATTTAGCTCATAGTCAAAGGGCGTTTCGAAGGCCTCATCTTTTAACAGCGTAGCGCTGACCCCTTTGGTTTCGAAATCCAGCATGTATTTGAGCATATAATCGTCAAACTCCATCGCCTGCTGAACATCTTTCTTTTCTTTAAAATCGATGTTGTTCAAGGCATCCTCATAGGATTCAATGAGGTGATACTTGAAGGCATGTGATTGGCCGTCTTTATTTTGTGGAATACCGTCTTTCCAATCGTCAGAAAATACTACCTTTTGAAGGCGTGGCTTGAGTACAGTATTGAAATACTTACCCATTTCTACCAAAATGTATTTTCTTTCACCGTTATCTTCTTTATTAAAATTTAAAACTGCATGTCCTGTTGTTCCTGAACCGGCGAAATAGTCCAAAGCGATGTCATTTGGCCCTAAATCAGCAACACGAAGTGAATCTTCAACTGCATGAATTGATTTTGGATAAGAAAATGCCCCTAATTCTTTAAAGAGTTTTTTTAGTAAGTTGGTACCGTAGGCAGTAGATGAATATTTTGTTTTATCCCATATAGTTGGTGGTAGAATTCCTTCTTCATTCATCCGGGCTTTCATATATACTGCATTATTCCCATGAACATCTTCTCGAACACTAAATTCATCAGGGTTTTCTAAAAATCGATCGATTCCCCACTTCCACCTTCGTTCTTGATCATTGTCATCAATAGGATAAACAACTTTCTCATCATCACTTGGATCTTCCTGGGTAACCCATTCTTGCTTTTCTTCTTTCCATTCCATTTCAGGAACTCTTATTTCTGAATCTGTTATGTAAATCGGATAAAACATTTTGGGGCTTTCATCTCTTGTACCTCCATGTTTGCGGAAGTTTACCCATTCAAATCTACCTTTTTCATCTTCTTCATCATATCTTTCTTTTTGGCTTTTGCTTCTTTCTAATCTGCCCACTGAAGAATTTTTCGATTTCAAAACAAATATTGCATACTCATGAGAAATAGAAAAGCCGGTAACAGTGGATCTGCCTGAAGGGTTATTTTTTATAGCTGAAACACCCGCAATATTCTCTTCCCCATACAAATTTTTAAGCAGTGCGTAAAGACGATGGTATTCTACATCATCAATTGTAATACATAATATGCCATCTTCTTTAAGTAGATTATCTCCTCGAACAAGGCGATTTTCTATTAATGCAAGCCAAGAAGAATGCTTGAAACTATTTTTATATAGAATTTCTGATGCGCTTGTGTTATAAGGTGGATCTAAATAGGTGCTTTTTATTTTTTCTCTATATTTCTCAGTGAGAAGATTTACCGTTTGAAAATTTTCTCCATTGATTAACAACCCACCTAACTCTTCTTCCAAATTATCATAAGAGGCTAATAGCTTATATTTGAAATCAGCCTCAAAAAACTTGGTATCTATCATCATATGTGGATGGCTCTTTAACGTTGCTTTCGTCCACTCGCCATTCCACTCCAGGTTCTTTTCCCACTGGTCCATACTATAGCAGTCTTCCCAGTAGGCCAGCTGCTTCTCATTCTCTAAGATGGTTTCATAAAGTTCTTCGGGGACCTTATCCAACGCTACGCAGTAGTGAGTGTCTACTACAAATTTTCTTTTTTCAAAAAGTTTCTTCTGATATTCTTCAATTTGTTTCAGGAAGAAAATTACTTTTTGCGCGATATCACCTACCACTTTTGCCCGCGTTAACGCCGTTTGTAGTGGCTGCTCAGAATCGGCTTTAATAAAATCATCTACTTGTATTACTTCATGCTTCAGATAGTATTCCAACTCCCGTTCCAAGAACTCTTTCAGATTCTTGTGAATGAAATAATCTGTTGTATTCTTGGCCGTAAAATGATTCAGCTTTTCGTACAGCAGAGAATGCTCCTTGTCATCCGGCATGGTAGATAAAGCATCGCGCCAGCGGCCAGTCACCTCACTGCGCACCAAGTCATCAAAAGCAGTACAAAGGCGTTCTCTATCTATCGTTTTAAGTGATTTACCTGCAGTTTCATTGTAAATTTCGAGCCACTTTTCCTCCTCTTCATCCTTCAGTGGACGGTACTCAAACCAAAGCGTAAGCGTATCTTTTTCTTCATTAACTTCGATAGGATCATCCGGACGGAGCACAAAGTATCGCGTATCACTTTCTTTCACATTGTCCTTCTCTACTTCGGCCTGCTGTACTTTAAACCATATATTCAGGTCATTAGCCTCAAATTTATAGTTCGCAAAGTGTTCACCGGTTTTAATATAGTACTGGTCTTTATTGGCCCAGTGCAGCTTTACTTCCTCACCGTTATAGGGAATAGCATATTTGGAGTCACGTGTGCTAATACGTCGCTGGGTGAGGAAATCCCCATCGTCATAGTAGCGCGAAAAGAACGTGTATAAATCTTGGTATATACGTTTCTCAATTTCTTCACCGACTTCTTGTTTTTCGGCCTTCTCTTTAGCTTGCAGATACTTTTTACCTAAAGGAGTATTTTCGTACTGCTCCGCAAGACCTCCATTTTCAAAGGCCTGTTCTCCCAGCGTATTTTTAATATCCTGTTTTAGCTCATCAAGCTGAGACACATCATCCTGGGTATATTCTTCCAGTCCCTTTTCAATAGCATTTAACAGATCTTCTTCAATAAATGCTTCAATCTCATCTCTTTTACGATTGAGAATGCGATATATACCAAAATTTAGATCTGACTTATTGAACTGAAAAAGTTCCCGAAGCTTCTTTTGTAGTTTAGTGCGGAGTTCTTGACGGCTTTCTGGCATGGAGATGCTACAAGTTGATGTTTGAATTTGGCTATTAAGATGTGAGAATATAATGGAAGGCGCAATACTATGCGCCTTCCAATTTAATTATAGATATTTATCATATTGGTTAAGGAAGGAGATGATCATGCCTGCATTTATATCTTCTTTTTTTAAACCTTTATTTTTCCAAAGATCAAGTAGTTTGCGTTCTTTCCGATTTGGGGCACGACCACCGCCGCCACCAGTACTTGTACAGGCAGCAGTTGAAAAGCTTACATTAACATCTCCTTCATTAATGATTGCTTTTACACAAATGGGCTGATCATCCTTCTGTCTCTTCCTTATTTGCTGGGCAATCCAACGCTCTTTTATATCATCATTCTTTCTCTGTTCTTTTCCAATCTTGAGTGTAATCATATTGCTCTCCTTAGTTATAAAGAAAAAGTAGATGAAATATACACTGCGTTACTGACAACTTTGTGTCAGTAGGATTGGAATTGCTGGATTGGAAGAGGGAAATAAAGCTTTAATTTGCAGATATCCTGGTAGGATTTTTAATGATATTAATTTCTTCAATGTTGGGGAAGGTTAATCTTGGGTCCAGTATTATAACTTCAGATCCAAAATATTTCTTTTGTGCACTATAGTGTAAGTCATAAAATAATCTGTCATAATCTTCATACATATTGTTGATTGGATCTTTATTATCATACGATATAACCCAATATTTTTTGACTTCATCTATAATGTTAGAAATTTCTAGATGGTCATCGTGCAAATAATGATTTTCATATAGTTTACTTCCTTTCTCATAGTAAGGAGGGTCAAGGTAAATCAGACTTTTGTCATTGATTGAGCTAATTGTTTCTTGTAAGAATTGGGCAGCGTCTTTGTTATAAATCTCTATTTGTGAGCTGTAAAGGCTTATAAACTTTATTCTTTTTATAAGGTTTTTTTTGTTAAACCTGGCATCAATTTTCCATTTTCCTTCTTGGGATTTTCCGCCTATTACACCGCCATTAATAATCCCTGATCGATTAGTACGATTTAAATAAAATGTGGCAAAACCGACTTCAAAGATATTATGATTGTCTGGTTTGGTGACAATCTCTTTTTGTTCTTCCCATTCATCAAGACTAACTGGTATTTTTTTTATTTCCTCACAAAACTTATCGGGATGATTGAGAATTGAATGCCAAAAGCTATAGATAGAGTAGTCTAAGTCATTCAGATGAATTTTTTTAACAAATTTTTTACTTAGTAAATCTAGGGCGACTCCCGCACCTCCTGCATACGGTTCTACATATTCATAATCATATAAGTCATTTTTACTAATTAGGTTGTGAAAAAAAGGGGCTAGCTTAGCTTTTCCTCCGGGATACCTGAGTGGTGATATAAATCTCATATTAATTTTCCCAGAGTTTTTTAACAAATAGTTCCATGTTGTCCCAAGTAATGATTAATTCATTTGGTGAGGGAATTAGGTAGCGGTTATGCACATAACTATGAAAAGTATCTACAGAAAATAAGTGATGGGGATTACTTGCAGCATTTCTGGGTGCCTTCAGTTGATCTCTATTCAAAATGTCATTTTCCTGCATATAGTCAGCAATTTTAGAAACTTTTTTAGTAAACTTTTCATGTTCATACACATTGTCTAGCTCTTTTTCTTCTATAAAATGATCCATGCTAATCTCTAGGAAAACCCTAAGAACTACTGAAATTGAATTTTTGTAAGCTTTGATATTCAGTTTTTGTAGTTCCTTAAAAATTTGAAGAGCTCTTTTGTTTTCAATCTTCCAATCTAAATCTCTTGGAATTAGATTCCATCTTTTAGAAGTATCATTAGTTTTTGAATCCTCGTCTTTTGAATCTTCTTCTGAGGTATCCTCTGAATCTGTATTTTCTTCAGTCTCTTCCGTTAATGAAATATCAACTTCAACCTCTTCGAACTCTTCACCTAAACTGTCATTATTTGGCAGAATATCATCATCAAAAGTATGCAAATACCCTTCTCTATCACCAGAATAATAGACATCAGTTACTTTTATCCTTTTATAAGCAAGGTCTAAAACTATTTTGGTTAATGGGTCAATATAGTTTGCCAGCTCAGTTTTAGATACAAGCTTGTCGCCTACAATGCCTACTCCTATAGTATCTTTTATATTGCTGTCAGTTAGAATTCTAGCAAGTGTTGTAATGGCAACATCATCAACTAGTTCTTTTTCAGATTCGGTTAGTTCTGCATGTGATTTGACCAGTTCCAATGCATATAATCTGGGGTCAATTTCTCCACTGCGTTCTTGAAACCTAGCCTTTTCTTTTGCACCCCATTTTACAATGCCAACACCATCTTGTTCTCCTGAATGTTTTTGGTTTATCCAAATATTTGCTTCTTCCCGTTTATCAAACAGGACACATCTAATTTTCTTGATTGGATCCTCAAGATATAGCTCATGAAGTTCTTTGAATGATCGTTTTATCCCTGAATCAGTAATTAAGTCAATGATGTCTGGTTGGGACATGAGGATAAGTGCTGTAATCCTTCTATTACCCTCTAAAACTGTATAATCACTGTTGCTACCATTAATAACTATTGGTATGTCTGATGGGTTTAGGCCATTTTCGATTATGCTTTCAGCAAGATTAACTAGTTTATCTTTTTGGTCTGAAAGCATTTTTTGTAATGCGTCTCTTTGATTTTCTGCCTTTTCATAACGAGGATTTAAGAAATCCAAGCTTAACTTATCTGTCTCTATTTCTTGATATATATATCCCATTTGAAGTCTCTATTTTCCATTAGGATTTAATGGTGGCTGTTCGTGAAAAGATTGTATTAACGCCTTTATTTATAAAAAACCAACTTTATAATTGCATTTATTCTAAGGACTAGGCCGAGAAAGAGCAAAGACTATTAAAAAATAATAGTAATTATATAAGTTTTACTGGCATCGATTTTATTCCAATCTGTTTTGCGACAAAATAGGTAGAATTTCCATCCACAATATCAAAAAGACCTTTTTCTTTTACATTTAGTCTAACAGAAATAGGGTTTCGCCGGGGTATTAATCCCTGATAAGCTTGTCTCATGTAGACAAACCCTTTCGCAATACCTTTTGGGCGTTTCCTCGTAGGCCGAAGCCAGTCGATAGGCAGAATAACTGTAGCTTCATCTATATCGAAAAAACGATCTATACGGTTGGGATCCAGGCAGAACATACGCAGGTAGTTTTGAAGGTACGTCCCAACTTGTCCCATATCGAGCCAACTGGTTAGCGAAACCTCAAAACCATCCTCATTTATATAGTTAATCTGAATGCGTTGGTTATTTTCATCTATAGATAGATGAAGTTTGTTGTAATCATGATACTGGCGATTAATTTCATCTACTTTTGCTGTCAGATACTCAGTAGATATAGATGATTTTATCACTTTTTGCCTGGTAATCGGCATTTCATCTACGCGGTTAGATGTTTTCGGCATGGGGATTCTCCTGAATGGTCTGAATGATTTCATCCACTTCTGACTTGCGGCACAGCTTAACGGCTTCACGGCCGGTACTTTTATTCCGCCCGTAACTGCGCACGGTTATCATTTTGCGATAGCCGCACCGGTAAAAAGTGGTCCGGGAGATGCGTCCCAGCTTTTTACACATATAGCTGATCGCTTCGCCAATCGTCATGAAATCTTCATTGTTGGAGGACATGTTGCCCGTTGGGTTGGTGGTATTTTCAGGATTTTCAAAATTAGACATAGTCTTTCTTATTTTCTTAGAAGCCAAGGTTAAGTGCAGTAAAAACTATAAGTTAAGTGTCTAAGAAATTGGCAAAGATTCATCTTAGATATCTTAGACCGATCTTAGACTTCTTAGCCCGTTCTTAGTGGTTTTCTTAGATATATTATTATTTACTAACTAACTATTATTATTATACTTACAGGGTGTTGTTTGGGGAAGAAAAGGAAGTTCTAAGAAAATAAGACGGTGTTTTCAAATTCTTAGAAAATCATAGATTTCTCCAATTTTCGCCTAAAATGGTGGCGAGCTATCACCGGTGCTTGTCTGGTATTCGGTGGCCGGCTGGCGGCCTTGCTCTTCCAACATGATGTTCGCCTCCTCCCGCTTACCAAAGGCGCGTAGCCAGGTTGGCGTTAGATGTTTGCGGGGAATATGGTAGCCATGTCGGCTTTCTTTGACGGTACCCTTCACCGGATCCTCGTAGCTGTAATAATTGGTTTTTGCCTTTCCGTGCAGGTCCAATGCTTCAATTTCTTCTCGGATAATATCCTGGCTGATATACTCCCGGCCTTTGTTATAGTTGGTGTAGGCGTCCCAAATGCCACTCCAGTACATTACCAGCCCATCCTTGCTGTTCCAGCCGTAGTATCGTTTCGGGAGCTCCCCGTTATCATTCATAATCTCAATGCTGGCTAGGAACTGCTGAAGTGGGGTTTGGTGCACTTCACGCTCAGCGGAATTGGCTAGAAACTCCACGCCATAACGAAATATTTCGGTGGATACGCGCGAATCCCGAAGCAGGTTCTGCATCTCCCGGAGGTCCTCTTCGCTTACCTTGGAGTTTCGATTTTCTTGGGCTGATTGGCTAACAAATTCCGCGAACTGTACGTCATTGGGTCGACAAACAAATAGATCCACCGTAATAAGGGCCGCCATATTTTCGATTTGCCGGTCCTTAATCTGAAATCGCACGCCTTCCTGGTCACTTCGTCGCCCCAGTTCTTGCTCGACGGCTTCGGTAAGCAGGCGTTTGGTCCAGAGTAACTCACTTTTGAACAACTCGCGATTGAAATCATTAAACTTGTACAGCAGAGATAGAAAGAGCCGTTGCATCTCTTTTTTGTGGTTATCAAACCACCAAAGATTATCCACCGAACCACGTTTGTCTTTGGCGTATTCGATCATAATACACCGCGATCGGAAGTGGTCCTCGGTGGGTTTGTAGTTGGAGATAAACATCAGCTGGGAACGCACGGGGCTCCAGGCGTTTTTGGTCCGATCGTGGGAGGCGCTTACCCCACGTTGTCTCAATTCGTACCACATGTTAAATACTTGTGGCGTGATCTTGCCTTTTCCGGGGACAAACTCATCCATAATGACCGGGATCTTGCTGTGGTTGGCTAGCTTGTTTTCGGCGGACTTGAGCGTAGGATTGGAATCTACGTCCGTAAAGGATTGGCCAAAGAAATTGAGCATGATTTGAGACAGTTGTCCCTTACCGGTTGATGGTTCTCCAAATAGGTATAGAAACACGACATGTTTAAACACATTGTAGATCTCATCAAAAAATAGAAAGGAAAGCATATAGGAGAAGATGAAATACCCTTCCGCCTTTTTTTCGGGCTGTTGTCCGGAGATAAGCTCTCCAAATTTATCCCGCACCGTATCGATAAAATAGTGTAGCTCTTTATCAACATACAGGTGGTGCTCTTCATCGCTATAAAAGCCATCTGTGGGCGAAGGAAGATCT
This sequence comes from Fodinibius sp. GM108, assembly GCF_058386985.1. Lineage (NCBI taxonomy): Bacteria > Pseudomonadati > Balneolota > Balneolia > Balneolales > Balneolaceae > Fodinibius > Fodinibius sp. GM108. Next base: position 288,874 of record NZ_JBYEIR010000001.1, read on the forward strand.
AACAACGGAGCGGGTTCAATGCGGCCGGGCTTGACGTAAAAGGTAGTGTCGGCAGCTACCATGGGGAATAGGCCAGAGTCTCGGTCAGGTGCTATCATGTATTGGGGCTCCCGAAGGTGATCATCCGGAATATTAATTAAGGCGTTGCGGGTCAGATAAAAGGTGTAGCCATGGTGTTCTATAAAGCCATAATAGTTGAACTCATAGACCGTTTGCGGCTGCCAGCGGTTACACAAAAAGCTCATAAAGAAGAGGATCTCATCATCAGACTTGAAGCGAGCCGACTGATAAGAATGCTTAAAGATCTGAATCTGGAAGGCTTTCTTGGACAGCAGGTCTTCCGGCTCCAGTACGAACAGCTCGCTCTGTGTAAGTTTTCGGGTTTCTGGGGTCAGCCAGCTCACCTGGCATTCATAGAGCGTCGAATCCCATTTCAGTGTTTCGGGATTATAGCGGATGATCTTGGAATGTATTTCGATATCGAAGGTGCCGATCCGGCGACTGGTGCCATCGGTTTCATTGCGATACCAGCCAAAATCCAACGGATCGGAGCTGTCGACATATTCGAACGGTTCATTTTGAGAATTGGATACTGTTGGCCCGTAGTCATCGGGTTGTTGCTGGTTGTTTGGTGATAGGAGTGTTAAGGACTCTTCCCGAGTGTTGCTGCTCATTTATTTGTCGTTGAGATTTTAGAATTTTGTGTTCACTTACATGGTTGAGTTCATAGAGATTGTCTCCATATCCGTAAATCACCCAGAGGTCGTAACCTTCTACGATCTGTGTTTCGATCATGCGGACGATTTCTTTACGTTTGTTACCATCGCTGTCTATGAACTGGATGGTATCCCCAAGGGTATAGCGAGTACGTATTTTGGCCATAGGTTGCGATTGGTTAAAGGGTTAGTCGAATGCCTTTGATCTTACAAAGAGCTCCCATGGGGAGACCAAATTTCTTGTTGAGAATGAGGGTAAGAACCTGCTCCGAAATCCCTAATGCTCGTTCCATTTTACACAAGCGATGATCCGAAATGTAATAGGGTTTTTTGAACCACTGTCGGAAGGTGTTTAGCTTTATATCAGGAAATAGGATTTTGCGAAAATCATCATAGGTATCATATTGCTCCATTATCTGGCCTTTTATGACGGCTAGGCGTAGCCGGTTAATTTCATGTTTTGTTATTGGTCCGTTCACAATTGTACTTCTGTCTTTTAAAATTAAAGGGTAAGTAGTATAATCGGATGGTTACACGTAAACATTACCGTTACCTACAGGGCTAAAGTAGTGATGTGATAACAACGAAACAATTAAATATGGTGTGAACGTAACTTAAAAAGAAAGGGACATTACGTTAACCATATCAAAACCAATAGGATAGGAAAAGAGGAATTTTGGAAAAAAAATCTGGCGAAATATTACAAGATAATGTCCGGTATCTGCTGGAAGAGTATTACGATGGAAATGTGTCTGAAATGCAGCGGGAGACGGGCGTAAATCGGTCTGTGATTTCAGAGATAAAAAATGGAGGGAAGACAGAAGTAAACAGCTCCACGCTAATACGGTTTGCACAATCAGGGATAAATCTTAATTGGCTACTAACGGCAGAGGGCGCACCATTTACCGTTAATGAAATGGCCGATATTAGCGAAGAGCTGAAAGAAAAGCAGTTGCTTGATAACCGCATGAAAGAGATTAAGAAGCTTGTAAGTGATATCGAAGATCAGCTATCTGAGCAACCGCACCTGCGGCTTGATCCGGATGTTCAGAGCGCACTTCTTGAACTACTGAAGAAAGCTGTTCGATAAGAGTAAGCACTTTCTTTTTACTGTTGATCTGTTTTGTATTTGGGCCCCGTAATGTTGGTTCACTGGTATTGAGCATAGGTCACTCCTACTTGACTTATTTTTTAGTTACAAAAATAAATATATACAAGAGTATTTTAGTCGTGATTTGTTACACTTATGGCAAAAATATTTTTTCTATGACTTTGCGCTCAAAATATTTTCGGCGTGTTCCAAACCGGTGAAATGGTACAAAGTTTTTGTCTTCAGGAGGCAGGTTGCTTCTATTGAGAATGCTGCGATGATGTAATCCAATTAGAGATTCAACTTCTTTAGCTGTCATGAACTTTGATTTATCAGGTTTTGCATTCAGCATATTAAGGATGGTATCTAACTTGGCATCAAGAATGGCTATAGTTGCCATGATATTTTCTTTGGGGTCTGGAGGATTCATAGATGATATCTTTGGGGTTGCAAAAATTTTATGGCACTAAAGAAAAGGCAATCCCTTATTAAAAACACTTCCAAGAAAAAACAGATTTTGAAAATAAACAGGGGATTTTGGTACTGAAAATCAAAATCTGTAATTGTTCTTGAAAAACCAGGCTCTAATTGACAGAAGGATAGGTTTTTTTATACAGATTTCAACCTGTTTTAAGAAAACTATCTGTTTTTCAGAGTGGATTTGATCCGGTGTTTGAGAATGGACTTGTAAGCTTTTGGATTAACGAGATAGGTAGGCGAATTTAGAACTTCGTATTTCCCGGCTGCTTCTTTTACAAGCTCGTCAACTGGTTTTTGAGCTTTCACTTTATTGATATGCCCGTTGGAGCTGTCAATAAGTAAATCATTGATTAGTTCATCTAAATCATTGACTAAAACCTTAAAGGTATACTTGCCGTGCAAGCCTATGCGGATCTCTAAGAATGAAATAGCATCATCGAGGCAACCGAATTGCCCAATGGTTCGAAGCTTACCTTCCAAACGGTTCATGGTATCTTTTGAGCAATTATAGATGCGGGCCATTCTACATCTCCAGGGAGCATGGTCCAGATTAAGAACACCTTCTCCATACTCATTAAAAAGATTCTCCAGGATCCCTGAGAAGTGGGCATTGTTAATTTTAGCACCACTGAAATCTAAATCCAGGAACTTCTTTCTGTTTATTTTTTGCTCAGAGAATTCAATAACACCCCGGCCAAGATTTATTAAATGTTGCTGGTACAGTTTTTTAACAGCTGAAATAAACTCCGGGCGAAAGGTCTCGGCTGTTCTACCGGCGAAATTTTTAAGGCAGAGCTGAAGTTGCCTGCGATATTGATTGGTCTCTTTCAGGTATGCTATGGCTGTGATACTAGTAGCTTGATATCGTTTAATATCTGATTCAAAATTTAAATCATTGGAGAGTTTGGAAAACCGATCAGCTGTAAGCTTAAGTAACAAATCTCTCTTTGATAAGGAGTCAAATCTTGTAACCGGTATCTTATGCTTCATTCAGATAATTCATTTTACCATTTCGGTTTGCAGAACGCATTAGATCTTTCGCCACCAAGTGAACATAGCGATTGGTAACTTCAAGACTTTTATGGCCAAGCATATTTTTTACTTCTATGACATTAAAACCAATGCGCAATAAATAAGTTGCACAAGAGTGGCGGAGCCCGTGGAAGTTAATAGTGTCCTTTAGCTCGGCTTCCTCAGTGGCATAGAATTTAAAACGTTTGGAGACATTATCTCCCGTCATTGCAATTTCTCGATCAGGCGTTGATTTTGGACTCGGGAAAACTAATCCTTTTTTAGGATTGCCCATAAGTTTTTTCCAGGCAATTAAACGCCAATATAAAGTTTCAAAGATTGGTATAGTTCGTTCAGAACCGTTTTTAGTATCAGTAACTCTAATAAATCCCTCTTTAAGGTTGATATGCTCCCAGCGCAACTGGATGATTTCTTTACGTCTCATACCAGTATAAAAAGCCAGTGTGATTAGCGGCTTAAACCAAAGCTGCATCTGATCTGAGGATTGGATAGCACGAGCTTTTTTGTGTTTTAACTGATACTCTCGAAATTTTTTAAAAATTAAATCAAGGTCATCCTCTTCAATAATCTTATCAACAAGATTATCTCGAACCTTAGGCAAGGCAATTTTATCGCATGGATTGGTTTCTATGTATTCTTCTGCGACCAGCCAGTTGAAGAATACTTTCAAGTGTTTTAGGTAATTCTTTTTTGAAGCATTGGCTAAGTCATCTCGCAGGCAAAAAGCACGAATATCATCAGCATCAATTCTTGTGACGGGCATTGTATAGCCTACTCCTTCCATAAATTGACGTATGATGTACTTATAAGTTTTCTTGGTTTTAGCAGTTACGTTTGTCTTTTCTCTTAAAAATTTCTTTTGAAGTTCATTTAAGATGGGACTTACAACAGAAGTGCCTTTCAACTCCTGCATTTTTTCATACTCCTGAAGATTCCAATCATCAGCAAATGGATTTATCTCACCAGCTTCATATAATTTTTCGTATTGATGTTTTTTTTGCTCGGCTATCTTTTTGTACTTGGTACCAAGTGCATAAGCTTTTTGAATGAGTTCGCCATCAACCCGCGTGGCAAAAACGATAGAGTAGTAGTTATTTCGTTTTCTTAGACTGGCCATAATTTTTCATATGAGTAGTTAAGGTTGGAGAGTAATGTAACATCATATGTTACATCAGTCCAGTAAAATATGTATGAATTATGAAAATATTTCATGCAGAAGGGGTAGGAAGATGGGCTAAATACAAACAAAAAACCCCGTCTATAATTAAATAAACGGGGTTTATGTACTGTTTTAGAGGTGTACGCCCGGAAGGATTCGAACCCTCAGCCTTCTGATCCGAAGTCAGACGCTCTATCCAGTTGAGCTACGGGCGCATTGGTGGAATATCATCGGCTTGATCATTTTCAAGCGACCCTAAATATCCCGCTTCATTGGGTAAATAACAACCGGCTATTAACTATTAATTCCAGTTTAGTAGAAAGGCTTATCAGGTAGTAGCGGGTTCCGGTGCACCACCCGGTTGATCTTTCAGATTTTCCACCTCTTCTACTTGATCAAGTTTTAAGTAGGTTAGTAGCTCTTCCTGCATTTCGTCAGCAATTCTGTCGGGATGGGTAATCTTTGTATAGAAGATCGTGAAGTAGATTACCTTGATTGAGGTAACGGTACGTTCCAACAGATTTTTGAATAACTTGCCAATAAAGAGGGCAACTATAAGTGGCACTAATGAGAGGGTAAATGAAAAATCTGGCACTTCATACGATGGCAAGTGCCCTGCGGCAAAGTACATAAGCAGCCCTGCTACAATTGTGAGTCCAGTATAAATCGGCCTCGTAATCCGCTTCACGACATCACCGAGAAAATCAATTCCAAACACACCAAGCAGGGTTTCAGGCACCTGGTCTTTCAGTTTCTTCATTTTCTTAATCCCCGGTGAAATATCCACATTGTCAACAGCCACCGACGGCAACAGGTAATGATTGATCAGATCCCAGACCTCTTCAATCCCTTCTATAAACATATTTATAAGCTTATTTACCAAACCGCCTTCGTTGGATTTGGCATTTTTTGCCAGACCCATACCGATATCCATCCAGGCCAGTTTGCGGGTCTGCGATTTTACCTTTTTGCTCGCTGTTTTGGCGCCTTTGTACGATGGATCATTCCCGATAATTGTTTCATAGACCGTCCAGCTCATCCGAACTTCCTGGCGGTTGTGATAAAAGTGTTTGTAAAGAAACAGCAAAATTGACAGAGCCGATAACCAACCTATTGTCACTACCGAAAAATTATACTCATACCCCAACCATGCAGTAAAAAAGGCTGTGACCATAACAAAGTTATAAATAGCCATCCGTATCCATGGTGCTACGATATCTTTATCACGCCCGATTATGGTAAAAGTATTTTTTATCAGATTTAAGATTGCCTTAGATCGGTTTTTAAATGATAGGCTATCGAAAGATTGTTTGGCTTTTTTAAAATCAAAACTCATAAGTACCCCTTTTTAAGTTTAATATTACCCTCTGATAAGTCTTTTTTCTTTATATCATTTCAAATAAATAAGATTGCGATCATGAAAGCAAAAAGTGTTTTACAGATCAGCTGTGGCCCAAAAGAGCTATTGGAAAGTTGCAGCAAAAGAAGCATACTAATAGATTAAGATCTCTATTAGATAACATATAATTATAATTTTCCGCTATCTATGAAGAAACTATTCCTACTTAGTCTACTGCTGGTCTTTAGTATAATACTTGCCGTTCCGCTGGCGATGCAGGCCCAGGCTGATATTGAAAAAGGAGAAGACCTAAATTATACGACCGAAACAGTGGTGACGGATATTTCTCTTCCTTGGGGTATGGCGTGGCTGCCCGACGGCGATATGTTGGTTACCCACCGCGAAGGACAGCTGTATTTGGTTAGTAATGATGAGATAGTAAATGAAAATATAGAAGGGGTTCCTGAAGTCTGGGCGCGTGGACAGGGTGGGTTTTTAGATGTTACACTGCATCCTGATTATGAGCAAAACGGATGGATCTATTTTACCTATTCCGATCCTGAGGGAGGTTCTGGCGCCAATACAACGCTTATGCGTGCCAGGCTGAATGATGACCGCACCAGCCTGATCGATCAGGAGAAATTGTATAAGGCTGAACCTAATACCGGGCGCGGACAGCATTTTGGCAGCCGTATTGAGTTTGATGATGAAGGTCATGTTTATTTTGGAATTGGGGATCGCGGAAATCGCGATGAGAATCCCCAGGATATAACACACGACGGCGGAAAAATATACAGGCTGCACGATGACGGGGCCATTCCCGAGGACAATCCTTTTGTGGGAGAGGCGGGCGCCAAGGAAGCGATTTTTGCCTACGGCATTCGCAATCCGCAGGGTATGGATATGCATCCCGAAACAGGACAGCTCTGGGAGCATGAACACGGGCCGCGCGGCGGCGACGAAGTGAATATTATCGAGGCTGGCAACAACTACGGCTGGCCGGTAATCAGTTTTGGTATCAATTATAGTGGAACCGAGTTTGCTGAAGATACCGCCAAAGCTGGTATGGAGCAGCCTGTGTGGTATTGGGATCCGTCGATTGCTCCGTCGGGAATGACCTTTGTGACCAGCGAACGATATCCGGAATGGCAGGGGGATGTATTGGTGGGATCTCTGAAGTTTGGTTATATCGTCCGTTGTGATGTGGAAGATAATACCATTGTCAGCGACGAGATTCTTTTTGAGAATATCGGCCGTACCCGGGATGTAAAACAGGGGCCTGACGGCTATATATATGTGGCTACTGAAGGGAATGGTATTCAGCGAATTGTTCCTAAAAAGGGTACTGAATGATGAAGAGTTAAAATATCTTTCTTATTTAGATGCTTGCAAACTGCTAAGCTATTACCAATAGAATGGTGCAAGCTCTGCTTGTACCATTCTGTATTACTTTTCGTCTATAATATACTATAATCTACAGTAGGAGTATGGTGCAGGAGTCTACAGTGATGGGATTGAAAACTATAAAATCATACTGGTTGGCTATTATTATAATTTGTTTGGGATGCACCTCTGAATTTTCAAAGCCCGACTATAGCAGCTGGGAAGTTCGGGGTGGCACTGAATCTTCAATTCGATTTTCTTCACTGGATCAGATCGATACCTCAAATGTAGATAAACTCGAAAAAGCATGGACCTATCATACGGGCGATGCGGACACAGCCAAGAGTTCCCAGATTCAGGCCAATGCCATAATTATCGATCAAACGCTCTATGCCACCTCTCCTAGTTTGAAAGTTTTTGCCCTTGATGCAGCAACGGGCCAGGAGCGGTGGGTATTCAACCCCTTTCCGGATTCGGCGGATATCGTTCATTGGCTAAACGTAAATCGCGGGGTCACATATTGGGAAAATGGAGAAGATCGGCGGATATTGTTTACGGCAGGTCCCACCCTTTATGCCCTTGATGCCAAAGATGGATCCCCAATAAAAAGTTTTGGGGATAAAGGGCAAGCAAGCCTGAAGCAGGGATTGGGCGAACGTTCGGAGGATCTGCATGTATCAGCTACATCGCCTGGGATTATTTATAACAATCTTATTATCATTGGTTCGCGGGTGTCGGAAGGGGCGGATGCGGCACCGGGAGATATTAGAGCCTTTGATGTTCGGAGCGGAGAGCTGCTGTGGACATTTCACACTATACCACGTCCCGGTGAATTCGGTTATGATAGCTGGGATGATCTAGATGCCTGGAAACGCACTGGCGGAGCGAACAGCTGGGCCGGAATGGCGCTCGATGAGAAGCGGGAAATTGTTTATGTGCCGACAGGATCAGCAGCGCCGGATTTTTATGGAGGCAACCGAAAAGGAAAGAATCTGTTTGCCAATACACTGTTGGCGCTGGATGCTTCCACGGGTGAAAGAATCTGGCATTATCAGACGGTGCACCACGACTTGTGGGATCGCGATCTGCCGTCGCCGCCCAGTTTAGTAACGGTCAGTCACGATGGACGGCAGGTGGATGCAGTGGCACAGACCACCAAAACCGGGTTTGTCTTTTTATTTGATCGCGAAACAGGTGATCCTTTATTCCCAATTGAGGAAAAATCCGTACCCGCAAAATCCAATCTGGAGGGAGAACAGCCATGGCCCACGCAGCCGATGCCGGTGAAACCGGAGCCTTTTATCAGGCAGAAAATGGATAGCTTGGATATCAATCCTTATGCATCTAGAGAAGTGCAAGTGGAGCTTAAAAAGCAGCTTGGCAGTTTAAACAGCGATCATATGTTTGAGCCTCCTTCACTGCGTGGCACGCTGATGTTTCCCGGCTTTGATGGCGGATCAGAGTGGGGCGGTAATGCTTATGACCCGGAGACCGGAATATTATATGTCAATAGTAACGAAGTACCATGGATCATGACAATGGTGCCGACGGGTTTTAAAAATTCAGCAGTTTCAAATGATCAACAGTCCACTCCTTTTACAGTTGGGAGGCAAGCCTATCTGGCAAACTGTATGGCTTGCCATGGTCCGGATCGAAAAGGTAGTGGAAATAATCCGTCGCTGATTAATGTAGATGAGCAATATAGTCCGAACGAGATGCTGGAACTTGTAAACAGCGGGCGCCGTATGATGCCCAGTTTTAATCACCTTCCAGAGTCAGACAAAAAGGCGATCGTCAATTATTTATTAGAAGAGCAGCATTATGATATCCCAGAAGAAAATAACAGAGAAGTAACAGGTGACGATAGTTCTGTACCTTACGCTATGACCGGTTATCAGAAATTTCAAACTCCCGACGGATATCCGGCTAATAGCCCACCCTGGGGTACATTGAATGCGATTAATCTCAATACTGGGGAATATGAATGGCGTACTTCACTGGGAGAATATCCACATCTGAACAAAAAAGGTATTCCACCGACTGGGACAGAAAACTACGGAGGACCCGTGGTTACGGCTGGCGGACTTGTTTTTATTGCAGCCACATTGGATGAAAAAATCAGGGCTTTTCACAAACGAACAGGTGAACTGTTATGGGAAGAGGATCTCCCGGCAGCAGGTTTTGCTACACCCAGCATATATGAAGTAGAGGGAAAACAATATGTGGTGATTGCCTGCGGTGGTGGTAAACTTGGGGCCAAATCCGGCGATGAATATGTAGCTTTTGCTCTTCCCGATTAAGATAAATGTGACTGTGCCACATCAATTGCTGGATTAAAATATCTTCATGCAACTTTTTTCTGCGGTATCCTATTTTAATAATTAAATCGCAATAAATAACTGGGGATATGAAAAACATTGGAAGTCTGTTTTTAAGTTTTGCTTTGATATTATTACTCGGATGTGGTTCCGGAGAAGATGGCGATTTTGTCGATCGGATGGCTGAAGAGCATGAGGGAGAAGAACCGGTTGAAAATGCTTCTACAGATATGGATCAATCTGTAGAAGTATCGGGACAGAAAGTTACGTATGCTACCATAGATGGTGAGGATGTTACCGGATATTTGGCGAAGCCGGAGAATGCTGAAGACGGCGATATGCCGGGCATTATTGTGATCCACGAGTGGTGGGGATTGAATACCAATATTCAAAAGATGGCAGATAAGTTGGCTGGTGAAGGTTATACAGCACTGGCTGTTGATTTGTATAAGGGAAAAGTTGCTGAATCATCTAATGTTGCGGGTAATTTAGCCGGATCAGTTGATGATGATGAAGCTCTGGATAATCTTTCACAGGCTTATGACTATCTTACTGAAGAGCAAGGAGCCGGAAATATAGGAGTCATCGGCTGGTGTTTTGGCGGAGCCTGGTCATTGCAGACAGCCCTTGCTCATCCTGGTGAAATTGACGCCACGGTTATTTACTACGGACGGTTAGAAACCGATACCGATGAGCTCAAAAAGCTGGAGATGCCGATCCTCGGAATTTTTGGAGAGGACGACGAAAGTATTCCGCCGGAGGATGTCGAAGAGTTTGAGTCGGCGCTGAATGAGGTTGGTGTGTCAAACTCTATACATATCTATGAGGATGCCGGACATGCTTTTGCTAATCCATCGGGTGACCGGTATGTCGAAGAAGCAGCGGAAGATGCTTGGGAAAAAACGATCGCCTTTTTTAACGAGCACCTGAAGTAGGAGGAAATCAACCTCTAAAGATTTGTCATCCCCAGGATCGTAGAGACGAGGGATCTCAACCGTTGACAGGGCTTTTGCAGTATTGCAAGCTTTGATTATTTGATATATTTGAAATCCCGAATCCACCAAACTGGCGGATTCGGGATGATTCTGTATAGTTAAATATTAACTGACATCCATCGATAAGATTTCACCGAGTGATTTCCGACTGCGGGAACCCTCCTCTTGCTCCTGAAGATCTTTTTCCAGCAGGTCGGGTTTTCCTTTGTAACCGATGGCAAACATTGTTTTAGGTTCGTAATCTCCTCCGATATCATAAAGCATTCTTGCTTTGTCAGGCAGAATTCCCGCCATTTGATGCACATACAGATCGTGCCGCGTAGCTTCAAAAGTAAGGTGTGCTATAGCCTGACCCAGATCGTGGTCGGCATGAGGATTGGACCGTCCATCAATATCAAATGTCTGTTTGGCAAGACCGAGGCCTAATACCGGCGCCTCTTTGGCCCAGCCACGGTTAAACTCGTTAAGGACTTGCGCCAATTTTTCAAATGCTTCCTCTTCTTCTTGCCGGGCAACAATAAAGTGCCAGGGCTGCTCATTATAAGATGACGGAGCCCAGCGTGCCGCCTCAAAAATTTGTTTCAGGAGGGCTGGATCAACTGATTTGTCAGAGAAAGCGCGTGGACTCCAGCGCTTCTGCAAAAGATCATGTATGGGGTAGTTAGTGTCTGCTTCTTTGATCGTTCGTTCTTCTGTATCTGTATGGGTCATATAACCTAATTAAGTTATTTATTTCTTATTTAGTTTAATGTTGAACTAAATAAATGGATTGGATTAGACAATCGTTCCAAGGGGGATATTTGCGCTAGTGGAAAATTATTAGTTACATACATTTTCATTTCAATAAATAATCGATTATGAACTCAAGAGTTCCAGACGTTTTACTGATAATTCTGTTTGGCTTATTAATATCGTGTTCCGAACAAGATACTGCTCAACAAACGATCACAGAGAAAGATATTGGTTTTGATCAACTGGAGACATTTTTGGAGTTCGAGTCCGATAGTATCGCGAGTCCGGCTGATATCGCGATTTTAAACGCAGATACTGTTGCAATATTTGATAATAAGCTAACATCGGTTTTGCTGTATGATACCAATGGCAGTTTCGTGAACCGCATTGGCAAAGAAGGAAAAGGACCCGGAGAGTTTGCACGTCCCGGTAAGTTGCAGATAAACAGTGATCGAATTTATGTTTTTGATTTTGCCGATTTTGGTATCAGTGAGTTTGATAGTAAAGGCAACTTTGTTGAACAGCATTCTTTTGAAGGAGAAAGTATAGGATTTGCTCAAACCTCGATTATAGATTCCGAACGTTATCTTATACCGGCCAATGGTGTGGAAGGCTCTCTTTTACAACTATCCCATTCGGCAGACAGTAGTTTTTATTTTGGTGAAGCTGAAGCCGAAAAGATGGAGACGATAGATCTTGAGAAGGCTAAAAAGCAGATCGGGAATGAAGAAGTCCCAGATATGTTTAAGAATTTGGTTCTGACCGATTTTGACGATGTGAGCTACTATGCCTTTCTGCAATCCTACGGAAAGCTTCAGCGATATAATCGAAGCGGCGAATTGCTGTGGGAGGCAACAATAGATCTGCCGATCAAGGATAAAATATTTGAGCAAGCCATCCAGCGAAACGAGGATATGCAGGGCAATGCCATCTATCCCCTTACATATGCCTCTGCAATGCAGGTAACGTCGGATGCTCTTTATGTAATGATGAATGTTCCGGAGGATGAGAAAGAAATGCTGATCCATTTTGATAAGGACGGCAGTATGGAAACGATTTATCGTATCGACAGCGATGAAAGCAGCTTTAACAATTTTGTTTTGGATCCTTCGGGCAACACATTATATATGACGGATCTGTCAATGGGGAATGTTTACCGGACTTCATTAGAAGATGTATAGTCCAACTTAACGTTTTCCAGCTTATTTTGATTTATGGCCAGATAAACGATATCCTTCCAAGCATTGTTAAACGTGTGAAGAAATTTATAACTAAGATTACTATTTAATATGAAGCTAGTTGATCCAGACGGGAATGAAGTAACAAGTAAAGAAAATGCAGATGCGAAGGAGTTAGAACAGCAGATGTCAAAGAAGATTGAATCTCTGCTTGAGCCGGTAATGAACAAGATCAAACTGTCCGGCGCGCAGGTTCCGCAACAGCAACTGATGCAGCTTAGTTCTGCAGCTCAACAGATGTTGTTCAATCGCATGGTTTATAACCTGTTGCAAAAAGTTGGCATTGATGATCTGGATGAAGTGCTGTCAGAAGATGACATCGAAGAGCTTTCCACCTCACTGAAAAACCAGGTGAAAATGGTCGACAGTGATGATATGCAAGCTCAGATGCAGCAACAGATGCAACAGCAGCAAAATAATCCGGAATCGTAGTTTTTGCATTGCGGCTTTATAGCCGCCAATGGAATTGAAAGGCAGCGTTCTGTTTATAGACAGACGCTGCTTTCTTTATTTAGAAGAACTTCGTCGGACGACTGCGTTGTCGTCCGGCGAATAGGAATGACCCAACTCGTAGACCACTTTCTCGTGCCAAACCTCTGCATCGGTATATTTGGAGGGATTTCTCTCGTTCCGTACCTCTGGTGCGGAGCGATCTGATATCCGCTTTCAGTCCTTAACCTAGCCTTAAAGACTGGGCTAAATACCTGATATCGAGATAATTTTGCTTAAACCATCGCTTTATCTGTTGGGATATCGTGCAGGAGATTTCCGCTCTCTTCCGGCCTATCGGAATGAAAGGATATGTTGTTCGAGGGTACAAACCTCTCACAACTAAGTCAGTCGTCCAGCGTTGATTTTTATCGTGCCGTCTCGGCTCTTCCTACCATTGTCATCCCGAATCCGCCAACTGGCGGATGAGGGATCTCAAACGTGAAATGTTTTAACTTTAGTTTTGACTAAAGTTGACTGCTTTGAATAAAATTTGAGATCCCTCGCACATTCACTAGGGATGACTTGTGATTAATTGTTTTAGCACACCATCGCTCAGCTGCCAGTGACAACAAAACGTGTTTCTACTTCATACCTATTGTGTCATTTGACGAGAGATCCCGAAACCTGTCGGGATAACGAAGAAGGATCTCAAACGTTGAAACCATCAATAACAAATCATTTACACCTGTACAGATCTGTGGCAGAACAACAAGTTGCTATAGCTTAAAATTATTCTTCGGGAGCAGAGCTCCCTCGGAACTAAGCAAGCTGGGAGCGGCACAAACAGATGCTTCCCATTAGTATCTAGATCAGTTTACATTCGTTCAATTCTGTGGGCAATAAATAATCTAAAGATTTCTTTTGTACCTCAGTGGTAAACACTAAAGAAGCAGCATAGCATCGCCGAAAGAATAAAAGCGATACTCCTCGTCAATAGCGTGCTGATAAATTTCTTGCATCTCCTCGTATCCCGTAAAAGCTGCCACAAGCATTAGCAGTGTACTTTTGGGGAGATGAAAATTGGTAATCAGCGCATCGGTAGCTCTGAAATTAAATCCCGGTCGGATAAAAATATCAGTTTCGGTTCTTGTGGAAACAAACTTGTCGTGTCGCCGAAGACAAGTTTCCAGCACCCGAACACTTGTAGTGCCTACCGCAGTGATATGATTAGCCTCATTAAGTTGTTTCGCCACATCATCTTCTATCTCAAACCACTCCGAATGCATCGTGTGATCATCGATACGATCAGATTTGACTGGAGCAAAAGTCCCCAGCCCCACGTGGAGCGTAACCTCGGCCTGATCAATATTTGAGTTATCAATTTTATCGAGAAGCTCATCAGTAAAATGAAGTCCCGCCGTAGGTGCAGCCTTACTTCCAAGATCTTTGGCATATACCGTTTGGTATTCATCAGAAAGTGATTCGTTCTGCTCGATATAGGGAGGAAAAGGCGTGTACTTGTATTGATTATAAATCGATTGTGCAAGCGACGGGCTCATTTCGAGCGTACGAATACCTTCCTCATCAATGTCGATGACTTTGGCAGAAATTTCGTCGGATAGCTGAACAGCACGTCCTTTCTTAAATTTTTTGCCCGGACGTACCAGGGCTCGGACTGTGGTATCATTTAAAGCTTCCAGAATGAATACCTCTTTAGTACCCTCGTCGAACAGCAGTCGACATTTTTCTACTTTACTGTTATTTATCACCATCGAGGTGTCAGAGGGGAGGTAATCCAACAAGTTATAAAAGTAATCATCGGTGATCTTGCCACTTTTGCGATCATAAACCAACAGACGTGCATGGTCGCGCGGCTGGACCGGCTCCTGGGCAATCAGTTCGTCGGGCAGATCATAATCGAAATCGGATAGGGTAAAGCTCATATTTATGACTGAAATTGGTATCGTGAAAGTAATTCGGTTTTACGATGGAAGGTATAAAAAATACGCCTGTATTTTATCCTAAACCGCTGAATTTAGATCTTTAAATTAATTATCTTATTCCTTTACTTTTGTTCTGCCGTTAATTAATAAATAGGTATAAGGCAGCAATGTTTTGCGGAGATGATTTGTTGTAACTCATCAATGACTATTGGCAATCCCTTCAATTTATTCACAAAGAAAAGTAACACCGAGTTCAATGGAGTTGGATAATTTATTTTCCAAAGCAAATGGACGCCAATTCCGAGAAATGATGGATACGCTACCTGCAGCTATTTACACTACCGACGCTGAAGGTTTTCTCACATACTACAATTCCGCAGCTGTGGAGTTTTCTGGCCGTGAACCTCAGCTTGGTTCCGATCAATGGTGTGTAACATGGAAGCTTTATTATCCTGACGGTACACCTATGCCACATGATGAATGTCCTATGGCGAAATCGCTGCAGGAAGGACGAAGTATTAATGGTGCCAAAGCTATTGCAGAGCGTCCTGATGGTGAGCGTATGTGGATTGAAGCTTACCCTACTCCAATACGTGATGATAAAGGTGATATCAGGGGTGGTATTAATATGCTGGTGGATATAACAGAGCGCAAGCAGGCCGAGAAGCAATCTTCTCAAAACGAGCAGAAATTTACTGATCTCTTTGACAACGCTACGGTCGGTATACACTTGGTGGGACCGGATGGGATAATCCAGCGGGCGAATCAGGCCGAACTTGATTTAGTCGGATATTCCCGCGAGGAGTATATAGGAAGCCATATAGCTGATCACCATGTGG
This sequence comes from Fodinibius sp. GM108, assembly GCF_058386985.1. NCBI lineage: Bacteria > Pseudomonadati > Balneolota > Balneolia > Balneolales > Balneolaceae > Fodinibius > Fodinibius sp. GM108. The sequence goes on from NZ_JBYEIR010000001.1 coordinate 304,570, forward strand.
ACCAGGATAAGATTGAGGATATTTTAGAGAAATTGTCATCAGGTGAGGAGTTAGATAATTACGAGTCCAGGCTCCGCTGCAAGGATGGTACAATTAAACATGTTATTATCAGTTCCAACGTGTACTGGGAGGACGGAGAATTTATCCACACTCGTTGCTTTACTCGTGATATTACCAAACGGAAGCGAACCGAGAAGTTACATAAAGAGCGAAATAAATTATTAGAGTTAATAGCTTCGGGTGCTCCCTTAGAGAAATGCTTTTCTTCTCTGAGCAATACCATTTCTCGTCTGAGTCCGGGCGTTAGAGTATCTGTCATGTTTGCTGATGAACAGGGGCAGTTATTTAATCGGCCCATCACTCCCGATTTTCCGCCTTCATATGCCGAGGAACTTGAGAGCGCTCCTATAAGTGATTCTGCAATCGGTACCTGTGGAGAGGCCGTATATAAAAATCAAAAGGTTATATGTAAGAATATCGCAAAGGATAACAAATGGTCAGACCAATGGCGTAATTTATGTTTATCACACGATATAAAAGCTTGTTTTTCACAGCCGATATACAATAAAGATGAACAAGCAGTAGGTTCATTTATGCTCTGTTTTGATGAAACAAGAGAGCCTGACGAATGGGAACATCGTATAGCTGAGTTTGGAGCTCATATTGCGAGTATTGCTTTTGAACGTGATTGTTCGCAACAAGCGCTGCGCGAGAGCAAAGATCGTCTTGTTTCCTGGGGAGACGATTTGGAACGATTGCACGATTTGAGCACGCGTCTGCTGATGAAAGAGGATGTTGAAAAAGCGCTGCATGAAGTGATGATGGCCTCTGCCGAATTATTACACGCAGATAAATGCAGCGCACAGATTTACGACAAACAAGACGAAATACTGAAGTTGGTCAGCAGTTTCGGCTTCGACGAAAACTTCGACCAACAGTTTCAGACAGTCGATACAGATAGTATCACTACCTGTGCCGCAGCCTTGAGGAAGCGGGGACAGGTGCTTGTTAAGGATCTTTCGAAGGAACCTGATTATGCCGAATTTTACCAAACAGTTAAAGATTACAACGCCCGCGCCGCATTCTCTACTCCGCTCTATGGAAATGATGATCAGCTTTTGGGCATGTTCACCATGTATTGGGATAATCCGCACCATCCCAACGAGAAGGAGCTGCAGCTTCTCGATCTGTATACACAACAGGCAGCCCGGCAAATTGAACGAAAGCGGTCGGCAGAGGCTCTGCGTGAGAGCGAAGAACGTTTTCGGGCATTAGTGACGGCAAGTTCTGATATAGTATATCGTATGAGCCCCGACTGGTCCGAAATGCGCCATCTAGACGGCCGGGATTTTTTTGCCGACACGAAGGAACCAAGCAGTACATGGCTTGATAGATATATTCCTCCGGATGATCAGGAGCGAGTTAGGGAAGCTATTAATGAAGCCATTGAAACCAAGAGTATGTTTGAGCTGGAGTATCGCGTTAGGCAGAGTGACGGATCGATAGGGTGGACCCATTCCCGGGCGATTCCCATTCTTGATGATGACAATGAAATTGTCGAATGGTTCGGGGCGGCAAAAGATGTGACAGATCGCAAACGTGCTGAAGAGAAACTCAGGGAAATTAATGAAACACTCGAAGAGCGAGTGGAGGAGCGCACGGAATCTTTACTTTCCTATCAGGACCAGTTACGCTCATTGGCATCACAGTTGAGTAAGGCTGAAGAAGAGGAGCGTCAACGGTTGGCTACCGAACTTCATGACAATTTAGGACAGATTCTTGTGATGGGAAAGATGAAGATCGATGCCTTACAAAAAGAACAGCCATCCGAAGAAGTATCCTCTGAATTGGATAATTTAAAAGGATTGATTGAGGATTCTCTTTCTTATACTCGCAATCTGATGTCGAATCTGAAGCCTCCTCCTGCTCTCGATAAAGAAGATGTGAGAGCCACTATAGAATGGCTGGTTAAAAAGATGGAGGATCAGCATGATCTTGAGATAATTCTTGATGATGATGAACAGCCGAAGAGAACCAGTGAAGAAATTCGCACGACATTACTGCAATGTACAAGAGAATTACTTTTTAATGTGCTTAAACATGCTGCTGTGAAGAAGGCTCGCATAGAGATGTCTCGGATGGATGATCAAGTACAAATTGTGGTAGAGGATAAGGGACAGGGTTTTGATCCTGAAACTTCAACGGCAACTCAAAAAGGTAGATTTGGACTTTTTAATATCCGTGAGCGGATAGATCTGCTTGGAGGCAGCACAGAAATTTATTCTGAGCCGGGAGAAGGAACAAAAGTGAAGCTTACTGCTCCAGTGAAGGAGATCAAACAGTCTGAATTAAAGGAAGAGTCTCTTGAGGATGAAATTAAAAACTCTCCCCAAGAAGATATTGAGGTCATAAAGGTCATGCTTGCTGATGATCACGAGATGATGCGCAAGGGACTCAAAGAAATCGTCGATGAAGAAGATGATTTGAGAGTGGTAGCAGAGGCCTCTGATGGTGAGGAAGCTGTTAAGTTAGCTCGAAAGTTCTCACCTGATGTTATCATTATGGATGTTAATATGCCCAATATGGATGGTATTGAAGCAACGAATGAGATATTATCCACAATGCCTGATGCAAAGGTAATAGGATTATCTCTTCATGATGATAAAGGAGTGGGAGATAGCATTCGAAGAGCTGGTGCATCGGCATACCTTTCAAAGAATGAAGCATTTAAAACCTTATGTGCCACCATACGAAGCGAAGCCAACTGACCAATCTTCATCTCACTACTCACTACTATTATCAAAAGGAATCTCCAGCTGTTTAAAAAATCCTTTTTCGTTCAGGTTAAGATTAGACATAGTAATACCCAGAAGCCGTACTTTTCGGTCGCCGACTTCGGTTTCATCCAGGAGTGAAATAGCCGTATCAGAAATATCGTCAGGGTTGTCAATATAATGATCTAAAGAAATACTTCGGGTGATGGTCTCAAAATCATCATAACGTACCTTGAGGGTAACAGTTTTGCCGGCCGCACCTTTCTTTTCCATGCGATCTGCAACTTTGCCGGCAAGCTCGGACAGGAAATTATGGATCCAGTTTAGGTCGTCAATATCTTCAGTAAATGTCCGCTCTTTGCCAATCGATTTGGGGATACGATGCGTTTTTACCTGCCGCTTATCGATGCCGCGGACAATGTTGTAATAGTACCGGCCAGTCTTGCCGAACTCTTCAATCAGCTCAATTTCTGACCAGGCTTTCAGATCTTTGCCCGTGTGTATGCCCAGCGACTTCATCTTTGATTCCGTAGCGTCACCAACACCATGAAACTTTCCGATCTCCAGCTGTTCGAGAAATTCTTCGGCATCTTCGGGCACAATTACGGCCATCCCGTTAGGCTTATTAAGGTCGGATGCTACTTTTGCCAAAAACTTATTATGTGCTACGCCGGCTGAGGCAGTCAGCCTTGTTTTTTCTTTGATGAGCTGCCGTATCTTTTTCGCAATCAAGGTCGCCGATGGTAGGTTTAGGTGATTTTCGGTGACATCGAGATAAGCTTCATCAAGTGATAAGGGTTCGACTAAATCTGTAAACTGGAAAAATATCTCCCGTATTTGATTTGATACTTCACGATAGACTTCAAACCGCGGTTTGACAAATATAGCGTGCGGACACAAACGAATGGCTTTGGCTGCCGGCATGGCTGAATGTACGCCGAACTTTCGAACTTCATAGCTCGCTGCGGCCACTACCCCGCGACCTTCCGGCGATCCGCCCACGATAAGTGGTTTGCCGCGGTACTCGGGAAAATCCCGCTGCTCGACGGATGCATAAAAGGCATCCATGTCGATGTGTATTATTTTTCTGGTATCGGGATTATCCATGAACAGCGAAAGCTGTAACAGCTATATTTATTTTTTACAGATCTTAGTTAAAATATACAACAGAGATTTTGAAATCGTATAGAATCCGGTTCCAAAAGTGGATAAAAAAGTATATTTTTTGCCTCTGCCAATTCAAATTGAAAATAATATCGTTCGAATGGAAGCTTTAAGTGGTACTTTAGTATTTTGGTTCATATCTGTTGGGTTAGTAGTGGGAGCTCTAACAAAGGTTCTTGTTTGGAATAGAGGAGTGAAGCTGGTAACAAATCTTGTCGCCGGCGTACTTGGTGCAGTGGTCGTGGGGGCTATCAGTGTATATCTCGAGTTTCCCGGTAGCTTGATTTTTGCCTTGGTGGGAAGTATATCAATTCTGTTTATCCTGAATGTTTTTCATGCACAGGAGTCTGAACCCGCTCATTAAGAGTAGTAATTGCCCATGTTTTGTTGGAGATAAGTCGCACACCCATCTGTTGGTCTTACGTATAACAGTGAGATAAATTATCTGCTAAATTACTGTAAATATTAATGTTAGAAAAAGTGGCATCTTAATTCATTTTTTTTAAATTAAGCTTAGGGATTGTGATGAGATGTACGGGTTCCGGTTCTGGCCGGAACCCTTTTTTAATTTGGGGCTATTCCTTTTTGTAACTCTGGTGGCAGATGAGCGTGAAATAAAAGTTAGTTTTCCATCAAAATGCAAAGTAATGTCAGCGGAGAAAAGGCACAAAGATCTGGATTTCAGTGAACTGGTTGAGTTAAACAAAAAGTTTGATCGCCAGCTTGAAAGGTATACACGCAAAGGATCTGCAAAGAAACTCTCCCAGTCTGCTCCCAGTTGGAAAAGAACTATTGGCTGGTTGCTATTATTTGTCATAGCCTCGATAGTTCCATTCGTGGTGCTGGTTAGAACATCCGCTTATCTCTATCTAACATACCAACTTAGCGGGTGGTTTGCTCTCGCTATGGGAGTAGCCGCTACAATTCTACTACTTTTGGGTTACTACATGTTTGTGGCTTACCGATATCAGAAGCGGTTTCGAATCAACAAATATGTAACTCGAGGTATCATTTCCCTTGTGTTGGCTTATACCCTTTACGGGGCACTTTACTATTCGAGCTTACATACAAAAACCGATGAAATTAATTCTTATTATCGATCGCTGCATCCCATAATGAGGGTGGCGTTGACAACGATAACACTGGCCGACAGTGATTTAATAGTTACGGATATCCAGCGTGAGCCTGGAGATTATGCTCAAATGGGTCTGCCGGAGAATCCCGAATCGCTGCATTATATTCAATCAAATGGATATGTCCATGCGGTGGATTTACGAACGAGAGGCCGACCCGAATGGAAAAACTGGCTGATGAGCACGGCTTTTAAATTAACTGGATTAAAGACAATGCGGCATGTGGGAACAACAGACCACCTACATGTCTACCTGCCATTGAATGAATAATGGCTCTGTCTTACCTTTGAGATAAATAATATCAGATAATTGGGTAAACGAAATTTCTAAATAAGATATGATTAAACAGCTATGACAAAATCGGCTACTTATTCGCTATGGCTTGAGCCGAGCGGACAAATCGCATACAAACTTCAAGAGCGGATAAAGAATTTGAGCGAAAAATATGGTACTCCTCTGTTTTCACCTCATGTTACATTGTTGGGAGGAGTATCGGCCACCGAAACTAAAATGATTCCAATAACAAATACATTAGTTTCTTCTGTCGAACCTTTTGAGCTGGAGCTAACAAAGGCCGGCTATCTCGATACCTTTTACCAAGCTTTGTTCATCCATGTTAAAGAAACTAACCAACTGAAGTCATTAAGAAACAATGCCTGTAGGTTGTTTGATATCGAGAATGAAGAGTATATGCCGCATCTAAGTTTGTTGTACGGTAACCTTAGTCAAAAACAGAAAGAAAAAATCTTGAACAACATTGGGCGTGAGTTTTACATACGGTTTCCGGTTGAAAAAATTGTACTAATGCAAACAGATGGTACTCCCGATAAGTGGCGCAAAGTACATGCCGCTATGTTTTAGAGTTGCATGATATTTTTACAAGTCTCTGTGGAAATGTTCAAATGACTACTGGTAAGTACGAGATGCTATAATTAGATTTTATCAATTCTCCTGCCTCGGCAACACCTGTTTGTCATCCGATTTTGAAGGCAATCGGGAGAGCGAAAGTCTGTGATTTAAGGCTGGAGTCGAAGAATATCACTGAGTTAGCTCGCAGCTACGTAACAAGTCTATCCTTTAGATCCTACTTGAGGCGGTTCTAGGAGATCCCTCGGCTATGGTTGGGATGACATGCCTTTTTTTGATTCCAGCTGCCTTCATACAGCTTCTGCTTTTCTTTTCGGTTTTTTTCAAGGCTGGGCAAAGCGGCAACTAGTGCTAAGTAGCCCGGCACACGTCGCAGACTTATGGCAGAAAAGGATAAGAAATCATAGCAAACATCCCCTCGTACTGCAAAAAACCTTTCTGTTTTATTCTTTAGATCTTTTCCATTCGAAGTGCGATACCTGCCCGTACTACCCAGGTTGTCATCCCGATCCCGATACTTTGGGAGAGGGATCTCAAGTGTATCAAAAAAGCAAGCTATGTTAGATGATCGAAAGCTCCATCAACGGCTGAGATCCCTCGTTTCTTCTATCCTCGGGATGACAACGCTTTTTATTATTTTTGATTCTCAGCTGTCTTCAGACAGCTTCTGCTTTTGTTCGTAGCCCGGTTTTTTCAAGGCGGGCTGCGGTTTGCCACAAAGCTGAGTATTTCAGGGCAGGCGCGATGATATAATGTTATAAGGTGATTTTGAATAGTCCCCCTAGATAAAAATTGTTGACACTCTGTAATAATATTACGATTGTCATTTATCATCAATTTAGAAATGTGTGAAAGGCTGCTCTTTCACGAAAAGAAATGATACATTCATGTCTGATTATCAATTTTTCGACCAGGTAAATAAGGCCTTCGATTCAGCTGCTAAATATTCTCAATATAATCAAGGGCTGTTAGACCAGATAAAAATTTGCAATAATATTTATCATGTTACCTTTCCGCTCGAGCGCGATGACGGTTCTATTGAGGTGATTCATGGATGGCGTGTGGAGCACAGTCATCACAAACTGCCTACCAAGGGCGGTATTCGTTTTAGTATGATGGTGAACGAAGACGAAACAATGGCCCTGGCAGCTCTCATGACCTATAAATGTGCTGTTGTTGATGTTCCTTTTGGAGGAGCAAAAGGCGGTATTAAAATTGATAAATCCAATTACTCGGAACGAGAGCTGGAACGAATTACCCGCAGATATACCTATGAACTCATCAAAAAAGAGTTTTTGGGACCGGGTTCTGATGTTCCTGCTCCGGATTATGGAACGGGCGCCAAAGAGATGGGCTGGATCATGGATACCTATCGGCAGTTGAAATCTGATCTGAATGCGGAGGGTTGTGTAACCGGTAAACCAATACCTCAGGGCGGTATTAGGGGGCGGACCGAAGCCACCGGGCGCGGAGTCTATTTTGGGATCCGCGAGGCATGTCGGAATAAAGAAGACATGAAGGATCTTGGTATGGAGCCCGGTCTCGAGGGTAAGACATTTGTTGTACAGGGACTGGGGAATGTTGGATATCACACTGCCAAATATATGACCGAAGCCGGCGCAAAAATGGTTGGCGTGGCCGAGATTGAAGGATCAATTTATGACCCAGACGGCATGGATTTGGAAAAGCTGATGGAATACCGCAAAGAAAATGATACCATCCTCGGCTTTGGAAATTCTGAAAGCCTCGAAAGTAATACCTCGGTTCTAGAGGCCGAATGCGATATATTGATTCCGGCCGCACTTGAAAATCAGATTACCGAAAAAAATGCACCAAATATTAAGGCCAGAATTATAGGTGAGGCTGCAAACGGACCCACAACTTCTGAGGCTCATAACATTTTAAAAGAGAAAGGAGCCCTGATCATTCCTGATAATTATCTGAATGCCGGAGGCGTAACGGTCTCCTATTTTGAATGGCTAAAAAATTTGTCGCATGTCCGATTTGGACGGATGGAAAAACGATCTGAGGAGACAAGCTATCGCAAAATTTTAAAGACGATAGAAAATATCTCTGACCGCACATTTACGGAACAAGAGATGGGAAACCTGGCCCAGGGCGCTGGCGAATACGAGCTGGTAGATTCTGGTCTGGAAGAGACGATGATTAATGCCTATAACGAGCTTAATGAGCTGCGCAAAAAGCACGATATTGATCTCCGTACCGCTGCTTTTTTGAGTGCGACAAACAAAATCGGCATTATGTACGAGCAGATGGGTATTTTCCCATGATAGCGACTAAGAATTGAGGGATCAGATGTTTTCTTTCTATACGATAATGTTTGTTGTGCCGGTACTGATTATTGCTCTGGCAATTGCACTTTCCTATCGGATAAAATTCCGCGACAATGGATGAAACGCAAGTCATCTCTATTGCCGTCGATGAATATGCAGTAGGTGCATTTATAGGTTACCTACTTCTACTCGTTGGGATTGGAGTCTATTCTACGCGTTTTTCTTCGAAAGGCATCAGTGAGTTTTTTATTGGCGGACGTGAGATTAATCGTTTCGTTGTTGCCCTTTCAGCCGTAGTTTCAGGGCGCAGTGCCTGGCTGCTGGTAGGTGTCACCGGAATGGCCTATTCGCAAGGGGCCTCGGCCGTATGGGCTGTGATGGGTTACATCATCGTGGAGCTTTTCTTGTTCCTCTATTACGCCCGCCGGCTCCGAAACTATTCAGAAGCCTATAATTGTATAACCGTACCCGATTTTTTTGCCGAACGTTTTAACGACAAAAATGGATACCTGAGAATAGCTCTTGTCATTGTATTCCTAATATTCATGGTGGGCTACGTCTCAGCCCAGTTTGTTGCAGGTGGAAAAACTTTTGCCTCCAGCTTTGGATTGACTCAAACCAACGGCATTATCATCACTGCAATCATTATTATGGCTTATACCGTTGTTGGGGGATTTTGGGCCGTCAGCCTTACCGATATGTTCCAGGCTATCTTTATGATTTTTGCGCTGGTTGTGTTGCCATTTATTGCAATTTGGAACGCTGGAGGCCTGCCGGAGGTGCTTGGACAACTCAGTGCTGCGGAGGCAGGTTTTGTGGATCCTCTTGCCATCGGTTTCGGCGGGCTGTTAGGCTTCATAGGAATTGGTCTCGGTTCGCCGGGGAATCCCCATATCCTTTCTCGATACATGTCGATCGACGATCCAAAGCAGCTGCGCTGGTCGGCAGTGATAGGTACTATTTGGAATGTAGTTATGGGCTGGGGCGCGATTTTTATCGGGCTGGCAGGACGAATATATTTTCCCGAAGCGGACCTCCTGCCTGCCAGTGATACAGAAAACCTGTACCCGGCACTGGCACAGCAGCATCTGCATCCTGTGATATTCGGAGTGGTTGTAGCCTCTATCTTTGCGGCCATTATGTCGACGGCTGATTCTCAGCTGTTGGTGGCAGCATCGGCGGTGGTGCGCGATGTCTATGATCGAATCATAAAGAAAGGACAAGAGATCCCACAAAAAACGCTGGTACTCTACAGCCGAATTATTGTTGTACTGTTGGTGGTCATAGCACTGCTATTTAGCCTGGTAGCGCAGGAGCTTGTGTTTTGGCTGGTCCTTTTTGCATGGGCGGGATTGGGGGCCGCTATCGGACCGACTTCAATTCTGGCACTGTATTGGAAAGGTACCACCCGAAAGGGTGTTTTTGCTGGTCTCATTACAGGTACGGTAGTAACTATTGTATGGTACTATATCCCGGTTCTGAAGGATAATCTATATGAGCTTATTCCTGCATTTATATTGAGTTTGCTGGCAACCTGGTTGGTCAGCCGATTTACGAAAAAGCCTGAAAATATTGAAGAGGCGTTTATTGAATTTAAGAAGTAGACGGCGTTTATAATTAGATGTCACCCTGAATTTAGATCCCGTTACGAAGTCTGCCTGCGCGTAGCCGATTAAAAATAAGGCAGTCCATTTAGAAAAGCTTCGGCGAAGGCGGGCTCCTGCTTCGTAACGAAAAATGCTCTGGGATAAGCATTCCCAGGCAAGAGCTTGGGAATGAGATGAAAAAGAATCGTCTATGTGTCATGCTAAACCCTGTCCTGAACTTGATTGAGGATCTCTTCAGCATCTATAAGCATTGTGCTTTAAAAAAGCTTTTAAAGCAACCTTTGCAACAGGCCCTGAAATAAATTCAAATTAACCAGAAACCAATCTCTCCTCAACGTCTTTTCGACCGTAGCGGAGAAATCTATCATGGCAAGTGGCTTATTTCCAGCCAATTTAGATCCCTCTGTTCCGCCTCCCGATGGCCGGCTACAATCGGGATGACGTCATTAGGTAAAACCGCTGTCTTCATCACGAGCACATTTCGATGGCACTCTTAATATCTGGGGAAAAGGAGGATGATGTTAAATAAATCAAAAAAGAAAATATGGGTGGGATTTAAATATCCTTGCCATTGCATTTCTTTCCCTTAACCTATAGTATCTGTTAACATGATTTATCATCAAATTCTTACATGTGCAAAATATACTGACGAATAATAACAAAGAGGCATGGGAGGCGGGAGATCACCATCAGGCGTATGAGCATATGGGTGCTCATCTTACCGAGAATGGAGCTTATTTTTCTGTTTGGGCTCCTAACGCCCACAGCGTCAGTGTGGTCGGGGAATTTAACAAGTGGGATGGGCGCGAAAATCCCATGGAGAAAGATGATTCTACGGGCATTTGGACTGCATTTGTTCCGGGTATTAAGCAATGGACGCTATATAAATATGAGCTTAAAACAGCCGAAGACGCACCTCCTTTTTTGAAATCAGATCCCTATGCTTATGCTATGGAGGTACGCCCCAAAACAGCCTCGTTGGTTTATGACCTGGATGGATTTGAATGGGATGATGAAGAATGGATGCAAGACCGGAGCGAACGACAGTCATTTCGAAAACCGATATCTATCTATGAGGTGCATCTGGCTTCTTGGAAAAGAAAAGGTGAGCAGAACAATGAGTATTTGAGCTATCGGGAGTTGGCTCACGAGCTTGTTCCCTATGTGAAAAACTGTGGCTTCACACATATCGAACTTATGCCTATTGCAGAACATCCCTATGATCCTTCCTGGGGATACCAGGTGACGGGATATTTTGCTCCAACCAGTCGTTTCGGAGAGCCCAAGGATTTTATGTATTTCGTAAATGAATGCCATAAGCAGGGAATTGGGGTTATTATGGATTGGGTGCCCGGCCACTTCCCTAAAGATGAGCAGGGTCTGCAGATGTTCGATAGCACGCCCCTATACGAGTATCAGGATCCTAAAAAACGGGAGCAAAAGGATTGGGGAACATATATTTTTGATTACGGTAAGGCAGGTGTCCGCAATTTTTTGCTATCCAATGCTCTGTATTGGTGCGATAAATATCATATCGATGGGTTGAGGGTTGATGCCGTGGCCTCGATGCTATATCTGGATTATTCCAAGGAGGAAGGCGAATGGACCCCAAACAAATATGGTGGCAATGAACACCTTGAGGCTATTCAGTTTTTGAAGGATTTCAATAAAATTATCCACAGGGAATTTCCCGGCACCCTGACCTTTGCCGAAGAATCAACTTCGTGGCCGGGTGTTACAATGCCTGTTCATCATGGTGGATTGGGATTTGATTATAAATGGAATATGGGCTGGATGAACGATACACTGCAGTATATGAAGAGAAGCCCCCAGGAACGGAAGTATGATCCCAATAAGATTACCTTTCCGATGATGTATAATTATTCGGAGAATTTTGTACTTCCGCTATCTCACGATGAGGTTGTTCATTTGAAAAAACCACTGGTATGGAAAAGTACGGGTAATGAAAAGGAGCAGTTTGCCAACCTGCGCGTATTGTTTTCTTATATGTATACCCATCCTGGAAAAAAACTGCTTTTTATGGGTGGCGAATTTGCAGAAACCAGCGAGTGGGCGGAAGATCGGGCATTACATTGGCATTTATTAGACCATGATCGGCATCAGGGAGTTAAACGGTTAATGGATGATTTAAATGCCTTGTATACACGTGAGAAATCTTTATTTGAACAGGATCAAGAGTCCGATGGATTTGAATGGATCGAAGTGGGTCAGCGGACATCATCATTTTTCGCTTTTTTGCGGAAAGCACAAAATCCCTCTGATCACTTGCTTTGTGTGTTTAACTTTTCCGGCCAAAGAATAGGTGAATATTATTTAGGTCCGTTTGAAGGCGTGCAGTATCGGCTTATTTTTAACAGTGATTCCAAATATTATGGCGGTGGTAATTATGGCGGGCATGGCCGACATGACGGGAAGCAGCATATTTGGATAGCCCCCTATTCTGCTTTGATCTTAAAACCAAAAACAAATTAAACAATTGGTAGTTTCAGGCGTTATTGTCCTGAGTGCTTTCTCAAATAAGATTGCTTAAAACTTTATTAACAGGCTTCATTTTAGTATCTTTGTCCGTTTAAATTGTCAAACTTAGAATCCCTCAATGGCTTTTAAACTAAATCATCTTCCCAAGCGTACCGAAAAACCTCGTGAAAAAGGAATGACACTTGTCTTGGATAAAGGTCTTAACGTCCGGCAAGTTGAAGATTTTTGCAAATCCTGTTCTAATCATATAGACATTGTAAAACTTGGCTGGGGTACCAGTTATGTAACGCAAAATCTGGAAGAGAAATTAGCAGTATATTCTAACGCTGACATACCTGTATATTTTGGGGGAACACTTTTCGAGGCGTATGTACTGCGTGATCAGCTTGACTCATACATGAAGTTGCTCGATCGATTTGATATAGAGCATGCCGAAGTTTCGAATGGAACAATTTGGCTTTCCGATCAGCGGAAAGTTGAAATTATCCAGAAGATGAGTAAGCATTTCACAATCTTATCAGAAATCGGGAGTAAAAATCCGAACGATATTATTCCGCCGTATAAATGGGTAAAGATGATTGAACGCGAGCTTGATGCTGGTGCCTGGAAAATCATTTGTGAAGCCCGGGAAAGTGGAACGGTTGGCGTTTTCAGACCAAACGGCGAAGTGCGGTCTGGTCTTATTGATGAAATAGCAGATCAGGTACCTGTTGAAAACTTGATTTTCGAAGCTCCTCAAAAAGAACAACAAGTCTGGTTTATCCGAAAATTTGGAAGTAACGTAAATTTGGGTAACGTACAGCCTTCAGAAGTAATTCCTGTCGAGACCTTGCGTCTGGGATTACGAAGTGATACACTTTTTGATTTCTATTCTCTTGATGATGAAGAAATGGACCAGCTCTATCTAGGTCAGGAAAACAGCGAATCTGACGAATAAATTATTTAAATAAACAACGAATTCATTAGCCATTAACTATGAAAGTTTTATATGCCGCTGCTGAGATATCTCCTTTTGCCAGAATGACGCACACCGCTGATCTGTTGCGGTTTTTGCCGGCTTCCCTACAAGACAAAGGATATGAGATTCGTATTCTGCTTCCTAAATACGGTACTATTAATGATCGCAGAAACCGGCTTCATGAGGTTATTCGACTGTCAGGGATTGAAGTTGAGGTAGGTGACAAGATCGAAAGCATGCGCATAAAAGTGGCAAGTATACCTAATGCAAAGCTGCAGGTCTATTTTCTGGATAATGATACCTACTTTGAACGAAAGGCTATGTTCATGAATCCGGATACCAATGAGCATTATGATGATAATGATGAGCGGATAGTGTTTTATAGCAAGGGCGTGCTTGAAACAGTAGCCAAGCTGGGATGGGAGCCGGATATTATTCACTGCCACGACTGGCCGGCCGGGCTTATTCCTTTATTGGTAAAAGAGAAATATAATGATCTGGATCTGTTTAAGGACACAAAAGTTATTTACAATATTCATCATCCGGAAAACAACGGCATTTTCAATAAAAAACTGTTGGATCTGGTTGGGTTGCCAGATTCTTTTGATCGGGGCAATCTTATTGAGGGGGAGAACGTTGACTTACGTACAATTGGCTTAAAATATAGCGATCATGTGGTAACAGGTAACCATATCACTAATCAGTTAGATGATTTATTTGATACTCTAGAGATTACTCCGAAAAAAATACAGGGATCGCCTGAGGCAGTCTCTGATCAGTTCGCTAGTTATTATGATGAGATTGCAGGAACCGAAGAAGAAAACGAAGAATCCTAATAAATTTTTAGCAGCATTTGGTTGCAGAACGTAATGTACAAACCCTTTCGAAATCCACGCTTAATCTTTGCGATTGTTATATGCAGTATTTTTTTGGGATTAAATGGTTGCGAAAACCCGGGATCTGTAGGTTCCGGATTGGAAGGTCCGGATGCTGATGTTATAACCGATACTATTTTTGTCGAAGGTATTCAGACCATTGAACCCCTTACATATTCTGGAGACCTGTCGTTCTTCTCGGCCGGCCATTATAACGATCCGCTATTCGGGGATATGGAAGCTACTTCTTTCTTAAAACCCAGCTTGCCTTCCGGTGATAATGATATGAAGACCGATTCTAAAATGATCCTGCGAATTTTGCTTGACGATGATCAAATATATGGAAATGAATCAGCGCCCCAGGAGTTTGGAATTTATGAAGTCGATGAGCTGTGGCGCGGTCGGGCTTTGAGAATTTATGATAAAATCCAGATAAAAAAAGAAGATGGAGAGATTGAATCCAAACTCAAAGGGTTTACAGTAGAAAATGAAGACTCTTTGGATATAGAGCTGCCTTCAGGTTGGGTGACTAAGTATCGTCAATTTACGAATAATGAAAATAATGCTGACTCGTTATACAGATATAATTTTCATGGATTGGCTATAGTTCCTGAAAATGACAGCAAAATTATCCCAATACGCCGCGACTCAACTCGCTTTATAGTGCAAAATCCCGAAGCTGATACTTTTGATGTTGCATTAAACCAATCAGGATATGTTTTGGAGCGTGATCAAAATTCTGATATCCCAGAAGGTTCTGCCCCATTTTATAGTACGTATGAAAGTGTGATAAACTTTAACAACCTGGGAATTGCTGATCTTGATATCCAAGCTTCTGCTTTTTCCAGAGCCGAACTGGTTTTCCACCAGAACAATGCGGCCATGGAACAAAGTCTGCAGTCGGAGCCTACAAATGTTCGACGTCCTCAGGAATCCACAGTATATTTGCACTTTGTAGATTCAGCAGCAGTTCCCGACAATATTGATCCTGTGGGTGAGGTCGACAATGTTAACAGAATTGAAGGGACATACTCTGCCAGCGACGGTACTTATCGATTTAATATTACAAATCTGGCGGATCGAATTATCCAGGCCGGAATTCCCGAAGGTCGTCAGTTTTTTATGACCTCACCTAACAACGGCGTGATAAAATCAGGTCTTATTTACACCGATTCTGACCAGGTGCCAAAGGATAAGCGACCACAAATTATAATCACATCATTAAAAAACAATAATAAGTAGCATTGAAGAAGGTAGCCATAATATCGATTCTTTTTAGTCTGTTGGGATCTGCTGCACTTGCACAATCCGATGATGGAAAGGCCAGAAGTGGGTCGACTTATTCAAAATTAGGGGTTGGATATCCGGTAGATCTTGCTAATACTGCCTCTCAGTCTATGGGGTTATTGGGAATATCTTATAATGAAACTTCTGTCGGTAGCTATGCCAATCCGGCTCATTGGGGACGAACAGTTTATGGTCTTGGTGTAGGTGGAATCGGATTAGAATCTTATAACGCCAGCAACGCCACAGCAAGTGTCATAAATTCAAACTTTTCAATAAATCAATTTCAGTTACAACTGCCCATAATAAGAGATAGATTGGGTATTTCTGGCTCTTTTGCGCCCGTTACCAATGCTAGTTTTCGAACTTTTGAAGAAGGCACCCAGTATATAGGAGAAGGTGCAGCACAAGATTCGGTACGATATGGAATACAAAATCAAGGCAGTGGTGGTGTAAATCGTGCCGAACTTGGGTTCGGATGGAAGATTAATTCAAATATTTCGGTTGGATATGCGGCATCACTGGTATTTATGTCTGTAGATGATTCATTTTTAGCCGTATTTCCGCAATCTCCCTATCGACCGGCGAATTTTACCCTTGAAACGAATGGTTACGGTTTTGGGAATCGTTTCGGTGCTTCTTTGCAACTACCTGGCTTGTTCCGCAATAATGACCAGCTGGGGTTTGGAGCCACTGTTACATTGCCGGTTTCTTTAGATGCTGAACGGGAGCAAACGGGTACTGTTGTAACCAGCGGGGTTACCGTAAGTGAGGATTTGCAGAATGGTGAAGGAACTGTTAAAATGCCTGTGAAAGTTAGTGGAGGGCTGAGCTATAGCCCCAGTAACTTGATGATGGTGGGAGCTGAAGGTTTCTACCAGGGATGGTCAAATTATAGGAATGATTTTGAACCCAACCAGGAAGAACTTTTTGTAGATCGTTATAAACTAGGTTTGGGAATGCAGTATTTTCCTTATGTTACCGGATCCGATAAGTTCTTATCTAGTTTTAAATATCGAATTGGAACATCTTACGATAGCGGGCACTTAAAATTAGAAGGAACAAGAATCAATACACTAAAATTTTCTTTAGGCTTAGGCATTCGATCGCCATCATCAAATTCATCGGTTGACCTTAGTTTTGAGTATGGTATCAGAGGAACGACATCTTCGAATTTGGTTGAAGAACAAATTTGGGGTCTTCGGCTATCGCTTAATTTAGCAGAAATAATGTTCTTTAGGCCCAGACTCCAATAATAAATTGCTTCTGAATTAGTTTTAAACCTGAACACTTAGTAAATCATTAGAATTATGAGAAAGTTAATAGCATTATCTGCATTTTTGCTGCTGAGCAGTAGCTGGGTAATGGCACAGTCTCCGGCATCACCACCAAGTGGAATGAATGAGTTGCAAGCTTATTCTATTTTTTATGAAAATTACAGAGCAGAATCTTATGACAGGGCGGTAAAATTTGGACGCTGGATTTGGAAAGGGATGCCAGAAAAGCTGGAAGGATATTCTCAGTTTGATCTAAAAAGGAATCTCGACCGGTTGATTACCTCGTATAGTAATTTGGCTGAAGAAACCGGTGACCCTTCACTGCAGGAAGCTTATGTAGATACAGCATTGATTATTTTCGAAAATGCCTTTGAAAAATATGGCACCGATGAGGATTTTATCTATGATTGGAGTATAAAACAAGGTCGATTCTATCAGACTCACTCCAGCGTTATTAGCGATGCACTGAGTAAAGCGGCTGAAAGTTATCGCGAGGCATACAAAATAAAGCCTGAAGAGTTTACCCAGCGAGGTGACGGTTATTATATGCAGATCATGCTGGAAGAGATGATTGACGAGGGATTGAAGGATGAAGCATTGGCCATTATTAAAAAAACAGAAGGATATGCCCCTGAAAGTCTCACAGATTATTACGACGACGCCCGAAATGAATTGTTTGATTCACCAAAGGAGCGTATCACCTTTTTGGAAGGTGAGTTAGAGGAGGATCCGGAAAACGAAGAGATACTCACTCAATTGCGTGATTTATACCAAGAGGAGGGTATGAGTGAAAAAGCTAGCGAAGTCAGCAAAAAGCTCTATGAGCTGAACAGTAATTTTGAGAATACCATGGCTTTGGCCGAGGCTGCACAAAGTAATGCTAATTACGACCAGGCTATTAAATATTTAAAAGAATCTATCGAAAAGGCCGAAGAAGATGAACAGAAAGCGGAAATAGCTCTCGAAATTTCTGATGCGTATCTTAACCAAGAGGATGTGCAAAATGCACGCCGATTTGCCCGAGAAGCTATAGAGTATGACAGCGACTGGGGCAAACCATATATACAGATTGCTGATATTTATGCAGAGACTATCAGTCAATGTACAAGCGATCGAAAGTTAACCCCTGAAGACCGTGCCGTCTACTGGTTAGTTCTGGATTATTTAGATAAAGCCGAATCGGTTGATCAAAGTGTGTCGAATGAAGTAGATCGCAAATATCAGTCGTATGAGCCGGTAATTCCATCAAAGTCAGATAAATTCTTTTGGAAGCCGCCTTTGGAAGATGGGGAGGACTTTAAAATTGATGCCGACTTGAATGAATGCTACGGCTGGATTAATGAAACAACAACGGTTCGATAGATTTTAAATATCAGTAAACATTCTTATCTTAACTTTTGATTCGCTGGCAGCATAGCCTGATCGCTATGCTGCTTTTCTTCCTCTCGATTCGCTAAATTGAATTTCAACTCCGACATTTTTGGGTAACTTCTGGATTGACCCGGAGATGTCAGATATCAAGCTAAAACAGATGTAAATGGGACGTTCACGAAACAATAATAATCGCGGTAGGAACAAGAAAAATGTATTTGTTCCACGCTTTAATGAAAATCAAAATGTCCGGGTTGCCGGAGAGTATGAGGGCGTTGTAGAAATTAACGCCAAAAACTACGGCTTTGCCCGGAAAAAGGATTTTGAGTTCAGTTATGAGCCAAATGATCCCTTTTTGAAGCCCGACGAAGTAAAACATCATAACCTCCGTCCGGGATTGGAAATTGAAGGTGAATATGAAGAAGACGATAATGGCCACCGCCACATCCATTCTATCGAAAAGATTAATGGACGAGATCCGATGGAATGGCAGCGCGCCACTCGTTTTGAGCTTCAGACACCTATAATGCCGGTTGAGCATATCAAACTTGGCAATGATCCCGAAAATATCGAAATGCGGGTTATGGATTTGGTGGCCCCTATCGGCAAGGGACAGCGTGCTCTTATCGTAGCACCGCCACGCACAGGTAAAACCGTGTTGCTTAAAAAAATTGCTGAATCGCTGACAAAAAATCATCCTGATATAAATACGGGTGTTTTACTTGTCGATGAACGCCCGGAAGAGGTAACCGATTTCTTGCGTTCAACCGATGCCGAAGTATTTGCTTCATCCAATGATAAGCCTACAGAGAGCCACATTCGTATTACAGAATTGGCGCTCGGTTATGTGAAGCGAAAAGCCGAAATGGGCGATGATGCAGTGCTTCTTATCGATTCGCTTACGCGCCTGGGACGCTCGTACAACAACATTCAGGAAAGCAGCGGACGTACGCTGTCGGGCGGACTTGATATCCGGGCACTGGAAATCCCAAAAAAGATTTTTGGCTCGGCGCGGAAAATTGAAGGCGGCGGATCGCTGACGATTATCGCTACCTGCCTTATCGAGACTAACTCTCGAATGGACGACCTGATTTTCGAAGAGTTCAAAGGTACCGGTAATATGGAGTTAGTGCTGGATCGTGAGTTGGCTAATGACCGTATTTTCCCGGCGATTAACATCAGTTCCTCCGGCACCCGTAATGAAGATAAGTTCATCACCGATTCCATGGAAGAGCGAAACATGGTGCGTCGTTACTTGCTCAAAAAATCCCCCAAAGAGTCAATGCAGAGTCTGTTGAAGGTGCTCAAAAACACCGACAGCAATGAAGAGCTTCTCAACCAGATTGCGGCAATGGTTTAAGGACAGTATCTGAGTATTGAGTAATGAGTATTGAGAAGAATTTGCCTATGTCCTGGAATAAGCCCTGAACCTGATTAAGGAACTTTTAGCATCTGTTAGCAACCGCTCTCTCAAAGTTATTAATGAAGCTTTGCAATGGATCTTATCCCGAAAGCTTCGACTCGAATTTTCAATTCTTGAGTTCACTTTTCTAGCTTCTGCTGAAGTTATATCAGGATGATGATTGAGTAATGAATCATGAAGCCTCTATTTGAATTACCAAAATATGGTTTTTCTCACTACTCACTACTCATAACTCACGACTAATACACCGGCAGGCTGTTATCGATTTCCCGTGCCCATTCATTGATGCCACCCTTTAGATTCTTAACATTCGAAAACCCTTTCTTCTCAAGTAGCTCGCATGCATTTGCACTTCTACTGCCGCTGCGGCACATGCAGACAATCTCATTTTCTTTTTTATCCGCGATCTCATCCAGGCGATTGCCCAGTTCTTCCACCGGAATGAGTGTTGAGTTATCATATTCAATGTTGGATTGATATTTCTCGAAAGGCTGACGCACATCAAGCAGAAAAACATCATCGCCTTCTGATTCTATTTTTTTCTTAAATTCTTGTACCGTAATTTCTTCCATAAATCATTTACTTTTTGTAGGGACGAATTGCATGCGTCTAATAATTAATTTTCATATAAAAAGACGGACAGTCCGTCTCTACACATTTTATTCTTCTTCCTGCCGCTGTGGACCGTAGCGATCCAGTCGAAACTGGCTGCCCAGATACAGCCGGCGCGCCTCCTCATCTTCGGCCAGCTGATCGGCTGAACCCTCTTTCAGTATTTTGCCTTCAAACATCAGGTAGGCACGATCGGTTATAGCCAGTGTCTCGTGCACATTATGGTCGGTAATAAAAATCCCGATATTTCGATATTTTAGTTCAGCGACAATTTCCTGAATATCTTCGACCGCAATAGGATCAACCCCGGCAAATGGTTCATCAAGCAGAATAAAATTTGGATCTGTAACAAGCGCTCGTGCAATCTCTGTCCGCCGCCGTTCACCGCCCGACAAACTGTAGCCTTTACTGTCGATGACTCGTTCTAATCCAAATTCTTCAATAAGCTGTTCTACGCGATCATCAATTTCTTTATCAGAGAGATCAAAGAATTGGAGTATCGATTCCAGGTTTTCGCGGACAGTAAGATTTCGAAAGACGCTGGCCTCTTGTGACAGGTAACCTACACCAAGTCGGGCTCGTTTGTACATCGGCATGCCCGTAAGATTGCGGTCATCCAGAAAAATTTCCCCGTCATCGGGCGTGACCAATCCTACAAACATATAGAACGTCGTTGTTTTGCCAGCGCCGTTTGGTCCGAGAAGTCCCACAATTTCGCCCTGCGTCACCTCGATAGACACATCCGAAACTACCGTACGTTTCTTGTAGCTCTTGGTTAATCCACGACTGTGAAGCGTTTTTTTGGGCTGGTCCGCCATTACGGATTACTTTAATTGCGGCTTATGCAACTGCTAATTCATTTAACACAGAATCAAAAATCATTTTGCCGTCATCGGATCCGAGAATTTCTTCGACTGCCCGTTCGGGGTGTGGCATCATACCGAGTACATTCCGATTCTTGTTACAGATACCGGCGATATTATCCACCGAGCCGTTGCAGTTGGCCTCTTCGGTAGCGCGGCCTTCTTTGTCGCAATAGCGGAAGACGACTTGATCGTTATCTTGCAGTTCTTTTAACTGATCCGGATCGGTAAAGTAGTTACCTTCACCGTGCGCGATCGGGATATCTAAAACAGTTCCTTCTTCGATATTGCGGGTGAATAGCGAATTAGATGTTTCGCAGCGAATGTAGGTATGCTTGCAGATAAAACGTAGCTCTTGATTGTGGAGCATTGCTCCGGGAAGCAGTCCTGCCTCAAGCAGAATTTGAAATCCATTACAAACACCTAGAACAGGTCGCCCTTGTTCGACAAAATCCTTAACCGATTGCATAATGGGCGAAAAACGAGCTATGGCACCCGAACGCAGATAATCTCCGTAAGAAAATCCACCGGGTATCAACAGAAAGTCGATACCTGACAGGTCGGTATCTTTATGCCACAAAAATTTCGTTTCGGCATTCATCACGTGCGCCAATGCGTGATAGGCATCGTGATCACAGTTAGAACCAGGAAAAACAATTACTCCAAAGTTAGCAGACACAGTAGTATTATCCTTTTATTTCGGTGACAAGTTGTATTTCTTTGAGCACGCCGTTGACTTCGAAGCATTCTTCAAAACTGCCTTCGTAGACAGCGGCTTTGCCCTCATTGTGAACTTTATAAGTTAGCTCTTCGGCGTGAGATTTATTGCATCCCAGCGCTTTCATGAGCTGATCAATTACTTCGTCGAATGTGTGGACATCGTCATCGTAAAGAATGACTCTCCACGGGGTTTTTTCCTCCTCATCTTCCAGTTCTTCTTCTAGAACATCAACATCGACATCCGGTTTTTCTTCCTCCTCAACCCCGGGATCGGATCCCCGGATACTAAAAAGCAGATCGTTCATAAACTTAGCTATTTTAGTTTTCGTGGATCTCTATTTCAAAATCTTCCATCACTTCATTGGCCAGCAGTTTTGTGCATGCCGTTTCGGCAATTTTAAACGCCTGTTCTTTGTCATCGGCATCAATATCCAGCTCAATCCGTTTGCCGATGCGTACCTTGTTTATCTCGGATAATCCGAGATCTTTCAGAGCATGATGGGCTGCTTTGCCTTTTGGGTCTAAAATGGATTTCCGAAGCGTTACGTTTACAGTTGCTTTATACATTGTTTGATTTAACATTGAGTATATTTTGAAATGAGGCTAAAGTTAATCTTTATTTGGCTTAGCTGCTAACTGCTGTACGATATAATACACAGCCTCATCTTTAGAAGATTTTTCGATGTCAATCCAGTCAATAAAATCCCACCGCCGAAACCATGAAAGCTGTCGTTTAGCATAGCGCCGGGTCTGGGTTTTCATATCTTTTACCATCTTATCTCGGCTGATTTCATCATTTAAAAATGCAATCGCTTCTTTGTAACCAACCGTATTAAGTCCGGGATCGTTAAGCGAATATTCCCGATCAATGATCGATTTCACTTCATTAAGGAATCCATGATCAAACATATTTTCAACGCGTTGATTGATGCGATCGTATAATTTTTGCCGATTTCGTTTTAATCCAAAAACGAGCATATCATCTGGTACTTTAATGGTATTGTTATCGGAGTGAAAAGAGCTGAACGGCTGGCCGGTTTGCATCCATACATCAAGTGCCCGGACGATCCGTTGCGTATTCATGCCGTCCATTTTCCTGGCGTATTTGGGATCAACATCCTGCAACTGTTCGTAGAGTGATTCAATTCCCTCATCGGCAATTCGGTTTTCAAGCTGTTCGATATTTTCTTCATCAGCCTCGGGTACATCATCAAGCGGCTGAATCACGCATTGTACATGCAGTGTACTGCCTCCGACATAAAGCACATTTTTACCACGGGATTCAATCTCCTTTTCCCATTCCATAGCCCGCTCGTAAAAGTTTACTACGCTGTCTTTTGTTGCGGGATCGATAATCGAAAGGTTATAATGGGGAACATTGCCGCGTTCTTTCTTAGTTGGAGTGGCAGTACCGATGTTCATATATTTGTAACACTGCCGAGAGTCGGTAGAAATAATTTCAGCATCAAGTTCATTGGCAAGTTTAATGGACAGGCTGGTTTTACCTACAGCAGTGGGCCCCAGTAACAGTATGCGCACGTATAAATATCTGTTTTTCTACAATTTATAGAAGTTAAAGTATAAGCAATTTTAAGCACTTCTTTGAGTGTGAGTGGCGATTTTTGTGACACTGTTTAGCCGCTTTATCAGCTGAAGGTAAGTAGGATGAAAATGTACTTTAACAGTCTCACAAGTTGATTTTTATTGCAAATTTAGTGACACAATTTATTCTATATTTCATTACTAATTTGGTTGCTAAGAGAGTGAGGATTTATTAGTATATGGTACTTATAAATTGGATTATTTGTCGATCTCTGTAAAACGCTTAGCTAAAAATATTTATTTATGAAATTTAACGTATCGAGCAGCGAATTAGTTAAAGCATTATCTGCCGTTTCGGGGGCAGTACCGAATAAAGCTACCCTTCCCATTCTTGAAACTATTTTATTTGAAAGTGACGGAGATCAGTTGCGTCTGACGGCTACCGATCTTGAGATCTCTATCATTGAATCGATGACTGCCGATATTGATGAAGGCGGTGCCGTGGCAATACCGGCCCATCGGCTTATTGAGACGTTACGTCAGCTGCCGGATATTCCTGTGGCCTTTGAAGTGGATGATAAATTCAATATTAAATTCAGAACCGATAAGGGTACGTATAAGCTGGTAGGTGAAGACCCTGATGAGTTCCCCGAAGTGCCCAACCTGGATGAAGGTCATACTTTGGAGACGGAAAAGGATGTTATCACCAAAGCGATTGATAAAACGCTGTTTGCCGTATCGAATGATGATCTGCGCCCCGCAATGATGGGCGTATATTTTGACATCGGTCCCGACGAGAGTAAATTTGTGGCTACGGACGGGCATCGGCTGGTTAAATATATAAAAGAGAATCTGACAAGTGATCAAGAAGTAGATTTCATTGTCCCTGAGAAAGCGCTCAATTTGGTCAAAAAAGCGCTTCACGATGAAGCATGCAATCTTACTATTACTGAAGACCATGCACGTTTCAAAAGCGGAAATACGATCGTAATTACGCGACTGATAAATGAGCAGTATCCCAATTACGAGTCGGTAATTCCAAAGGATAACGATAAGAAACTGGTCATTAGCAAAGAACAGATGCTGGCGACGGTAAAACGAGTATCAATCTTTTCGAGCTCCACAACCCGTCAGATTCGCCTGCAGATGAATCCCGACAAGCTTACCATTCGCGCCGAAGATATCGACATGAGCAGCGAGGCAAAAGAGACCATCTCCTGCGAATATGCCGATGAAGAAATGGAGATCGGTTTTAATGCCAAATATCTGGCCGATGTGCTCGGTAATGTGGACGACGATGAGGTTTACTTCGAATTTTCTACTCCCAACAGGGCCGGAATTGTGAAGCCTTCCGAAGAAGATGAGGGTGAACAGATACTCATGCTCGTTATGCCGGTGATGCTTAATACCTATGCGTAAGGTACTTACCCTAACGACAGATTTTGGCCTGCAGGATTATTATGTAAGCGCCATGAAGGCGGTGATTATTGATATCGCCCCGGATGTGCGTATGGTAGATATCTCCCATGAGATTCCTTCTCAGGATATCATGGCTGGTTCGTGGATCCTTCAAAATTCCGCTATGATGTTTCCACCCGGAACGGTGCATACTGTTGTTGTGGATCCGGGTGTAGGAACAGATCGCAAAGCCATCGCCCTCCAAATTGAGGATCAATATTTTGTAGGACCCGACAACGGCATCTTTTCACTTTTGGCCAAAGGTAAGGATTATCGGGCAGTAGCGCTTACCAATAAAAAATACTGGAGAGATGATGCCTCTAATACCTTTCACGGCCGCGATATCTTTGCTCCTGTTTCAGCTCATCTTAGCGCCGGTGTACCGCTGGAAGAACTCGGCGAACCGCTGGATGATCTGATGACCTACCGGTGGACTGTACCTATCGCTGACAAAGACGGACTCGAGGGTATGATCATTCACATCGATAAATTTGGGAATTTGATTACAAATATCTCTGAATCGCTGCTGGATGAGGTTATCGGCGATAAGGATGTTAAAATATACGTGGGCAATACCATTCTGGATACCATTGCTTCTACTTTTGGTTCTGTGCCAGAGGGAGAACCAGTGGCTTATATTGGCAGTTCGGGAATGCTGGAAATTGCTATCAATAAAGGTAATGCGGAAGAGATGCTGGGTGTTCAAAAAGGAGCGCAAATTTCACTAATTTTACAAAAAGGAAGTCAGGAGGAATCGTAACACCATTCCTGATTCGCCGTATGAATCTTCATCAACAGTAACTGTTGAAAAGCCCGTGGATTTATCCTTGTAATTTCAGAAGAATATTATGTCCCTTGAAATACGGTCTCCCAAATATGAGCGTGCCTCGATTACTATCCCGGCAGAAGTAGCCTATCTGCAGAAAAGTTTCAATGGCACGATCTGCTCTAATAAGGGCGATGAATATCAGATTACAAATAATATTATTGATTTACTTGGGGATGATCCCCTGAACATGTCGTGGGCACAGAGCTCGAATCACTGGAAGCTGACGGCTGCTTTGTATGAGGATATCTGGCGCAAACGTTCGCTCTCGGTATTAACCGGCGATGAATTTCCAATTGAGAAGGAGCGTGAGCTATTGATCGATTGGTTGAATCCCCGGCCCGATAAGCTGTATTTGGATATCGGTAGCTCTACCGGGCTGTACGGTCGTTTGGTCAAGAAAGCACAACCTGATTGCCAATTTATATCACTCGATTTTTCCCGGCAGATGCTGCAAGAGGCGCGCTTGAAATCGGAGGCCGAACAAGTAGATCAGTACCTGTTGCGTGCCGATGCCCGTTACCTGCCTTTCTTTGGAAATACCTTTGATGGATTAACTATGGGCGGCACATTAAATGAGCTCTCCGATCCGCTGAAAGTTTTATACGAAGCCCGTCGCGTTGTTAAAAGAGATGGCGTTTTCTTTATGATGCATCTGATTAAAGCTGATGCCTGGTATGCCCGGTTGCTTCAGGATTCGGCCGGTTTCAGCGGTCTCAAATTCTGGACGATTGATGAGAGCAATGCGATATTTGAACGAGCAGGTTTTAGTATCGTTGATCAGTTTGCAAAAGGCATTGTCTGTTTTACAAAGCTTATTCCTGCATAAGCTTCTATTGGAGCTGAGTTCTTAAGTATTGGGATCATTTTTGCCTGTTTCTACTATACATAACTTGCAACAAGAGAGGGAGGTTCAAATGACAAGTCGGTATAGTTATTTAGAGTTAATATCATGAGAGATTCAGAGAGAGACAATGAATCCGCACAATCATTCCCCACTGTTTTCTTGATTATAGTTTATCTGCTATTATTATTCTTTTTTCTGGGGATTTTAGGAGTTAGTAGTCAAGCAGGAAAACCCATTCAAAATTTTGCTGCAGATCCTGCTTATCTGCTCGATTTTCATCCCCTGGTTGGAGTTGTTTCAAATCTGGGAGTTTTATTATGGTGTGCGGCAGCTGTGGTTTGTCTGTTTACCTATTTCTATTTGATAAGATTTATTCAGAATAAAGACACTTCATTTATCCTATATTCAGGATTGCTGACCATTCTGTTACTTTTTGATGACTTTTTCTTGCTCCACGAAGAGTTGATTCCCACATATTTATCAATTCCTGAGATGTGGGTTTATGTCATATATATTTTTATAGCTATGGCTTGGCTTGTTTATTTTAACAAGCAGATATGGCAGGGCGAATATAAGTTACTCGGCATTGCCATTTTCTTTTTGGGATTATCAATAGTTGCAGATGTTTTGTTGCCCCAGGATAGTGAAATGGTTTACCTGATAGAAGAGGGATTTAAATTTTACGGTATTGTCACATGGGTAATCTATTTTGCGCGCGATAGCTTGTTACGCATCCGTAAAAATCTTACCGTTATCCCGCTGTGAAGTTTAGAGGAAATCTCAAAAAGCAAGCGCATTAGAATCGATTGTCTCAAAACGAAGCCAGTTGTCATCTCAAAGTCGACTTAGGTCGGCGGAGAGATCTTTGTTTTGAACAAAGATTTCTCATTTCGCTACGCTCCATTCAAAATGACGGAGCAGGAAAAAACTATAATAGATCAGAAAAGATTGGCCTGCTCACTATCTTCTTTCGGGGCGCGCTCAATTTTCGGATTGGTAATTTCGCCCTGATTTATTTTCAGCATGTCAGGTTTAAACTTCTTCCCGTAAAGACGATTAGAAATGCCGTGCAACGCCTTTTCTCCGCGGGGGGTAATAAACAGCCGGTCATGATCGTCCAGCGTTAAAAAACCAAACTCTTTGAGATCGTTAACAATCATATAGGCCAGCTTACTGACAGCACCACAGTTCTGTTCCACGTAATCGCGGCGGGGCGCTTCCTCATCAGCTGAAAAAACCAGCCCTAACACATTCATTTCCACCTCGGTCAGCGGATAGCCTTCGGAGCCTTTCGTTAACGTTTCATCCCAGGCTTTCTGGCTGTAATATAGTCCGAACCACCACTTGCCTTCCTTAATGAGGCGGCCAGTACCAGCACACGCGAAGTATTCACCCGGCTTGGTCTTTTTGGGTATTCCCCGATCGCGATACATTGAAACCAATGTCGCTAAATCCAGCTCATGCAAGTTAGGTGGATAATCGAAGTAGTTATCTGATGTTTTTTCCATGACGCTCCAATTTAGAAAACTGGAACCTTATTATCATGTTAAAATTAGCCTGAATTTTTAATTCGGCTATCCTGAACTTGATTCAGGATCTTTAGCCGAAGATGGTAGCAAGCGGCGGGAGGCAGACGTAAGATGTGAGACGGCAAATGTGAAATATGGTACGTAAGCTATTTCCCAATGAGTAATACATGATACGTAATGCGTGTTCAATTACTCCGTATCACGCATTACGCATAACGCGTTACGAATCTTATAGATTTATTCCACATTTTTTACTATCTGTCACTTCACGTTTTACGTCTGCCGTTTCACGTCTGCTATCTGCCGTTTGCCTACTTCCCTTTCTCAGCAATCAACTGCACAGCAATATCCATATTTACATCCTCGGGATCAAAATCGTCGGGTAAACTAATGTTCTTCTTGCCGTACTTGATGTAGGGTCCGTACCGACCAGTCATTACCCGTACCTTTTTCCCGTTTTCGGGATGATCCCCAAGCTCTTTAATCACATTGCTCTTTCGGGATTTCTTGTTCTTCTTTTCCTCCAATAATTCTACTGCCCGATCAAGTTCAATATCCAGCACATTATCGCTGCGCTTTAGAGAAGCAAACGTGCCATCGTGAACCACAAATGGGCCGTAACGCCCAACACCGGCTTTAATCACTTTTCCAGTTTCAGGATGTTCACCCAGCGGCCGGGGAAGTTCCAGCAGGCGCAGTGCCAGATCAAGATCCACATCTTCGGGCTTCATGCCTTTGAGCAGTGAGGCACGATCAGGCTTTTTATTATCTTCCGTTACTTCTCCCACCTGCACAT
Organism: Fodinibius sp. GM108; assembly: GCF_058386985.1. Taxonomy (NCBI): domain Bacteria; kingdom Pseudomonadati; phylum Balneolota; class Balneolia; order Balneolales; family Balneolaceae; genus Fodinibius; species Fodinibius sp. GM108. The sequence continues at coordinate 333,289 of NZ_JBYEIR010000001.1, forward strand.
AAGGGCCGTAGCGTCCATTTAGCACATAAATCGGTTCTCCGGTATCGGGATGCTCACCGATAGGCTTGGGACCTTCTTCTTCAGTCTTAATCAGTTCTTCCAGCTTTTCGACTGTAATGTCGCTGGGCTTCCAGCTTTCCGGAATCGACGTTGTAAGCTCTTCGCCATTTTGTTTTTTCTTGATGTAGGGACCATACCGGCCGACAAATACCTGAATATCATCTAAACCGGGAATCGGCAGGGTAAGCTTACGTGCTTCCTGTGGATCGATCTGATCTTCCTGCTGATCAACTTTGGCTTTCAATCCTTTCTCGCCTTTATAATAAGCGCTCAAATACTGCTTGGTATCGAGTTTTCCGCGAGCAATTTCATCGAGTTTGGTCTCCATTTCAGAGGTAAAGTCACTGTCGACAAGGTCTTCCAGATTTTTCTCCAGCAGTTCCGTAACGGCAAACGCGGTGAAAGTGGGGATTAGAGTTTTGCCTTCCGCCTCAACATAGCCGCGATCCTGTACGGTGCTGATAATAGTAGCGTATGTACTTGGTCGGCCTACACCGCGCTTTTCAAGCTCTTTTACCAGCGTAGCCTCGGTATATCGCGACGGCGGCTGTGTTTCGTGGGAAATGGGCTCAATTCCCTCTTCAACCACTTCTTCTCCTTCATCCAGTTTAGGCAAAAAGCGCTCTTGGTTTTCCAGCGCCGCATCGGGATCATCACTGCCTTCAACATAGGCACGGAAAAATCCGGGAAAGACGATTTTCTTTCCGCTTGTTTTGAATTCTGCTACTTGATCACCGGCTTTAGCCTCAATAGTGACATTTGTGAATTCAAGCTCAGCCTGGGCCATTTGTGTGGCAACTGTCCGTTTCCAGATCAGGTCGTAAAGTTTAAACTGATCGCCCCGTAGTCCTGCCTGTTCCGGCTTCTTAAAATAGCTGCCGGCCGGACGAATGGCCTCGTGGGCTTCCTGTGATCCCGATCCACCGGAATAATTTCTTACTCGTTCGAACAGATAATCTTCTCCATACTCATCTTTTACTGCATTCCGCGCCGCGTTAATCGCTTGGCCCGACAGACGCGCCGAGTCGGTACGCATATATGTAATGTGTCCGTATTCATACAATTTTTGAGCCACACTCATCGTACGTTTAGCTGAAAAATTCAGTTTCCGGTTGGCCTCTTGTTGAAGAGTAGATGTAATAAAAGCCGGCGATGGATTTCGCTTCTGGCGATTCTTTTTGACCTCAGAAACCTTCCATTCGGCTTCATCCAGATCATCGCGCAACTCTGCTGCTGATTCATCATCTAGCAATACTACCTTTTTCGGCTTTTTAAGCTTACCGGTATTTTCATCAAAATCTTTACCTGAGGCCAGGCGCTTGCCATCCAGATGAGTGAGGTCAGCCTCGAAGATGTGCTTATCTTTCAGCTTGTGGAGCTTGGCTTTCAAATCCCAATAGCGGGCCGAGCGAAACTTCATCCGCTCGCGCTCACGATCAACAAGAAATCGTACAGCCACCGACTGCACGCGTCCGGCCGAGAGTCCCGGGGCAATTTTTTTCCAGAGCAGCGGGGAAATCGTATATCCCGCCAGACGGTCGATAATGCGGCGGGCTTCCTGGGCATTAACCAGATCCATGTCTATATCCCGGAAATGGTTCAGGGCCTCTTTAATCGCTTCTTCGGTAATTTCACGAAACACCATGCGCTTAACCGGTACATCGGGCTTCAAAAGCTCCGTCAGATGCCATGAAATGGCTTCACCCTCACGGTCTTCATCTGTTGCAAGAATAAGCTCATCAGAATCCTTAAGCTCCTTCTTAAGCCGTTTTACAACCTTCTTTTTGCCTGATGGAATCACATAAATCGGATCGAAGTCATCATCCGTATTCACACCCAGGTTAGCCCAGTCTTCGCCTTTAAATTTCTTGGGGATTTCTTTGGCACTTGCCGGTAAGTCTCTGATATGCCCCATCGATGAATCGATCACATAATCCTTGGGTAAATACTTTTTCAGAGTTTTAATTTTTGTAGGTGACTCTACAATGACTAAAGATTTCATATATCAGTTTTGCAAATTCTGGATCAGCTCCTTGAGTTCAGCAGCATGATCTTTGGTATTAACTTTCTTAACGATGGCTTTTACAGTACCATCGGTATCGATGACATAGGCAGAACGTGAAGGGGCCTCATATTTATTGCCGAACATCTGTTTTTCTACAATTGAATCGGTGGCCTTGGCGAATTTATAGTCGGGGTCGGAGGCCAGTATATAATTAATGCCCAGCTTGTCAGCATAATTTTTGTGCGAGCCGCAACTGTCTTTACTAATAGCTACAAGATTATATCCATGTTCGTCGAACCAGTCTGAATGCTCAGCCAGGCTTTTGTTCTGCTTGTCGCAACCTGAGGTATTATTCCTCATATATACCGATACGATTGTGGGACGTTCCAACAAATCGGCAAATTTGACTGTTTGTTCTTGACCATCTTTAACTATATCAAGGGTAAAATCCGTATTAATTTTTTGTCCTGTTTCTATCATATCTATCTAAATAATGATACAGTGTAATTATGTGTACTATTAATTCGTTCCGGTCTGCAGGGGATCTTTTATAATAAAGTGATCGCCGTGATACTGCAATAAATCTTTTGATCAGCGAAGGTACCGGTTATAATTGAAGATTAGATGAAGCTGTCAGATGGCAAACGTGAGACGGCAGATGACAAACTCGTAATACGTAATTCGTAATCCGTATTCAATAGTTTGCATCACGTATCATGCATCTCTGCCGTTTGCCGTCTGCCCCTCAACAAATACTTTGCAACCGCCGCAACCACAATACTGTGATCAATGATGCCATCAGCTACGAGATCCAAAAAATCCTCAACTGCAAATAAATGTACATTGATGCGCTCGTGCTTGTCGTCTGTTATGATCTCTCCTTCAAAACGACAGTTTTCTGCTAAATAGATATGAGTATAATTATTCATTATTGCGGGATTGGCACTCACTTTCCCCAGGCTTTGCCAGCTTTCGGATTCATAACCGGTTTCTTCACGCAGCTCTCGCTTGGCAGCACTTATGGGATCTTCGTCCAGATCCACCATGCCGCCGGGGATTTCCAGCGTAGGTTCTTCAATGCCGTATCGATACTGCTCAACCAGTACAACTTTGTTTTCGGTAGTGATAGGAATTACGTTAATCCATGCGGGCGCATCCAAAACATAGAAGTTACCTTCGATCGGTTCATCTCCGGAATCAAGCCGCATACGGCGATGTAAAAGATTAAAAATTGGTGTCTGATATTCCTTATTTTCATGGATAACCGTCCACGGGATAACGGTATAGTTGAACGATTTTTTACTCATAAGATTAATTAGTCAGTATTTATGGCAGATCGATTTGAATTTGAGACAGAAGAAATAAGCTCTGAGGAAGAACTCCATGAGCGCATGGTCACAGCCTGTGATACCATGGAATCAATATATAATAATGGTGAATATCCCAAAGTACTGGTCAAGCGGTCATGGTCCAAACACAATCCTATTATTACTGGTGAGATGGCCAAGCCTGAGGCCTATCGGTGGTATTTGTTGCGGGAACTAAAAAAGCTGGGCGAAAAAGGCGCAGTCATAAAAATTATGCCTTCACGCGATCGACTGCCGCTTAATGATCCTAATCTGCTCGACAATACCGACGAAGATGACTGGGATATTACCCAGAAAAAACTTTTTCTATTCAGTCCCGAACGTATTGAAATTTCGCTAAATCGGCTTGAACATTATACCGGCACCAATCCCGAAGATTTCCAACGCTATATTCTTTTTACCAATTATGATATGCATGTGGATGTTTTCCTCGATAAATTTCCTGATTGTGTAACACCCGCACGTGAAGGGGTACAGATGCCGGCCTATCATCACAAACAGGAGAATAACAAAGGTATTACACTTGTAAATATTGGAGTAGGACCGTCAAACGCCAAAACGATTACCGATCATGTGGCAGTACTTCGCCCCGATGCCATGATTATGGTGGGTCACTGCGGCGGGCTCCGGAATCACCAGGATATCGGAGATTTTGTATTGGCGACGGGTTTTATGCGGAATGATGGCGTGCTCGATAACATTTTGCCGCTCAATATTCCTATTACGCCGAATTATTTGATGAATGTATTTCTGAAGGAAGTGCTTGGTAAGTATAACCGCAATCACCGAATGGGGACGATTTTCACCACGGCCAATCGTAACTGGGAGTTTATCAAACGACGCACGGTGGAGAAAATACATATGAGCCGCAGTATTGCTGTGGATATGGAATCAGCGACGGTGGCCACCAACGGCTATCGCTATCGCATCCCCAATGCCACAATGTTGTGTGTAAGTGACAAGCCGCTGCACGGTAAACCGAAGCTCAGTAATGAGGCACAAAAGTTTTATGAAAACTCGAAACAGCTGCATATCGAGATGGCTGTAGAGGTTTTGAACATGTGCAAGGAGACCTATCCCGAGGGGCTGCCTAACGCCAGTATCCGCGCAATGAACGAGCCACTGATGGGTGGCCCGGATGAGGACTAGGCTCGTAATGCGTGATTCGGTGAATACGTAATCTCCTGCCGTTTCTATCTGCTATCTACCCGCTTTTGTTAGAAAATTCAACAGACTAATCTTGCGGAACAATACCTAAAGAGTAACTTATGTTTATTATTTGCCGTAATTCAATAAATAATTATTGCTTTTCAATAATTATTTTTATTTGTTGATAAACTGAAGCATCAAGAAAGCGATAGATTATGGTTACAAAATGATTAAAGAACGCTTGTCTGAAGACAAAAACTAACCATGCATTTCTTATGAAACCTTTGAAAGAGAAATCTGTTGCCCGGGTTTGTTTACTTTTTACCAGGTTAAGCTGGTATTTCTTTCTAATTATTGGTGTTTTGGCTCCAATAGTTTTAGTACTGGCTTATGTCGGAAGCCTGCCGAAGCAATTAAACTTTCAGCTGACCATTCCGATAAATCCGGAAATAATTGAATTTAATGATAACATTGTGCATTCTCTCGTTTCACCAGATATAGCTAAAGCAAATTTAGATATATCTGGTTTTGCTCTTCATTTCCCGGATGCATATTTAAGCTGGTCCCTTTACAGCATTACTTTATTGGGATTTATTCTGACTGGCCTTTTTCAACTAAAGGAACTACTTAAGGCGGTAATTGATGATGAAGTCTTCAGCCGAAAAAATATTATCCGCATAAAAGTAATTGCAATTCTGATCTTTTTAGTGGATTCCCTTAGTTGGATTTTCCATTATTTTTCTTTGGACCACTATTTGCCGGGGTTTCATCAGTGTCGGTAAGTCTTGCCACCAGTAATCCTGCTTTTAACTACTGGTTTATCGGGCTATTGATTTATACCCTTGCGGCTGTCTTTGAACAAGGTCGGGAGATGTATCAGGAATTAAAATTAACGGTATAGATGGCTATCAAAGTAAATCTGGATTTAATGCTGGTGAAGCGCGATATGTCACTGACTGAACTATCTGAGGAAGTGGGGATCACTATCTCAAATCTTTCTATCCTGAAAACCGGTAAAGCCAAGGCCATCCGTTTTTCAACACTAAATGCAATTTGTAAGGCTCTCGATTGTCAGCCGGGTGATATTTTGGAATACGAAGAAAAAGAATTTAAATAAGTTCTGCGAAAAATCCGCTAAATCTGTTGTGATCAGTGTTCCATTCCTCAATCCACAATCAACTTCTAATCAAATACTGAAACTTCACAAAAAATTCGCGGCTGGTTTGGCGGTAATCTCTGAAACCACCTTTGTCTGAGATATCAAATTCTGTCATATAGCTGGTCATGCCGATATAAAATTTGGTGAAGGGATTAGCTTTATACGACACCAATGGATACACCTGAAATTCATCACTAAATGAGTTGTATTCGGTAATCAAACGCGTGTATAATTTTGGTGTAAAGTGATACCGGGTATTTAAACGATAAATATCCCCGGCATAAAACGTTTCGGGACCATCTTGCTCTGACAATTTGGAATAACTATAGTCCATCGTGAGCTGAAAACGCGGTGTTGGTTTTATGGTAGCATCAGCCGAAATGCTATATCCAGTCCCCTGTGTGGGATTTTCGGTACGATAGATATCACGTCCCATTTCAACCCTCACATCATACGAAAATGCATCCCAGGTATCGGAACTAAAGCTGATTGTACCGCGATAGAGATTGCGAAACATGCTCCCGCGAAACCGCTCATCATTGAGAGGTAAAAAATTAATGCTCAATCTATTTTGACCAGCCAAATTATTGCTGAATCGAACAAATAAAAACCGCTCCTGAAATTCGCCCGAAAAGTCGTAGCGCCAGTTGCCCCTCACGCTCAGAGAACCCTGGGTAAGGATATCAGTATCAGGATAATATGACAGGCTTTGACTTCCGCCGATGCTCCGCTGGTTTGTCTCATTGATAAAACCCGGCTGAGCCTGGAACGTGGGTGAAAAGGATTCATAATCAAACGAAAAGTTGTAGTATTTCGCTTCTCTTGCCAACTCTGTGCTAAGCAGGGTACCTCCATACCGCTCGCCGTCAAAAGCGGCAGTATAAGAAGTCGAGCCGAATGTCCGCGGATCATCGTGCAGCTCCAAATCATCCAGCTCGCGGGTGTAAGAGTAGCCGGCTTGTCCGCGGAAATAGTAGTTGTCAGACAATAGGATGTCCCAGTCCACACTTCCCACATAGTTATATCCATTTTCCTGATTCCGGGTTGTCAGCAGCCCGCCAATATGTGACTCATTACCCACATTGTATTTTCCGCGGAGAATATTGTTAAACGAATTCCGATCGGATCGTATCTGCGAACTCTGTTCTTTACCGGGCACAATAAATGGTGTGTCGCGATCATAGGCCGTTAAAAAGGCAATGCTAAAATCATCTCCTTTTTTGGTAAACTTTCCGGCTCCCAATGGATTGTTGATCGTTCGCGAATAGTACAGGTTTTCACGTGTGTCGAACATATCTGATCCTTTTACAAAGAACGGACGCTTTTCATCATAAAACAGGGCAAAAGTTTCGTTGACGCTAATCTGGGCGGCATCGGTTTCCACCTGACTAAAATCGGGGTTAACAACCACATCCACTGAGCTCATAGAAGTAGGCGAATAGGAGATACTACCACCGATCTTTGGTTCAAGTGGCCCATTATTAAGCCCGGATTCCGGATCCGCCGGATCATCTATACCAGCACTCTGAGTTGTGACCGCATAAGGTAGCAGCTCCACGGTATTCGAACTTTCCACATCCTGTAAGTTTGCCAGCATTCCACTTTGGCAGAGCAAACAAGAATTATCTATTTGTACATCCGTCCATGCCAACAGGTAGCGATTTTCTCTGGGATAGTTGCGAAAAAATTGAACTGACCAACTTTGTACATCCCGATCTGGGAAGTTGATACTTTTGAACGGTATCTTCATCACTGCGACATATCCTGAATCAGTAAGGCTGGCTTCGGAATACCAAAGGGCATCAAAATTCATATTTTCTGAGTTACCCGATCGCATGGCATCCATCTGAATACCGAGCGGATTCACCATAAATTCGTAGGCATTCTGGTTGTTATTGTATGTATCGAGGAAAATGCCGATGTAGTCGTCACCGAAATAACTGTCGCGGTCGGTAACGTTTGCGCGAACTTTTTGGGGAGCAGGATCATCGCTGATAAATCCTACATACAGATTATTTTTGCTGTATAACACTTTTACTTCAGTCTGTACGGGCGCCGGTCGATTATCAAAGGGCTGAAATTGATTAGCAATCAAGGTAGGGGAGGCTTGATCCCAGGATGGATGATCCATCGTACCGGTGATATCAAAATCTTCGCTGATCTTAAGCGGTTCATAAACAAATCTTGTTGTGTCTGACGGCGACTGGGCCGTAAGAAGAAGGGGAAATCCAAAAAGAAAGCAAAATGCAATAATCGTAACAGGATTGGTAATACTGTTCATGAATACAACTAAAACTATTATCAATTTTCTGTTTAGTAGGATGTGATGATACGAAACAAAGGAATTTTGTTTCGTTCAAAAACAGCGCAAAGATATTGATAACAGCGATATTAAGTGAATAAAAGATTGTTAAAGATTCACCTTGCAAAAGAATATATTCTGAAATTTTGTAAGGATTTGATTCTAAATCAGTCTTACTATTAAAACAATATATCAAGAGGGTACAATTATGAATGATCAGGAAAATTTTGAAGCTGATAATTTTATAAAGCGAACCGTTAAGGAGATGCAACCGGATGAGCAACCGCGCGAAAAACTAACCAATTATGGTGCGGAAAGCCTGTCGGATGCGGAGTTGCTGGCTATTTTATTACGTACAGGCAGTCGTAAGATGAATGTGATCCAGACCGCGCAGGCACTACTCGATCACTTTGACGGTTTGCGTTATCTGGCAAGAAAAAACTGGCAGGATTTAAAGGTGATTCCGGGAATGGGAAAGGTGAAATCGCTGACGCTGGAGGCTGTTTTTGAGTTGTCGCGGCGAATACAGATGGCAAGTCTGGGTGAACAGGTGCAAATTACTTCTCCTGAGGATGCGGTAGCTTATTTCGGACCCAAACTGCGTGATCTTACAAAAGAAGTGTTTATGGTCGCTTTTTTAAATAATGCCAAGATTGTAACGGGCTACAAAAAAGTCAGTTCAGGGGGTTCTACTGCTACAATTGTGGATCCTGCGGAGGTAATGCGTCAGGCGGTGATGAATGAAGCCAACAGCATTTTGCTGCTGCACAACCACCCCAGCGGGAATAACAGCGAGTCTAAGGCGGATATCCAGCTTACAAATCGTATTGCCAAATCGGGTAAGCTGCTGGGCATTCCGGTGGATGATCACATCATTATTGCCGGCGACGGCTATACCAGCTTTCGGGCAAAAGGTCTACTGAATTAATAGAACCCAAATGAGGCGGATTATAAATGAACCGCAGAATATTGAACAAGGAATTTAGAATAATGAAAAAATCATACAGGAAATGCCAAAGTAAAAGCAAGTCGCATAATTTTGATCTCGAGGAACGGCTTATCGAATTTGCTGTCAAAATTCTGGGAATTACTGAAATGCTCCCTTCATCATATGCCGGTAAGCATTTTGCAGGGCAATTAGTAAGATCCGGCACTTCACCCGCTTTAAATTATGGCGAAGCACAAAGTGCAGAATCCAGAAAAGATTTTATTCACAAGATGAAAATGGCTTTAAGGAACTTCGTGAAACTTATGTGTGTCTGCAGATTATTCTTAGGAAGCCAATGCTTAAAGAAACAACTTTTCTAAAGGAGATAATTGCTGAAAACAATGAACTTATATCTATTTTTGTAAAGAGCATATCAACAGCAAAAAAGAACTCAAAATAGATTTTGGACAACTTCATCATTCGAAATTCCTTGTTCGATATTCGTTATTCAAAAGTCTTATATTTACGGCTAATTTAAATTCGGCTTAAAATTATTTCATGAAGGATTATTTACGCGCGACTATCAGAGAATCACTGCGGCAGTTTGATCTCTCTGAAACTGACATTCCCGAAATTCAGATCGAGAAACCTAATCAGCCCGAGCACGGCGATGCAGCCTCCAATATCGCAATGAATCTGGCCAGCGTGCTGAAAATGAATCCGCGGAAAATTGCCGAGCAAATTGTAGATGGTCTGGACTACGACGAGCGCAAACTCAAATCAGTAGAAATCGCGGGACCCGGTTTCATCAACTTTAGATACGCAGAGAATTATCTTTTTGATGAACTGGAAGAAATTCTGTCGCAAGGTGCAAAATTTGGAAAGTCAGATTTGTTGCAAGGGCAGCGTATCCTTGTGGAATTCGTCAGTGCCAATCCTACCGGGCCGCTGACTGTCGGACACGGACGAAATGCGGTTCTTGGCGACACTATTGCGAATCTGCTGGAATGGATCGGCGCCGATGTAGATCGCGAGTATTATTTCAATAATGCCGGGCGTCAGATGCGTATGCTGGGAGAAAGCGTCAGAGCACGCTACCTCCAGCTTTTAGGATACGATGCTGAAATGCCTGAGGATGGATATGAAGGTGAATACATAAAAAATATTGCGCAGATATTGATTGATGAAGAGGGTGAGAGCCTTGTTGAAGGCAATGAGATCGATCCCTTTAAAGACAAAGCCGAGCAATTGATTTTTGAGGATATTCAGGCTACGCTGGAGCGAATGAATATTCAGATGGATTCATTTTTCAACGAGCAGGAAGTGTATGATGATGGCTCAATTGAGAAGGCGGTAGAAACGCTTCGGGAGAAAAACCTTGCCTATGATAAGGATGGTGCCACCTGGTTCCGTACTACCGAATTTGGAAAGGATCAGGATACAGTACTGATCAAAAGCAGTGGTGAGCCGACATATCGCTTACCCGATATTGCCTATCATGTAAACAAGCTTGATCGCGGTTATGACAAGTGCATTGATGTCTTTGGTGCTGATCATATCGATACCTATCCCGATGTGTTGTCGGGTATCGAGGCGCTGGGTTATGATTCCTCAAAGGTGGATGTGGTTGTGTATCAATTTGTGACGCTTGTTAAAGATGGAAAGCCGTTTAAGATGAGTACGCGAAAAGCCAATTTCGTGACACTCGATGAGCTGATGGATGAAGTCGGCGCCGATGTCACGCGCTTTTTCTTTGAGATGCGTGATCCCAATACACACCTGGAATTTGATGTGGGACAAGCGAAAGAGGCGGGAGAAAAGAATCCCGTATTTTACCTGCAATATGCACATGCCCGAATTCACAGCATCCTGCGAAAAGTTGAGCAGCAGTATTCATTTGATGAGGCCCCGAATCTGCAGCTTCTTACACACGAATCAGAGACGAAACTGATAAAGAGTATGGTTCGGTTTCCGGAGATGATTCGCAGCGCCGCCGAAAGCAGAGAGCCACACCGCCTGATCAATTACCTGAATGATTTGGCATCTCATTTCACTTCGTTTTACCATGACTGCCGTATTTTAGGAGAAGAGGAGGAGCTGGTTCAGGCACGCTCGGCTCTGGCTAAAGCTACAGCACAGGTGCTGGCCAATGGTTTAGGTATTCTGGGAATCAGCGCACCCGAGCAGATGTGAGGCTTCGTTACCAGACGAATAATGACCCCAACCGTTTCGCACCAGAGGTGCGAAACGGGGAATCTTTATCCCTTTTGTCATTTCGGTTTGAGCGTAGTGAAATGAGAAAGCATTGTTTCTCACCACAAATCAAACAAAGAATTCCCCCACTAGTTGAGGTGACATCTTGGCTTAGTTAGGAAGAGCTCTGCTCCCAAATCTAATGTCGCCAGTCACTGCTTCTCGCTCACACGAAATAATTTCGAGCTATGGGAATCTTTATTTTTGCAAAGAACCAATAAAAGCTATAACGTTAATTGTATGCTCAAGCAAATTAATCTAATATGGCTGATGAACTTCTTCAAAACAACCTGTTCTTCCTGAGTTCTGCGCTATCACGGCAGCTCACGAAACAAGCTGATGAGGCATTTGCGGGTATAGGACTCTCTTCTTCTCATGCCCTGCTCTTGCTGTTAATTGAGAGCAATCCAGAAATTCAGCCGGGCCAATTATCTAAAAAGTTACATTTGAAACCGTCCACCATTACCAGATTGGTTCAAAAATTAGAGCGTCGTGAGCTTGTCGAGCGACAATCAAAAGGAAGGGCAACAGCAATTGTATGTACAAGTGGTGGCGAGGAAATGGCTAAAGAAATTGAACAGAAATGGCAATTGCTGCTGAAAGAGAAACGCGATCAGCTTGGCGAAAGATATGTTTCTGTTCTTTCCGAGATGATTCTTAACGCTATTGAGGAACAATAACCTTACTTATTTTTTGCAGCAATATCATTCAGCTTATTTTCTATTGTTTCCTCATCCAGCCAGTTTCCCCGATACATGACGCCAGAAATAGTATTTGAGTTGGAAATATCTTTAAGCGGATTTTCTTTCAGCAAAACCATATCAGCAATTTTGCCTTCCTCTATAGTCCCAATGTTCTCAAGGTCACCCAAATATTCGGCAGCATTGTAAGTGCCTGTTTTTAATGTTTCGTAAGGTGTCAGACCAGCATCAACGATATATTGCAACTCATGGTGAACAGAGAATCCCTGCACGTTAAATATTTGGGGGGCATCTGATCCAAGCAGCAGTCCGGCGCCTTCGTCGTGCAGGGCTTTTATGATATCGCGACGGAGTCGCAGGTAGTTTTGTGCTAACTCTTCATTATATGCTTCATTTCCGGTGATCGATTTCTTGCTTTCTATCCACTGTTGTACGGTCTCGGACGGCATGTACTGAAATTCAGGACGCTGGGCCAGTTCTTCAGGTGAGTCGGGACCCAATACGTGCTCAAGAAGAGCCTGAGTGGGTACATTCCATGCCCCGGCTTCTTTTGTTTCGGAAGCAATTTCCGAAATCTTATCCTGATCTATGTGCGGCGTCAGGTGCATTCCAAAATAGATAACACCGGGATTATCTATTTCATCAGGATTTACATTGTCAGCAGCAAGAGCTTCAGGATATTTATCGAGATGATCAATTGTTTTCTGTCCCGCTTCGAGCGCCCGCTCAAGCCCTGCCGAAGAAGGTATATGGCCGGAAAATTCAATTCCCACACTATTTGCTTCATCCGCTATAGCGTTGTACTCCTCGAGAGTTAAACCCGGAAATATTTTTAGAAAATCATAACCCGCTTCATGCTGGTCACGCACTTGTTGTCGTGCCTCTTCGGGAGAATTAAAAGAATTGCCGCCAAATCCCGGTCCCGAGGTATAAATGCGCGGACTCTGAAAGTCTCCCTGGGCAGCTTTGTCTCGCAATTCAAGATGCAAAGGATCGCCGAGCATGCCTCGGATTGTGGTGATACCATTCGCCAGATAGAGAAAAAGCATATCATCAATATATTCCTGATCGGCATCCCCGGAGGGAATATGAGCATGCATTTCGGAAAGGCCGGGGATCAAATATCCTCCTTCTCCGTCAATAATTTCAGCATCATTTTCTAACTCATACTGTTCCCCTTCCCTAATTCTTACAATACGATCATCTTTTATAAATACCGAGTGATTTTGCTGAATATCTTCATCATTGTCACTCATGGAGATGACATGAACATCCACTATAACTTTATCGGCCTCAACAGATTCATTCGAGTTACAACCGAAGAGAAAACCCATCAGACAAAGGATAATTATTTTCTTATACATGATTGCTTGGTTTTATTTATTGACTATACACCTTCTAAATCTTCAATAAATATTTGGATAATGACAAGTTGCTGGAAGGATAGTAAGAATATTAGTTTTGTCGCTTAAGGTGGGAATTTGCTGCAAGGTGCTTTGGGGAGATCAGGTTGTTAGTTGAGAATCCAGTGTCATCTCTCCGGGTTTGTCGTCATCAGAGATACTTAATTCGGCCAATTTTCGTCCCGCTTGTGTAACAGGGAGGCAAACAGCGGTGGCTCCGGCTTCTCTGATGATTTCTTGCTCTTCTTCTTGCATGGTGAGTGCGATCACAGATCCCTTGTAGTTACTTTCGCGGAGATATCGGGCAGCGTTAATTTTGGTTTCAAGTTTATCAATAGCCAGAATTACGGCGCGCATATTGCTAAGATCCATATTTTCCCAAAGTTCAATGTCCTGCATATCGCCGTAAACTACGCGCCTTCCTTCTTGAATGTTTTGTTCGATACGGGCTGGGTCAATGTCCATACCTACGACAGGCTTATCTTCTTTACGGAGCCGGTCGTAGGCAGCTTGTCCAACTCTTCCCATACCAACAACCAGATATTCGGCCGATCCGAGTGATATTCGTTGATCATCTGGATGCACAACATCCCTCTCGAGTGGAATTAGGCTTGATTCCATTTTTTGCCATAACTGTTCTTCCCAGATGGTGAGAGGAGCATTAAGTGCAAAAGAAAAGGCCGTCAGCAGAGCAAAAGCAACGACTACGCTTTCAGAAATAAATCCAGCCGATGCAGCAACCGTACCAGCGATGAGCGTAAACTCACTATATGAAGTAAGTGAGGCGGTTGCAATGAACGAGGTACGTGCCCGGAGTTTGAATAGCATCATCAGAACAAAAAAGAGCACTGATTTTAATGGAAGTACTAGAAGTGCTATCAATACGAGATAAAAATCCTGCAGATCTGGTAAACCGGCAAGTCCAACTTCAAGAAAAAAACCAACCAGGAATGCTTCTTTTAATCCCCACAATTTTTTGGACAGGTCGTTTGCTACTTCATGGCCGGACAGCAGCATTCCTGCAATAAGGGCGCCAAGTTCTGAAGAGAGTCCCATTTCCTCGAACAGGGAACCACCGCCCAGTGCCAACATCAGGGCGAAAAGCAACTTTAATTCGTCTTCGTCAGTGAGCTCTACTATCTTAATAATGCCCGGCCGGACAAGCGGTAATCCCAAAAAAGCAAGACTCCATGGTGACGGTGCGACACCACTGGTAAGCGCAAGCAAAATAATGGCCACAACATCTTGGAAGATGAGGATTCCGATAGCAACTCGACCGTGAAAAGCCTCCAGCTCCCTGCGTCGTTCCAGATTTTTAGCTGTGAGTACTGTACTCGAAAATCCAAGTACTATGCTGATAATTAGGGAAGCCATAAAGGGGTATCCGAGAGCCATCGAAATCGGCAAGAATATCCCGGTAGTAACAAGCAGATGTATTCCACCGGTTCCAAGTACTTCGGAGCGGAAAATACTTTTAAGCCGAAGATGCAGACCAACGGTAAACAGTAGAAAGAGTACCCCCAGATGAGCTATCTCCTTTAAGGCAGTACCGGCTTCATATCCATAGGCCGAGAGGATTCCACCGGCTGCCAGATAGCCGACTAATGGTGGAAGTTTGATACGGGAGAAGAGCATCCCGAAAATAAAAGCAACTCCGATCCAAAGAATATCCATTGTTATGTTATAGAAGAAAAATCTATCGGTTATAAGATATAGCTGTACAGGTTTTCTGCAGAGATCAGCAGCTATGATTTTAGTAGTTCGCCAATAAGATAACGTACAAAGTCAATTTCATCTTTGTTCACCGTATGTCCCATCCCTTCATAAATACGTTTAGTGACATCAGCATTGAGTTGCTTAAATACCTGCTCAGTTTCATCCACACGCTCTTTGGGGATATGTGGATCACGGTCACTGCATCCCAGGAAAACAGGTGTTTGATTCAGTGAGCCATTGTATTTTTCGGGATAAATTTGCTCACCAATGAGTCCACCGCTGAATCCAACGATAGCACCGTACTTTTGGGGATGTCTGGCCGCAAACTCTGTTGTGAGGCATGCACCCTGGGAAAATCCTAATAAAATAATCTTATCCGTAGGAATATTTGTATCATTTAAATCGCTTATTTGATCATAAATAGCCTGTAGGCCGCTTGATATGCCCGGTTGATTCATATTTTTAGGTGCCATGAATGAGCGGGGATACCAAGTATGTCCGCTGGCCTGTATTGCCCGGTAATGGGTGTCGTCTGTCTGAAATTCATCAGCAAACATGAGCATGCTTTGTGCTGTGGCACCGCGGCCGTGAATCAAGATCATAGCAACTTCGGCCTTTTCAGCGTCAACGCCGGCTGTTGCTACCTGCTGGTTTTGGTGGGGCCCGTTGAATGGATTCTCGGGGTCAACTCGGAATAGTGACATATCAGGTAAATTTTGGTGATGCATAAATGCGTAATTTGGTGTTTCTGTTACGCATTACAAATTACGTATTAATCGCTGGGAGTGCTGCTTCAATCTGATCGCGTTTCGGTTCGTGCCAGGGCGTCAGCTCCAGCTTTTCAGCCTGATCTTCCTCGGGATCTGAATTAACAAAATAACCCGGACCATGCGTAGCCATTTCAAACAATACGCCCGAAGGAGTGCGGTAGTAAACCGATTTAAAATAATGACGATCAATTATTTCTGTCGGCTGCAGCCCCATCCGCAGTACTTCGTGTCTCATCTTTTGAAGATCTTCTTCGTCTTTGCTTTGGAAGGCGACATGATGGACAAATCCTGCACCATTTCGTCCCTGTTTGGCAGGTACATCTTCTACAATTAATGAGTGCCCTAGTTCGCTGCCCGTTTGATAGAGTGTAGCATTTCCTTCCGTGGCAACTTTTTCAAATCCCAAAACAGAGGTAAGAACTTTAAGAGTGTATTCAGCATCATGCAGTTGGAGAGTAGTACTCCAGAAACCCTGGATTTGATGCTTTTGTGGTACCGGAGACTTTGCCCATTCTTTTAGATCATTCTTTCTGTTTTCAAATACCAGTCGTAGCCTAAGACCATCCGGATCCTTAAAGGATAAATATTGCTTGTCAAACTTTTTATTAGGCCCGCTATAGCGGATATTTTGATCCTTCAGGCGCTGCTGCCAGAAATCCATTGAGTCTTCAGGTACGGCTAACGATACAACAGTAGCTTCTCCGGAACCTGTCGTGGATTGACGGGCACCGGGCCACGGGAAAAATGTTAAACTGGAGCCGGGGCTACCCTCAGAGTTTGCATAGAACAGGTGATACTTTGTAGGATCGTCCTGATTTACAGTTTTCTTTACCATCCGCATACCCAGCTTTTTAACGTAAAAATCATAATTATCCTGCGGGTCGCTGGCAATTACAGAAATATGATGAATGCCTCTGTGCTTTGACATAGTCATAACTAATTAACTGGTTAGCTTTGGAAGTTCTTCTTCTACAGTCTGCCGGTCGTGTTCAAGCCATTGCGGAAGCTGAAGCGAGCTGCCCAGCTTTTCCTCTTCCTCGTCTATCAAAAAACCAGGCGAATCCGTGGCAATTTCAAACAGAATGCCTCCTGGTTCATGAAAATAGACCGATTTGAAATATTGTCGGTCTTTAACCTCTGTGAGAAAGTACCCTTTATTCTTGAGATTATTACTCATTTTTTTCTGCTCCTTTTCGTTTTCAGAGCGAAAAGCTATATGATGAACCGTTCCTTTTCCCGGTCTCCCGTTTAAATCGAACTGATCTATAATTTCGATGATTGAGCCAAATTGTGCGTCAGTTTCGTATAAATATCTATTATCTAACTGATTGGTTAGTTTAAATCCCAAGTTTTCTTCTAGCAAGCGTCCTGTTTTAGAATAATCTTTTTCTGCCAGTGTGGCTCCATGGAGGCCGTGAATAGCATGCTTCTTCGGAACAGATCTGCCATCCCAACCCGCCACTGAATTGGCCTTGGGATCTAAAACTAGTTCAAGATGTAGTCCGTCGGGATCCTGCAACCCAATAATCTCTTTGCCAAACCGAGAAAAAGGATCTTCGATATCAATATTATGCTCATTCAAATGATCAAGCCAAAAGGACTTAGAATCAATCGGGACAGAAAACGAAACGGCTACAACTTGACCTTGGTCGGGACTACCATCCTGCAGATGTTCATAAGGAAAAAATGTGAGAATAGTTCCCGGCTCACCTGTTTCATTTCCATAGTATAGATGGTAAACTGCAGGATCGTCAAAGTTGATCGTTTTCTTTACAAGTCGTAATCCCAAGACATTAGTATAAAAGTTATAATTTTGCTGGGGATCTCCGGCAACTGCTGTTATATGATGAATGCCCTTTTTTACCATGAATTACTTTCTTCTTTATCGATTCTGAAAAACGTAATAACTTCTAATTAGTTCAAGGTTAAATTAAGTTTTATTCCTCTCTATTTCGACTTCTGTAATACAGAAAAACCAGAAAATATCATACAAGTGAACCATTTTACTATAATGTAACGCATTAACTAACAGAAGGGGTGAAAAAGTTAAGGCAAGTCTAATTTTATCAGTGAGAAGAAGTCCAAGCCCAGACTTTTAGAAGTTAGTTAAATCATTTTATGTTCTTTTAAAATTATCTTTTTAGCGAAAGAGAACGTTGGTTCGATTCTTTTAAATATTCAAGAGAAAAAATATCATGAGACGACTACTATTGCTTTCGATCATTATAATCATAACTGTTTCCTTAATTGGCTGTAGTGATTCCAGTACGGGTCCTGATACTAACAACGAAGACAAAAATAGCAGTGAAACGTCTACCTACTCCGTTTCTGTTGATGTGACTCCGTCGGATGCAGGAACCACAACACCTTCCGGGGATGATACTTATGAAGAGGGGGAAGAAATTGAATTGCAGGCTGATCCCAGTGACGAGTACCTTTTTTCTGAATGGACGGGAGATATAGAAAGCTCGGATAACCCTATATCTCTTACCGTTGACCAAGATTATAATCTGACGGCAAACTTTGAGCTGAAAAATTATGAACTCACCATAAATACCGAAGGAGAAGGTGCCGTTAAAGAAGAAGTGTTAGAGCAGAAGTCCAAAGAGTACGAACATGGTACAGTTGTAGAATTAACTGCTGATCCTGCAGAGGGATATAGATTTGTTGAGTGGAAGGGAGATATTGATGGTACTGATAATCCTGCCGAGATTACCATTGATGATCCTAAAGAGGTGACAGCGGTCTTTGAGAAGAAAAGTTATGAATTGACGGTGAATACCAATGGAGAAGGGGCCGTAAGTGAGGAGGTTATTCAGCAAAAGACTACTGATTATGAATTTGGAACTGTTGTTAAGCTTACTGCCAATGCTGCCGAAGGATGGAAGTTTGCAGGCTGGCAAGGCGATAATACAACCTCAGATAATCCCATTGAAGTTACCATTGACGATCCCAAAGAAGTAACGGCTGTCTTTGAAAAGAAAAAGTATGACCTTACCGTAAGTACTGAAGGGGAAGGGTCATTAGCCAAGAATCCGGATCAGTCAGAGTATGCATATGGAACTATTGTAGAAGTCACGGCTTCTCCTGAAACAGGTTGGGTATTTAAGGAATGGGCCAGTGATGCAGAGGGGACTGATAATCCCATCCAAATTACAGTTGATGCTGCTAAAGAGGTGAAAGCCGTCTTTGAAAAGAAGAGTTACTCGCTGACAACGAATATCGAAGGAGAGGGAGCAGTCACCGAAGAGATAGTGCAACAGAAATCCAAGGATTACGAGCATGGCACAGTTGTGGAATTAACGGCTAATGCAGCTGATGGATATGAGTTTGCGGAATGGAAAGGGGATTTGACAGGCACCGATAATCCTTCCCAAATAACCGTCGATAAGGCCAAAGAGGTGACAGCCGTCTTTAAGAAGAAGAATTATGCCTTAACAGTAGAAACGTCTGGTCAGGGATCAGTAACGAAAAACCCGGACCAATCTACCTATGTGTATGACACAGAGGTAGAACTCACAGCTGATCCCACCGAAGGATATACGTTTGTGGAGTGGCAGGGAGATATCACCGGAACAGACAATCCAGCTCAGATTACGATGGATAAGGCGAAAGAGATTACGGCCGTCTTTGAGAAGAAGAGTTTTGCCCTGACTACAAGTACAAATGGAAGCGGTTCAATAACAAGATCTCCTGATCAGTCAACCTATGAATATGGAACGACTGTGGAGTTAGAGGCTGTACCGGAATCTGGTCATCTGTTTGCAGAGTGGACCGGCGCTATAGTCACTACAGATAATCCTGTTCAGATAACTGTGGATAAAGAAAAAGAAGTGACAGCTGTCTTTGAGCAGAAACCAAAATTCTATCTGGCCGAAAACGGAGTGACCATAAAGTGTGAGGACGCTGAAGTGGGTGATACAGGAACGGTTGATGGTGAAGAATACACCAAACGCACCGCCGATCAGATTACGACAAATAATGCGTCGACTACATGTACCTCTGGCATAACGGATATGAGTTATTTGTTTGACGGAGCCGGCTCCTTTAACGAGGATATCACCCACTGGGATGTCAGTAGCGTAACCCGTATGAATCGCATGTTTACTGGTGTTGATCTCTTCAACCAAGATATAAGCCATTGGGATGTGTCCAGTGTTCAAAACATGGATAAGATGTTTTGGCTTGCGAGTGACTTCAATCAAGACCTCAGCGGTTGGTGCGTAAAGAAGATCGCTTCAAAGCCTGATGATTTTGATGTGGGGACACATGATGATTTTGAAGGCAATATCAATAAGCTGCCGGATTGGGGTACGTGTCCATAGTAGGAATAGACAAGTTCAGTGAAATAAAGGCGGCTTTCGGGCCGCTTTTATTGTTTGAGTGTTATTTTCTAACCGCCTACCGATGAATACAGTAGGCTAATATTGTCAAAGGTTGCTTATGAAAGCTTGAAAATTTCTAGCTTGATGGTTTTAACCTCAGGCTGTTGGTGAATAAGACTCACCAGGTCTATTCATTTACTAAAATTCGGTACAAAACCATACCAAAGGACTTCCCTGGAGGGAAGATTTTTATCTAACTTTTCCCATACACCGCCACAATACTACCTCTTGTCACCTCATTTTCAGGAGATGCCAAATAGACGATTTGCTTCGCCAGCTGTTCGGGTTTGGGCCATTTATCAAAATCGGCATCAGGCATAGATTCGCGGTTTTGCGGTGTATCGATAACCGAAGGTGCAATGGCATTGACTAAAATATCATCGTCAACCACCTCAGCGGCCAGTGATTCGGTTAAAGCCGCGACTCCGGCTTTGGATGTCGTATAGGCAGTCATCCCTTTTCCCTGGCGCGGTTCCAAAGCGGGACGTGCGGCAACGTTGACAATACGTCCGCCGCTTTCTTGCGTTTTGAAATGCTGTGCAGCAGTGCGACAGCTATTGTAACAGGTAACCAGGTTCATATTTATCTGCTTCATAAAATCAGCTTTGGAAGATTTATCAATAGCTCCCATTCCGAATCCGCCGGCAATATGAATTGATCCCCAGAGCGGTCCTTGTTCATCGATGGCTCTTCGATAGAAAGATTGTGTTTGCTCTTCATTCGAAAGGTCAATCCCCGCCACGGCATAAATATGCTCTTCATATTTGAGCTTAAATGATTCCAACTCAGCTTCATTAAAACAGGGAACACTACATTTTGCTCCAGCATCAATTAAAGCTTGAGCAACAGCTGTACCCAGTGAGCCAGCCCCTCCGGTGACGATGAAATGATGATCACTTAAATTCATACTAATAGTGATTAAAATTTTCGTTTAATATTGAACTAAGCAACATCTTTGAGGCAATTTACATTCACTGTAATCACAAGATTTAACTGGAGTTCTGCCGAAATAATTCTGCACACTTTACAAATTGATCGGCATCACCCATTAGTACAAGGCGATCATCGGCTTCAAGTTCAAAGTCAGCTGAGGGATTTCCTATCGTTTTTTCATCTCTCTTTACCGCCAGTACCGTTAATCCGTAGCGGTTGCGCAGTTTGAGTTCCTGGAGTGTTTTGCCGGCAGCTGCAGAATTTTTCCGTACTGCCACGGCCCTGGTATGCAGGCCCTCTTCATCGAGTCCCTGCAACACCATCAGATGTGCTTCCTGTATGCTTCCGCGTACAATTTCATAATCATGGGCGCGCAGGGAATGCACATGTTCATTTATTTCTTGCTCCGGAATACGATAGGCACCCAACACGTGTGAAAAAATTCGCACTGTTGTTTCCATCTCTTCGGGGACAACAACATCAGCACCGAGATTTTCGAACTTCTCGAGTTCATTCAGATAGCGGGTTCGGACAATAATTTGTAGTGTGGGATTTAAGTGCCGCGCCCGCTGTACAATACGCGGGCTGGATTCCGGGTCGTTGGTGGCAATTACACAAAGCTTTGCCCTTCTAACCGATGCCAGATCTAATATGTGTTGGCGGCTT
Source organism: Fodinibius sp. GM108 (assembly GCF_058386985.1). Lineage (NCBI taxonomy): Bacteria > Pseudomonadati > Balneolota > Balneolia > Balneolales > Balneolaceae > Fodinibius > Fodinibius sp. GM108. The sequence continues at coordinate 355,086 of NZ_JBYEIR010000001.1, forward strand.
GCATCTCCAAAAATGGCAGGAATATCATTTTTGTGCATCTCCTCTACCGAATCGGGATTCATTTCAATGACAACAAATGGAATCCCGGTATCTCGCAATACCTGTACCAGATGACGACCGGCAGGTCCGTACCCGACAATAATAACATGGTCTTCTAATTTTACTTTCTCTTCTTCAGACTTGTATTTAGACTTTGTGGCTCTGGCTAAATGGCGGAGCGGAGTTTTGTGCAATAGATCACCAACCATAGTGCTTTTGTGCAGCATAAAAGGAGTGCCTATCATCAGAAGCACGGCAACGGCAATAAAGGTCTGAGCTCCCGGCTCACCCATTCCCGCCGGAGATATTCCCGCCGCACGTCCCACACGTTCCAGCACAAAAGAGAATTCGCCGATTTGAGCCAGCGTAAATCCAGAAGCAGCCACGATCCGAATGGGATATTTGAGCGTTAATAAACTTGCTGTATTAATAATGAATTTTATGGCAACCACTGCCAGTGCCGTACCCAGTATAATCAAAGGATTTTCGAGGACATAGTTAAGATCCAGCAACATGCCTACGGAGACAAAGAAGACAGCGTTAAAGATGGTTCGCAGAGGCAGTATCTCGCTGATAGCCTGTTCGCTGAAATGGCTTTCGCTCACCACAAGTCCGGCCAAGAAGGCACCCAAGGCCAGACTTACGCCTACCATGTTTGTTAAGGCCGCCGTACCGAAGCAGATGGCGACAACGGTTAACAAAAAGAGTTCCTGGCGGCGCGTCTTCGCTACTTTTTCCAGAATCCAGGGGACAATGCGCTGGGCTAAAACCAGTATCAGTACTATCAGTAATGCTGCTTTACCCAGGATTAAGCCTATGCCTGCAAGCGATTGTGATTCCCCCGCTAAGATCGGAACCATTAAAACCATCGCAATAATTATGAGATCCTGAAAAATAAGTACCGCCAGCGAAAGTTGTCCGGAAGGCGTATCGGTTTTATCTTCGTCGCTTAATAATCCCAGAATAATAGCCGTACTGCTGAGTGCTACCAGGCAGCCGGTGTAGATAGCCGCATTCCAGTCAACTCCCCACAATGAAAGCAATAGTGCCACCAATGCTGTGGTAATACCCACTTGAAGCCCGCCGCCCAGAAAGATTGCTTTTTTTATGCGTGATAACTTTTCCAGGCTAAATTCTATCCCAATAGTAAACAGCAGCAGGATAATTCCTATTTCGGCCAATATATCCACCAGCTCCTGATCTTGCACCAGCGCCAATGCATTAGGTCCTATAATCACGCCGGCAATCAAGAATCCTACTATAGGCACGATCTTAAAACGGTAACAGAGGTAGGCGATAAAAACACTAACCGTAAAAAGGGAAACAAGTTCGGTCAAAAAGGGGAGATTTACGGCAAAAATCATTAGTTACTATTTATTTGAAGAGCATTTCTGTAAAATTCTTATTCCAGCTTAAGAGAGATACTGCCTGTCCAGTTGAAATCCTTGTGGAGCAGAGTTTATTAACAAAGTAACTACAGCTGAGATAGAATAAATTAATTATTTGCTGGATGAGAGAATAATATAATCAATGTGCAAAAGAACAAATAGATGATTATCCGGAGTTGAGAGTTGTATTAACGTATACTATTTAGAAGGATCGAAGACAGTTAACACTAGCCGGCCAGTAAACAGCTAACTTGCCAGCACAAATATTTTTTGAACAGCCGATAACTAAGGGCTTGCAATCTTCATACAGGCTACGTATCCACTTCTTAAAAGGGTTTCAACATATTTTTAATCGTTGAAAGGATAAGCTTATTATACAATAGTATCTGATGGTTGTTTAATAGAATATAAATACAATTGGTTTAACGTTATAAAGCTATAAATAATAGAGTTATCCTTATTGTTAGTTGTCAAACAGATACAAAAAGCTACATTACAGAAATAGTTATGGTTAGGGTCTGAAGGAACTCATATTGATGAATCTTAATATTAAAACTAAACTTTATATTGGACTGGGCCTGTTGGCACTGGTAATAGTATTGCTATGGAGCAGCAGCCTGATTTTTATTAATACGCTGGCTGAGAATTCAGGTGCGATTATCCGGAATAATAATCGTACAGTAACTTATATGCAGAATATGGAGCAGGCATTAACGCATGTTCACCTTATTGCATCTGAGAAATTTGAAGATGAGCAGATTAATCTGAAGAAATGGAATGTAGATTCGCTTAAAGAGCAACTGTTTACTAATCTAAAGAGTCAGCAACAGAATATTACTGAAGAAGGAGAAGCTGATCTTAGCAATCAATTACAGGAAAGGCTTCTGAAATATTTTGAGCAGTTTGACCGGTTTCAAGCGAGTAGCTCTTCTGATCTTGATCCCTACCATGAAATGACTGAAAATTACAGTAAAATACAGGATTTGCTGGCGCAAATAACCTATCTAAACCTGGATGCCATCCATCAAAAGAATGAGCGGGCTCAGCAGACAGCTTCTAATGTGATTTGGTATATGACGATTATCGGAATCGTTAGTACGTTGCTGGCATCGGGTCTTCTGATTAAGTATCCCAATTATATTATAGATCCAATCCGTGAACTGATCGATCGAATCAAGAAAATTGCGGATCAAAACTATGATCAGCAGCTGAAATTTGAGACTGGTGATGAATATGAAGAATTGGCAAAAGCCTTTAATACCATGGCAACACGACTCCAGGAATATGAGTCAAGCAATTTGGCTAAGCTGAAAAATGAAAAACAGCGCATCGAAGCGATCATTAATCAAATGAATGAGGCTGTGGTGGGGTTGGACAAGGATTATCATATACTTTTCATCAATACCAAGGCTGAAGAACTTATCGGAATTGATCGGGAGGCACTAATTGGTGAGTTTGTCTCGGAAATAGCTTCGGAAAATGAATTGATGAAGAAGCTAATACAAGATTTTGACACAGCAGAGTATGATGAAACTCAAAATGCAGAACCAAATCTGCTGAAAGTTGAGGCTGGGGATCGTCTTGTTTATTACTCTAAAGAGATTCTCCCGGTATTGATGAATGATGAAGATAATGAGAAGAAAAAGATTGGTACGATTATCACCTTGAAAAATGTGACTCACTTTCAGGAAATGAGTGAGGCCAAAACAAATTTCATATCGGTGGTATCACACGAACTTAAAACCCCTATCTCATCAATAAATATGAGCTTGCGGCTGCTGAAGGATGATCGGATTGGATCACTGAACGAAGAACAATCTGAACTTGTCAGCAGCATTCAAAGCGATGTCAGACGAATGAAAAAAACAACAGCAGAACTGCTGGATATTTCTAAGATTGAAACAGGCAATATTCATTTGAACAGCCAACGGGCTCGTCCGATGGATCTTATGGAATATGCTCTGGAAACTATGATTATGCAAGCCAATCAAAAAGATATCTCTATCGAGATAATCGGTGATGAAGATCTTTCTGCAGTGAAAGCAGACCTGCAAAAAACGGTTTGGGTGCTGGTTAATCTGATTTCTAATGCAGTGCGTTATAGTCCGCCGAAAGGTACGATCTCAATGAAAGCTGAAGATGAGCCGCGGGTTGTTAGATTTTCGGTTATCGATAATGGTAAAGGCATTCCGGAAGAATATCGCGAGAAAGTTTTTCAGAAATATTTCCAGATACACAGCGAACAGGACGGTGCCGGAGGCAGCGGTCTGGGACTGGCTATCGCTAAAGAATTTATCAATGCACAGGGCGGAGAAATTGGAGTTGAAAGCGAACTTGGCAAGGGAAGTACGTTTTATTTTACACTTCCCAAAGTCTGAGTGGCATGGATCTTACATTTATTACACATTTGGGGCAGAAAACGGAATTTTGGCTTCTGAATTTTGGAATTCTGTAAGGGTCTTACATTAAACAGACTGAATTACAGCCGTGAAGTAATTATGAGTGAAAAAATATTAGTTATTGACGATGAAGAACGATTCAGGAAGCTTTTATCCAGAATTATAGGACTGGAAGGTTTCGAAGTTTTACAGGCTGAAAATGTGAAGGAAGCACTCAATATTCTGAATGAGGAGCCGGTAAGCGTGGTGGTTACGGATGTAAAACTGCCGGATGGAAATGGAATGGACCTTTTAGAGCGGATAAAAAAGGAATATCCGCTGATAGAAGTGATATTAATTACCGCTTTTGGCACTATTCAGGATGGGGTGAATGCCATGAAACAGGGAGCGTTTGATTACATCACCAAAGGCGACGAGGACGATCATATCCATGTGGTGGTTGAACGGGCCGCTGAAAAAGCATCCATGAATGCAAAATTGCAGCATCTGGAACAGCGAGTTGAAAGCAAATATGGTTTCGAAAATATAGTGGGAGAATCAGAAGAGATTAAAGAAGCCATCAAGATGGCGAAAAAAGTAGCGCCCTCTGATATGAGCGTGTTGCTGCAGGGCGAAACAGGAACTGGTAAAGAGCTGTTTGCACAGGCTATTCATCAGGCAAGCCCCCGCAAAAAAGGGCCGTTTGTGGCACTCAACTGTAGTGCATTTCCCAAAGATATGCTGGAGTCGGAGTTGTTTGGATTTAAAAAAGGCGCATTCACAGGGGCCACCGAATCCAAAAAGGGATTAATCGAGGAGGCCGACGGCGGCACGCTTTTTTTAGATGAAATTGGTGAAATGGATATAGATTTGCAGGCCAAGTTGCTTCGTTTTTTAGAGAATAAGAAGTTTACCAAACTCGGAGAGACCAAAGAACGGAAAGTCGATATTCGCATTCTTACCGCCACCAATAAAGATTTAAAAAAGGAGGCGGGGGAAGGCACTTTCAGGGATGATCTCTATTATCGTCTGGCGGGATTCAAAATCGAGATACCGCCCCTTCGTGATCGGGACGGCGACATACCTCTGCTGGCAAATTTCTTTCTTCAGCGACTGAATGAAAGGGTTCAGCAGATTGATGAAGCTGCCATGGAACTTCTGATCTCGTATCCGTGGCAGGGTAACATTCGCGAGCTCAAAAATATCATCGAGCGAGCGGCCATCCTGGCCGAAGGATCTGTGATCACACCGGATTTATTGCCTGCCGAATTTCATCATGATGATACCTCTGCCACACCTGTTTCATCCTCAAGCTCCCTGAAACAGGTTGAATGCAATCATATAAAACGGGTGTTGAATCAGGTGAATGGCAACAAAACAAAAGCAGCCGAAATCCTGGATATCGGTACTAGTACGCTGTATCGAAAGATCGAGGAGTACAATATCTAATGTTGCAAGATCACGAGATGAGCCGTGATAAACTTGGAGAGCTGTAGAGGTATCCCACTTTGAAAATTCGACTCTTTCATAATGGGAGAGTAAAAAAACATCTGCCATTTACCATCCTGTTTTTGTTTCTGTTGCCGCAAGACATTGTTGTGGCACAGTATTTTCTTATTGTGTTATAGAGATAAGTCAATCGCATTTGAAGCAGTGATTAAACCATTAGAAACATATCGGGGGGCAGATATTTTTGAAGTTGTCCGTTCAGAGGTTTCCGAAGAGCAATTGTTAGAATCAAAAATCGTAGCGAAGGCAGTGAGCTCTGATCAGGAAAATTTGCAGATTGATTTTAAAGAAGAGGCCCCAAGCCGGGAACAAGCGGTGAAAAAAATCAAAAAGAAAATCGATCGTTATTTGATCGAACATGATTTAAAGTCATTCGAATCAATTTAGAAACTACTTTATTTACCAAACGAAGTATGTTAGCAACTATGGACGATGTGCAGTATAACGAGCACAAACTGGCGGAAAAGGCCCAGCGAATTATTGATCTTCGCAGGCAGCTCGATGAACTTGAAGATCGGAAAAAGGAGCTAAAGAAAGAAAAACCCATTTGTGAAAAAGAGAACTTATCCTATGAAGAATCCATTGAGTTTGGAGAAAAGTTGAATAATTACAAGGATAAGCTCCGGCAAATTGAAGTTAAGACTATGAAATTAGAGCGCCAGCTTTCTGCACTCGAGCTGCAAGCCCAAAAATTAATACCGGTAGCCGGTGTCAGTATAAAAGTTTCTAAATACTCAAACGAGAATCAGCCCATCCAGACATTCTGTATACTGCAAGCGGAAAACGATCAGTCGGATTCAGAGACTGCTATAAGAATTAAAAAAGTGTGATTATTACCAGCACATTTTAGTATTGATGATCACTGAATTAAGTTATTTAGGATTTGCTAATTTTTCCTATCTTCGGTTTCTATGAAAATACCTCATGACTGGAAACAGAAGTGGATCCGGCTACTTAAGCGCTGGCGCGATTTTAAAAAAAGAGCCAATCTTTTCTTTCACCACATCCAGGATGATCTTTATGAAATAGATCAGGTTGCCCAGCCCTATCTTCGGGCTTTCTCCGGATTGCTTATTTTGCTGGTTATCGCCAGTCTGCTTATCCCGCTGGGTTTTGAGGTAACACCCGAAATGCGACAGTTGAATCAGCAGATTGAAGGATGGCTTTTATTCGGTTTTGTATTCAACTTTCTGTTGCGGTTGATATTAACCAGCAATCGTGGTGATTTCCTGCAAAAGCGTTGGTTCGAGGGCGTGCTTTCGATTTTTTCGACATTAATATTGGTTGATATTATTGCTACGGTACCAGTCGTTGAACTGCTCTTCTTTTTTGCTGCAGATCCCGATGCTTTGTTCTTGCAGTTTTTAAAAGGATATCTGCTATTTATTGTCATTGTTAAGTTTGTCCAGTACCTGCCCGAGCTTCTCGAGGATCAAAAAAATACAGGGCGATTTCTGGTTTACAGCTTTCTGTCGCTCATAGCCGCGGGTACTCTTTTGCTGATGCTGCCCGGAGCCACGCAGGATGGACAGGGGCTGGTCTTTATCGATGCCCTGTTTACCGCCACGAGCGCCGTTTGTGTGACAGGTCTTATTGTGGTGGATACCGCTACGCATTTTACGCTTTTTGGGGAGCTGGTGATTATGACGCTCTTTCAGCTCGGCGGTATCGGCATTATTACCTTTGCTACCTTCTTGTTCATTTTTATCAGCGGCGGGTTAGGCGTGGGACAGATGAATACTCTTAAAGATATGGTGGCGGAAAAGAACACCAATCTTGTTACCGCCACATTGAAAAAAGTTGTTGGTTTTACATTTGCGGTGGAAGCTGTTGCCGTTGTCTCGTATTATATTTTTTGGGATATGCAGTTCTCATCCCAGGGGCAGCGATTCCTATTCTCAGTTTTTCATGCTATTTCTGCTTTTTGTAATGCCGGATTTTCGTTGTTTACCAACAGCCTGGCCGATGCTCATAATGCTACAAATTGGGGAATCAATATCACCACGATTTTACTGATTATACTTGGCGGGCTCGGTTTTACGGTTATCTGGGAGATCATTCAGCGCAAAACAGAGAAAAAGCTTTGGCGCCGCCGTCTGTCTGTTCATGCACGGATCGTGGTAGTTACTACGCTCATTTTAATAGCTGTGGGAACAGTCGTTATTCTTTTGCTGGAGTGGAATAGTACGCTTGAAGGTCATTCTGCTCTCGATAAAATATTACTGTCGCTCTTTCAAAGCGTAACCACACGAACAGCGGGCTTTAATACCGTAGATACCGGAGCTATGGGTATACCGGTTATTTTGGGAATGCTCATTTTAATGCTGATTGGCGGATCGCCGGCATCAACGGCGGGCGGTATCAAAACTACGACATTTGCAGTACTCATCCGTTCAATGACAATGACACTCCGGGGCAAAAATCGTATGGAGATATTCAAACGTACCATTCCCCACACTATAATATTTCGGGCAATGACGGTAATTCTGCTGGCCGTTTCCTGGATCAGCATAAGTACCATTGTGCTGATGATTATAGAAGATCATGCTTTTATAGATATATTGTTTGAAGAGGTTTCGGCTTTTGCCACGGTGGGATTATCCCGTGGTATTACAGGTGATTTGACCTCTTGGGGTAAAGCAATAATTATAATGTCGATGTTTGTGGGACGTGTAGGTATTTTGACCTTCATGGCGGCTTTTGCTAGCAGGGCTGACAACCGGAAGTATCGTTACCCAGAGGAAAGCATTATGGTCTCGTAACATTAAACATCAAAAAACTTTGCAAAAGCTTTATGTCATGCTGAACTTGTTTCAGCATCTGAAGCAATTACTCTTTAAAGCTAAAAGTTTGCAACAGACCATGATCTGTCAGCCTCATGGAACATCCGAAGGGTTCTACGGGTCAGTTGGCGAATAGGGTGACATTTTCATTTTTCAAAGTTCTTCATCATTAAATGAATTACATATGAAAAGACGAATTGAATTGCAGTTTGCAGTTATTGGAATTGGCGCCTTTGGCAGTGCTTTGGCCAAGAAACTTTCTGAAGAGGGAGCATACGTTATTGCTATTGATAATAATATGGAGCATATCGAGCAGGTAAAGGATTATGTGTCGGATGCCATCTGTTTTGACGGTACAGATCCCGACCTGCTGGAAGAGCATGGAATTACCAACGTAGATGTAGCTATTATTTCGATTGGAGAGACATTTGAGCCGGTTGTTCTTATAGCTATGCACCTGCTAAATGCAGGCGTAAAAGAAGTGTACGGCCGGGCGGGTTCTTACACCCAGGAGCAGATTCTCAAGCAGATAGGCATTACCGATGTCATCCATCCCGAGCGGCAGGTGGCCGAGCGTATGGGCATTTCGCTGGTCCGGCGTGGCATGTCGGATGTCTTCGATCTTGGTGAAGGCTTGGCGATATTCGAGGTTGAAGCTCCGGATTCAATGGTGGGATACACTCTTTCTGAGCTGGATTTAAGAAAGCGATATCAATTGAATCTGATTACGATAAAACGGCTTAGCGAAAGCGATAAGAAAATAGGTTTACCCGAGAAATATCGTCCCATAGGTATTCCCGATGCCACTACTGAGATCCATCAAAAGGATCGGTTGTTGTTAGTAGGACATAAAGATGACGTAGATAAGATGATGGAAACAAATTAGAGTTGTTGGAAAAATTACCAAGAGGCAGACTGATTTTGGCTCACACTGTCTATCGTTCTTCCCACACTTATAAATGATATTCCCTGTTGATTGGCTGTACTAATCATAACTGCTTCGATAACAGGTTTATTTACAGTCTGTTCAGCCTCCCAAAGCACCAGGAAGTTAGCTCCAACACCACCCCGTAAGTCCTCTTCTTCTACTACATATGAAGTAGATGAGAGAGGAGCTAATAATTCAGGCTCATCAAGGTATCTTTGGACCAGATTTCCATCGGAATCGTAATAAAAAATCTTGGAAATAGTTATAGAAGATTCTAAATCGGTATTTCGAATACTGAGAGTTGCTGTAAGATTAAAAGTACGTTGTCTGTTACGTTGATAAATATGAGAGTAAACAGGAACGTAGACTGTCTCTCCACTAATCGCTTCTGAGCTATATGATATAAAATCTAAGGTATCAGTTACCTGATCATTTTTTTGCTTTTCGCCGAGTGTACTTTTGTTGTTCTGAGTACAGGATATAATACCGAGCAAAACAAGGGAAAGGATTAGTACTTTTGTTAGGAGAAAATTGATGCCTGGTTGAACCCTCATACTTTAAAAGATTTTTCTGTTAATGGATGGTCTTTATCCCTAAAAAGATAATCAGTTTTACATGTTTTCTATAAAATTACTAAGAAACTAGGTATTGAGAGGAAATTACTTGTTATGTATGTTGATATTTATGCTACTCATCGAGAGTAATGAAGATAAGATAAACAACATTCAACCATTTAGGTAACGCTGATCATTGAAATTTTTTACTTCACAACTTGCTCATATTATATCCAGTCCTGATACCCGGTATAACCTTAAACGGCTGGGGCGCTTTTTGGCCATTCTACTATTTATCATTCTGTTATATACGGTCCTTTTCCATTTTATAATGGAATACGAGGGGCGGGATTACAGCTGGATTTCCGGTTTTTACTGGACTCTAACGGTAATGTCTACGTTGGGATTTGGTGATATTACCTTTACCTCTGATTTAGGACGGGCATTTTCAGTGTTGGTTCTTGTAACCGGGATGTTATCACTTCTTGTACTGCTTCCTTTTACATTTATTCAATTTTTCTACGCACCCTGGCTGGAGGCGCAATCAAAAGCACGTGCCCCGAGGGAATTGCCCGAGGAAACCCAGGATCATATTATTATTACTCATTATAATCCAGTAACTCGAGCTTTAATGGAAAAGTTGGAACAGTATGACTATTCCTATGTCCTTCTGGCAAATGAACTGGAAAAAGCTCTTGAATATCATGACGAAGGATACAGCGTGGTTTTTGGAGAGATAGATGATCCGGAAACCTATGAGAAGGTACGGGTCAGGCAGGCTGCTATGGTAGTTGTGATGGGTTCAGATATGGTGAATTCAAATCTTTCAAATACCGTTCGTGAACTTGATGAGGATGTTATTATTGTAGCTACGGCTGACTCTCACGATTCCATCGATCTGCTCAAGATGGCCGGATGTAATCATGTTATTCGCATGGGAGATTTGCTGGGGCGGGCTCTATCCCGCAGAACAATTGGGCAAGACAGTCGTGTTCACGTAATCGGACGCTTTGATCAGTTGGTTGTGGCCGAAGCAATGGCCTACCAAACGCCGCTTGTTGGTAAATCTTTGCTGGAAAGCGGATTAAGAGAAAAGATAGGTATCAATCTGGTTGGAATATGGGAAAGAGGAAAATTTATAAAACCGCATCCCGAGCTGAAAATCAAAGAGGAAAGTGTTCTAATTATGGCGGGTTCTGCTGATCAGCTCCGAAGCTATGATGAAAGCATGGCGATCTACCGGTCGAGCGAAAATCCGGTTATCATTATCGGAGCCGGGCGTGTGGGGCGTAGCATTGCCGAGGCTTTTGATGAGCGCGGGATTGACTACCGGATTGTTGACAAAAATCCGGATCGTATAAAAGATGATGATCGCTACATCCTGGGATCGGCCGAAGACTTTAGCGTTTTGGAGAAAGCGGGCATCCGCGAAGCCCCATGTATTTTAATTACCACACATGATGATGATGATATGAATATTTATCTGACGATCTATTCGCGGAATTTGAGGCCCAATGTTCAAATTATCAGTCGTTCAACATTGCAGCGTAATGTTTCTACATTGCATCGGGCCGGGGCCGATTTTGTACTTTCCTATGCAACGATGGGAGCAAATGCGATCTTTAATATTCTGGAACGCAATGACATCGCCATTGTAGCAGAGGGCTTAAATGTATTTACTGTCAATGCACCTTCGGAATTAGTTGGAAAAACGATTAAGGAATCTGATGTTCGGCAACATACCGGTTGTAACATTCTTTCCATTAGAAAAGACAGTGAGCAGATTGTGAACCCCAAACCTGATTTCCAGATTCCTGATCAAAGTGAGTTGGTACTGGTCGGTACCACTGATGATGAGAAGAAGTTTATGGAGGAATATAGAGAATAAGGTAGATTGATTACCGAGAAAGCCGTTCAATAATGCCCTCCGTTACAGTACGTGGTTTATATTCTCGTCCCCGCGTTATAACCACGGTATCGTCAGATTTTTCTCCTATTTCTTCGGGAATTGATCCAAACAAGGCTTGTCGTACCGCTGTACTGCGGGTGGCCCCAATGCATATCGTATCATAGTTTTTCACAGCTTCTAAAAGTGACCCTCTTACATCGTCAGATACAATGACTTCTGCGGAATAGCTTTCAGGTTGCAAGCCAACTTCATGAGCAAGGGATGTAATGAGCCCTTTCCCTTCTTTTTCAGCATCAATATGCTCATCTGTCTGTGGAGATTGCACCGTTACAAGTGTAAGAGAAGAATCCTCAAAATTCGAAGCTAGCTGTTGGCCACGTCTTACCGCCAAGGCCGAGTTGGGTCCGGTACCTACGAGGACGATGATATTTTGTATCGGTTTATTACCGGCCTTAACCAACGTAATTTCACAGCTGGCATCTTTCACAATCTGATCAATATTCGAGCCTAAAATAGTTGATAGGGTTTCCTTCTGCCGCTCCAACCCAACACCAGGTGCTGTGCCCGTTCTTCACTAATCACATTGAGTACCGCCGAACTAACACTGTGTGCAACTATGGATCGGGTTCGAAGGCCCATTCCGGCTGTTTCAGCCGTCGATCGTGCTTTCGAAAGAAGTTTCTGTTGTCGTTGAACCCGCTCATCTTCGTATTGAATACCCTGTTCAAGCGATGTTTGACGTGGCACTTCCAGCACACTAACCGCTACAATTTCAGCTTCCCCATATCTGGCACCAATAGCACCGCCTATTTGTATAAGATGTTGTTCTGTATCAGGATTGGCCACTGGAACAACAACGCGGTATCGTTCATTGGGAGCAGGAGTTCGAGTACGAGCTGCAATGGCATCACCTACAAGGCTTGGTTTTATAGCCCGGCTGGCTGCATAACCGAAATACCATAGTACTCCAACAATGGCGATACCACCGCCGACCATAAGAACAATAGGGCGCATTTGTGCCACAATCACCAGACAAGATATCGCCCCAAGCAGAGGTATAGTAGGATAAGCCCAGGAAGATAATTTGAAATCCGGATTATAATCTTCCGGCTCGGCTCTGCGCAGTACGATAACTGCTACATGTACAAGCGCATAAGTGATCAGATAGAGAAAGCTGGCCACATCAGCCAGGGTTTCGATACCTACTCCCATTCCTATCAGCACAAGAATGACTATACCGGTGATTAATATAGCACGAAATGGAGTACGAAACTTGCTGTGAACTTTGTTAAGCCAGCTCGTCAGAATTTTATCGCGTCCCATGGCAAAATTAACCCGGGCCGCGGAAAGTATAGACGCATTTGCGCTCGAAACGGTGGCTAACAGAGCTCCTATAACCATCATTAATGCTCCGATGGTGCCCAGATATTCACTAGCCACATCGGCCACCGGAATATAAGAGTCGGCAAGTTCGGCGACAGGTAACACTCCTGTAGAGACCAACATCACCAAAACATAAAATACCATTGGGGTAAGTACCGAGGCGATCATTGATAGCGGCAGGTTTCGGCCTGGATCTTTTATTTCTTCGGCACTGGTGGCGATTACCTCAAAGCCGATAAATGAAACATATACGGTAGCGGCTGTTGATGCTACTGCTCCCCATCCATTTGGATTAAACGGGCGAAAGACGCTCCAGTCGATATTGAAGACGCCGAAAGCCAGAAAAACGAGGATAAATCCGATCAAAAGGATCACAATAAGATTTTGAAGAACGCCGGCCTCTTTTACCCCGCGATAATTGACGGCAATGAGCAAGACCGCCATTCCCAGAGCTGACCAGGCAACAGGAATATTGCCGTAGAAAAAAGTCAGATACTGCCCAAAGCCCAGCATATAAAAAGCCGTCGCAAACATAAGGCCTGCCCACATACTCCAGCCAACGACAGACCCAAAGAAGCTACCCATGGCACGATTTACATAATAATAACTTCCTCCCGCTTTTGGCATTCCGGTAGCTAATTCGGAGAGAGAAAGGGCTGTTAATAGTGATACAACTCCACCGATTGCGAATGAAATCATGCCTGCAGGACCGGCATTGTTTGCTACAATACCCGGCAGCACAAAAATACCGGCGCCAATCATTGTGCCTACACCAATGGTATAGGCTTCCAGAAAACCCAGGTCGCGGGCAAGTTCTTGATCTCCTGTTTGTTCAGCCATAAAAGCAGTTGTGAGGAACTAATTAGGATGAAAATTACGAAAGCTGTTAAACTACAAATTTTAACACAGATCACAACTGATTTACCGATAATAGAGTTCTTTTGATTAATAGAAATAGTATTATGCTATATATCTTCTTTTTAAAAGAATAAATCCATGGATGATTCTCATTTAACAGATGTTTTAGAAACGCTGAATCCACCGCCCGGTTTTAAACCCTGGCACGGCGGGCCAACATTGTCGGGCGCTCTGCGTGGTGTAAAGGCTGATCAGGCCGCATGGAAGCCGGCGCCGGATCGGCACTCCATATGGGAGCTGGCTCTGCATATTGCCTACTGGAGGTACAGGGTCAGACGTTATTTCGACCCTGATTCGGAAAAAGGATTTCCGCGTTCGCCAGCCAACTTTCCCGAAATAAGCGACCGGTCCGAAGAAGCTTGGAAAAAGGATAAGCTTGTGATAAATAAGGAACATGATAAGCTGATGTTGGCTATCCATTCGTTTCCAGAGCGTCGATTATATGACAAAATTGATTCGGGAAAAGAGTGGACTTACAGCCAGCTGCTTGTTGGGATTACGGTACATGACGCCTATCATATCGGACAAATTCAGCTGATGAAGCGGCTGTATAGCAGCATGGATTACTACGGGAAACGATAGGAATGTTTCATTTAATCCTATTATATATTTCAGTACCTTTGTTTCTGGTATCAATGACAGATAGTAAGCTATAATCTTACTTAAAAATCCATTTTTATGTCGAGCAGAGAAAAAGCGGAAGATGCCGCTCTCCAAAAAATGCACGCACTGGGAGCTGGCCCGGATCAAAATCGTCCCATGGAGTTTTTCTTGTACTTCCCCACTGAGTGGGATGCTTATGTGGCAGCTTCACAACTGATAAACCTGCAGTTTAATACTTCTGTGAATTATTCTGATCATTCTGATGAATGGCTGTGCCTGGCAACAAAGAAGATCAAACCCAAAACAGAGCGGCTGGTTGAACTGGGCAATTTTTTGGAGAAGCTGGCGGCCGGCAATAACGGCAATTATGATGGATGGGGAACAGTTGTGCTTGACTTAGATGGTGGTGCGAATTAAGTATAAATCTGTATGGCTAAGGTCATTTATCTAAGGAAAGATGAAACTATTGAGCAATTGAATAGAAAGCTTCAGCGTGCTCAAAAAGATATGGGTGGTATTAGTACTGAAAAATATTCCGGCTCTATAACAATAAGGGAGGATCCGAGAGTCTATCAGAAGGAAAAGAGAAATGAGTGGAATTAAGTGAGTTTGCTCATTGATACCAATATCGCTCTTTACTTGTTAGGCGGAGATCCGAAATTAGCTGGTCTGCTTGATAATGTGGTTCTGCATTTGTCGTTTGTCTCAGAGCTGGAGCTGCTTTCCTATCCTGAATTAACAAGCGATAATCAGAGGAAGATGGAACAGTTCATAGATGATTGTCTGATTATTGATATTACTGTTCCCATTAAGAAACAGGCGATTGCAATCCATAAGAATACTGATCTGAAGCTGCCGGATGCACTTATTGCGGGATCGGCTATTGCCGAGCAGTTACCTTTTTTATCTGCGGATAAGGATTTTGAACGAGTGGATGACTTGCATTTGTTTACTTATGAAGTGTAACACCAAATGAAGATTAAATACTGAATACCTAAATATGAATATTTTTGCGGTAATTATTTTAGCAACTCTGGCCATCGATTTTGTTCTGAACTTGGTCAGTGACTATCTGAATCTCCAGTCGCTGGATAAGGGACTGCCCGATGAATTCAGTGATGTATATGACGAGGAGACATATGACAAGTCCCAGCGATATACAAAGGAGCGCACGAAATTTGGTATCTTTACTTCCGCCTTTAACCTGGCGGTACTGCTGGTATTTTGGTTTGCCGGTGGATTTCAATGGCTGGATGAGATCGTCCGCAGCTGGGAGCTTGGTGTTATCTGGACCGGCTTGGTCTATATCGGGATTTTGATTTTTGCCAAAAGCATCCTGTCGTTGCCATTCAGTATCTATTCAACTTTTGTGATTGAAGAAAAGTACGGCTTTAACAAAACCACGCCCAAAACGTTTGTGCTGGATTTAGTAAAGGGGTTAGGATTGAGTATTGTGCTCGGAGGTCCGCTGCTGGCGGGAATACTCGCGTTTTTCACCTTCATTGATCAGTATGCCTGGCTGTACGCGTGGGCAGCGGTGACTGCCTTTACGCTCTTTATCCAGTTCATTGCCCCCACCTGGATCATGCCAATTTTCAATGATTTTGAGCCGCTCGAAGAGAGTGACCTGCAAAAGAAAATTCGCGAATATGCCGACAAGGTAAATTTTGCTATGGAAGGGGTGTATGTAATGGACGGATCCAAGAGAAGTAGTAAATCAAATGCCTTTTTTACCGGCTTTGGTAAAAATAAACGTATTGCGCTCTACGACACGCTGATCGAAAATCACGAGGAGGATGAGCTGGTGGCTGTGCTGGCTCATGAAATCGGCCACTATAAAAAGAAGCATATCATAAAAAATATGTCTATCAGCATCGCTCAAACAGGAATCATGTTCTTTCTTCTCTCCATATTCTTGAATTCAGAAGGATTGTATGATGCCTTCTACATGGAGCAGATGTCGGTCTATGCCGGGCTTATTTTCTTCGGGATGCTCTATGCACCTATCGATATGATCGTGTCGGTATTCATGCAGATTTTATCGCGAAAATATGAGTTTGAGGCTGATGAGTTTGCCTCTACCACCTACAAAAAAGAGCCGATGATCAATGCCCTAAAGAAGCTATCCAAAGATAACCTGTCGAATCTGACGCCGCATCCGTTTTATGTGTTTCAGAATTATTCGCATCCCCCCGTGCTCGAGCGGATCAAAGCGATTCGGGGCGGTTGATGATTTCACCACTAAGGCACTAAGCGCGCTCTAAGGTTATCAAATTACATATCTCTGGTGCAAACGGGTTAGTTATTATTCATCGGACGACAAACCCAGTCGTCCGACGAAGTCTCAATCATACCTCTACATCCCATATCCGCTCGCAATAATCGCGGATTGAGCGGTCGGAGGAAAAATGTCCCATATTTGCGACGTTAATTATGGCTTTCTTATTCCAATCAAATTCATTGCGATAATTGGCTGCTACTTCTTCCTGTTTATCCACGTAACGCCGATAATCTGCCAGCACCATAAAATAGTCGCCTTGATTTAAGAGCGCATTGGTAATCGGATGAAAGAGATCCGGTTCATCGGGACTAAAGAAACCGTCGTGAATCTGGTCGATTACGCGTTTAAGCTCTTCATCATTTTCATATATATCCTGGGGATTATAACCCCGGGCACGGACATCTTCTATCTCATCTACGGTATGTCCGAAAATAAAGATGTTTTCTTTGCCCACTTGCTCGCGGATCTCGATGTTTGCGCCGTCAAGCGTGCCAATCGTGAGCGCACCATTCAGTGCAAACTTCATATTCCCTGTGCCCGAGGCTTCCATTCCTGCCGTCGAAATTTGCTCTGACAGGTTAGCAGCCGGAATCATCTTTTCAGCCAGCGACACACTGTAGTTTGGCAAAAATACCACCTTCAATCGGTCCGCAACTTCCGGGTCGTGATTAATAATATCGGCTACATTATTAATAAGCTTGATATGCATCTTTGCCATTGTATAACCCGGTGCAGCTTTTCCAGCAAACAACAGTGTACGAGGTTCAATATCCGCATTGGGATTATCCTTGATGCGGTTGTACAGCGTGATAGCGTACATTACTGCCATCAGCTGACGCTTGTACTCGTGAATTCGTTTAATCTGTATATCAAAGATCGATTCCGGATTTACCGTGATGCCTTGTGTTTCTTTGATGTAATCGGCCAGGCTCTGCTTGTTACGAAGCTTAATGGCTTTAAACTCTTCCTGAAAAGATTCATCTGCGGCAAACTGCTCTACCTCTTTCAGCTGATCCAGATGCGTAACCCAATCATCTCCAATTCGATCGGTAATAAGATCAGCCAACTCCCGGTTACATTGTCGCAGCCAACGCCGGGGTGTAATGCCGTTGGTTACATTGGTAAACTTATCGGAATAATGGTCGCTGAAATCCTTGAAAATCGTCTTTTTCATCAGGTCGCTGTGCAGCTTTGAAACACCATTCACTTTATTGGCGCCCACTATTCCCAGGTTACCCATCCGGATTCGTGCATCCATTTCATTACTGATAATGCGCATCCGGTTTTTCTTATCCCGCTTATCATTTTCACTTTTAACTTCTATGCTGTCCAAAAAGCGGCGATCAATTTCACGGATGATCTGTACGTGACGGGGCAACAGATTCGACATCAGCGATAGCGGCCATTTTTCGAGTGCCTCCGGCATTAGCGTATGATTGGTATAATTTATCGTCTGCTTGACAATATCCCAGGCCGGTTCCCACTTTAGGCCTTCCTCATCCATCAGCATACGCATAAGTTCGGGCACAGCCAAATTGGGATGGGTATCATTGCACTGAATGGCCATTTGGTCCGGAATCTTGCGAAAATCATCAAACTGCTTTTTAAAGCGATTCATCGCGTCTTGCAGCGAGGCCGAAACCAAGAAATACTCCTGTTTCAGGCGCAGCTCCTGACCTTTAAACACCTTATCATTGGGATACAGCACACGCGAAATATTTTCTTCGAGCAGGTTATTTCGCACCGCATCAATATAATCGCCTTGGTTAAAGCTTTTGAGGTCAAATCCCTCATCAGAGGTAGCTTTCCAAAGCCTCAAATGATTCACTGTTTCATTACGAAAACCGGGGATGGGGGTGTCATAAGCCAGTGCTATCACATTGTGCGTATTCACCCACTCAAAATGCAGACGATCATTCTCTCCCTTACTCGTATGCACCTCTCCATAAAATGGGACGCTAAACTTCTTTTTGGGGCGAACGACGCTCCATGGATAGCCATACTGCAGCCACAGGTCCGGCTTTTCGATCTGCCAACCATTTTCGATATCCTGATCAAAAATGCCATAATCGTAGCGAATGCCATAGCCGATTGCCGGAACTCCCAATGTTGCCATTGAATCAAGATAACAAGCCGCCAGGCGACCGAGTCCGCCATTGCCAAGTCCTGCATCCACTTCGGCCTGACGAACTTTGTCGTAATCCAGGCCGAGATCTTCCATCGCATCGGCAGCGGCATCCTGCAGTCCCAGATTGATGAGCATATTATCCAACAGCCGGCCAATCAGGTATTCCATCGACAGATAATACACCCGTTTTGATTTATTTTGATAATACCGCTGCTGGGTTTTTATCCAGCGTTCATGAAGACGATCCATTACGGCCATTACCACACTGCGGTAGTGGTCCCATTCGGTGGATGAAAACTCATCTTTGGCCAGCGTGAAGTGCAGATGTTGTTTTATATCTTCCCGAAACGAATCGACATCCATACCGGTGCGGGGGTTGACGGTAGTATCTGTAGGCATTACGTGGTGGTTAAATTGCTGAAGTAATTTATGCAGTAAGTAATGATGAAATTATTAAAATTAAAAGAGAAGAATTTTGGGCATTTCTGTAGGAGGTGTGGGTATGAGGGAAAAGGGTTAAGGATATAGGTGTGTTAGATTTTACCCTTTGCGGTAGATGCCGTAATCAGGTTTGAATCCGGGTTTAGTGAGGCTGGATGGCAGATCAAGATCAAGAAATCCTTTATATGCATCAGTGGCTACAAAGCCTTGCTCAAAAATACCGTACACCGCCGATCCGCTACCGGTCATGGAGGCGTAAACAGCACCAAACTCATACATCTGATCCTTGAGATTGCCTGCCACATGAATGCGTGGAAATACCGATTTCTCCAGGTCATTGGTCAGCATATATTGCCACTCGTCAATCTCGGTTTCCGTAAGCGTTTTTTTGAGATCAAAATCCGGTTCCGGGTTCGGCTGGCAATATTTGTAGGCCTCGGCTGTGCTGCTTGGCTCATCCGGGTAGCAGGCCACAATCCAGTGATTGGGTTGAATATCGAGCTCTTCTATTTGATGACCTATGCCTTTGCCAATGCCGGTTTCCCCTTTGATGAAGAAAGGCACATCAGCACCCAAATCCCGGCTCAAATCGATGAGCTCGTCATC
The DNA here is from genome assembly GCF_058386985.1 of Fodinibius sp. GM108. Classification (NCBI taxonomy): domain Bacteria; kingdom Pseudomonadati; phylum Balneolota; class Balneolia; order Balneolales; family Balneolaceae; genus Fodinibius; species Fodinibius sp. GM108. The sequence goes on from NZ_JBYEIR010000001.1 coordinate 374,934, forward strand.
ACTTAATCCCATCTGTTCTATCTTGTTGAGCATTCGGAGCGTCAGTGCGGCATTACTGCTGCCGCCGCCGAGTCCCGCGCCGGCCGGTATTCGTTTATCTACACGGATCAGGTAATTGCTTTTGAGTCCTACATAACGATCGAGCACTTCTATAGCCTTGTTAATTAGATTGCCTTCATCGGTGGGAATTTCTTCATCACTGAGATCAAGCTTCATTTCGGGGGCTTTACGCACTTCAAAATGATCGCGCCAGTCGAGAAAGCAGAAGCCCGTTTCTATCGCATGATAGCCGGTGGGAAGGCGCTCCAGCACATGCAATCCAAGATTGATTTTGGCATAAGAATCGGCAATCCAAGTTTCGTTACTCATTTTAACTTTTTTGCATTTAAGGCTGAATCAAGCATCTGAGCTTTAAAAAAATACCATGTCATGCTGAACTTGGTTCAGCATCTATTGCTAAATTTTATTTATAGCTTCTAAATCATGTTTTATCTGTAGATCCTGAAATAAATTCAGGATGACACACATTTTTTTCAAAGCTCTTAAAGTTATTCCTGATCTAAAAACTGATCTTTTATCTCCATCATGTAATCGAAAGCGGCATCGTGTTCATTGGGGATCTCGCCCTCTAAAATTGCTTCTTTAATCGCATCTTTGATATCTCCGATCACCGGACCAGGATCAAGATCGAGAGCTTCCATAATCTCATCACCACTCACTGGATTTGTCCAGTTACGAATGCGATCTTTCTTTTCGACCTCTTCGATTTTTTTCTCTACGTAATCAAAATTTTTATTGTACTGCTTAACCTTATAGTCATTTTTACTGGTGATGTCGGCCCGGCACAGCATCATCAGGTCGTCGATATCGTCACCGGCCTCATAAATCAGACGCCGCACTGCGCTGTCGGTCACTTCGTCAGAAACCAGCGCAATCGGACGCAAGTGGAGACGAACGAGTTTACGGACATATCGCATCCGTTCATCCAGCGGAAGCCCTAAGCGACGGAATATCGGCTCTACCCAGTTTGCCCCCAGAGCATCGTGACCGTGGAATGTCCAACCGGTGCCGGGGACAAATTTTTGCGTCGCCGGCTTGGCAATATCATGCATGATGGCCGCCCATCGCAGCCAAAGGTCACCGCCCATTTCAGCTACATTATCGAGTACTTTCAGCGTATGCCAAAAGTTGTCCTTGTGACGAACCCCGCGCACTTCTTCCACACCGTGCAGGTCTACCATCTCCGGAAAGAAATGGTGCAGCAGTCCTGTTTTAAAAAGGTGATCAAAACCGATTGAAGGTTTCGGTGCCATTATAATTTTGTTCAGCTCCTCGATAATCCGCTCCTTGGAGATGATCTCAATCCGTTCGGCCATCTCCTCTATTCCCTTATATGTCTGCGGCTCGATATCAAACTGCAGTTCGGTAGCAAAACGTATAGCACGCATCATCCGCAGGGGATCATCCTCAAACGTCTCGAGCGGATCTACCGGCGTTCGAATCAGCTGTTTTTTGAGATCCTGTATACCTTTAAAGGGATCGATGAGTTCACCATAATTTTCTTTATTCAGCGACCATGAAAGCGCGTTAATGGTAAAGTCGCGACGCATTTGATCATCTTCCATCGTACCGTCTTCAACGATTGGCTTACGGGAGTCGCTGCGATAACTTTCCTTGCGTGCGCCGACAAATTCCAGGTCCATGTTTTGGTATTTGATGTGCGCGGTGCCGAACTGTTTGAAGATTGAAAAGTTGTCAGTATTTAACTTTTCAGCCACCTTTCGGGCCAGTTCAATACCCGACCCTATCGTCACAAAATCGATATCCAGATCTTCGGCGTTTTTAGTTCTGTCGAGGTAAAAATCCCGCACATAGCCTCCCACAACGTATACATCTTGCCCTACGTCTTCGCCGGCATCAGCGATAACATCAAATACTTTTTTATGTTCAGGATGAATATCTTGCACGTCAAATTCGTTGGTTATATGTCAGCTGAAAACGAGCGTAAAAATAATAACAAATAAGCTTGCTTTCAGGTATTGTTTGCATAATATTTTAATCACTATTTGAACAAAAAATAATTGTGAAATCGTCTCCCGCCAAAGCTGCGCTGCGCATTAGCCTGCTGGTTTCATTTATTTCGCTGGGACTCAAAGTCAGCGGATTCTGGATTACCAGCTCTACTACTGCCCTTTCTGATGCAGCAGAATCGGTGATTCACGTTCTTGCTGTTTCATTTGTGTATTACGGATTACTGCTCAGCAACAAACCCGCCGACGAAAAGCATCTATACGGTCACGAGCGAGTTGAATTCTTATCCGTAGGGATTGAAGGGGCCGTCATTACGTTAGCCGGCATCACAATTATTTATCAGTCGGTAACTAACTATCTGTATGGACATGATTTGCAGCAGTTGATGAACGGAGTTTACTTAATTGGTGGAGCAGGGGTTGTCAATCTCATTCTCGGCAACTATCTGCTTAGAGTTGGTCGCCGCGAAAATAACATGATGGTTATCAGCAATGCGAAACACACGTTGACCGATGTTTGGACGAGTGCCGGTGCCGTGGCTACGCTGTTAATCATTCGATTTACCGATTTCATTCTGCTCGATTCCATTGTTGCGGCTATACTTGCTTTATACATCATGTACGAAGCCTTTAAGCTGCTAAAATATTCTGTCGATGGGCTTATGGATTCGCGTAATCCGAAGGTGGATAAAGCTATACGAAAAGAGCTGAATAAAGAGCTGCCCGGGGCAATGACAGACGTTCACAATCTCCGACACCGTACGACCGGTAACACCACATGGATCGAGCTGCATGCGGTTTTTGAGGAAGAGGTAGATCTTGAAAAAGCACATAGCGATGCTACGCTCTTGGAAAAAAGACTCATCAATGCTGTTGACGGCGATGTAATTGTTACTATTCATCTCGAACCAGAAGGCCATCATAAAGATGTACATGATACACTAAAAGACGCCGACCAAAACCGTCCGCTCGAGGATTTTATTTAACTGCAGTAGTGAGTTATGAGTCGTGAGTCTTGAGGATAGGTTTACAAAAACTCATAACTCAAGACTCATGACTCAAGACTATTAAACTTCAATTCCGATCTTCGAGTGATCACCCAAATGCACTTCCTGATCAACACCCTTTAATTCAACATGTCGGCCGATCGTAGAATTTTCGATATTGCAATCTTCAAGGTGTGACTGTTCCTGAACCAGACTGTTTTTAATAGTGCACTTCTTGAGTGTGGTGCCCTCGGCAATGCTGGCTTTCGGACCCACAATACAATTTTCAAGCTCAACCTCATTCCCAATATATACGGGAGGAATAATTTTCGTATCGGGGAAGCGGTCTTCATCGATCTCCTCGTATTCTTTTTCGGTAATGATACCCGACGTCTCCAGCCAGGCCGGCAGGGTGCCGCAATCAAGCCACTGATCGACGGTAGCCTTTCGGAACAGCTTGCCATCTTTAAGCAGCCGGTCTAGCGCGTCCGTAAGCTGGAATTCATTACCTTTGCCACGAATATTATTTTCGAGCAGGTATTCTATCTCTTTTTTGAGCTGTTCAGCTTCTTTAAAATAATAAACCCCGATAATGGCCAGATTTGATATTGGCTCGTCGGGCTTTTCTACAAAATCTGTAATCTTTCCATCCTTTTCGACGGCCACGCCAAAACGCGAAGGATCATCTACCTCTTTTAACCAGACAACGCTGTCGGCATCCTCAATGGATACGGAACCTTCCATGTCAAAAATAGTATCCGCAAATACAATGATACATTCGCCGCTAAGATCTTCTTCGGCGCAGTATACAGCATGAGCTGTTCCTTCGGCCGATTCCTGGACGCGAAATCGCGCCTCGGCATTTTGGCGGTCGCTCATAGCTTTAAGAGCATCTTTAATCTCCTGACCAAAATCAGGACCAAGAATAAATACGATTTCATCAATAGTGCGATCAAGTGTGCGTGCAAACGTCTCTACGATTCGTTCCACTATCATCTTTCCGGCGACGGGCAATAATGGTTTGGGAACGGTGTGCGAATGGGGCCGGACTCTTGTACCTCGGCCTGCCATTGGGATTATTAATTTCATATATTTGAACGAATTTTAGATGAAAGTTTACCTATTTTGTTAGCGCGTTAATATAACGGAAGTTCCATACTTTAGCGACCGCTCCTCACTGCAATACTCATAAATGAAGAACATCTAATTTGAACTGGTACACAGATTTTGTAGATATCCTGATTCTGGCCTTTGTCCTTGTCCTGGCGCGGCATACTTTTCTTCGGGGACGTTATTTTTTGCACATCTTTCAGCAGCAGGGATATAAATTCAACGAATACTGGCACTGGCTTTTTGATAACTGGAATCAGCGGGTGATTACACCTGAGCACGTGCTGTACAACATCATCATATTTGTGCTGCTTTTCTTCATGTCGAACGTGATTACAGGCAGTGCCGCTATTATCATCTTGTCCACTTTCGGCTTCTTCTGGTTTGGTCCGTTTAATTATTATGGCGGCGAAGAAACCAAAAAACCGCTCGTGTTTACGCCGAGGATGATTCGTCTGACAATTCCTTTTGCTATTTTTATTCTGCTTATTCCTGTATTTGCTACTTATATCGCCTATACCGGGCATATTCCGTTTACTCCGTACCAGATCGAACAATCAGTATTGTACGCAGCGGATATTTACCTGCTTGCTTTTGGGTGGGTGTTGGGTAATGCATTGGTCCCTTTCTTTATTTTTCTGGCGGGATTGTTGATGAAACCTGTCGAAGCGTATGTTCATCGTCATTTTATAAAGCTGGCCAAGGATAAACTGGCCCGGATGCCGGATCTTACCGTTATTGCCATCACAGGAAGCTACGGTAAAACAAGTACTAAATTTATGATTCGCGACTTGCTAAGTGAACGCTATGCAGTCTGTTCTACACCCGGCAGTTACAATACTCCCATGGGAATTTGCAAAGTTATTAATAACGACCTGGAGGCGCGTCACCAGGTGTTAGTGCTCGAAATGGGCGCGCGTTACGAAGGAAATATCGATGAGCTTTGCGACATCGCCGAGCCTGATATTGCCGTTGTGACAAATGTCGGCATAGCGCATCTCGAAACGTTTGGCTCTCAGGATGCTATTGCACGAACGAAATCCACACTGGTTAGGCGGGCTAAATCTGGTGGTAAAGCTGTTCTCAATGCGGATGACGAGCGTGTATCAGCAATGGCGGATTTGCGCGATGATCTGGAGATCACCAAAGTAGGTTTGGAGTCGGGAGATATTCGTGCCGAGAATATAGCATACGGGCCTGATGGAATGACATTTACCGTAACTACAGGTGAGGAGGATGAAAAGTTTGTTATGCAGCTTCTGGGAGCTCATAATGCCCAGAACATGCTGTTTGCGGTAGGCGTAGCTAAATCATTGGGGCTCCGCCTCACCACGATGGCAATGGCCGCCGCACGGATGGAGCCGGTAGAACATCGTCTGGAGCTGAAACAGCAGGGGGATATCACCGTTATTGATGATGCTTTTAACTCTAATCCGGTAGGTGCAAAAAATGCTGTTGAAATGCTTGCTGAATTCAACAGTGGACGCAGAATTATTATTACACCCGGTATGATTGAGCTGGGTGAGCTTCAGGAAGAAAAAAACCGGGAGTTTGGTCAGCAAATAGGAGAAGCCGGTCTGGATTTGGTCCTTCTCGTAGGAGAAAACCAGACAAAAGCTATTAAGGAAGGAATCAAATCAACTGGTTTTGATATGGAAAAAGTACAGACTGTACGAAGCCTTTACGAGGCCAATCGTGTAATGCAGGATTACGCTCAAAAAGGTGATGTGGTACTGTATGAAAATGACTTGCCGGACACGTTTAATGAATGATTGAATGGTTGAAGGATTGTTTGAGTGAAGGTTTGAGTGACTGAATTATTGATTGGATAATAACCAACAATTCAACAAGTCAGTCAATCAACAATTACACCCCAGCCATCACCTTTTCAATTTCCTCACGCTCTTTCGGGACTGTCGTTAAGTTTTCGCACCCATCTTCAGTAATGATGATATTATCCTCGATACGAATGCCGCCGAAGTCCATCATATCGTTAAGTTTATCGGCATTTAGAAATTGAGAAACGTCATCATCTTCCAGGGCTGGTTTCAGCAACGCGGGTACAAAATAGAGCCCCGGCTCAATGGTCAGCACCATATCCGGTTGCAGAGTGCGGCGTGTCCGCAGATACTTAATGCCTGGTCGATCGCTCCGCTCTACACCTTTCGGATATCCACCCACATCATGGGTGTCAAGACCAATGAAGTGACCTAAGCCATGGGGAAAGAATAAGGCAAATACATCTTCTTTCATGAGATCATCAACCGTACCCTTCACGATTCCGGCATCTTTTAGTCCCTGCATCATTATGCGAGCCGCCAGTATATGGAGATCCTCCATTTTAACCTCCGACTTAGCTGTCTCAAGTACCTGCTTCAAAGCTTCCAGTACGGCTTCATAAACTTCAGCCTGTGTGTTCGTAAATTCTCCGTTAGCTGGATATGTCCGCGTAAAATCAGAAGCATATCCATTACATTCATATCCGGCATCGATGAGAAAGAGGTCGCCATCCTTAATTTCACGGTTATTCTCTACATAGTGCAGGATAGCGCTGTTTTCTCCCGATGCATAAATACCATTATAAGCATCCTGCATCAGGCCATTCTTGATTTGATGATAGTCGAAGACGGCTTTCATTTCGTGTTCGTACTTACCCGGCTCCAGTGCCTCAAGCACTGCTTTATGAGCAATGTTATTAACGCGTGCCGCCTCACGGATCTGATCTAGCTCCCAGTCGGTTTTAAACACACGGCAATGCGTGATGGCTTCATCCAAAGCATCCAGATCTATCGGCAGATCCCGCTCAAACTCTTCAATAAATTCTGCCTGTTCTTCATCTATGCAGTAAATTTTTTCGGGATTCAAATCCTTAAGCACTTCGGGCAGTTTCCCTTCGTAATGGAGATGATCGGGCTCATACTCCTTCTGATACTGTTCCTTAGACTTCACGCGTCCGTGCCACACTGCATACTGTGCGTCCCGGTTAGGGACAAACAAGTGATATTCTTGTTTTTGAAGATCTAAAATGAGATGACAATCCGGTTCATTCACTCCCGTCAGATACCAGAAGTTCGATTCTTGACGAAAGGGGAACTCATAATCTGTATCGTAGCGATACATAAGCTCGGCCCCTTTCATGTAAACAATTCCGGATTTTTCTTCATCGAGCAGAGAAAAAAGTTTTTGACGGTGTAAATGATGCATAAGCAATAATTTTATGAAAATGAGTCATTGAATTTACAGGAAAAAATATAGTCGGTAAACAGCGAGTGATAATTATTCAATATACTCGGTAAATAATTTATCTGCGGAACTAAAAATCTGTCCAATATTCTCCATAGAGGTCAAATCAAGATAATTATTTAAATCGAAAGTGCGGATGCCTTCCCTGGAATAAATAGAACTGTTTCCTTTTTTATCGGCAAACAATAGATCCAGGTTTATTTCCAGCACGGCTCGGTTTTCTCCATTTCTATTCAAAATGATAATCATTCGGTTGCCTCCATAAACAGTACATAGTGTTGTGAGGGCAAGCCGGCGTTGATCAGCAACAGATTTGACATGGTAATAATGATTCAGATCCACATCAGACGGGCTATTGCTGAAGCTTAAAAACCTGATTGCATTAGCTTCTTCAGGAAACCAAATTGTCGGGAGGATTTTCTCCAGCCAAACACGGAGGTCGGGCGATGCTTTTGATCCCATAAAGCCACGTTCCTTCCAATCTTCCAGGTTATATCCCGGAATTCCCGGATTATCATCCAGAATTCCGGGGCTCTGGTTCAGTTCTTTGATCTTTGCTGATTCTTCATCAATAGCATACCAGTAGTCGGCCACACCGTTGGTCATCAACAGATAGGGGGCCCCTACTTTTTGATTATAACGCGCCACCTGCTCGGCTGTTTTGGATGATATGGGTACATATTCTGCCTTGCATTCTACCAAGAGCCGCGGCTCAAATTGCTGGGTATAGCAAATAATATCCGTTCGCATCGATTTGTCTCCCAGGGCACCGATAGCTTCCTCTGTAGAGATACGGTGCCGAGACCATCCCCGCTGAATAAGTGACTCCATTATACGCAGGCGTACCCGTTCTTCGGGGCGATTTTTCAGCGCTTTTTTGTGGATGGGATTCCATAGCTTTTTTGTTCGATCACGCCATACAATCCGGGGATAGTTATGTGTAGCAATACTCATAAGCCAAAGATAGGAATGTTTTATGAACAGCCAACAAAGCAATAGACCACAGATAACACTAATAATGCAGATGACCACAGATACTTAGCCTGTGGAAACCTGTAGAATCTGTGTTATCTGCGTTCTAACAAAATTACGCCGCAGCTGCTTCTTTGGCCTCTTTCTCTTTATCCATCTGCCGATAGATAATCAGTTGTTGTCCAATTGAAACAACGTTGTAGATTAGGTAGTAGAGACTGAGCCCCGCTGCAAAATTGTTGAAGATAAATAACAGCATAAATGGGAAAATATACTGTAGCGCCTTCATGTTCATTCCCCCGGGAGCAGCTCCGCCACCGCCTCCGGGACCCATACCACCGGTTAGTTTACTCTGTGCGATCATCGCGCCGGTCATTAACAAAACAAATCCGGCAATTTGATCGCCCAGAAACGGAACGCTGAACGGCAGGCTCAAAATGTAGTCCGGAGCTGAAAGATCGCTAGCCCATAGAAACTCCTCCTGACGTATCATGATAGAGTTCTGAAAGAATCGCCACAGTGTAATCAGAATAGGTAGCTGTAACAGGTTCGGCAGACAACCGCCCAGCGGATTCACCCCTTCTTCTTTGTACAGCTTCATGGTAGCTTTCTGCTGCTTCTCTGGGTCATCCTCGTACTTCTCCTTGATCTCCTGCATCTTGGGCTGCAGCTCTTTCATGGCCGCCATACTGCGATAGCTCTTTTTGGTCAGCGGATAGAGCACCATCTTAATCAGGATAGCAAAAAGGATAATTGCCAGTCCGTATCCCATGTAGTTATCTACAAGGCCAAAGTAGGGGATGATCAAGTATTTAACTATAGGATCAGAAATCCAGCTAATCCAGCTATAGCCGGTATCGACCATATCATATGTACTGCCGTTATAAGCCTGTAGTGAATGATAATCCAGCGGACCTACGAAAAGATCAAACTGGGCACTGCCCTGTTGCGAAATATCTGTCGTGATAAACGACTGATAGCGGTGGTCGGTGGTAGAAAGATCAGTAGCCCCGGATTGTTCTCCAACCAGCAGGGCGCCTTGGGTAGGATTAGGTGTTTTGATAATCTGAGCAAAAAACTTTGTCCTCGTTGCCACCCAGTCAATAGTGCCATTGAAGTTTTGGGTATTACGTCCGGCTTCGCTGAGCTTAAGCTGCTCCATTACGCCACCGGTATACACATACGCAGAAGCATAGGTGGCTTCCGTTGTTTCGGGATTCTTTTCTGTAAAGTTGAGCGGCGATTTCCAACCAAAGTCGAACTCCTGACCGATAATATCTTGCTCGAGCCCTTCGAAGGATATATCGAGCTCCATCTGATGTGAGTCGCCATACAGGGTGTAGGTATAAACCAACCGCTTATTGTCGCTGATATTCAGCGCATATCGCACTTGCGCAGAATCGTCTTCGCCGATCGACAATTCGTTCTCCGGCGTCAGTTGTTCAAAAACCAGCTCATCAGTTTCCACGTTATAATTTTCGGTCGTAAGGAACCCCAGTGAATAAGTAGACTCGGTCGTATCTTTAATGAGCTGAACAGGTTGATGATTCCAGGTTTCATAATCCTTGAAAAGGATTTTTGAAGGGCCGGCTCCTACATTTGTGAATGTGGCTTCATACAGTGGTGTATTTACAGTTACTTTGGAAGTATCCGAGATACTGGCAGCAGAAAACATTCCCATTTCCTGCTGTTCTTCTCCTTCCTGACGCAGTGATTCTGGTTCGTTCTCTTCTGTTTGCTGCTCTCCAGCTTTCTGTGTTTCCGCAAGTGTATCCACCTCATGTTCCTGACTATCGGCTTGGGCAGCAGAAATACTATCTTGACGAGCCTGTTCGGCCTGTCGACGCTGTAATTCTTCTTGCGATGGCATGGTAAAATAGGCCCATGCAACCATGACAATAAAAATTAAAATTAATCCAGTTACGGTATTACGATCCAAAAGAAATCCTCAGTCTAAATTCTAATTTAACTTTTTTGCTTAGGTACAGGGTCATGTCCGCCCTTACTCCAGGGATGGCATCTCCCGATACGTTTTATAGTCAACCATAGTCCTTTTAACGCTCCGTGTTCGCGAAACGCTTGAATGCTATACTGGCTACATGTAGGATGATAGCGGCAACTGCTGGGCATCCAGGGTGATATGACCAGCTGATAAAGTCGGACAAGTCCTATAAATAAATACTTCATGAATTACCAGAAGAAATGGCAGGGAGTTGATTTTTAACTTCACTTAGTAAAGCTACAACATCTTTTTCCACTTCGGCGTAGGTTGCCCCCACCGTGGTGGCCATCAACGCCCCATGAAATGTTATTTGGGCTTCCTGCAAAGGTGCAGATAACATGTGTTGATTTTTGCGGTATGCTTCTTTGAGAAGCCGTTTCATACGATTTCGCTTATTTGCTTTACCCAGACTTTTTTTTACGATAAATCCCATGAGGAGACCGAAAGATGACTTATTAACAATTTGATATCGTAAATTTACCAATCCGCGTCTGTGAATATGTGCATCTTGCTCGAACAGACGCTTAAAATTCTTCCGGCCCCGCAGGATCTTTGCTCTGGGTAAGCTTAAATCATCTTTTGAAAATAAAGGACGTTTACTTCGGCCCTTTTTCATCACTAATTGTCAACTTGTGACGTCCTTTCTTGCGACGGTTCTTCAGCACTTTTCTTCCGTTCTTGCTTTTCTTACGCTTCCGAAAACCATGCTTTTTCTTGCGCTTCTTGTTGCTTGGCTGATACGTGCGTTTCATAGGTGATAATTTTTATTAAATATCCAGTTCTCAAAACAGTCCCATAACATAAAAATAAATTTAGACAATAAGAACCATTAATTATCGGTTAAATAGAGTGTGGAGCCAGTAAGGAACAGCAAGAAGCCGTCTTTATAATTAATAAATTTGAACAGGCTCTGCTTATACTGTAACTTTCATAAATCATAAAAATTGCACGAGTCAAGTAATACTCTATCTCTATGTTGGATACTATTGGTGATAAGGTAAGTGATTTGCTTACCAGCATTTTCGGAAGTAAAAGTGAACGGGACCTGAAAAGGCTTTGGCCCATCGTTGAAGAAATTAATGAGCACTACGAGGGCATGAAGGAGCTTTCTGATGAAGAGCTCAAGCAGAAAACAGAAGATTTTCGTCAAAAGATAAGTGAAGCCACAGAAGAAATTGCCCAGGATATTGAGGCTATAAAAGATACGCTGAACAGCAGTGAAGAACTTTCAGTTAATCGCCGGCGCGAACTAGCCGAAGAACTGGAAGAGCTAGAACAAGAGAAGACGGATACTATCGAAGATGTTCTCGATGAGATTCTTCCCGAAGCATTCGCTGTAATGAAAGATACCTGCCGTCGTTTTTTGGGTGAAAAGTGGATGGTAGGTGGCAATATGAACGAGTGGGGCATGGTACCGTATGACGTTCAGCTGGCCGGGGCTATAGCTATGCACCAGGGAAAAATTGCCGAAATGAAAACAGGTGAGGGTAAGACGCTGGCCGCTATCATGCCTGCATATCTGAACGCACTGAGCGGTCGCGGCGTGCATATCGTTACCGTGAATAATTACCTGGCAAAACGAGATGCCGAATGGAATGAACCATTGTTCAATTTTCATGGGCTCGAAGTAGATTGTGTTGATCTCTATGATCCTAACACACAACAGCGTCGCGAGGCTTATAAAGCTGATATTACTTATGGTACCAACAATGAATTCGGGTTCGACTATCTGCGCGACAACATGGTTGTGAATTCTGAACAGCTGGTACAGCGCGATCATAACTTTGCTATCATTGACGAGATTGACTCAATTCTTATTGACGAGGCCCGTACACCGCTTATTATATCTGGTCCGGTACCAGAAGATACGCGATCCCAGAAATTTGAGGAGCTAAAACCGAGAGTCGAATCTCTGGTAAAAGCACAGAAAAAGCTGGTCGCCAATTTTGTAAAAGAAGCACAGGAAGCACTGGATAACGGCAACAGAGAAAAGGCCGGTCTTGCGCTCTACCGTGCACAGCGCGGATTCCCAAAAAACAAAAAGTTCCGTAAAATGATGCAGATACCGGCTAATCAAAAGCTGGTACAGGAAACCGAATCATTCTATCTGCAGGATAATGCGCGCCGACTGCCCGAAGTTGACGAAGAGCTTTACTACTCGGTGGACATGAAAATGAATAACATCGAGATACAGGAGAAAGGACAGGATTTTATAACAAAATCCGATGAAAGTGAAGACTTTTTTGTAATTCCCGATCTCGGTACCGAAACAACTGATCTCAATGAGGAAATCGATGAGCTCAAAGAAGAGAAGATCCAGGAGATAAAAGATAATGACGAGTTCAGCGACGAGTATAAAGAGAAGAAGATTAAAGATGTTGAACAGGAAATGGAACAAGAGCGGGAGCGGCGTCTGAATGAGCTGCACCGGCTTTTTGCAGAGCGCAGTGATCGAATTCACACCGTAAATCAGCTGCTGAAAGCATACACGCTTTTTGAGCGTGAAGAGGAATATATCGTGCAGGAAGGCAAGGTTCAGATTGTTGATGAGCATACCGGACGTGTTCTCTCCGGTCGCCGTTATTCCGACGGTTTACACCAGGCAATTGAGGCCAAAGAGGATGTAAGCGTTGAAGCGGCAACACAAACATACGCTACGATTACGCTGCAAAATTATTTCCGAATGTACAACAAGCTTGCCGGTATGACCGGTACGGCTGCAACTGAAGAAGGAGAATTTCAGGAGATCTATGATCTGGATGTTGTTATCATTCCGACAAACGAGCCGGTTATACGCGATGATAAAGAGGATCTTGTATTCCGCACTAAACGCGAAAAGTACAATGCTGCAATTGAGCGGATTCGAGAATATCACGAGAAAGGTCAACCGGTGCTTGTTGGTACAACCAGCGTTGATGTGTCGGAGACCATTAGCAGAATGCTGAAACGTGAAAGCATTCCTCACAATGTATTAAACGCAAAACATCATGCGCGCGAAAGCGAAATTGTAGAAAATGCCGGTCAGCCCGGTGCCGTTACGGTGGCTACCAACATGGCTGGTCGTGGTACCGATATTAAGCTGGCACCCGGCGTCAAAGAGAAAGGTGGGCTGGCAATTCTAGGCACAGAGCGTCACGAATCACGGCGCATTGACCTGCAGCTGCGCGGACGTTCCGGTCGTCAGGGAGATCCCGGTGAATCGCAGTTTTTTGTCTCTCTTGAGGACGACCTGATGCAGCTGTTCGGATCGGATCGTGTAGCCAGTGTCATGGATCGTCTCAACTTTGAAGAGGGCGAAGTTATTACGCACTCATGGATCACTAAGTCACTGGAACGCGCACAGTCTAAAGTTGAGCAGAACAATTTCAGCATTCGTAAAAAGCAGCTGGAATATGACGATGTGCTTAACAATCAGCGTGAAGTTATTTACAAACGCCGTAAGCACGCGCTGGAGGGTGACGAATTGCGCAGCGATATCTATGACATGCTCGAAGATCTCGTCGAAAGCGTGGTTGAACAGCATTATCCGCAAGGCGAGTTAGATCAGCTTCGTGATGAAATTTTACGCTTTTTGGCTGTCGATATTCAGCTCGACCGAGAAGAGATGGGACAAAAAGGTCCGGACATGCTTATCGACCATATTATTGAGCGGGCATTTGAAGTGTACCGCCAGAAAGAGGAAATGATCTCAAAACCTCTTTACGAGGTCATTAAAAACATTAAGAATTCAGATGCCGAAGATAAACCCTCAAAGGTACAAGTTATCTTTACCGACGGCATCCGCCGTATGCGTGTAGTTGTTGATGTAGACGAAGCTTATGAAAACGAGGGGCGTGAGGTCGCCCGGGCACTTGAGCGAACAGCTGTACTCTCTACAATCGACAATAAATGGATGGATCACTTGCGTGAACTTGATGCCGTTAAGGAGGGTATCGGTTTGCGTGCTTTCGGTAAGAAAGATCCGCTCCTGGAATACAAGCGCGAAGCGTTTGAGATGTTCAAGCAGCTGCTCGATGAAATCAATCAGGAAGCTATTTCACTGATCTGGAAAGCTATCCCTGAAATGCAGGCCGACCAGGAGAAACTGAAAAAAGCACCCCAGGAACGCGCCAAAGTAGATATGAACAGAGCCGAAACACAACATTCTGATGCTACGAATATGGGCTTCAAAACAAATGCCCAAGAACGGCAGAACGGTGGTCAACAACAGCAACAGCGAAGCGACCAAAAACCACAACCGGTGACAGTGGAAGAAGAACCGGGCCGTAACGATTATGTAAAAATTCAGAATATGAGCAGCGGCGAAGTCATCGATATAAAATGGAAAAAAGCTAAGCGTATGATCGAAGATGACAGCTGGGTGCTTATTGAGAAATAGTTGAGTGTACTAACGTATGGAGGTACTTGGAATAGATATTGGCAGTTATGGTATCAAAGGATGCATTGTAGATACCGAAAAGGGTGAAATTATATCTGAACGAAAAAGTACGTCGCCACTTCAGGATACCACGCCGCATAAAATCTTGGCAAAGATGCACCAGATTGTTAAAAAGGAGTTTCAGTGGGATGGACCCGTCGGTTGTGCATTCCCGGCTCCGGTTAACAAGGGAATTGTACTGTCTGCCAAGCGGATAAATGATTCCTGGGTGGATGCCGACGCCGAACAGCTGTTTTCCGAGATTACCGATAATCCTGTTTCAGTTATTAATGATACCGATGCCACTGGAATTGCTGAAATGAATTTTGGTGCCGGACAGAAGCAAGATGGTCTTACTATTGTACTTACTGTGGGTACAGGTATTGGCTCTTCACTTTTTATGGATGGACGATTGGTACCCAATTCTGAGCTTGGTTTGATGGAGATCAGAGGAATTACAGTCGAAGAAAGAGCATCCAATAAATCCCGGAAAGAAGAAGGCATCCGAAAAAAAACGTGGGCCAAACGACTACAGCTTGTACTTGAGCATTTCGAAAAAATATTTCATCCCAATCTTTTTATCCTGGGCGGACAACTAAGTCGAAAAGCCGAAAAGACATTTCCGTATATAAAAATTACGACTACTTTTAAACCAGCCAGTTTTCAAAATGATGCCAGTATCGTAGGGGCTGCCATGATTGCTACTGATAAAAAAGACAAGGTATTTTATCGGTAGCGAGTATCTTCGTTAAAGGAGTGATTAGAACCTTACCGGATGCTATGAGTGATTTGCAAGGATTCAGCCAAGCTAGCTCTCCGACTTTTCGGCCTGCTATAGATGAAAAGTCTTATATGCATAAGTTTCTTTCAGGATTAACCTCCCTGGCACTCTTCCTCTTTTTATTATCGATACTTCTTGTATTGGCTTTTCGCTGGATTGATCCGCCTACAACCTCATTTATGGTTCAGCGTCAAATCGAAGCCTGGAGGGCAGAAGAAGATTTTGAACTGCAGTATCAGTGGACGGAATGGGGGAGTATTTCACCGGCTATAAAAATGGCCGCCATCGCCTCCGAAGATCAAAATTTTGCTGTACACTGGGGATTAGATATCAACTCTATTCAAAAGGCGATTGATGAATATGAACGCGGAGAGGGGTTGCGTGGAGCGAGCACTATTACACAGCAAACAGCTAAGAATTTATTTCTCTGGCCGAGTCAGTCGTATCTTCGAAAAGGTATTGAAACTTACTTTGCGCTTCTCATGGAATTATTTTGGCCGAAAGAGCGGATTCTGGAAATGTATCTGAATATTATTGAATTTGGCGATGGGATCTATGGCGTACAGGCTGCCTCCCAAGCTTTTTTTGATACCGTTCCTGCAGAGCTCTCGGAATGGCAAAGTGCTTTGATGGTTACCGCCCTTCCGGCACCTAAACGGTACGATTTGGCAAATCCCTCAAATTATATGATGGAGCGGCGGATGTGGGTACTACAGTATATGGATTTTCTGGGCAATGCCACTTATTTGGATAGGTTAAAATAGTTTTCAATTCAGGAGGTGGATGGTTCGCCTTCGTTTCCTTGCGGTAGAGTCCAGGCGTGGACGCCTGGACTAGTAGAATTTTAAGCTCATTAATAAAACCCACTCGGGTGCAAGCGTTCGCTTGTGCTGAATATCTGAAAGCCGGAGCAGAGCTCCCTCAAAACGACGATCTCTCTTGGGTACTATTGCGGAAACTATAACCCATCCTATCTCCCTTCAGTCGCTCTGCGCCTGAAGGTTAAAAGAACGCTCTGCGTTCTATCATTTAATTTTTAAGATAGACTATTATTATGCGGAGCGCAACATGCTTCTCCCTCTCTAACATATGAGAGCATCGGGACGAGAGGAGATAACAACCTTATCTCGTTGTGCTGCTCCGCTGCAAAACATAAACGTGTTATGCTTTCGTCTTGGGGCAGAGCGTCGTGACGAGATTGTAGCTTTAACGCCTGAAGATGAATCATCAGGCTAAGAAGCAAAACCGAAGTTCACTTTAGTGAGCTTTTAATGAATTCTTAGCCCACGGATTCATCCGTGGGTGAGAATGGGTAGCTTCAAAATTCCAGCTTGAGTGAAAGCGAGAGCAGAGCTCCCTTAAAAAACGCTCTCTCTCCTGGGGGTCATTGCGGACATGGTGTATTCGGTGGGGGTGATCCGCAATCTCGTACGGCAATAACTTTAAATCCTATTCAGGATTATACCAGCGTTTAAATTTCCTCATTCCTATGTTGTCAGCTCTTACTTTTGCATTCCCAATTGGTTAAAACAATCGCCGGAGCAGCTCCCTCAAAGTTAGAAGATACCCTGGTAAAAATTTGTTGCTTCCTTGCCCCTCTCACAAATCCTTTATTTATTTCCGTTACAAAAAGAACGGATGGACAACAAATGAAACAGCTCTCGACACTTTTTCTGGCGCTCTTCGCGCTATTATCATTCACCAGTACTAGTAACGGACAGGCCGGGCTCGATACGCTTAGTCTGGAATCAATATTTTATGATCCGTTATTAGCAGGCAACCGACCGGATTTTACTACTTTCTCTCCGGATTTATCTCGCGTCTATTATCAGGCTAACGATTCATCAATGTCAAAAGAAGTATATTACCAAGTTGATCTGAAGGGGCAAAACAGAGAAAAGGCGCCTGAAGATATCAACTATCGATATAGAATATCTCCCGATAAGAAAAAACTTGCTTACACCGAACAGGGAGATATCTGGCTGGCTGATCCGAATTTTGAAAACAAAAGGCAGCTCGTAAAATCTGAATCCCGGGAATATAGTATTACCTGGGGACCCAACAGTCAGCGATTGGCTTTTGTCCAGAACGGCGATGTCTGGATTATTGATATTGATTCTGCCATGCTTATCCAGGTTACCAGCAAAACAGATGATGATCCCAGCTATAGCATTATTGACTGGGCGGGAGAAAATAAGCTTATTCTTTCGCAGAGCGATACTTCGGATTATGAAGAATATTACTTTCCTGAGTACGTGAGTAAATATGTTAAACCTGGCACAACACGCCGGGGCGTATCTCGCCGCATTATTTCAGTAGCAAAACTCGATACAAATGTCGTTGAAGAGCTATATGAAAAAAAAGGATACGTGAACACCAGCATAAGTGCCGACGGTAACTATCTGGCTGTTGATGCCATGGGTCCGTCGATGAAAAAACGCACGACCAAGATTTTGGACTTCGAAAAAAGCAATTGGACTACTGTTTTTGAGGATTCCACTGATGGCTGGCTCTTCGGCACCGATCTGGCATTTGCACCCGAGGGTGATAAGCTGATGATCCAATCCGAAAAAGACGGCTGGAATCATATTTATACCGTCGATGCCGATGGCAGTAATCTCAGGCAGCACACGAAAGGGAACTATGAAGTACCATGGGCAGAATGGACAGGCCCCAACTCAGTTATCTTTGCATCTACGGAAGTGGATCCCGGGGAACGGCATATCTACGAGCTGGATATTAAAAATAATAGCGTCAGCAAGCTGACGACGATGACAGGTTTTCGTCAGAATTTTAAACTCAGTCGTGATAATCAGCATTTGGTATATGTGTACAGTTACTTCAACGAACCATTTGAGCTGTATGCACTGAATCTGCAGAATCCCAAAGAAGAGACTCGTCTTACGCAGACTATTCCCGAGCGATTCTATGATATTGACTGGCAGCAAGAAGATTACATCCGGTTTACCGGTCGCGATGGTGAAACCGAACTTTCTATGTCAGTATTAGAACCGCATGATTGTCAGGAGGAGGAGCAGAATCCCGTCGTTGTTTTTGTGCACGGCGCCGGCTCGCTGCAAAACGTTTACAAGGGATGGTCGAACAACTACTACCGCGAATATATGTTCCACCAGTTTTTGAATGCTCGCGGCTATTATGTGATCGAAGTGGATTACCGCCACAGCACCGGGTACGGACGTGATTTCCGCGAAGATGTCACCAATTGGATGGGCAGATACGAAACGCAGGATATTGTGGACGGCATAGAATATCTGGCGGAACATCATCCTGATGCTGATACCAGCAGTGTCGGAATTTACGGTGGCAGTTACGGCGGATTTATGGCACTCTATGCCACCAGCACAGAGCCCTCATATTTTGATGCCGCTGCGGCCTTGCGTGCTGTCACTAATTGGGAGAATTATTATCACACCAATCCCTGGTACACTCAACCACGACTAGGGATACCTGAAGAAGATTCAGTGAATTATGAACGCAGTTCCCCCATAAGTTACGTTGATGAGCTGGAAGATCCGGTGCTTATTTTACACGGACTGATCGATAATAATGTTGGCTTTCAGGATGCAGCCCAATATATTGATGAGCTGATAAATGCCGGTGACAAGAATTTTGATATGATGATGTACCCATCCGAACGACACAGTTTTAGAGATTCCGATGCCTGGTACGATGAGTATACGCGCATTTATAAATTCTTTGAAGAACACCTTCGCAGTACTTCGAGCACAATGATGCCGACTGGAACCAAATAACAATAATTAAGGGTTTTAACTGTTTCTTAATAATCTAGTATACATTAGTTAGTACATGACTTTCTCTCTTGCCATTGTAGGTACTGTAGTGGTTGCGCTTTTTGTAGTGGATATGCTACTCTCTGCGCCGAAATATGTCGATGATACGTCTGACCATTTTAATGGCAGAACATTTGAAAATCCCAATGAAAACGGAACCCATCACTTCGGTGAGGTGCTAAAATGGTGGTTCAGCGGTAATGATAAAGGGGTGTGGAAAAAACTGGAAAAGCACAATCTGCCCCGGTTCGAATCCCCAAAAGAAAAGGTCAACGGACGCGAATACCGAATTACGTTTGTCAATCATGCGACCTTTTTGTTACAGGCGGATGGGCTTAATATACTTACCGATCCTGTTTGGAGCTACCGTGCCAGTCCCTATCAATGGATCGGCCCCAAGCGAATGCGTCCACCGGGTATTGCTTTCGATGATCTGCCTCCTGTAGATGCAGTACTAATCAGCCACAATCATTACGATCATCTTGATATAACGACCATAAAGCGGCTTCAGCAACAACACGATCCGGAGTTTATTGTACCGCTGGGCGTTGAGAAATTTTTGCACTCCCACGGGATTAGCAAAACGGTTCATCTGGATTGGTGGGGCAAACATGAAATAAGCAATAGCCTTCCATTGACAGCAGTGCCGGCTCAACATTTTTCCGGTCGTGGATTGTTTGACCGGAACCAGACTCTTTGGTGCGGATATGTGCTGCATGCCTCGCGTGGTAATATCTATTTTGCAGGAGATACAGGTTATGATGATTTTGTAAAAGAGATTGGAGACCGGTTTGGTCCCATGATTACTTCACTACTGCCTATTGGGGCCTATAAGCCACGCTGGTTTATGAAGTCGATTCACATGTCGCCTGAAGAGGCCGTAAAAGCCCATCGTGAATTGCAGTCGCAACAGAGCTTTGGAATGCATATCGGTACTTTTCCAATGGCTGATGATGGAATGGAAGAGCCGATTAAAGACTTGGCTGCTGCCAGAAAAAAATATGGAGTTCCCGAACAGGAATTTCATGTGCTTACAGAAGGAAAATATCACAAAATTCAAGCCTTGGACCCCGCTGAGGTTGCTTGAGATTATAGTGCTGCGGATTCCAAAGACTGTTCGTTGATATAGTTCCTGTATTTAAGTACTCTTTTGTATGCCAATGAACAGAACCTTCTTATATGCTAATCATCAGAGTAGCCATAGTTTTGTCGTTCCTGACTTTAATCTCCTCAAACCTGTCGGCCCAAACTTCCGTTTCTGTTTTTTCCGGTACTGTTACTGATTCCAAAACAGGGGAGCCTTTACAGGGCGTCAATGTTTTCTTAGACGGTAGTACTTCTGGTAGTTCGACAGATTCATTAGGCAAGTACACTTTTCACACCTCTCTGACTGGTGATCAACGGCTGGTTTTTAGTTTCCTGGGATACAAAACGGACTCACGAACAGTTGAAGTCAGTAAGGGGGACACCCTTAGCTTTGATAGCCAGCTGGAGCCCCAGACAGTAAATTTAGAGGAATTAAAAGTTGTTTCTTCCAATAAAGAATGGAAGCAAGACTATAAATATTTTGAAACTGAGTTTATTGGAATAACCGATTTTTCAAATCAAACAGAGATTACAAATCCTTGGGTTTTAGATTTTGATAGGAGCAACAACACATTAACCGCTACTGCCCAACAACCGCTGGTCATCATAAATCGTGCTTTGGGATATAAAATCCATACCGAACTTGTCCAGTTTAAATGGGATACCAGAAGACGGACGGGCATTTATAAAGTTTATACTCAGTTTGAGGAGCTGCAGCCTGAGAATAAAGATGAAAAGATAAAGTGGATAAGGAACAGGGTATCGGCCTATTACGGTTCTAAATCTCACTTTTATAAAGCTCTTTACAAAAATGCTCTTGAAGATAGTCGCTTTTCTCTTAGATATGATCATAACCTGAATCGAATATCAGAAAGTAAGCTAAAATCTGAATTCCTCTCATCCGGAAGAGGAAGATATAGTTTGCCAAAAGGGATGAAAGCTTACAGATTGAATGGAAGAGTCGAAATCAGATATAGTCGGATTCTAAAGTATCAGGTTGGTGAAGAGTCCGTATCTAGTCGACTGCGAAAAAAAGCGGCGATCGAACCTGCAAAAAAGGATAATTTATTTTACCTGAAAGAAGGTGGAATCTTAGAAGACCCTGCTTCTGTACGAGTTTTTGAGGATTGGGCGGATAGCAGAATGGCGAATGATCTTCCAATAGATTATTCGCCCAAATGATAAATTATCTCGTTCTGATGCTCTGCGTCGGAACAAAGGGGAAGACGCTCTGCATCTGGTGATCTATGACCGCCAGCCACGTGGAACAATCGGGGGGGGCGCAGAGTCAGCCGGATTGAAGATAACGATTTAGAGATTTGGTACCTCTTAAATTACCAATCGTTAATCATTGTTCTTAAATCATATTCTTAAGATCGTGTTATTGCTATAGACCCACGATCCGCCGCCTTGCCGGATTGGATAACAGATTCACTTAGGTATTTTTGCAAAGCCCTATTGATCAATTCCAGCACCAAATTTACCGCGAAATTGGGCTTCATTTTTTGTAGATTAATCCGTTGTTTATAGCAATAACTTCCAGCTCAACAAGATCTCCGGATGTCTGATCACTATCGCGCGTTAACTCGCACATATCGCCCCACATCGTTTGATGAGATTGTATCGCAAGAGCACGTCAGCAGCACGTTGAAAAACGCGATCAAGAAAAACAGGCTGGCCCATGCCTATATGTTTTGCGGTCCGCGGGGCGTGGGTAAAACAACGATGGCGCGTGTACTGGCGCGTACGGTAAACGAAATAGATCAGCAGGTAGATGGAGAATCACTCAATCAGACGCTTAATGTCGTTGAGATTGATGCTGCCTCGAATAACAGCGTAGATGATATCCGTGATCTCCGTGAACGAGTACGCATTCCCCCGCAAAACGGGCGATACAAAATTTATATCATTGACGAGGTGCACATGCTCAGCAAGTCGGCGTTTAACGCCCTGCTGAAGACGCTGGAAGAACCGCCTGATCATGTGATTTTTATTTTTGCCACGACCGAGCCACACAAAGTGCTTCCAACTATACTGTCGCGCGTTCAGCGTTTTGACTTCAAGCGCATCAGCGTAGATCAAATTGTAGAACATCTTGATGAGGTAGCCCGGAAAGAAAACATCAATATCGATGAAGAATCGCTGCATGTAATTGCGAAAAAGGCCGACGGCGCACTGCGCGATGCTCTGGGACTGATGGATCAGGCCATTGCTTTTTGTGGTAATGAAATTCAGCATGAAGAGTTGCTGCGTGCCCTGAACGTGGTAAGCACCGAGCGTATGTTCGATTTTATGGACGCTGTTGAAGAGCAGGATGCCAGCCGGGGACTTGATCTCATCAATGAACTACTGCAGGAAGGATATGATATCCAGGAATATTTGGTGGGATTAACTGAACACCTTCGAAATTTGTATGTGGCGCGAAGTTCCGCAAAGATGCACTTGGTGGAGGCTTCACCCGAAACCAAAAAGCGGTATAAAAAGGCCTGCGAAGCTTTTTCTGAGGATGATCTGATGCGCATGCTGCATATCGTTAGTGAGGCACAGTACAAAATCAAGGAAGCGCATCAGCCGAAAATACAGTTCGAAATTACATTGCTGAAGCTCATTCATATGGAGCGGACGCAGAATCTCAATACGCTGCTGACGGGGCTTGAGGATTTAAAAAAAAAGCTCAATAATCAGGAAGAATTAGTAGATTCGGATTCTAATGGCTCATCTCCTGACTCCACAGAGGAGCAACAAAAAGCTTCATCTGATCCGGATTTCGAATCAGCAACGACTGAAATAGATCAGGATCAGCCAAAACCGACAGTTTCTTCATCATCAGAAAAGAATGATTCTGCCCCATCGGTTGCTGAGGAGCCGTCACAACAATCGGTAAATCAAGCTGATACATCTGGAAAAGCTCCGTCTAATCCTAAAACACAGGAAGATACGAATGGTAATCAAAGTACTGAGGAAGCTGTAGGCAGTACAGATGATTCCAGCGTACATGTGATTGAAGAGGAGCAAACAGATGAGGATGATGATTTTAAAAATCTGTTTGGGAAATCGTCTCTGGAAAGTAATGAATCTTCAAATGGATCTAAATCGAAATCGAAAGCCAATCAACAGCCCGAAACGAAGACGGCAACGGCTGAAAAGCGGGCTCCGAAGGATGTGTCACTTGAGGAGATTGAAGAATATTGGGATGATTATCTGGATGATCTGCGACAGCATGTGCCTCAAATGTTATATTTCCAGATGCAGCGGGTGGATCCCATTAAGCTGGAAAAGGGAGAGCTTGTTTTGCGCTGCAATGATGATTTTGCGAAGAAAATTGTGGATGAGAATAAACGACGTCTCGGTAAGTTTTTAGAGGATGAAATAGGGGCTTTTCTGAATTTCAGATCCATCGTGAAAAAAGAAGAATCGGATGCGGAAGAGAATATGAGTCCCTATGAGCGCTTTAAACAGCTCCAGGAACGCGATCCGAAAATTAAAAAGCTCGTTGAACTATTTGGAGCCGAACTTGATTACAATTTGAACCAGTAATAACTCGATAGTTCTAAATATTGATCTATACCATGCTGAAATTGTTTTGGTTTTTAGGGGGATAGAAGAACTGAAATAAAATCAGGATGATATAGTTTTAAAAAGTCTTATTAATCTAAAACCTAGTGTTATGAATCAGAATATGGCCGACATGTTCGGGAAGTTTTCCGAACTGCAAGAAAAAGTGGAAGAAGCAAAACAGGAACTTTCGAAGCTCGAAGTTGAAGCTGAAGCGGGCGGCGGTATGGTTAAAGTCAGAGCCAATGGACAGCGCAAAATTTTAAGTATTGAGCTCGATGAGGATGTTATTGATCCCGATGATGCTGAAATGATGGAAGATCTTGTCGTGGCCGGTGTTAATAAGGCGCTGGAAAAAGCTGAAGAGGCTGCGCAGCAGAAAATGCAGGATACCTATAAAAATATGATGCCCGGCGGCGGACTTCCCGGGATGGATCTCAGCAAATTAGGACTCTAATTGTTGAATGTTGCACGTTTAAAGTTGAAGGTTACATTAACCTTCAACATGTAACATTCAACCTTTAACTAGATATATGGAAGGAACTTCGGAAATACTGGAGCAGGCCATTGAGCAGCTGGCCAAGCTCCCGGGTACGGGACGCAAATCGGCGCGGCGTATTGCACTTTATTTGCTCAAACAGGATGAAGGATCTGTTATGAAGCTGGCCGAGGCACTTGTGAACCTTAAAAAGTCGATTACCCGTTGCTCAACATGCGGGGTCATCAGTGACGGTGATCCCTGCTCTATCTGCAGCAATGCCAAACGGCAGACGGGGCAAATATGCGTGGTTGAGGAATCGCAAGATGTTTTCTTGATTGAAAAAACGAATGAGTTTCGGGGGCGATATCACGTACTCGGTGGGGTTATCTCACCACTTGATAATATCGGGCCGGATGACGTACGCATAAAACAACTGATGCAGCGTATCAATGACGATGACGAGCAGATCGACGAAGTCATCCTGGCTCTTAATCCCGACTCCGAAGGTGAAGCCACTTCGTACTATATCAATAAATTGCTGAAGCCGTTTGACAGCGTAAAGGTCACGCGAATCGCTTATGGAATTCCGATGGGAACGGAACTCGAGTTTATTGATGAGGCCACGCTTGGACGAGCTTTTGCCAGCCGCAATACTTTTTAATAAATCGAAACAAAATATTTTAGCATGAAAATCAAAGCTATTACCCTCTGTATCTTATTCTTCTTGATTTCTATTGCCGGATATGCTCAGGATGAGAATTATTGGCAACAACGTGTTGAATACGACATGGAGATTGATGTCGATGTGGAAAATCATCAATTTACCGGCACGCAGGAGCTTACGTACTATAATAATTCGCCGGATACGTTGAATCGCGTTTTTTATCATCTTTATTTCAATGCTTTTCAACCAAACAGCATGATGGATGTGCGGTCGCGTACAATTGAGGATCCCGACAGCCGGGTTATGGATCGCATCCAGAAACTGCCGGATGATGAGATTGGCTATCATCATATCAACAGTCTTAAGCAAAATGGTCAATCAGTTGAATACGATGTAGAGGGTACTATTCTGGAAGTTACGCTTGCTGAGCCTATTCAACCGGGTGAATCTGCTGTATTTAATATGGATTTTGAAAGCCAGGTGCCGCGCCAGATACGTCGTACCGGATGGATGAATAAAGAGGGTGTAGAATTTTCGATGAGTCAGTGGTATCCCAAAATCTCGGAATATGACGAAGATGGCTGGCATCCCAACCCGTATATAGCTCGTGAATTTCATGGTGTATGGGGCGATTTTGATGTAAAAATATCTATCGACAGTTCGTATGTAATTGGTTCTACAGGTCATCTGCAAAATCCCGAAGAAATTGGCCATGGCTATGCCGATGACTATGAACGTCCTCAATCCCAAAAATTAACCTGGCACTGGCAGGCTGAAAACGTGCACGATTTTTTCTGGGGCGCCGATCCTGATTTTACGCATACTCAAAAACAGGTACCGGGTGGACCCATGCTGCACTTTTTCTATCAGACCGATCCCGTTGCTGAAAATGCCGATGCTAACAGACAGCAACAATTGCTGCAAAACTGGAAGCAACTACCTGAATATGCTTCACAGGCTTTCCAGTATGTAAGTGAAAACTATGGTGAATATCCCTATGACAAGTACTCTTTTGTTCAGGGTGGTGATGGAGGTATGGAATATCCTATGGGGACTCTGATCACCGGAAATCGATCGCTACGGAGTTTGGTTGGGGTCAGCGTGCATGAACTGTTGCATGCCTGGTATCAGGGAGTGCTGGCCACTAATGAAAGCCGCTATGCATGGATGGACGAAGGATTTACTTCTTATGTCTCATCAAAGACAATGAATCATCTATTCAATGGCGGACAAAATGGTGATCCGCACCAGGGTTCGTATCGTTCCTATTTTAATATTGTTGAAGATGGACAGGAAGAAGCGCTTGATACTCATGCAGATCATTTTGAGACAAACCGGGCCTATGGTGTGGCCTCATACTCCAAGGGCGCTATCTTTGTACATCAGCTGGGATATATTATCGGCGATAAGACTCTCAACCAAACAATGAACCACTACTTTCAGGATTGGAAATTCAAACATCCCGACGGCCGCGATTTTCTGCGCATTGCCGAAGAGGAATCAGGTATGATTCTGGACTGGTATTACGAGTATTTTATTGAAACCACCAAAACGATTGACTATGGCATTGTCTCTGTTCTCAGCGATGATAAATCTACTTATGTAACGCTTGAGCGTAAAGATTTAATGCCTATGCCAATCGACCTGATGGTAACCTATGAAGATGGCAGCAAAGAGCTTGTTTATATCCCAATGAGAATTATGAGGAACAATAAACCCAATGAATTTCCGGATGTTCAGCGTACGATAAAGCCCGACTGGCCATGGGTAAATCCAACATATACGCTCGAAATTGACAGACCATCTTCTGATATACACAGCATAGAGATTGATCCATCAAAACGAATGGCTGATATAAACCGTGAGAATAATATCATTAATCTTGATAAATATATGAACCAATTCAGTACAGAATAAGGCTCATAGGCCTGAAGCCCGGGGAGTAATCCCGGGCTTTTAAATCATTAAAAAGCTTTTTCTTTTTTCATACTCTGCTTACCTTCCACGATCAAAAATTTTTACACTCTTCCAAATTAAAAACTTCTTACTTTAGGAATGCCCAACCCGGGCATCGTTATTGTTAAAAAGTAGTAAATTACGTTTTATGTCTTCTTCTGAAGAAAAAGATTACGATAAGCTCTCCATTGAAGCACACAAAAAATATAGTGGCAAAATAAGCATCAAATCCAAAATGCCATTGGATACCCGCGAAGATCTGAGTATCGCCTATACACCGGGAGTGGCTGAACCCTGCCGCCAAATTTATAAGGATCGCGACAAAGCCTATGATTATACGTGGAAAGGCAATACCGTAGCAGTTGTTACGGATGGATCTGCCGTGCTGGGACTGGGGGATATTGGCCCCGAAGCTTCGCTACCTGTTATGGAAGGGAAATGTGTGCTTTTTAAGAAGTTTGCAGGCGTAGATGCTGTGCCGGTGGTTTTAGATACAAAAGATCCGGATGAAATTATCACAGCTGTAAAAGCTATCGCACGAACTTATGGTGGTATAAATCTGGAGGATATTGGATCACCGCGCTGTTTTGAAATTGAACAGCGTCTAAAAAAAGAACTGCCCGTGCCTGTTATGCACGATGATCAGCACGGAACAGCTATCGTAACATTGGCCGGCATGATCAATGCGATGCGGGTGACAGGACGTAATCTTAATGATTTGAAAATTGTTATCAACGGTTCTGGAGCTGCTGGTGTAGCTATTGTTAAACTATTGCAGCATGTAGGTGTGCATGAGATTTTGATGTGTGACAGTCGCGGTATCCTGTATCGTGGACGTCCAGAGATGAATGACGTAAAGCAGGAGATGGCTGAAATTACTAACCGTCAGCGGGTAAAAGGGAAACTTGGAACTGCTCTCGAGGATGCGGACGTATTTATTGGTGTTTCGGTGCCTAATGTGTTGACCAAAGATATGATCAAGAGAATGAGGCCCAATCCCATTATCTTTGCGATGGCCAATCCGGTTCCTGAAATTATGCCTCAGGATGCCCATGATGCCGGAGCGGGTATTGTGGCTACAGGACGTTCGGACTTTCCGAACCAAATCAATAATGTTCTTGCTTTTCCCGGACTTTTCCGTGGAGCCCTGAATGCTCGAACTGAAAATTTTTCTTATAAAATGTATGTGGCAGCGGCGTACGGCATTGCTAATTGCGTAGACGATCCTACCCCTGAAGAGATTATTCCCAGTGCTTTTGACGAGCGTGTGGCCGAAAATGTAGCCCAGATCGTGGAAGATGTCTGCGAAGAGGATAAAGAGGGGATGTTTTAGAGTTAACATCAGATTTAAACTAACCTGTCATCTCGACCGGAGGGAGAGATCTTTGTTTTGATGTAGGAGTAAAACAAAGATTTCTCACTTCATACGAAATATTTCGGGATTCGTTCGAAATGGCACGAGTGGTGAGGTTGATCCCCGTTTTGTTTCAAGCGTCCACGCTTGAAACAACATGCAATCTCCTTGCTATTCGCCGGACAGCTCACAAAAAACGTGCATAATAGTCTTAGCAGATCCTGTATCTTTTCCCGAATTTCATCTTTATTTTGGTGAAGAATATATCCGGTAAAGTAACTTGAACAATATGTCGCAGAAGAAGATTGATACGGAATTGCTCTGGCGAAAATTCAGCGACCAGGTGCGGGGATTTATTCGATCAAAAGTACCAAATGATGAAGTTGCCGAAGATGTGTTGCAGGATATTTTTATTCGTATCCACGAAGGCATTGGAAGCCTGCAGCAGAAAGATCGCGTCCAGTCGTGGGTATTTGGAATCGCCCGAAGAGCCCTGGCCGACTACTACCGTTCTAAGGGTCGAGATAAAGAGAAACCGGCTGGGACAGACATTAAAACGGAAGGAGACGAAGATCCTACGCTGGATTTGAATGAGTTCGAAGGTGAACATGGCGTCCATGAAGAAGTGCTGTCATGGCTGATCCCCATGATTGATGAGCTGCCGGAGAAATATGGAAAGCCGCTCAAAATGGCCGATGTGGAGGGTAAGACGCAGCAAGAAGTGGCTGACTACCTTGGTTTGTCACTATCGGGAGCTAAATCACGTGTACAGCGTGCGCGTCAAAAACTCGGTGAAGTGCTGGCTGCTTGCTGTGAGGTTGAATTTGGTGAAGAGGGACGTGCTGTAGCGTATCACAAAATGAAAGATGAAGATGGGAAAGAGGCCTGCGAAGATTGTTAGGTAGCCTAGGGTTTTCTGACTTCACGGTTTTAGTTGTATGGCCTAAGAATTGTATGGCTAAGGCCAAAGGATGCGGGTGTGGATTTTGTACCGGTAATTTCCTGATAACTATGCAAAGAAGAAAAAGGACCATTAAAATCCGCGCATCCTGCAGGCGGAAGCCGGATTCACAATTCTTCAGCCCGTCCTGTGGAATGCTACAAAGTAGCCCTCCGATAAATCGGAGGATTCCACGGAGGACCTTGATTTTTAGCCCCTTTTGTATCAAGACAAAAGGGGTATCAGAAACAATCATCTAATATTCAGTTAGTATAAGATTAGCAACAGATATGTTTCCGTTCATTTTTTCAGTCAAGAAAAAACGAACCAAAAAATTGACCGGCTGTGAAAACTAAGTCATCAGTTTCGGTGACACTTCGGCAAGTAATTTATACTTGCTCCGAAAGTCACGGAGCTTCGGACAGGAAGTTATTTGTATTCCTCACCATCACCTACAACTATTCGAATGACTTACTTCTCTAACGCCGGTTTTTTAAACCTTATTCTATGCCAGCCATCTTTAAAGATCTTGGTTAATTTTGCGTCTTTTTCGGTTGAGTTACGACTACATAGGTGTAAACGGTTAATTATAATATTAAACACCTAATAGGAGACCATTATGAAACGGATGCATATAATGTTAAAAGTGAACAATCTTAGCGAATCAGTAGAATTCTATAGCTCGCTCTTTGGCGTAGATCCAACAAAGCAAAAAGAGGATTATGCCAAATGGATGCTTGACGATCCACGTGTGAACTTTTCGATCGCTGAGCGTGAAGGAGCCAAAGGAATAGAACATCTCGGTATCGAAGCGGAATCCGAAGAAGAGCTCCAGGAGCTGCGTTCAAACATCAATCGCACACACGGACTGGCACGTAATGAAGGGGAAACTACCTGCTGCTATGCCAACTCCGACAAAACATGGATCGCCGACCCACAGGGCGTCGAGTGGGAGGCGTTCCGTACATTCGGGGAAAGCGAGGAGTATGGTGTTGAAGAAGAAGCCTGCTGCTAATTCTAAAATGAGCCCGGCTTTTATGCCGGGCTTCTCTTTTGCGTTTGGGGATTGGTTGCAGAGGTATCCCGATTAAATTTCTGATTGTATTTCCTTACCCAATAGGCAATAACCGGCGTGCCTATAACAGTGGGACCCAGCCATACAACAATCATCGGAAGAAAAGTGACATTGACCACCAGAAATGCCGTAAAAGTAGCTATATATGCAGCAAGCATCCCCTGGATGTGAGTGAACATCCACTGAAATTTACTCGGGTTTAACCATCCGATGCCCATAGCTAAATCACGGCCTGTAAAAACCGCAAAGATTATCCCGAAAACCAATAAAATTATTTTAGTTTCTTGCAGTAGTGGATTTTGAACGATCTTTAATACTGTACCCAGAGATATAGCGACCATGGCAATACCTGTGGTAAAAAACAGCGGGACGAGAATCTTGTCAAAAATATGTACGACACCGGTAAGTGGTTTATTCTTCCACCGGATAGCCCGGTAACCTGACCACGTGAGATAAAAACTAAACAGGCTGATAAAAAGAAGGAATAAATTAGGTCGTATTATTGACAGGCACACAGCGGTAATGGCCACCAAAATCATGCTCCCAAAATAAATGCGCCCTGATCGGATGTGCCATTTCTTGCCCTTCCGGGTTGTGATGGCAATAAATCCTGTTACTAGTGCTGCAAATCCCACAAGTATATGAATAGTTAAAATTATTTGAGTCATATTTATCTGTGAGTGCAAAATTTTAGTCGTTAAGTGTAATGTTTTATTGCTCTGCAGGAAAGCTATCAAATGAATGGCTTAAGATTGTAGAGAAGGGATGAAATGCAACAGTGAGGGATAGAATGTAAGTCTAATTGTCCGATAGCTGTTGATTGAAACGATCAATGTAAGTTTTTGAGACTGGTATTGTAGTATCGGTATTTCGGAGTAATAGAGTGTACCCTCGGGCATTACCGGAAATATCGATGATCTGCATCAGGTTGACAATGTATGAGCGGTGGCACCGTATGATTTGGGGGTGCGAAATGTAGTCCTCTAAGTCTTTAAGTGTTCCACGCAGTAGTTTTTGCTTAGTTTTGGAATTCATTCGGTAAACTACCTGGATGTAGTTGTCGGCTGACGTTATGTAGAGTAGTTCATGGGGATTAAGTTGTAGCCGATCATCGCTGTTGGATGATAGAATGATGAGGTCAGATGAATTTTTAGTTCTTTGTCTTAGTCTATCACGGAGCTTTTGAGCCTTGTCCATGTTCTTTTTGTAGAGGCGGATGAAATCTACAAACACCATACCCATAATGGGAAATAGTCCAACGAGAAGAACCTGGCCAAGTGAGATGAGCATGTTCCAAACTGTAAAATTACTAAGGCCAATGAAGTTGGAATAGATTAAGTTGATTAAAGCGATAGTTAACAGGATCCAACTGTTCCATACAATATGCTTACCTACGGTCCATATTTCATCTAATGGATACTGGTTGACAGTCCAGTTGGAAGCGATAAAATTGAGACTCATAGCTACAGCGGTACATCCACCGTATCCCAGACAAATTATTAAACGATTATAGGTTGGTAAATTGTGGAGGTTGAATGGCTCAAAGATGAAAAGGAACAGGAAAACGAATATAGAAACGAGTATTACAGACCAGATTTGTCTGATTGAATTTGTATCTGCCGGATAAGGGTTATTGAAAATACTGAGCAGTCGCAAAAAGCTCATTAGGTTTTGAAGGAATTATTCTATTTTTATTGCAATAAATTACAAACTATCGAGCATAAATAATTTTAACTATGCATAAAGAAACCAAAGCTATTCACGCCGCCATGGAAGTGGCACTTGATAATCCAGATATCGTACCGCCGGTGCATCGGTCTACCGTTTACGAAATTGATGAGGAAGGTCGTAACGATGATGACTGGCATTATACGCGCAATGACAATCCTAACCGCGTGCAGTGGGAACATGTATTAAAAGAGCTCGAAGAAGGATCTGCGGCTACAGCTTTTTCGAGCGGAGTAGCGGCGGCATCCGCAGTGTTTCACGCTTTACAGCCCGGCGACCATATCATCATTCCCGAAGATGTGTATGCCGGAAATCGAAAACTTGTCAATGATTTAATGAAGCCGTGGGGATTGCAGGCCGACTTTATTGATATGACCGATCTGCAAAATATCGAGGATCATATCCGGGAGAATACCCGGCTCATCTGGATAGAAACACCCTCCAATCCGCTGATGAATATCATGGATATTGAGACGATCAGTGAACTGGGACATGATAACGAAGCTATTATCTGCGTGGATAATACATGGCCGACACCAATTAATCAGATGCCATTGAAGCTGGGCGCTGATCTTGTGGTGCATTCTACGACGAAATATTTTGGCGGTCATAGCGATATCCTGGGCGGAGCCGTGGTAGCAAAACGTAAGGATACTGTTTTTGAAAAGATCAGGGATATCCAGCAGACCGGAGGTGCGGTACCTTCTCCCGATGACTGCTGGATGTTGGCACGTAGTACTCGCACGCTGCCCTATCGAATGCGAGCTCATAACAAAAATGCAGGACAGCTGGCGAAATTTTTGCAAGACCATCCAAAAGTAGAGAAAGTTTTTTATCCAGGATTGAATACACACGTAGGACATGACATCGCAGCCAAACAGATGAGCGGTTATGGTGGTATGATTTCATTCCTGATTAATGGCTCACAGAAGGATGCGATCGAAATTGTGGGGAGATCGAAGCTCATTGGTCGGGCAACAAGCCTCGGCGGTGTAGAATCCACATGGGAGCATCGTCGAAGCAGCGAGGGCGAAGACTCGATAACGCCGGCCAACTTGATTCGCATTAGCGTAGGACTGGAACATCCGGATGATCTGCTGGAGGATTTGGAAAGGGCTCTTGCGTGATTCGTAACGAGTAATGCGTAATCCGTGATACGTTTCTTTCTTATTAAGGAAATTGTTTTAGGGTGAGACACATATTTAAAATCATGATAACTTCCCGCTGATTGTGCAGATTTCGCAGAAATAAATATCTGCGTAGATCAGCGTGATCTGCGGGCATAATCACGCATGAGGTATTACGAATCACGAGTTAATAGCCATGTCAAAAACCGCCTTCTACATAAAACTCTTCCACTCTTTTCTATTTTTTCTGATTGCCATAAGTACCATCTACGTATTTGTTACAGCAGCACTGAATCAAATTAACACGGTCACCTGGTGGGCTTTTGGTGTAGCAATTGTTGAGTTGCTTGTATTACTGCTAAATGGCTGGCGTTGTCCGCTGACTGATCTGGCCGAGAAGAAAGGCGCTGAAGTAGGATCGGTGGCTGATCTGTTTTTGCCCCAATGGCTTTCGGAATATCTGTTTACCATTTTTGGGATTGTCTTTGCTCTCGCTTGTGTGCTGTTGGTCTGGAGACTGTGGGTGTAGCCAACGCCATCCTACGGCTGGTGTTGGCTCGGATGGATTGTCGATTTAGCTACACCTTATGCATTACGCATCACACGTCATTCAGAAATAGAACAGAAATTCTTATTCGGCAAATACTATGTGATCGTTTTAACGATAGTCAGAGCTAACTAATTGGTTACTTAAATATGGGTAATCAACTGCTAAATATTTTGATCTAATTCCATTTATTGTGATCTTTGAGAGCTGATTATTGAGCGGAAAATCAGTGGTTATTTATTCAATAATTTTCGGAAATTTTAACGATATAAGCTGAGTAACGATGGCCAGAGTTGAAGTAGAAATGCCCCAGATGGGCGAATCGGTAATGGAAGGGACTGTCATCGAGTGGACCAAATCTGTCGGTGACAAAGTAGAAGAAGATGAAACCCTTTTAGAAATTGCTACCGACAAGGTAGATACCGAAGTGCCCTCACCTCAAAGTGGAATTCTCATAGAAATTTTAGCTGAAGAAGGGGATACTATTGAGGTCGGACAGGCAATTGCCGTGATAGAAACCGATCCTGATGCTGCTGATACTTCTGGCGATGGTGGTGGAGAAGCTCAGGCTGAAGCTGAACCTCAGCAAGAAGAAGCGGAAGAGTCGGCAAAGGAAGAAAAACAGGTCGAAGAAGAGCCCGAGCCGGCTGCTCAGCCAGTCGCCGAAGAAGCCGATGAAGAAGGCGAACGCATCGAGATCCAGATGCCTAAAATGGGCGAATCGGTGATGGAAGGTACGGTCATCGAATGGGTCAAATCGGTTGGCGATGAAGTTGAAGAGGATGAAACACTGCTCGAAATTTCAACCGACAAAGTAGATTCGGAAGTTCCCTCTCCGCAGGCCGGAACGCTGGTGGAAATCCTTGTTGAAGAGGGTGAGACCATTGAAGTCGGACAAACGATTGCCATTATTGCTACCGGTAAAGCTGCTTCAGGAAAGGCTCCTTCTGCTGCACCTTCTGAATCCAAGGCGCAAAAGCAGGAAACAAAAGCGACGGCAGAACCGAAGAAAGCTGAACAAAAGAAAGAGCCTGCTACCACAAATGGCGCGCCGTCCGGTGGTACAGAACCGCAGCGAATTGGCAGTGACGGACGTTTTTACTCTCCGCTTGTACGGTCAATCGCTAAAGAAGAGGGTATTTCCCAGGAAGAGCTTGAAAGTATTGAAGGATCCGGACAGGGCGGTCGCGTATCCAAAGAGGATGTGATGAATTATCTTGAGGAGCGCGAAAGCAAAATTGAAGAACCGGCAGAGCCTGCTCAACAAGCTGCCCAGCCGGCGGCACGGAAAGGCGGTCCTAAAGAAGGAGAACAACGATCGATCTCGGCCGGTGAACTTGATATCGAGCGGCCATCCGAAAACGTGGAGACCATCAAGATGGATCGCATGCGCAAGATGATTGCCGAGCATATGGTGCGGTCTAAACAGACATCAGCACATGTGACGACGTTTTCTGAAGTGGATGTGACCAATCTCGTACGCTGGCGCGAAGCAAATAAAGAAGAGTTTAAACAACGGGCAGGCGTTAAGCTGACTTATACTCCGCTCTTTATAGAGAAAATCATTCAGGCAATTCGGGAATTCCCGCTGATCAACAGCTCTGTGGATACCGAGAATGATCAAATTCTATTGAAGCGTGATATCAATTTTGGTCTGGCCGTTGCCCTCGGCGAAGGTGGCAAAGGCGGACTGATCGTGCCGGTGATCAAGCAGGCCCAGGAAAAGAATCTCGTGGGACTTGCGAAGGCGGTTAACGATCTTGCTGTAAAAGCACGCAATAAGAATTTGAATCCTGATGATCTGGTTGGTGGCACCATTACACTCACCAACTACGGAAGTGTGGGTAACCTGATGGGTACTCCGATTATTAATCAGCCGCAGGTTGCGATCATGGGTACCGGGGCAATAGAAAAACGTCCGGTTGTTCGCGAGACATCGGAAGGAGATGTTATTGCAATTCGTCATATGATGTATCTGTCGATGAGCTACGACCACCGTATCATTGACGGAGCACACGGAGGTACATTTCTCAATCGTGTGAAAGAACTGCTGGAGAATTTCGATCCCGAGCGCGCTGTATAGGAACCGCAGAATATCCAACAAGGAACCGAAGAGTTCTGATTTGACAGATCTTAATTCGCCATTCCTTATTCAATATTCGAAATTCAGAAAAATTTTATGAATACCTTTTCGGAAATTGAATCATTGCGGGATTATATTAAACGGGTGAAACGGACTGGCAAGTCGATTGCTTTTGTTCCGACTATGGGGGCTTTGCACGGGGGGCATTTGTCGCTGTTTCGGCTTGCCCGGGAGCATGCCGACGAGGTGGTCGCATCAATCTATGTGAATCCCGAACAGTTCGGGCCCGATGAAGATTTTGATGAATATCCGCGTGAATTAGAGCAGGATTTGGTTAAATGTGAAGAAGAAGGCATTGCCGCCGTTTTTGCACCCACTGATAAGATCATGTATCCCGGCCGACAGTATTTGAGCATCGAAATTGATGAACTTAATGAATATATGGACGGCGGCTCACGTCCCGGTTTTTTCGAGGGAATCTTGCTGGTGGTAAACAAGCTTTTTAACATTATTGAGCCGGATATTGCAGTATTTGGACAAAAGGATATCCAGCAGTTTCGGATTTTGCAGCAGATGGTCAAAGAGTTTAATCACGATGTGAAACTCGTTATGGGGCCGATACAACGAGCGAATGACGGGTTAGCGCTGAGTAGCAGAAATAAATATTTGAATGATGAACAGCGGAAGCTGGCTCCGGGATTGTATCGAGCACTGAGATATGTAGGAAAGCAGATATCTGACGGCGCAAAAAATGTTAAACTGTTGACAGAGCATCAGAAAAATGAATTGGAAGCAAAAGGGTTTAAAATTGATTATCTTAACCTGTTTTCTTTCGAAAAGATGAAACCGGTTGACAAACCCGAAGCAGGAAACAAATATATTCTTGCTGGCGCCGTTTATTTGGGAGAAACGAGGCTAATAGATAATCTCATTATTGAAAAATAAGTACGACGATGAAGCTGACGATGTTCAAATCTAAACTGCATCAGATGAAGGTAACCGAGGCGAACCTTCATTACGAGGGAAGTATTACTATTGATAAAGAACTTCTTGATAAAGCAGGCATACTTCCCTATGAAAAAGTTCAGGTTGTAAATATTACCAACGGTGCCCGATTGGAAACCTACACTATACCCGGTGAAGCGGGATCGCGCATTTGTTGTCTGAATGGTGCCGCAGCGCGTAAGACGCAGGTTGGGGACCGAGTGATTATCATTTCTTACGCAGAGATGAGCCCCGAAGAAGCCAAAGATTTTAAGCCCAGGGTTGTTATTGTGGATGAGGAAAATAATCCCAAAAAGATTATAGACGAAACAGAGCCTGCAACCTCATATGATTTAAAAACGGGTTTGGTGGACAATACAGTGGTTGATTGATTGTTTAGATCCTAAGGAGTGAAGTCGATATGATATCAAATAGGCTCATTTCACCAGCATGATTCTTTCCTGATGTGTGTTTATCCTGGACGAATCCATAGTAAATCCATTCCTACCAAAAATAGTAGACATTATGATTGAAGGGGTTCGTTCAAATAGCTATAATTCGTTGCACCAAAAATCTCTGAATAACAAAATCATCTGTGCTACTCCCGGGATAGCTGTATAGGTTCAATTGATATTTCAAATAAAATGATCTGTTTATGAAACGCTTAATACTTCCTCTCTTTGTCATCTTTTTATTACCCATAGTATTAACAGCACAATCTACTCAATCCTTTACCGGCATGGATGTATTCGAGCTGGAATGGGTTGAAGATCCGCAGATATCTCCTGATGGTGAACAGATTGTGTATGTTCGTCGTGGAATGGATAAAATGAAAGACCGGCGTATTTCTCGATTATGGATGATGAATGTGGATGGTTCTGATCACCGGAAAGTAACTACTCGTGATATCAACGAAAGTAATCCCCGCTGGTCGCCCGACGGCAGCCGGATTGCATTCACTTCATCATCGGAGGATGATGGCAGTGAAATCTACATTTATTGGGTGGAAAGCGGAGCCCTTTCGAGGATTACCCAGCTAGAGGAATCCCCGAGAGGTATTACGTGGTCGCCTGATGGAGAGCAACTGGCATTTAATATGAAAGTGCCCGAGTCAAACCCCAAGCTGGCGGATTCTAAACAGCCGCCAAAAGGAGCAGAATGGGCAGATAACCCGCGCGTTACGACACGACTTAACTATGAGTCCGATGGTTCCGGTTATATAGATCCGGGCTATACCCATATTTTTACTGTACCTGCGGAGGGTGGTGCGCCACGTCAGATTACCGAAGGTGATTACCATTATTCCGGCAGTCCGGCGTGGAGCCCCGATGGCGAACGTCTGATATTTTCAGCTAATCTGAATGAGGACTGGGAGCATAATTTCCGAGAGTCGGAGCTGTACGCAGTGGATGTTGAAACTGGAGACATTGAAACACTCACCAACCGGAATGGACCTGATCGTAGCCCTGCTGTATCTCCGGATGGAGAAACGATCGCTTACCTGGGCTACGATGATAAAATTCAGACGTATCAGATTACCAGGCTATACACCATGGACCCAGATGGCAGCAATGAACAGGAAATAGAACTAAATCTGGATCGAAGTATTTCATCTGTCCAATGGGATGAAGACGGCAATGGACTGTATTTTATGTATGATGATGAGGGCAATACAAAGATTGGACACACTACGCTGAACGGAGAAACTTCAGTGGTGGCAGATGATGTAGGCGGAACTACGGTAGCTCGTCCATATGGCGGTGGTTCCTACTCGTTAGCCGATAATGGTACAATAGCATATAATGAAACCACTCCTTACTATCCGGCTGAGCTGGCTACTGTTTCCCGGAATCAGAATGAGAGAACTAAGCTTACAGCGTTAAATAAAGCTCTGCTGGAGTACCGCGACCTGGGTGAGGTGGAGGAGATCTGGTATACGTCTTCAGTAGACGGACGCGAGATCCAGGGATGGATTGTCAAGCCGCCAAACTTTGATCCGGAAAAAGAATATCCGCTGGTAGTTGAGAATCACGGTGGACCCATTTCCAATTATGGCGATCGATTTTCGCCGGAAATCCAGCTGTATGCCTCGGCCGGTTACGTGGTATTCTACCCCAATCCGCGCGGCAGTACCGGCTATGGAGAAGAGTTTGGTAACTTGCTTTATCACGATTATCCCGGCGATGATTATCACGATGTGATGGACGGTGTGGATGCAATGCTTGCCGAAGGTTATATTGATGAGGACAACCTGTTTGTTACCGGAGGAAGTGCAGGTGGAATCATGACGGCCTGGATTGTTGGCAAGACCGATCGATTTACGGCTTCCGCTGTTATCAAGCCTGTGATGAACTGGATCAGCAAGACGCTCACCGCTGACAATTATTACGGCTATGCTCATTATCGCTATCCGGGTCAACCGTGGGAGAATTTTGAGGAGTATTGGAACTATTCGCCTGTTTCGCTTGTCGGAAACATCGAAACGCCAACGATGGTTATGGTAGGCACTGATGACTTGCGTACGCCACCTTCAGAAGCAAAACAGCTTTATAGTGCTTTAAAGATACGCGATATTGAGACAGCTTATGTGGAGATACCCGGGGCGTCTCATTTTATTGCCAACCGTCCCAGCCAGCTTCTTGACAAAATTGACAA
The DNA here is from genome assembly GCF_058386985.1 of Fodinibius sp. GM108. Classification (NCBI taxonomy): domain Bacteria; kingdom Pseudomonadati; phylum Balneolota; class Balneolia; order Balneolales; family Balneolaceae; genus Fodinibius; species Fodinibius sp. GM108. The sequence goes on from NZ_JBYEIR010000001.1 coordinate 414,522, forward strand.
TATCATAGCGTGGTTCGAAAGGTATCGGACAGATTAGTAGTAATTTAATGTGAGATTGAGATAAGCCTCATAAATCAGAGGCTTAAACTATTAGCTAGCTGGTTTATTGACAGGACAGGAAAAACCCTTCCGTGTCATGCTGAACTTGTTTCAGCATCTGCAAGCAACTGTTCTTTTAAAAGCTCTTAATGCAACTCTTGCAACAGACCCTGAAATAAATTCAGGGTGACACGGGTTTTGCAAAGGATTTCTTTTGAATTTACTTCTCTCGAGTTCAGTTTAATTTAAACCCGCAAAGTCTAGAAAACTTTGCGGGTTTATTATTTAGTTAAAGCATGTTGAGTGGTTGAAATCTAACAAAACAACTCTGTCATTCCGCATGGCACTGCGGGATGACTAAGTGTTTGTTTTTTGATTATGCCCAACCACTAAATACATTAATTATAGTTTTTCAGCTTTTGCTTCCTTTTGGGAAAGGAAACAGCATAGGCACCTCCTCCTGGTACTCGGCATACTTTTCTCCGTGTTTTCTGAGAAGATCTCTTTCCTCCAGGAACTTTACAGCAATCAATATGTAGAGTGTGGTGGTAATCGAGAAAACCAGATGTCCCAACGTCATGAGCGGAGTAGCCCAGAATGCAATGATAAAACCCAGCATTAAGGGGTGGCGAACAATCTGATACAAGAACGGTTTTTGGAAAGATATGGGCTGAGGCTCAATATCTTTCAGATAATGGTAAACCTGCTTGAGTCCAAACAGCTCAAAATGACTGATCATGAATGTTGACAGCAGGACGATGAGCCAGCCCAAAGCAAACAGACCTTGTATAAAAATAGTGGCTGTTTCATGCTGGACATCCCAGATAACCGTTGTCATAGGACGCCACTGCCAAAATATGAGAATCAGGGCCAGACTTGACAGCAGCACATAGGTGCTCCGCTCGATTTGGGGAGGCACAAACTGTGTCCACCATTCTTTAAAACCGGGCCGCGCCATGATACTGTGCTGCAGGGCAAAAACTGATAGCACGGCCAGGTTTATAATTAGTGCTTGTGTGAAAGGAGTTTCGGGTCCTGTATTGATCGTTTTTGCCACACCGAAATCCCCCACGAAAGCAATAGCGTATAAAAAGCTGCCCAGGAAAAGGATATATGCAATAAGTCCATATATAAAAGCGATTAATTTTTTCATAATATGAGTTTTTAATGTACTTGAGGATTTAATTTTGCCTTAATTATTGACAGTCCATTTTCCGTCGCGGTATTCACCGTTTTGGAATGTGGCGCGGTTTCCATCCTCATCAATGAAGTACCCGCTTTCATACACCAGTCTGGACTCACCATCCTCAATGAGATGAATTTTTTCGGGCTCCACAGCATGATTGTAATTGTCATACATCGTACCTTCTACTTCTACGGTTTCGCGGAAATACTGCTGTAGAAAGCTTTGAGGTATATTGACGATGAAATAAAAATTCTCGTCCTCTGTAAATACACCGGTTGTATAGTCGGCTCCGCGGTGGGTAGTTGGACAAAGTACACCGACAACAGCACAGTCGAATCCTGACAACTCACCGGAAACCGTTGTTACATCACTGATATGAGTTGTATTAGATTCGGTAGTCGTCTTCGGATTTATATCCAATCCAAAAACATACATAAAGATTATCGCTGTCATAACAAGTGAAGTGTTCATCTTTGAAAGTCTCATAATATCTCCTCTTCTTATTTTTTAGATTTAGTTTTGAGTTTAATTTTTTTCTCCGGTAAAGACGATGGTATGTGCACCGAGCCCCTTCGCTGCTTTTTTCGTATCCTCGTTAGAACTTCGGGCGAAATAGTCAAGGCGGTCGATAACGGTTACGTTCTCGAATCCGGCAGAACGTATGATCTCGAGATACTCTTCAACCGGTTCAGCTCCGACAATGCATTCAGCCCAGAGCTGGGGATCGGATTTAGACTCCTCGGAAACCGGTTTTGAAAGCACGATATCAGCAATTTGTATACGACCGCCCGGCTTGAGAATTCGATAAGTTTCCCGGAATGCTTTCTCTTTATTCGGTATCAGGTTAAATACCCCGTTACTGATAACGACGTCGGCGGAATTATCTTCCAATGGTATATTATCCGCTTGTCCTTCAACGATGCGGACGTAATCAAGGTCGGTTTTTGCAATATTTTCTTCGGCTTTTGCAATCATCGCCGGCGTCATGTCGATGCCGATGACCTCTCCATCGGATCCTGTCTTTATAGCAGCAATCAGAGCGTCAGCACCAGAACCAGAGCCGATATCGACGACAGTGTCACCTTCATTTATCGCTTTGCCGAGGAATGGGTAGCCGACCCCGGCAAAAGATTCGATGGCTGAATGTGGTATCGCGTCCAGTTCTTTTTCCGGATAACCGAGATTCAAACACGAATTGCGTCCGGTCGGAAAGTGAAACTCTTTATTCGGACAAGCAGCAACGTCTTCATACATTTCCTGTACAGCATTAAATACGGATTTTTGATCGAGTTTTGTTGTAGTTGTCATAATGTTTTCCTTTTTGATAGGTTTGTATTTTAATTCATCCGTAATCTAATGCACGGCTCTTCCCGTGATCTTCCGATATTCTTCCGGCCGTTTTGAGGCTGGTTATTTGTTATTAGTTATTGGTTAATCAGGTAGGTAGAAAGGCTAAAATCTATAGAAAGAACGAGCATTGAATGGGGGCGGATACAAACAACCAGTAACAAATAAACCAATAACTAAATCAGTTGCTTTTGCTGCTCGACCATTCGTTCCAGAAAGTGTGTAATGGGAGAGTGATCTGTTTTCGGAACAGCTTCTTGTAGGATTTGATAGGATTTCTCGATGCACTCTTCGGCCTGCTCTTGATTTTCTTCCGTTACGCAGAGGCTGGATTCTATCATGGCGGCTATCGATTTTCCGATGGGATTTCCGGTTTGCTCGGCAAGCTGTGTAACTTCTTCGCCGCATTCCCGGGCCCGGTCAATATCACTAATTTGCAGGTAGTAATAAGTCAGCCAGGGATATAGCTCCAGAGCGCATGCTGCACACGCTCCCGATTCTTCCAGTAGTTCTTCGCTTTTTTCAACCATTTGACCAGCTTGTTCCATATCTCCTGCCTCAATTCGGTTCCAGAGTCCAACCCCATACAGTCGCTGCAGGCAATGATCGCGAACGGCCGCTTGTCGAGCAAAGGTGAGGCCTTCCTGTACAGCTTTCCAGCCGAGATCGGTCGCTCCCATCAGAGTGTGAAGTACGCTTTTACGGGCCAGGGAGTAAGCCATACCAGCCGGTGATCCTACTTCCTCATGGAGCTCGAAGCTTGAAGTTAATTCTTCTACCGCACGACGCCGTTGCCCCCGCCACAGATGCATGGTGCCTAATGCATAGTGACATACGGCTACGCAGCGCATATCGCCCATTTGTGTGCTTTTTTCCGCTACCTGTTCTATGAAAGAGCGAGCCTGTTGCAGCGGTTGATCACCGGAGACATGGTATTCCCAAAGACAAAGATGAGCATCTGTTGCAACAACAATTTCCGGAGACCAGCCGTAAACCTGTCGTTCCATTTCGTATTCAAGTCCTTCTTCCCAGCGTCCCAGTGGAAGGCAGGTCATAGCCAGAATTTCACAAGCCTGTGATGCTTCGGCCGTTGCATCTACATTTTTAGCAAGTTGCAGCGCTTTTTGTGCTACATCGTATGCGTCTTCAAGTTGGTTGAGATGCCAGAGATGAAGTGCTTTTGTGATATTAAGCCGGGCTTGAGTACAGGGATCGTTTTCGACCAGTTTAAACGCTTTTTCAAGGCATTTTGCCGATTGATCAATATCGGTTCGGAAAATAGCAGCTACTGCCATCTTGCGGTGCAATTCTATCAAATTTGTTTTTGGGAGGGCACCTTCTTCGGCAAGAGCTATGGCTTTTTTATAAGTATCGTAGCACTTTTCTATTTGTCCACAAGCGCGGTATACATCTCCAATACGTTCGAGAATTTCGGCTTTTAAGGTAAGGGCTTCTTCATCTTCTGTCTCGGCCAAAACTTTTCCAATTTTTTGAAATTGTCTGAGCGCATCTTCATGAGCATAAGCACTTTCGGCGCGTTCGCCTCCACGTTTAAGATATCGCGCGCCTCTTAAGCGTTCACCCGATCGAATAAAATGGTAAGCGATCTGTTCGACTGGTTCTTCATCCCTGCTGTCTGACAACTCTATAAGTTTCTGTGCCACCAGATTATGAAGAACCCGACGACGAGCTTCAGAGATCAAGGTATAGATCGTTTCTCGAACAAGTGCATGACCGAATGAGTAGTAGAGTCCGTGTTCTTCAATCAGTCGAACTTGTATTACCTCTTCCAGTGCATCAAAAAAGCTTTTTTCACCGGTATCGTCTCCCCCGCTCCAAACTGATGCCAATAGCTCATAGGGTATTTGCTTTCCTATCACAGCTGCAATGTATAACAGGTGATGAGCCGGCGCAGAAAGAGTTTCCAGCTTCTGTTCAACCAGTTTGCGAAGCGAGTCGGGAATTTTTCCTGTATAAGAGATCGCATCCTTTTTTTTGCTGTAATAATCTGTCGAATTATCGCTATTGGATTCTTCATCCTTAAAATACTGCAGCAGTTCGATAGCAAACAGCGGATTCCCCTCTGAAAGACGATAGATTTGTTCGGTGATTTCGGGTGTTATATTCACTGCTTCGGCCTGGTGATAAAGCAGGTTTGTATGCTCCTCAAAAGACAGAGGTGAGAGGTCCAGTACTGTTACTGAGCCTTCTTTTTTTGTATCAGAAATAATTTCTGATGCCGGTTCTCCAACTTCCTTCCGAAATGTAGCAACGAAGAGAATCGGAAGGTCCTGACAATGCCGAATTAAATAGGAGAGCAATTCACGGCTACCCTGGTCGGCGGCGTGAAGATCTTCTAGTATGATGACAGCTGGTCCGTTTTCGGCTAGATTCGAAAAAAAGCGTTGAACTTGAGCAAACAGGTATCCCTTTGCCGCCAGTTTGTCTGCATGTGGTGCGGGATTGCCACTGCCGGAGTAGCCGGGTATAAGTTGACCAAGCTCTGCAGGTAGCAGTGTTTCTAACTCCGGATAGTTGTGTATTATATCGTCAAACAGTTCAATAAAAGGTCCATAGGCCATCATGCCGCTTCCTTCGTCTGTTTGGCCCAGAAAGAAAGTATGCTCTCTTTGTCTTGTACGTCTGATCAGTTCCCGAACCAGTTGTGTTTTCCCTATTCCAACTTCGCCGCTGATAAACAGAGCTCTACCCTCTCCTTTGGAAAGCTGGCTGAGCATTTTATCAATTGTTTGGCATTCTTCGACGCGGCCGACAATGGGAGACGCCGGACTGGGAATTGTGCCATGATGAGAGTCCTGTTCCTCCGTTTTGGAAAGTCGGCCTTCTCGAATATCATCCAGTATTTCCACGGTCTCGGACGAAGGGCTCATTCCCAGCTCATTTCCCAGGGTCTCTCTGCAAAGATCGTACTGGCGAAGTGCTCGGGTAATCTGTCCCTGGCGGGCAAATATTTTCATCAGGTTACGGTGAGCGGCTTCAAGTGCTGGTTCTTTTTCGAGGGCTAGCCGCAACATTTCAGCAGCATCGGACAGGTTCCCTTGCTGTTCGTACTGCGTTGCCAATTTGGTGAGTGTATCGAGATACAGCTGCCGATAGTGCTCGCGGGGCAATGTACCCCATTCTGCATAGCGATCCATAGGCAGAAAATCACCTGCATATATCGATAGCGCCTTCTCCAAATCGGAAATATTTTGGTCGCGCAATCCATCCCGTGCTGCCTGTTCAAACTGCTGTACATCTGTAACAAGTCCGCCGGGGGGATCTATGCGGATGAGTTCATCCGTAATCTCTATCCAGTCGTCGGAATCATCGGTATGTTCAGCAAAGGCTTTTCGAATGTGGTGAATAGCCTTGTACAATTGAGAAGAAGCGGCTTTCGCATCAAGATCGGGCCATAAAATTTCATTAACGTGGTCCCGAACCATCTGATGATTCCGCTGATGAGAAATTAGCTTGAGAAGAGTTCGAGCCTTACGTCCTTTAATATCAGAATTCTGGAGGGGAGTACCGTCAACAAAGACTGCAAACCGACCAAGCAGGTGCACCTCAAGATGGGACGATGATAGCGGGTCTTGCGTATCCATAATTCCGGCTTTTTATAAAAGGTAAAATCCCAATCCTTACTAATAGTAGATTATTTTTAAGTTAAATAGCAGCGTATCTATTAGCAAACAAGACTGGTATCATCAATAAACAACCAATATTCAAATAATCCTATACTATCTGTAAGAAATATTAAATATGCTTACGTACCGCAGAGTGCGCAGAGATAAATTATTTCCTCCGCGGATACCTCTGATGTATTCTGCGATTAAAAAACTGTAGGCGATAATTTAATGAAAAAGCCGAAGCAGTAGCTTTGGTATAAGGAAAGTAAGTAGTGCTAAAAAGTTAACACTAATTGAAATAAACCACGATCTACTGAAAGGATATCGCTAAGTTAATTATGAATAATCAGGGAGCAGCTCGAAGAATTTGGCAGAGGTTTGAATCCCCCGGTAAAAATCCTTGAGAGCAAATTTTTCGTTGGGGGAATGAATGGCGTCACTGTTGAGGCCGAATCCCATTAAAATAGATTGTGCTCCGAGTACCTTCTGGAAATCAGCAACAATGGGAATCGAGCCGCCCTCGCGGGTAAACAAAGGCTCTTTATTGTATACTTCTTCAAAGGCATCTGCTGCCGCCTGTAAACCATAGAATGATAGGTCCGTCATTGCAGGATGTCCGCCATGATGTTCTTCAACGGTTATCTGCACGGTTTCGGGAGCCAAAGATTCGACATATTTTTTAAAGAGATTCGCAATTTCTTTCGGATCCTGATCCGGAACGAGACGCATACTTACTTTGGCTCCCGCTTTGGCAGGTAATACTGTTTTAGCGCCTTCACCCTGATAGCCGCTCCACATACCATTGATGTCCAGCGTGGGACGTGCGGTAGCGCGTTCCAGTGTGGTATATTCTTTTTCGCCGTTTAACGCGTTAAGTCCCAGCTTTGATTTGTATTCTTCTTCATCAAAGGGAAGTTTTTTGTAAGCTTCACGCTCTTCGTCAGTGAGTTCAATAACATCATCATAAAAGCCAGGGATCTGGATAATACCATCATCATCTTTTAGCTGGGCGATTATCTTGCAAAGCACGTTGGCCGGATTATCAACAGCACCACCGTACACTCCGGAATGCAGATCACGATTGGGCCCCTGAATATTAATCTGCATGTAGGCCAGTCCACGCAGTCCGTATGTGATCGAAGGTGTATCTTCGGCAAACATTGCCGTATCAGAGATAAGCACCATATCGCATTTGAGCAGTTCCTTGTGATCTTCGATGAAAGGTATTAGGCTGGGTGATCCGATCTCTTCTTCCCCCTCAAAAATAAACTTGATGTTAACGGGGAACTCGGAATCGGTCTTTTGATAGGCTTCGAGTGATTTTACATGGGTAAATGATTGTCCCTTGTCGTCACTGGCGCCGCGCGCATAGATATCCCCGTTTTTCACTGTCGGTTCAAAAGGTGGAGAGTCCCATAAATCTTCCGGATCGGGTGGTTGTACATCGTAATGGCCGTAGACTAAAACTGTTGGCTTTGACTCGTCCGTAATCAATTCACCGTAAGCAATGGGATTACCATCAGTCTCGAAAAGCTCAACGCGATCCAGGTCGAGATTTTCCAGCTTACTGATCAGGAAGTCAGCAGCTTTTTTGACATGATCTTTATACGCAGAATCTGTACTGATGCTGGGAATCCGAAGAAAGTCGAAAAGTTCTTCTTTAAATCGCTCTTTATTCTTCTCAATGTACTTGTTTACGTCGGACATAATATTTTCAGAGTTATTAAATATTGCGTATTTCGTAGTCCGTTTGGAGGTGAAGCTAATACGTACTACGGAATACGCAATCAAAGTTAGAGTATAAGTATCTCGCTGTTGGGAATCCATCCATAGAGGCCATTGCTCATCCGAACGTATGACCAGCCGGGTTGGGAATCACTGCGGTAATGATCAACGGTAAAGGTGTATCCTTCATAAGCCTGGCTTACTAATGATGCTTCTTCCTGCGGTTGTTCAACCACCGGAATTTTTTGAGTGACCATTACAGCGGTACTGTACCTTTCTTGCACATAGCTAGTGTAAAAACTGATGCCCATTACTACTATCGAAAGACCAATGATAGTTAATCCTCCAATGCGTAGATATTTGGGATACCAATTTAAAAACCAGTGGCTGACGAATCCCAATACACCAATATTAAGTAAGATGATGCCGATCATTATAAGATTTCTGGTACCGATATTCTGTTGCAACCAATCGGTGGCAATATCCCACGGCAATTTCGGAAGTACGGCCGACTGACGGCTGAATTGTGAGTTGATGTATTCAAGCGCATCATCGGCTTTTTGCTGTGTATCTTCGAACTGTGCTGCTTTCAGAAAGTAATACTTGGCCTTGCCCAGCGAATCCATTCTTTGATAACTGATTCCCAGGTTTAAGAACACTGCTCCCGAAAGATGGTTCTGATTTTCAAGGCTTTGGTATAGTTCAATTGCCTGTTGGTAATTGCCGGTTTCAAGCTCATCATTAGCCTGGTCAAACACCGCCTGCGGGCTTTGACCATAGCTTACTACCGACCAGCTAACGATGATAGCAATTAGTAAGATTGATTTTTGGCAGGAAAAATTCACGATTACAACACCTTTTTCAATTTATCGAGGGTGCTTTGGGCAAGACCTACATGTGATTTCAAATATGCATGGGATGTATCCGGGGCGTAACTGATAGAGGCACACTTGTCTAAAAGCATACGTACATTTTTAACCAGATTTTTGTCGATATTCTCATCTTTAAGAGCTTCTACATACTGTTCATTTGACAAACCCGCCTCGGGCAGATTCAGTCGATCACTTATGAATCCTGTCAGTGCTTTTTGCAGCATGTTGTAAGCCTGTTTAATATTGCCTTTTTCCGAGAGTGAAATAGCCTCTTCGAGTCGTTCAGAGGCTCTGTCGGAGGCTCGTTGAGAACGGGCAAAAGCCTCATTGTTATTCATTTTTTCGATGTAGGATTTTCTCCAGTATCCTATACCAAGTATAATTAGTGGTAAAATAATACCTGCCCAAAACCACCAGCTCAGGGTAAAATCTGTGGATGTGGGGGTTACCCATTGTACTAGTCCGGTAACAGGGTTTACGGGGAAAGCATTTGGCACATCAGAAACGCTTACCGCATCCGGATTTTCACTTACTTCGAAACTCAATGCCGGCAGATCAGTTGTTACGTATCTACCATCGGTGGGATTATAATGGGCTATACTTTTTTCGGGGATGGTATAGCTGCCGGGTGAGCGGGCTACAACTACATCCGTAAATGTTTTATTGCCGCTTATTTGCTGATTCCTGCGATTCAAATTGGAGGTTTCCTGCGGCTCATACACTTCCAAACCATTCGGCAGTTCGTAATCCGGCTTTGAAATGAGCGGTATGTTACCTGTCCCGTTGATATGTGTCGTGATTTCGATCGATTCGCCGACGGTTGCACTGCGGGTGCTTATTTCCCGGGAGACTTCAAAATCGCCAACAGCCCCCAGATATTCACTGCCGTTTGTCGGAGGCAAAGGCTGCACATCAACCGTTATGGGATCACTTGTCAATTCAATTTGGCGCTGATTTCTGCCAAAACCTCCAAAGAAACTGCTGAAAGGATCGTCTCTTGAGCTACTGGATCGGGCAGAGACGATAATTTCGTAAGGACTTATTTCCAGTTCACCGGTTTTTGTTGGAAACAGGGAAAACTGCAGGAGACGGGCTTTTCGGTAGCGTACTCCATCCACAATGGTAGAACTAGCCTGCGGACGCCCACTGTCCTGCAATTCTTCTTTCCAGAATCCTTCGGCTTTCCAACCGGGCACAGGCTGATATGAGTTTACTTCGATTCCATCCCGGAAAAACAGGACGACATCGGTAATAATTTGTTGTCCTGTAACAGGTTGATCATCCGAAACTTCAAGTTGAAGAAAAATATTGGGTGTTTCCGGGCCAGATGATCTTGCGGATTCATTATGATCTACTACTTCTACATTTATAACATTGGTCTGGTATGTTTCTCCATCAATAGAAATAGTTACAGGCGGGATTTGAAAACTGCCTTTGTTCTGGGCAACTAAATAGTAACTATAGGTGTACGAGGTGGTACTTTCACCATTAACATAGCTGTAACTTCGGGATGTTGATGGATTGTTGCTCAGCAGTCGAAATCCCTCAAAATCAGGTAGCTCAGGCCGCGATACATTATTAAAATCACCGCTTATTTCGATAGAGAGGCTAATTCTTTCACCGGTGTAAACTTTGCTTTCCGAGACGGTGGCTTCCACTGAAACCGAAGACTGAGCCCACGCTGGTCCGGAAAGTAAAGCCAGCAAGGGTAGAAAAAGTGTAAGTAAGCGAAAGACTCTACCAATCCTTTTCATTCGTACTTTTGCTGGACTCAGTTTGCTTTTTCTTAAATTCTTGCAGCAACTTCTTCTCTTTTTGTCCCAGTGCCTGCAGGATTTTTTCTGCTTCTTCTTGGCTCATCTGTTGAGGCCGCTGTTGTTGCTGATCCTGTTCCTGCTCTTGTTGATCTTGTTGTTGCTGGTTTTGCTGATCCTGGTTTTGTTGTTGATTCTGATTCTGATTTTGATTTTGCTGCTGTTGTTGCTGGTCCTGATTTTGTTCGTTTTGCTGATTTTGTTGTTGCTGTTGTTGATCCTGATTCTGTTCCTGTTCTTCTTTTTTCTTCTTGGCCAGCTCCAGGTTGTGTTTTGCATCCTCGTCATCAGCAAGGTGACGTAATGATTTTTTGTAATAGTCTATGGCCTTATCCCACTCTTGGCTATCTGAGAATACTTTACCAATGTTATAATTGGCTTTAGCCCGTTCTTCAGGGCTGTCAGTCATAGATTTATACCGCTCAAAAGTGCTGATCGCTTCTTGAATTTCACCGGCCTTGGCCTGAGCAGACGCTAAGTTAAAATACAGCTTGGCATTCTCGGGATCTTCATCAATAGCTTTCTTATAAAGCGTTATCGCTTCTTCGTAGTTGCCGTTTTCATAAGCCTCATTGGCTTTTCGCGCATCTTCTATCGAGGCTCCCATCAGCAAGAAGGACAATAAGATTATCAATAGGTATCTCATAGCTTTAGTCTTTATTAGATCCTTTAACGTCTTAACAGCGACGAAAATTGTAAAAATCTATTCAATCTGCTCCGCTATCGCCAGCGTTTCTTCATCCATCTTCATATTCGTAAACACATCCGAAACATCGTCGTTGTCTTCAAATTTATCGATCAGCTTAAAATTTGATTCTGCCACTTCAGGTTCAACTTTTACTTCGGTCATGGGTATGCGAATCAATTCCGCGGATTCAATATCGTAACCCATTTCTTCCAGCTCGTCGCGTACTTCATACATCGATTCGCGTGCCGTTGTTACATTAAACACTTCTCCATCGGTATCAATTTCTTCGGCGCCGGCATCGATGGCATTCAGCATGAACTCTTCTTCATCAACATCTTCATTCTCTTCTTTTTTAAGTCGGATCATTCCTTTTTGTTCAAAAAGATAAGCCACCGATCCATCGGTACCGAGGTTACCTCCGTGAGAGGTGAAAATATGCCGGATATCACCCACCGTGCGATTGTAATTGTTGGTTGTAACTTCAATAAAGTATGCAATTCCGCCCGGACCATATCCTTCATAAGTTGCATCTTCGTAACGGCCGTCGCCTTCATCAAGTTCGCCGGTCCCCTTTTTAATAGCACGCTCAATATTATCCTTGGGAACATTGTCACTTTTAGCATTTTCGATGGCCGTATCGAGGCGTGGATTCATTTCCGGATCACCGCCACCTTCACGGGCAGCGACAGAAATTTCGCGCAGATGCTTGTTAAAAATTTTATTGCGCTTTTTATCTTCCTTCTTCTTTTTATGCTTTATATTCGACCATTTGGAATGACCTGCCATAAAAATGTATTTGATTAGGGTTTATGACAAAAGTTGTTGCTGGGCTCTTAAGCGGATACTTAAAAGCCTATAATATAAAAGATAACTAGCTTTGCACCTAATAACACAAAACCTGAAATGAGAAACTTAATAATTTTGTTGAGCAGCTAGATCAACCAATAAAGCAGAGTCAATGCGTTTCAGAATTAAATAATAAATTATTAAAAATGAATATTGGAATAGTTTGTTATCCCACCTTTGGTGGTAGTGGGGTCATTGCAACAGAACTGGCAAAAGGATTAGCCAAGCGTGATCATAATGTTCATATGTTAAGCTATGCGCGTCCGGCGCGGCTTGATACGTTTCGCACTAATATCTCGTATCATGAGGTGAATATGAACACCTACCCCTTGTTTGAATATCCGCCCTATGACCTGGCTCTGGCCAACCAAATGGCCAATCTGATCGAGTATGAGAATATTGATATACTTCATGTTCATTATGCCGTTCCTCATGCCACAAGTGCTTACCTGGCCAAGCAGATCTTGGGAGAAAAAGCAGAGCATGTACCACTAATTACCACACTACACGGCACTGATATTACTATTGTGGGCAGTGATCCCAGCTACAAAAGTGTGGTCGACTTTTCGATCAATCAAAGTGATGGCGTGACGGCTGTATCAAACTATTTGCGTGATGAAACTTATGAGCGTTTTGATATTAAGAAGGATATAAAAGTGATTCCCAACTTTATTGATTTGGATCGCTTTAAAAAATCCGATAAAAATCACTTTAAGAAGGCGATCTGTCCGGAAGATGAAAAAGTAGTTGTTCACGTATCGAACTTTCGCGAAGTAAAACGGGTACCCGAAGTAATAAGTATTTTTGATCATGTGCTAAAGAAAGATATTAAAGCTAAATTACTGCTCATCGGTGATGGACCTGATCGGCAGCGTGCCGAGCAACGGTGTCGCGAGCTGGGTATTTGCGGACAGGTACGTTTTTTGGGTAAACAGGATCAGGTAGAAGATATCCTTTCGATTGCCGACCTGTTTTTGATTCCATCCGGATCAGAGACGTTTGGCTTGGCTGCTCTGGAAGCAATGAGCTGCAGTGTGCCGGTGGTCAGCTCTAATATCGGTGGGTTGCCTGAAGTGAATATTCAGGGAGAAACCGGTTATCTTTGTGATCTCGATGATGTAGAATGTATGGGTGATTATGCTGTGAAAATCTTGTCGGATGAAAAGTTACACAAACAGCTCTCACAAAATGCACGAAAACGAGCCGAAGAGTTTGAAATGAGCAAAATTATCAACCAATACGAGCAGTATTACGAGCAATGCCGGGATGAAATACGGGAACAACTCGTTTGATGCACATCTTTAGTTTGCCTGTCTGAATATGATTAGTACTGATTCTGCTTCCTTAAAAGCGATAGGCTATATTGTATTCGGAGCAGCCATACTAAGCTTTACATCTGTTTTTGTAGAGTTGGCAAATGTTGGACCTACGGTGACAGCTTTTTACCGCATGTTCTTCGGAGGCATAATTTTGCTGGTCATTACTTTTATCCGGGGTGATCGTTTGTTGTTAGGGATGAAAACCGTTGCCATCCCTTTTTTATGTGCATTTTTCTTTAGTCTTGACCTCTTTTTCTGGCATCGTTCAATAGTTTATGTTGGGCCGGGACTTGCTACCATACTGGGGAATACGCAGGTATTTTTTGTTGCCCTGCTGGCGGTAATCTTTTTAAAAGAACGGCTAGGCTGGCGTCTTACAGTATCCATACCGCTAGCAGTGCTGGGATTGATTTTTATTGTCCAAACAGATTGGGGACAACCTGGTGGAGTGGTAGAAATTGGCGTTTTTTATGGATTATTGACTGCTCTTACATATGCCTTGTATATTTTAACACTCCGGCGATCCCAATCTGAAAAACAAAAGCAGCGTTATTCTCACTGGGCAAATATGGCGTGGATTAGTTTGTTGGCAGCGGTTATGCTGGGTGTTACAACATGGATTGAGCCCGGGGCACATTTTGCTATTCCGGATCTGCAAACATGGGGTTCGCTGATCGGCCTTGGCGTTGTGGGACAGGTACTGGGATGGGTTTTGGTTTCTAAAGGGTTGCCAAAAGTAAACGCCTCAGTGGGTGCACTGGCACTATTGCTCCAGCCGGCAATGGCTTTCATGTGGGATATTATTTTCTTTGATCGTCCCACTACAGCCCTGGAATATTTTGGTGTCGTTATTGTATTGATGGCTATTTATCTGGGTGCCACAAAAACAGCAAAAAAATAAGAAAGCAAAATTACAACCTTTCCAAGGTTTCAACCTTGGAAAGGTTGATTAAGTCTAGTGTTTACGAAGCTGGTGCCAATACTTTTGAGACTTCTTCAGCTGCTTCTTTGAGAAGCACAGCAGAGATCACATTCAGATCAGAGTTGTCGATGATCTCTTTGGCTTCTTCGGCATTCGTACCCTGTAGTCGAACGATGATGGGCACATCCTGAACCTTGTCGGCGATTTCAGGATCCTTAACAGCTTCGATAACGCCGTTGGCTACCCGATCGCATCGAACTATTCCGCCAAATATGTTAATGAGAATGGCTTTTACGTTTTCATCTTCAAGGATAATGCGGAAGCCGTTTTTCACTGTCTCAACGTTGGCACTTCCACCAACATCCAAAAAGTTGGCAGGCTCACCGCCAGACAGTTTAATGATGTCCATCGTAGCCATAGCAAGTCCGGCACCGTTAACCATGCATCCGACATTGCCATCCAGCTTAATGTAGCTGAGTCCGTATTCGGCAGCTTCGAGCTCCACAGGATTTTCTTCTGACTTGTCGCGCAGGGCTTCAATTTCGGGGTGACGGAATAGCGCATTATCGTCGAATGTCATCTTGGCATCCAACGCCATTACATCATGGTCAGCTGTAAGCACCAGTGGGTTAATTTCCACCATGTTAGCGTCGGTTTCTTCATAGCAGTTATATAGAGCTATGATGAATTTTACGGCCTTTTTAAAAGCGTCACCTTCGAGTCCCAGTGCAAAAGCAATATGGCGGGCTTGATTATGTTGCAGTTCCATACCCGGTTCAACCCATTCTTTGACGATTTTCTCGGGCGTCTCCTCGGCTACGGTTTCTATATCCACGCCACCCTCGGTTGAAGCCATAATAACGTTTTTGCTTTTAGAGCGATCGAGCAAAATACCAAGATAAAACTCCTGTTCAATTTCAACACCATCGGTGACATAGATGCGTTGGACTTTCTGTCCCTCTTCGCCGGTTTGTTTTGTCACCAGCACATCACCGAGCAACGATTCGGCCGCTTCACGAACCTCTTCAACAGTATCGCAGAGAATGACACCGCTAACGCCGCTTTCTTTTGTTTTTCCTTTACCGCGTCCTCCCGCATGTATCTGGGCCTTTACCACAAAAAGCGTGGCGCCGTTTTCTTTCATCTCTTTAGCCGCTTCAACGGCTTCTTCAACGTTCGTTGTAGCCACACCGGCCGGAACGGCAACGTTATACTGTTTTAGAATGTCTTTTGCCTGATACTCATGAATTTTCATAACAACAATCGTATGGTTAATAATTACCTGAGTTAAACGCGAACAGCGTAAAATAAATCTGTAAAATACCTATCAAATAGAGCGCATAATATAATAAATGAATGGCAAGAAATTCAGCCGTAGCTTTTATAAATATTTAATCTCGAAAAATTACTAGTAGAAGTTAATTTTGGCCCGGATTGTTTAGGCTTGCACTTTCAGCACAAGTGGACGCTCGTGCTATGATGGGGTTTATTCAGCAGTAGTATTTTTGCTGCGTAACAGCTATAGGAGATGATTCAGTTCCCAATCAGCGGGCTCTTACCCTGTGAAGTAGGGGACGAATACATGGTCGTCGGGTGTAAAGAGAAGAAGAGCTACGGCGGACGAGGGGGAAGGTGACGTCATTCCGTCCCGTACAGCTGTCGGGAGGATCTCACACGGTATGCAGGAACCAAGTCATGGTAAAATGTTCGGACCAGCGTTCCAAAGAAATAATGAGCCGCTGGTCCAGCTATTATTTCGCTCACAGTCTATTGCTATGCGAGATTGCGGATCAAGTCCGCAATGACGACAAAGGGGGAGGGAACAAAATCCCACTAACATCGTCATCCCGTACGGCAGAAATATATCACCATCTTATATCGCATTCCCTGCTTGGGAATTTAATCATTGTTGGAGCGGAATTTCTCCAGGGCTCTTCCGAAGCAGGATATTGGGGAGCTCTGCTCCCTTACAGCTTTAACCAATTGGGAATGTGATACTTTTACCCACAGATGAATCCATGGGCTAAGCATTTTAAACCAAGCTCACTTCAAGTGAGCTTGGTTTTTTCTGCTTCTTAGCCTGATGATTCATCTTCAGGCTTTAAGCAACTACACCATGTGCTAATCTACCAAAGTTATAAAATTAGGAATGGCTTTATATGAATAGCTCCGATTCAAAGTCACATTTATTAACGACTTACCTATCTTCAATATGTTTCTTCTCTTGGAGTTGCAACAGCAGTGGTGACGAGAAGAAAGACAATAAGAGGCATATCACAAGCGCGGGAATTAATTCCCGCGCTAGCTATATCTATTCACAAGAATAAGCTGTGGCGATTTATATCCTGTTATGTGCCTGGTGGTAGATAGTGGAAAAGCAAAAACAGAACTACGCACTGCAAAGACATTTTATCAACAAAAGTTAAAAGACTAAATGCCACTAAGTCAGAATATGTAACGTGGTAGTAAGCCAAAATTTGTTTATGCTTATTTTCTATTAATATTATTAGAAGATTTCATTTGAATTATTCAGAGCCTAATACAGATTATTATGAATTTAGTAATTAAGAAGCTTATCGGGATTATCATTCTTATTTCTCTGCCTGTAACGCTGGTATTTGGACAGCAAATTATAGAGGATGGTGCTGAAGCCGAAGAGTTAACAAGCGGATATGAATTTACAGAAGGGCCGCTTTGGCATGATTCAGGTTACTTGCTGTTTAGCGACATTCCCGCAAATGTAGTCTATAAGTGGACGCCAGGTGAAGGGGCTGAAGAGTACCTGAATCCCAGTGGACATTCGAACGGACTCACATTTGATCAAAATGGTGAATTGCTGCTGGCGCAGCATGATGGTGCTATATCGCGGTTGACGAAAGAAGGAGAACTATCAATAGTTGTTGATAACTATGAGGGCAAGCGGTTA
This sequence comes from Fodinibius sp. GM108, assembly GCF_058386985.1. NCBI lineage: Bacteria > Pseudomonadati > Balneolota > Balneolia > Balneolales > Balneolaceae > Fodinibius > Fodinibius sp. GM108. The sequence continues at coordinate 431,835 of NZ_JBYEIR010000001.1, forward strand.
AATAGTCCGAATGATTTAGTCGTAAAATCAGATGGTTCAATATATTTTACCGATCCGCCGTACGGTGTGTCCGAGGAAGAGAAAGAGCTGGAAGTAAATGGTGTGTACCGCTATTCCGAGGATAAAGGGTTGCAACTGCTCGAGGAGGATTTTAACCGCCCCAATGGAATAGTATTTTCCCCTGATGAAGATAAATTATACGTAAATGATACCAGCAATAATCAAATTCGGGTTTACCAGGTGAATGAGGATGGCACTCTGAGTGAAGAAGAAATCTTTGCCACTATGAAGGGCGATGAAGCTGGGGCCGCAGATGGTATGAAGGTTGATGTTGATGGAAATCTATATACAACAGGTCCCGGTGGCGTGTGGATCTTTTCTCCTGAAGGAGATTTAATTCAGAAGGTAGAAATGCCGGTGCGTATAACGAATTTGGCATGGGGTGGTTCAGGAGATTCAACATTGTTTATGACGTCACCTGATGCTGTATATAAAATTGAAACGACACAAACAGGAAAGAGGTAAGCTGTTGCTGATTACCACTCTAACTCAACGCGACGTAAGTTACTACCGTCACTCTTCATCAAGTATATTTCTTCTGTTCCGCTTCGATCAGAGCAGAAAATAATTTCTCGACCATCGGGCGACCAGGAGGCATAGAAATCTTTACCGGGATGTGACGTCAATTGTTTGAGTTCTGTCCCGTCGGCGTTAATAGTATAAAGATTGAAATTGCCGGTTCGGTCGGAAGTGAAAATCAGTTTTTCGCCGTCGGGCGACCACTGGGGGCCAAGATCGAAATGGGCAGTATCAGTAAGTCGCTTTAGGTTGGATCCATCTGCATTCATCACATAGAGATCGAAATTTTCATCTCTGTTGGAAGCGAAAGCTATTTTTTCACCATCGGGTGACCAGATAGGATCCACTTCATATGCATGTGCAGAGTATGTAAGTCGTTTTTGATCCAGCCCGTCCGGACGCATGGTATAAATCTCCATATTTCCATCCCGATCCGATAAAAACAGGATGTATTCTCCATCAGGTGAAAAAAATGGATATACATCCGTGGCTTCGTTATCAGTCAACTTGCGCATATCCTCCGAAAAATTGTTGCGCAGATAGATTTCCATATCACCATCTTCACTGGAATGATAGAGCACATTTCGGCTGTCCGGCGACCACGAAGGCAGGTCCCCATCACGCGCCGAACTGATCGGGAATTGATGATCATCATCGACAGCGTTTGTCATATCATAGTGATGCTGTCGTTCCCGTTCCGAAAAATAGGCTATTTCCCGGCCATTGGGGGCCCACGCCGGGTAATAATCATCTGCCGGATGTTTGCTCATGTTTTCAATTTCAAGCGTATTCAAATCAATTGCGTAGATATCGAAATTACCGTTGATAGATGAGGCAAAAGCTATAGCGTCACTATCGGGCGACCATGCCGGATGAATATGGGAAATGCTGTCAGCATTTGGCAGCTGCGAAAAGGATACGCTGCTGTAACAAAGTATCAGGCATATGAAAAGTAGTAAGCGTTTCATGGTCCTCTCCTGTTTTGTGAGCGCTTACATACAACATTAATAAAAAAAATACTTTGTTACAGCATTCTTTTCAGGATGTCAGAAAAAGCTCTATTTTTAATCCAACAAAATATCTGCAACCTGGTGCCAGCTTTTACAGATGTAATCTGGTTGAGGCTCGTCGGGTAATTCGGAGTAATGAACAAATTGGGTAAACAGTATCCCACCCATACCCAGCTGTTTGGCTCCAGTGATATCAGTATCCAATCGATCGCCAATATGCCACGATTGGTCGATTTTACCTTCTGTTTGTTTCAACGCTTTTTGATAAGCTTTCGGATTCGGTTTGCTGTAGCCGGTCTCGTCACTGAAGACAAAGCATTTAAAATAGTTGTCGAGCTCTTTTCTTTTGAGATATTCACGAAGTACCCGGCCGGTGGAATACATGGTGTCAGAAATAAGTGCCAGCGAATGTTGTTCTGCTAGCTGTGGAATAATCTCTTCCACACCTTCGGCGAAAGGGGGCGGGCCTTCCCATAGCGATTCCTCAAATTTTGTTACCAAGTACTGTTTCTCTTTGGTGGATGCCGATATTTGCAGGTGATCTAAAACATAGCCTACTAATTCCGGAGGTGTGGGAGTTCGGTGCTGGTTAAGCCAGATATCATGAAACTTTTCGGAGGCCACACGTTTGGCCTCGTTAAATTCTTCTTCGGTGATATTTTCTTCATAGTTGTCGGCGATCTCGCGTACAGCATCAATTCGTACTTTCCGTCGTACTTGTCCGCCGCTTTCTGTATCTACCAAAGTATTCCAAAAATCGATCGAAATCATTTAAATTATTCTATGTTAACTTTTAAGTGTATCTACTACTTGTTTGATATTATCATAACTGGGGATGTCGTGTTTCTTTAACCAGTTTTTATCCTGATTGGGTTCATGTCGCGATCGAATGAAAAAAGGAGTGATTCCCAGCTTAACAGCCGGTTTAAGATCTGAAACCTTATCGCCTGCCATATACGATCGGTTGAAGTCGATATTGTGTTTAGCCGCTGCTTTTTTGAACATACCGTTTCCCGGTTTCCGGTCTTCAGGCGCAAATTTTTCATCGGGATCATGTTCTGGGTGATGCGGAGCATAGTACCAATCATCAATCCCTAAACTTTTCTTTTGCAATTGTAAGTCTACCCAGCTATGCAAATCCTGTACATCCTGTTCGCTAAAACGCTCCCGTACAATCCCCGACTGATTGGTAACAACAATAATTTTAAAATTTTCTTTCTTCATCCATTTCAGTGCATCAAGAACACCATTGCACCAAGTCCACTCATCAGGTTTGTGAACATAGTTATAATCTACGTTGATGGTGCCATCGCGATCCAGAAAAAAAGCTTTATTCATGTTTGGTAGGGTTGTTACAATTAGGGGCAAAAGGTAAGGATTTGACAAGAAGAATGCTTATCGCTGTAATAAAACTATTACAAAAACGTGGAACATTTTCCCTATCTGCTCATATGAATAAGTCTCAATAAAAGCTATTACGGCGAACCTCATTTAAAAAAATAAAAGGATTTAACTATGAATAGTTTAAATATTAGTCCTGTGACTTACTACGTGTTACAAAGCACGTTTATTATAACACTGATTTCATTTCTAGCTGTTTCATGTGACGACATAAATACCAGTGGCCCCGATTCAGAAAAGAGTCAAATCAATATTAGTCTCACAGACGCTCCTGCCAACTATCAAGAAGTTAATATCGATGTGCAGGGGTTGCGCATTCATTATACACCGACCAGTGATGACACAGCGACTGCCGATGGAAAATGGATTGACCTGCCGGTGGACCCAATGACGGTCAATTTGCTTGAACTGACCAATGGAGTAGATACTTTACTTTCCTCAGCCGAATTGGATCCCGGGAAATACAAAGAATTGCGACTGATTCTCGGTGGTGATAATACTGTAATGGTAGACAGTACTGTTGAAGATCTCAAAGTGCCGAGCGGGCAGCAGTCCGGCTATAAAATTAAGTTCAATACGGTGTTGGAAGCCGGTGAAGAGCTCGATGTTGTTATAGATTTTGATGCAGGTCGATCGGTGCATAAGGCAGGAAAAAGCGGAAAATATATACTTAAACCTGTGCTGAAGGCTTTTGTGGAAGATGGTGATGAAGTCGGTTCTGTCGCAGGAGCAGTTGAACCAGCTGATGCAGAGCCTTTTATCTATGCTATTTTGGATGATGATACCTCGGGTACACAAGCAGACGAAAATGGTGACTTCCTGATTCAGGGATTAGAAGGCGGCCAGTATGATTTGAGTATTGAGCCTACAGACGGAGAACATGCAGATACAACCTTAACGAATATTACAGTAGAAGAAGGAGAACAAACAGATGTCGAAACAATTATACTAAGTGAAAGTGAGTAATTAATTGTGTTCCCGCAAGCCCGGCTGCCTAATAGCAGTCGGGCTTTTTTGTTTTAAGCCGTTGCCTGCTGCAATTCATCGAGACGGTCGCTAAGGCTTTGTTTTAATGACTTGATAATTTTTAGAATATTGTTTGCACCAAAGGTTCAGCGGTCGAATGTTTTTCGGCCTTGCCGTTGTGTTCTTACTATGCAATGCCTACATTCATTTCTGAAAAAAAGATTGAATTAAGGACCTTCTTTTGAATTCTATAAAAATAATGTCGGCCGAAGATCTGAATCGCACCTATCTGCGATTTGCCCATCAGTTTTTGGAGCCGCACGATAATCCCGAACAACTAGCCTTAATTGGAATGCAGACGCGCGGCGTGTATATGGGCAAACGTATTGTGGGGATTATCCAGAAAAAATTTGATCTGGATATTGACTTTGGAGTGCTCGACGTTACCTTTTATCGCGATGATTTCCGCACCAAGTTGAAGATGCCCGAAGTCAAGGTTACAGAAATTCCTTTTGATTTATACGATCGGGATGTAGTGCTGATTGATGATGTGCTTTATACCGGGCGAACGGTGCGCTCGGCGATGGATGCGGTCATGGATTATGGCCGTCCCCGGAGCATTAAATTTTGCTGTATGGTCGATCGCGGTCACCGTGAACTGCCGATCTGTGCAGATTATGTAGGTACGAAGTTACCGACTCATGTTCAGGAGGAGGTTCGTGTTCAGGTAGAAGAGCTGGATGGCGAAGATGCTGTTTATGTGGTACAAAATCCGGATGTGGAGGGAGAATCATGAGCGAAGAAATAACACTGGAAGATATCGATCACGAGTTTTCACAAAAACATTTGCTCGGGCTGTCGCATTATTCCAGGGAAGATATCCGATACGTGCTGGAGCAGGCAAAATATTTCAGAAAAATTCTCGATCGCCCCGTACCAAAAGTACCGACACTGCGTGACAAGACGATAGTAAACCTCTTTTATGAAGATAGTACGCGTACGCGATTGTCGTTTGAATTGGCTCAAAAACGGATGGGCGCCGATGTTGTTAACTTTTCAAAGGGATCTTCGAGCGTAAAAAAAGGGGAGTCGCTGAAAGACACTATTCGTAATATCAGCTCAATGAAAATTGATATGGTGGTTGTCCGTCATGAGAGTCCCGGCGTGCCTCATTTTCTCACGCGATGTGTAGATGCGGCCATCATCAATGCCGGCGACGGTGCGCACGAGCATCCAACTCAGGCACTTCTCGACATGTTTACTATGCAACAGGTTTATCCCGATCTGAAGGATAAAAATATTGCCATCATCGGCGATATCGAGCACAGCCGCGTGGTTCGCTCCAATATTATTGGTCTGCTGAAACTGGGTGCCAACGTTACCGTCTGTGGACCTAAAACAATGATGCCGGCTTATGTTGATGAGTTGGGCGCCGATATTTCTTACAACCTGGATGAGACACTCGCGTGGTGCGATATAGCGATGGCCCTGCGCATTCAGCTCGAGCGGCAGGAAAACGGGACTGAGCTTTTTCCCAGCATTCGCGAGTATCACAAGCTATTTGGGATTACGATGAAGCACCTCGAAAAGTATCCCGATTTTACCATCATGCATCCCGGTCCGGTAAACCGAGGCGTAGAGATGGAGAGTGAGGTTGCCGACAGCGACCGGTCCATTATTTTAAGTCAGGTTACAAACGGCGTGGCCGTTCGAATGGCAATTCTTTACCTGCTTAGTGGTGGTACGAGGATATAATGTAGGACGAGCTGCCACAGTGAAGAAGAATCTCAAGCGGGTAAACAGCATTCTTTATTTTAAAATAGGGCACCGCTGATATGACAGTTGAGATGCTTCGTCGCAAGCTCCTCGGCATGACAGCATCAAGAGGTAAGGAATCTCCTGTTCCTCCCGAAGAATCCAGGAGTTGAGTGGTAAATGAGCGACAACAATTCAGATACACAAAATTGGACTGTTCCCAATCAATCAAATCCCTTCCGGATCATTTTCCCCCAGCTTTTTTTGCCCTTAAAAAAGTCAACAAGCCCAGTAAACTGCCACCAGGCATGGATCTGACGGTAACCAAGATTTTCAAGGAAAGAAAAGAGGCTTAGGACCAGTACATCTTTAAAATTGCTGTAGGTTTTAAAAGCAATTTCTTCAGCCAAGATCGAGATCAGAGAAATAATCATCCCATAGATAACAGATATTGCCAGAAAGAGGAGTACAAACGAAAGATTGAATAGTGAAGGGATAATAAATAGAAGGGCCAGGTATATATAGCTAAGCAGCTGGATCACCGGGCCAAACAGCTCAAATAGCAAAAAGAAAGGCATTACAAAAACACCTATATGCTTATATCTGGAATTGAATAACATATATTTATGACGCCAAATAGAATCCGCCAACCCCCGGTGCCAGCGATTTCTCTGATTTTTAAGGCTATTGTAATCAGTAGGGACTTCGGTCCAGCAAATAGGCTCTGGCAAAAATCGAATCTGATACTCTTTATTATTCTGTAAGTGGTAGCTATGGAGGCGAACGATCAGCTCTATGTCTTCACCTACCGTATCTGTGAGATACCCTCCAACTTCAATAACAGCCTTACGGTCAAAGATGCCAAAAGCACCAGACACGATTAATAAGCTTTTGAAGAAATCCCATCCAACACGTCCAAATAAGAAAGCACGTATATATTCTACCGATTGCAGGAGAGCCCAAATATTCCTTGGCGTTCGAATCTCTTTTATTTCCCGATTTTCAATTTTGCAGCCGTTTATTACCCGGACTACACCACCAGCAGCCACCGTGTTTTTATGTTCTATAAATGTTTGAATAAGCTTTTTGAGAACATCTTGTTCTAAGATGGAGTCTGCATCAATAGAGCAAACGAGGTCGGTTTCCGCAACATTAATGCCGGCATTAAGTGCATCTGCTTTGCCGCCGTTTTTTTTATCAATTACTGTTAATGTTGGTATCTCCGGAGTGCGATAGGTGGCTCTAATTTTTTCGTGGTTAATCTCTTTTTCGTAATAAAGGGGTGCCTCTATGAGGTCAAAATGATCAATAAGCTGTTGCAAAGTGTCATCAGCGCTACCATCGTTGATCACAATAATGTGATATTCGGGATATTCGAGCTTGAGCAGAGATTCAATCGATTCCACAATATTACCTGACTCATTATATGCAGGTACAAGAATGCTTATCGATTTGAACAGATCCGATTTAAAAAGGGCCTCGGATTGCACAACCTCACTATGCAGCATTTGTCGCCGAACAAAAATTAGTGCACCAATAACCAGCAGCAGATAGACAGTATTAATTGTCAGAAAATAGCCGATTATCAGTTGTTCAACGATGTTGAATAACGATAATCCATCAAGCATGAGTATTATTTAAACGGTGGGTAAGAGCAATTTTAATTCCCCAAGCTACACTTTCAATTTTTTTTACCAGGTTATTCAGGTGTTGCGGAGGATAATCCCGATATTGAAACTGTTTAATAAAATTTAAGTTTGCAATGATAAATTGCCCCAGCTGTTCAATGCGTTCCTTTTTTTCTAATGTGAATTCATGGATAATGACTTTCCGAACCGGGAATTCCACTTTTAATAGCTGCTGCATTAAGAATGAGAGATTTTCTTCTCCTCCGAAGGTGCTTAGAGCCTTAACCGTAGCTATTTGTGTTTCGGTATCAATATTCTTTTCTGTCAGATAATTTTTTATAAAAGAAGCTGTCTCTATGTTGTATACCTGAGTAAGCGCCGTTATGAGTGCCCGGATCAGCGGAGCTTTATCCCGAGTATATTGCATGCGTTTCAGGTACTGAAATAGAAAGTCACTGCTGCCATAGAAATTTTGACTTCCCATATAGTAAACGATTATTGTTTTGGGCATCAGGTCGATATTTTCAAGCAGGATCTTTTTTAGCTCTTTAGCTACTTGTGGGCGGTCTTCAATTTTTCCGGAATCGAAAAGGTGAAGAAGCTCAGCTATCATTAATTCGGTGATATCCTCTCGCTTGAAGAATCGCAAAAGACTACTTGTTCGTACAGCATAATCCTTGGCAGATTGTAAGGCTTTAGTGGCAGAATAAGCCAGTTTTAAATTGCCGGATTTACTTATAGTGATGAGTTTAGCCAGAATGCGATTATCGATATTTCCTGATTTCTGAAAGTAGATACAGGCAAAAATCTTATGATTTTTTGAGCCATGGAATAATTTATTCCTATAAAAAGACAAAAATACAGGGTGATTTATCAGACCATTCAGGTAGTTGCGTTGTTCACCATCAAGGATATCCGTAAGATCATCGAGTAGTTTTAAGAAAAAAGAATAATCCTTTGTCCGTTTGGTTATTTTCTTGATGATCTCATCCGGTTCTCTCTTCTCGTCAGGTTTTTCTATATATTCGAACAGAAGAGAGAAAAAATAATCACGGAACTTTTGCTCATATCTTTGCCAATACTCCTGCTTTTTACGAGTCCAGAAGGTGTAGCCCAATATGAAAAAAAAGAGGATAGCTAAAGATACAGCTAGCCCGATGAGCGTTTGTAAAGCAATGTTTGCATCAAGCATGCATGGTTAAGCCGCTTTTTTCAGCAGATTTCGAATACGTGCAATGAACTCTTTTGGCTGAAATGGCTTAGTAATATATTCATCAGCAGTAAGATCAAACCCCCGCTCAATGTCTTCGGAGCGCGATTTAGCAGATACTACTACAATTTTAATATGCTCAAAAGCAGAGATTCCTTGGATCTCCTTTAGGATATCAAAGCCATTCATACCGGGAAGCATTACATCCAGAATTATAAGTCGGGGAATATGCTTTTTAGCATATTCTAGTCCTTCTATGCCGTTTTCCTTTGACACCGTCTTGGTATCAAATTCATTTTTAAGAAGACGCACCATCAATTTACGCGTTATCTCATCGTCTTCGACGATAAGAATTTCATCTTTTACCTCTGTTGATTTTTGAGAGGATCCGCCATTCCCGTTTGCCGAATCCTTTTTTTCGCCAACAATGTGTTCAATAAAGTTAGATGTTTTCATAACTGCCCCTTTCTTTTTTGCCGTCAACAGTCCTTTTAGTGGGGCGGCAGTTCTAGTTTTTAGTAGTCACTCACAAACATGATAAAAAAAATTATTATAAAGTTTTAATATTTATTACGGAAAATTAATACTTTCTATTACTGCGGATGGTTTGATGAGTAATAAAATGGACCCACATAGATCAATGAGTTTACTTTGAAGAATAGCACTTTTCTGCTTAAGCAGTATATACGGTTAGTTTTTGCTCTTTTTGTTGTAATGACCATTGGGCGGGGGTATGAATGTGGAGTGTTGGCTTATAACCATGGATGGGAGTTAATAGATGTAGAATACGCGGTGTTATCATTCATTTATGATTTGCAAGTGAGTTTATTGTTAGCACTTCCGATATTGTTGTTCTCATTACCGGCTTTTACCTTTTCTTCTAGAAAGATCGGTGAGATTTTAAAAGCAGTCCTTATTACGGCAATAGCTGCCGGTCATATTTTATTAATCTCTTATTTTGGAGCCACACTTAGCCCGCTGGGAGCTGACTTTTGGGGATATTCTGCCACAGAAATGAAAAGAACGGTAATTGCTGCGGAGCAAATTACCCTTGTAAGTTCGGGATTATTTCTGTTTTTATGCCTGATGATTTATTGGGTGAGTCAACAAATGCTTGCCATAGATTTTAATGTTGAGCTGGGAAGAAAAAATATTTCAGCAATGAGTGCTTTGGTTCTCCTGCTTTTTCTGTTGCCTAACATCTTAACAATAGGTGAAAGAGTTGATCAGTCAGAAAAAGATAAGCGGGCTAACAAGTTTACCTACTTCATCAGTCAGAGTTTTACTTCATTAAACTTACTGAATAAATCAGCCAGCTATTCTTTTGATGAGGAATATCCCCTGATGCGGGAAGCTCAAAAGGAAGATGTGCTGGGACCTTACTTTGAAGAGTTCGATGATCCGCCCAACATCGTCTTTTTACTTGTGGAGAGTTTAGGCGGCGAGTTTGTTGGGACCGATGGCCAATGGGCGGGCTTTGCACCGTATCTGGATGAGCTTTCCGAAAAGAGTTTGTATTGGAAAAATGGTCTCAGCTTGTCGGGGCGAACATTTGGCTTTGTCCCATCTTTGATCGGGTCTCTGCCTTTTGGCAAACATGGATTCATGGATTTAGGTCCTAATTATCCAAGGCATCAATCACTTATCAGTTTGTTGGGAGAGCGAGGATATCACACTGCTTTTTACAGTGGATATGACACCAACTTTGACAGGCTTGGTTTCTTTTTAGAGTATCAGGGGATTGATTTCATACTCAATAAAAACAAAATAAATTTGCTGGTTCCTAAGGCCCGGGACCGACAGAATTATTGGGGTGCAGATGACAAAACCATGCTTAAAATTGCCTCGGCAATTCGTGATACAGCTGAAGTATTTCCTCGTTTGGAGATTTATCACACTTTGCAAAGTCATTCACCTTTTAATGTGCCCGATCCCCAAAAGTATGAAGAACAGTTTGATCAAATGTTGGTTGACCTGGATGTGTCCCAGGAAAGAAAAGAGGCTTATCAAAGATATCGCTCCGAGCTCACCTCACTGATGTTTACTGATCAGGCGGTTCAGGATTTTTTCCGATCCTATCAGAAAAGAGACGATTTCAAAAATACCATTTTCATTATTACCGGTGATCACTGGCTAATTCCGGTTCCTCAATCAACGGTTATTTCGCGATATCATGTACCAATAATAATCTATTCTCACAAACTCAAAGAGCCAGGACTTTTTAAATCTGTTAATACCCATGCCGATATTGTACCGACCCTGACAGCGCTTTTAGAGCAGAAAGCCAACTTAACAATGCCGGAATCGGTGCATTGGCTCGGCGGCGTAATGGATACCAGCAAGCAGTTTCGGGCTAACAAATCCATTCCTCTAATGAGAAATAAGAATCAGATTTCTGATTATCTGCACGAGCAATATTATCTCTTCGGAGATGCAGTCTATGAGCTGAAGCCGAATCTTACATTGGAAGAAAAAACAGATGATGAGATAAAAAAACGGCTCGAAAATGAGCTAAATCGATTTAAGAGCCTGAATGATTATGTAACGGCAAATGATAGAATATTTCCCGGAAAAACCGTACAGAAGCAAAAACATCAGTTTTTGACCGAGTATGATACACTGTTTTCCAGACTAGATTCCATTGATTTAACAATAGATGAACAATTCCAGAGGGCACGAAAAGCGGCTTTTGGGGATGATTATGAAGTTGCTCGTGCCATTGCAAAACGGATACTGTTGAGCGAACCAGCATATCATGATGTTCGAATCTTAATTGGAAGAACTCATGCGTGGCAGGGTGAGTATGATGTAGCAAAGAGATATTTTGAGGAAGTCTTGGAATCCGACTCTACTTATTATGATGTATATAATGCTTACTTTGATAGCGAATTTTGGAACGGCAATTATAGAAAAGCCCTGGAGATAATCAGGCGTGGCTTAAAGTATCATCCGGACAGGCAAGACTTTGCGGAACGAAAAACTAAGGTTCTGCCTAAATTGACAGAAGATGAAATTGTACAATAGGTAGGATAATTGATGAGGATTCTTTTGCAGGAGAAGCTTTAACAATTCTGCTAATGATATAGAACTCAAAGACGGGCTTAATATATGGGACGATTACTCACTCTCTTTTCTAGTCTTTTGCTTATTGGCAGTTCTGTAGCTGTGGGACAGAACAATAGTGATGATTTAACAGTAGATGAGATTTATGAAGAAGCCCGGACTGCTGCTTTTAATGATGGAGATTATAGTAAGGCCCGGGAATATGCTTATGAAGCGTTGGACAAGAGTCCCGATTATCATGAAGTCAGGATTTTTATCGCCCGCCTGTATAGCTGGGAAGGGGATTATGATTCTGCACGAGAAGAGTTGCACCGTGTCTTGGAAAAAGACCCTGAGAATCATAATGCTTATATGGCAATAATCGATGTTGAACGCTGGTCCGGCAATTATGATGAAGCACTCCAATTCGTTAACAAAGGAATAGATTATCATCCCAAAGATGAAGAACTATTGCTTAAGAAAGCATCTGTCCTGTATAGCATGGAAGATTATGAAATGTCTGAAGCAGTGTATAAAAAAATACTTGAGTACGACTCCGATAATGAAAAGGCGGCACAGGGATTGGAGGCGGCAAACCTGAAGCAGATAAAGTATAGTGCAACCGTATCTTACCGGCATGATCGTTTTGCAGAGATTTTTGATCCGTGGAAATTTACGGAGTTTGGTTTATCAAGGCAGACCGCATATGGTTCGATTATTGGACGATTGCAGTATGCCCGGCGATTTGGCAGTTCCGGCACGCAATTTAATCTTGATGCCTATCCTTCTATTATGGAGGGAATGTACGCATATATAAGTGGTGGCTATTCCGATAGCTTCATATATCCTAAATATCGTTTTGGGTTATCTCTTTATAAATCACTTCCAGCCTCATTTGAACTGGAAGCCGGAATGCGTTATCTCGATTTTGAAAGCTCGCAGACAGATATTTATACTGCTTCACTGACAAAATACAAGGGGAACTATCTTTTCACCGTACGCACCTATTTTATTCCCTCTGACCAGGGTAGTTCTAATTCGGTTAGAGGTGTAGTGCGCCGTTATTTTGGGGATGAGTATACCTATTTAAGTATAACCGGCGGATATGGATCAGCCAGTACGGAAATTCAATTTTCGCAAGATATTCAAACACTTAAATCATGGTCGATAGGCCTGGATGGGCAGTATCCGCTATCTAGTCGATTTCTTATTGGTGGAAATGCAGGATATGATTCCTCTGAATATCAAAACTTTGTTCGTGATCGATTCAGTGTTAAAGCTTTCGTCACTTACCGATTCTAGATAATAGTCTCCTGCGGTATCCTGATAATGAAATTCGCAAAAGTAACATCTTTTATTAACCGCAGAGGTGTCGGAGAAAATTGCGGAGTTGCGCAGGAGAATGTCCGTAGCTTCTTACTACCTGATTTATTCTTAAATAATAATAGTTTAGAAAAGAACTCAATTGGGTACTCGTAAAATAATTTGGGTAGAGTTATATATTTAGGCCTGAACTCTTAGATTATCAAATACACAATCCCTCTTACATCTCCCCTTGCTAAGGGAAGAGTTTTGGGACCTAATCTTTCACGAATATCCGGACAAGAACAAATTCCGGGTTCTGTTATACGATTATCTCGGCCTCAAACTCTGAGAACAAGCTGGAGGTTGAACAGGATAATCCCGTACTGGTCCTATCTTTCTAACTGTCTCTATATGATAAAGAGCATCTTTTTAGACTTTTTTCAGAATCAGATGAGAGGTCAGAGTTGCCAAGGTTTCCTGTTCTTTGCTATATCTCTGCGTAACTCTGTGGTTTATAATCTGAGCCTACATCGAACTTGCAGTAACTGCTTGTTTCTTTCGTTTCCACCGGGCTAAGATGATTCCAACGATTACCAATGCCGATCCGGTATATTGTAAGAGCGTCAGTTTCTCATTCAGAAGAACCACTCCAAAGATGAGTCCCAGAACGGGTACAAGATTTTGATAGGTCGCTGTATGTACGGCCCCCACTATTTGCAGCCCGTTGTTCCAAATGAGGTATGCGATCCCTATTGATAACAGGCCGCTGTAGACAACTCCACCGTAAGACGCAGCTGAAATGGTACTCCATTCCAGCTGTGTAATGTTTGGCAATGCAATCAGAAAAAGAACAATGCACCCAATTGTTGCCATTATCGTTGAAAACTGTAGTGGTGTATATCGATCCAGAAACGTTTTTGATAAGATGGTATAACCACCCCAAACGACAGCAGCCGCTATAATAGTAATATCTCCAATGAAGGTGTCCGAGCTAAGTGAAAATGGCTGGGCATCACCGATTACAATAAACACTATTCCTCCGAAAGCAGCTACAACTCCCAGAGTTTTGAGCAGGTTCATGCGTTCCAATCTAAAGAAATGACTGAAAAGAGCCACCCAGATAGGGATTGTACCAAGCATTACAGCAGCATTGGCGGCATACGTATAATCAATGCCGATAATAAACAGTCCCTGATAGATGAGATTGCCGAGCAGCCCCATCCCAATTAGTTTTGGCCAATCTTGTTTGGGGATCGTAATCGCTTCTCCTTTATACAAAAGAACAGCCCATAAAACTCCGGCAGCAAAAATGAAGCGCAACCCATTAAAACTTAATGGGTCAATCTCTGATAATGCACTTTTGACGACCGAAAAATTTAGCGCCCAAATAAGAGCACATAGGAAAAGTGATAGTTCGACGGAAGCCTGTTTCGAGACCTTCAATACTGACAGTTGTGTTAAAATTAAATAGCCAGCAAAAGTACGGTTTATTTCAGAACTATTTGGCAGCAATTTTTTTCAGTGAAGGTGAAACTTTAAAAAAGGAAAAGTTGTATAACCATTTCATGTTACTTAACTTTGGTCACTTTCTGACTAACAGTCATTTAATAAAGAATTATGGGAACTGAAGAACGAAAAGCACGGGAAAAGGAGCGGCGGCGGAATCAGATTATTGATGCAGCGGAACGTATCATCTTTTCGAAAGGATTGGAGCAGGCAACGATGGATGAAATTGCCGAGGAAGCAGAGCTGAGTAAGGGTACGCTGTATCTATACTTCAAAAACAAGAATGAACTTTATCTCGCAATTACCCAACGGGGTTCCAATATCCTGAATAGCCGATTTAAAAAAGTATTTGCTGGTGATTCCGATTATAAAGGAATCGAACTGATACGATTACTCGGAGAAACGTATCTGAATTTCGTGCGTGAAAATCCCGACTATTTTAAGGCTTTCATGTACTATGAGTCACTTTGTAATGTAGAAGAATTGCAAAAAAGTGAATACGCACAGACTTGTGAAGAAAACCGGCGCGAGGCTATGAACTTAATGATCCGGGCCTTGCAAATCGGTATGCAGGATGGAACGGTAGATGACAGTTATGACCCCAAGGAGTTGGCTGTTGTTCTATGGTCGAGCACCCGAGGTATTACCACTATGAGCCATATGCGTGGAGTTGGCCATCATTTTGAGATGCTGGATGAGATGGAGATACAGATCGATTCATTATTCGAGAGTTTTCTAAAACTGGTAGGCACTGGTATTGCTACTGATGAGGCCAGACAGCAATGGGTGACTGATAGTCAGAAAATTGAAACAAGTGAAAGTTAGAAGCGTACAAGCGAGCCGTTGTAAATAGAAGAAAGTTAATTAAGCAGAAACTATTACATCATATATGTTTGATAATATTAAACTTACCTCTAGGTTTTTCTTAAAAACTACCGGGTTATCCTTTACGGTTATCTTAATCACTGTTTCTTCAGCTTTAGCTCAACAGGCTGATACAACTTCGATAGATGAAGCCATTAACGAACAAAATCAGCTTACACTTACGGAAGCTATTCAGGTAGCCTTGGCGAACAATTCAGATATTAAGCGATCACTTTTTAATCTTGAGGATGCCGATGAACAGGTTCGTTTGGCCTGGAGTAACGTGCTTCCGGATATCTCCGCGTCAGCAACGTATACCCGGAATCTGGAAATTCCGGTGAACTTTGTCCCGGCACAATTCTTTGATCCTGATGCTCCGGCAGGTGAACTGGTACCACTGCAATTTGGAACAGATAATAATTGGCAGGGAGGACTCTCGGTAGAGCAAACCTTGTTTCGTGGTGAGGCTTTTGTAGGAATTAGCAGCTCAAAATTATATAAAGCTGCACAAGCAGAAAATTTACGAGCTACGACTCAGCAGATCGTAACGCAAATACGTTTGGCCTATTACAACGTATTGGTAGCTGAAGAGCAGTACCGCCTGCAGGAAGCGACAGTGGAGCGACTGGAACAAAATCTCAAAGACAACCGGTCGCGCCAACAAGCTGGACTTATTGATGAATATGATGTTCTGCAGGTCAGAGTACAGTTAAGGAATCAGGAGCCCCAGTTGACACAGGCTCAATATGCTGTAAAGCAGGCTTATCGCGAGCTTAAGGAGGTATTAGGTGTTCCCATGGATTTAGATTTTACAGTAATGGGGAATCTGAATGCCTATGATGTTACCTCGCAGCAGGCAATGCGAGAAATCAATCAGAATCTTAAAGAGGTTGATACGATGACCCCCTTCGAGTATAGGAGGGAAGGTAATATCATGGATGTTGCCACCGACTTAAGAGGTGATATTCGAATTTTAGAGACGCAAAACGATCTTAAAGATCGAGAAATAAAAGCTATCAAAAGTCGGTTTTTACCTACCCTCACGGCTAATTACAACTTGAACTGGTCAGCATCTCAGGCGGGAAATCCCGTTTTCTTTGGTTCAGAAGATACAAGGGCGCGTTCCCAAACTATCGGAGTAACCTTAAATGTCCCGATTTTCCAGGGGTTCCAGAGAACATCGAATTTGAGTATAGCACAAATTGAAAAGAAAGATCTTAAAGAGCAGAAACGAGCAGCTGAACGGTCAGCGAAAAATGAGATACAGTCGGCGCGGGAATCGGTAAATCAATCATTGGAAACAGCGCCGGCACGGGAAGAGGCACTTGAACTAGCCCGGGAAGGATATCAGCGGGCAAAAGCTCGTCTGGAAAATGGATTGGGTTCTCAGCTCGATGTGACAAACGCTGAACTTCAGCTTAGAGAAGCGGAAGCTAATTACGCAGAAATGGTGTATAACTATTTATCCGCTAAGGCCCGATATGATCAGGCTATTGGGATGGTTCCTTTTGTGGATAACGATCGCCCGACACTTAATGACTAATCAAATTTTACGACTAAACATCATGAACAAGCAAGTTATTCTTACAGTATTTTTATCAGTTCTGTTATTGTCCGGTTGTGTAGAAGAACAACCAGAGTCCCAGGAAGAGTTGGTCAAAACGGTCAATGTTGAAACAAAAGCAATCGAGCGCCAGCCTTTTGAGCGATATCTGAAACTGGTTGGTACGGTTGAAGCCCAGAATGACGTTCGCATTTCTGCAGAAGTGTCGGGACGTATTGAGGAGTATTTTGTTGAGCAGGGTGCTGAAGTTAAAAAAGGAGATCCCATCCTAAAAATTAATGATTCGCAACTTCAGCATGAGCGCGAGCGCCTGGAGGCTGTTACGGCCCAGGCCAGGGAAAATTACGAACGGCTTAAGCGGCTATACGAGCAGGATAGTGTGGGATCCGAAATAGAATATCTGAATGCCAGATATAATTACGAGCAAAATCAGGCATCTCTTGAGTCGGTGAAAGAAAATATCGCTAAAACGAGAGTGGAGGCTCCTTTTGATGCAACAGTAGAAAATATTCTTTTAGAAGAAGGAGAGATGGCTAGTCCCGGTACCGTACTCGTGCGATTGATCGGAACCAATAAGCTAAAAGTATCTGCCGGTGTGCCATCCACCTATTCTAATGTTGTGAATACGGGGGATTTGGCGCAGGTGTGGTTTGATTTTCAGGAAGCCGATACCATGCGGTTGCCGATTACATTTGTGGGAAAAAGTATTAGCCCCCAGGACCGCACTTTTGAAGTTGAAATGAGGTTGCCGAACGATGCCGCCAATTATAAGGTGGATATGATAGCAAATGTCAGAATCCGGACCATGCAAGATGATGATGCAATCGTAGTGAATGAAGAGTTTGTATACGAGAGCGAAGGAGAAAATGTGGTGTATACCGTAGGTGAAAATGAGGATGGTTATCAGGTTGCTAAAAGAAGAGCTGTTACTCTTGGTCCATCCTATAAAAATAATGTGGTTATTGCCGAAGGAGTTGAGCCCGGAGATCAGTTAATCACCGTAGGATCATCATTTTTGCAAGATGATATGCGGATATCCATTGTAGAGTCGAGAGACAACAGATTAGCTCAAGAAAATTCATAAACACTATACTTTTTTATTGTGGATAATTCAGAATCAACAAATCAGAGCCTTTTTGGAAACGGAAAGAGCGGTTCTATAAAACAGAAAGAGTTTGGAATTTCCTCTTTCTCTATTGACAATCGCATTAGTGTGCTGGTACTGGTATTGTTAGTAGCTGTCATGGGAATACAATCTTATATCAACATTCCCAAGGAGTCAGCACCGGATATCACAATACCAAATATCATGGTGATAACGACCTATCCGGGTGTGTCGCCCGAAGATATGGAGAGTTTGATAACGCGTAAACTTGAGGATGAGCTAAGCGGTATCTCGGATATTAAAGAGATGAGCTCCACTTCGGCAGAGGGATATTCAAATATCAATATGGAGTTTGCCTCTGATGTGAATATCGATGATGCATTACAGAAAGTGCGTGAGAAGGTCGACCTGGCGAAGCCAGAGCTGCCGTCCGAAGCAGAAGATCCTATTATCGAGGAGATTAACTTTTCGGAATTTCCCATTATGCAGGTGAACGTTTCGGGACAGTATAGCTTGGTGCAGCTAAAAGAGATTGCCGAAGATCTTCAGGACCGAATAGAAAGTATTCCTTCTGTTTTGGAGGTAGATTTAGCCGGTGGACTTGAACGTGAGATTAAGGTAGATGTCGATTTACCCAAATTAAAGTATTACGGTCTGAGCTTTGGAGATATAATTGCCGCCATCCAGCAGGAAAATATCACCGTTCCGGGTGGTAATATTGAAGTTGGCATCAAGAAGTTTTTGCTGCGTGTGCCTGGTGAATTCGACTCTGTTGATCCAATAGAAGATATTGTAATTGATGCACCCGATGATAAGCCAATCTATGTCCGGGATCTGGCGGATGTGACATTTGGATTTAAAGAGCGTGAAACCTATGCCGAATTTAATAATGATCCGGTAATTTCTCTGTCTGTTGTAAAACGAAGTGGTGAAAATATTTTGGAGACATCTCGCGCGGTAAAGGCAATACTGGATGAAGAGCTTCCGGGCTTGCCTCCTACTACAAATTTCGAGATTACCTCCGATCAGAGTAAAGAAATCAACTCCATGGTGAGCAGCCTTGAAAACAACATTATTTCTGGGCTGATCCTTGTGATTGGTATCCTTCTGTTTTTCTTGGGCGTTCGCAACGCTTCATTTGTAGGTATCGCCATTCCGATGTCGATGTTTTTGTCATTTATTGTTATCAGCGGTTTAGGCATGACCATGAACATGATCGTGCTATTTTCGCTGATATTGGCCTTGGGTATGCTTGTGGATAATGCCATTGTAGTAGTAGAGAATATTTATCGTTATCTGGAAGAGGGATTCGATAACTTTACGGCAGCGAAAAAGGGAACCGGAGAGGTTGCCGTACCAATTATTTCTGGTACGCTTACCACGCTTGGAGCTTTCTTGCCGTTGTTATTCTGGCCAGGTGTCGTAGGTGAATTCATGGGATACCTTCCCCTGACACTGATTATAACGCTTGCAAGTTCACTATTTGTTGCGTTGGTAATTAATCCGGTGTTATGTGCCCTGTTTATGGGGCTGGATCAGGAAGAAGGGTCTCGTAATCCTCAAATGACGCGGAAAGGAAAGTTTTTTATAGCTTCGGCTGTGGGAGTATTGCTGGTTATCGGATTAATTAACAGCGTGCTTACCTGGTCGATGCTGATTGTTGTCGGAGGCTTGTTGTGGCTGTCATACAAATATTTCATGGAGCCGCTAAGCGCTTGGTGGCAAACAAAAGGACTGCCCCAGACATTGGAGAAGTATGAGAAGGTTCTGCGCTGGTCTCTTGATCACAGCAAGTCAATTGTCGGAATTTCGGTTGTCGTCCTTGTCTCCAGTTTCATCACCTTTGGCATATTTAATCCTGGTGTAGAATATTTTCCGGAAGATATTCCGCCGCCGCGGGCTTATATACAGGTTGAAGCCCCGGTTGGCACAAACGTGGAGTTTACGAAATCGGTTGTTGATGAGCTTGAAAATAAAGTGCCGAACATACCAAATAACAATGATATTGAATCGGTACTAAGTACATCCGGTTCGGCGATTACTTCGGGGATGGGGGGAAATCAAGGGACTTCTTCGCATCTGGGAACAATCGTGCTCAACTTTGTTGATTATCAGCAGCGCGAGGGGACCAGCTTTGATGCTATGGAGTATGCCCGCAGTAACTTCAGCGAAGATATCGCAGGTGCCGAAATTACCGTTGAAGAAGAGCAGCAGGGACCTCCGTCAGGGCCACCGATTAATCTCGAAATAGCGGGTAAGGATATGGACCAGCTGGAAAGTATTTCCGACAATATCTTAAGAATTCTCGAGCGTAATCCGGTATATAATAAACTAGATGGGCTAGAGACCGATCTGCCGGAACCAAGTCCCGAAGTACGAGTCAATGTGGATCGTGAAAAAGCTGCAGTTTACGGTATCTCAACGCAAGACATTGGTAATACAGTGCGGCAGGCTATAAATGGAGTCGAAGCATCTCAATATCGCGACGGGAAGGATGAATACGACATCACGGTTCGTTTGGCCGAACAGTACCGCGATGATCTTAGTGCACTACAGGATCTGATGATTGTAGGAGAAGAAGGGCGTCAAATACCGCTTTCAACCGTTGCTAACTGGGAGATCCGGGAAGGTTTCGGTGGTATTAAACACAAAGATCAGGAGCGAGTAGTAACGGTAATGGCGGATGTACGATCAGGTTACAATGCCAATGCTGTTCTTGAAGAAGTGCAAAATGTACTTGATAACTATATTACTAATGAAGTTCCAACGGGATATACTGCCAGCTGGACTGGTCAGCAAGAAGATCAGCAGGAAGCAGTTGATTTCTTGTCGATGGCATTCCTTATTTCGCTGTTTCTTATTGCTTTTATCCTGATATCACAGTTCAATTCCGTGAGCAAACCGTTTATTGTGATGACCTCGGTTGTGATGTCTACGGCAGGTGTTTTCTTTGGATTAACAATTTTCCAGATGCCGTTTGTTATCATTATGACTGGTATTGGAGTGATTTCACTGGCGGGAGTTGTCGTAAATAATGCCATTGTACTAATCGATTATATTGATATCCTACGTACCCGTGATAACATGCCGCTCTATGAGGCACTGGTACTGGGTGGAAAAGTTCGTTTTCGTCCCGTAATACTGACGGCGTTAACCACTACCCTTGGGTTAATACCGCTGGCAATTGGGTTTAATCTCGATTTTATAACGCTGGTAGGTAACCCTGCAGAGTTTTTCGGTAATTTGGGCGAATATCTCTATTGGGGCGGTGAGCAAGCGGCATGGTGGGCTCCGATGGCGATTGCGGTTATAAACGGACTTATTTTTGCAACCTTTTTAACACTCATTCTGGTTCCGGTGCTCTACTATCTGTTTGAAAAAGGACGTCGTAAAGTAAATATGTTTTTCTATGACGATCAAAACCCCGGTATCATCGTCAAAGCACCTGAACCTGAGGTAAATGTCTCACAGGAAAAGAAGCACCACGACGCAGAAACAGTTGTAAAAACATGATTGACTGATGGGTTAAGAGATAATTGCCATAACATAGATCCCATCACAATCCCCTGGTTGAGGTCCGGATATTCTTATTCGGGCCTCAACTTTTTTCGGGATGACCGGCTCTCCAAAAAATTGTATCTTTGGCAATCGCATCAAACTGACAATAAAATATTGCTGCACACGTGATTCAACGGATACAAACAGTTTTTCTATTTTTGGCTTTTTTGTTAAACGGAAGCGTTTTTTTTAATGCCTTGTACAGCCATGCCGTTAATGACCCCCAGGGATGGGTTGGTATTAGTTTTGCCATTCTGTTGACGATTTCTGCTTTGGGATCTTTGGGAACTATCTTTTTGTATAACAATCGACAGAATCATCTTCGATGGGTAAAACTGTTATTGATTCCTCAGATAATCACGATCGGATTTGCGTTCGGTATCTACATTTCCCTTGGCGGCTTCGGCGTTTTCTTATGGGATGAAACCATTGGCTTGATATTGCTTTTCCTGGCTCTGGCCTCACAACTGTATGCCCGTAAAAAAATCAAAGATGATATCGAGTTGGTTAAATCAATGGATCGTATCCGCTAGATAATACCTAATTTATTTTTTATGGCAGCAGATTATCCGAAAGTGAAAGTACTGGCAGCACTGCTGGCCGGTTTGACAGCTTTCGGATTTGCCCCCATCCTGGTTCGCCTGGCACCTGACACATCCCCATTGGTACTGGTCGTTTATCGCACGGTGTTCGCAGCTGTTATGCTGTTGCCGTTTTGGATTTGGTTGCGGAGCAGTGAGCAGCGCGAGGGAAAAGGCAGCGAACGTTGGTGGATAGCTTTGTCGGGAGTTTGCCTTGGGCTCCATTTTATATTTTGGATCTCTTCGCTCTACTACACGTCTGTTGCTTCTGCCTCAGTGTTGGTCACGATCCATCCCATCATTATGATACTGGTAGAGCGACTATGGTTCAAAAGAAGCTTTCCTACAACAACCTGGGTTGGCGTTTTTATAGCATTTTCGGGCTCGGTTTTGTTGGGAATTTCAGACAGTCAGATCGAACAGGACTTTGCTGATCCGCTGTTTGGAAATTTTCTGGCCTTTACAGCAGCTGTTATATTTGTGGTGTATCTGCTTATCGGGCAAAAGATCCGCAGAAAACGAGAATGGATCGATTATGTATTTCCGGTCTATTTTTATGCCGCTGTGGCTTGTGTGCTGGTAGCTGTAATATTTGGCAAAAATCTGCTCGATATTTCTACCATAGGCATATGGGCCGGAGCAGGATTGGCATTTGGCCCGCAGATTGTAGGACACGGTTCGATGAATTATGCTGTGAAATATGTATCCCCAACGCTAATTTCTACATTAGTTCTATCAGAACCATTACTTGCTTCTGTGCTTGCTTTCTTATTTTTTGCAGAGCTTCCGCCTGTTACCTCGATTATAGCGATGTTTATTATACTAGCCGGTGTAGCATTAACGTGGAGACGAAAAGCGGCTGAATAGTAAATATTTGTTATAGCATGATCATAGTATTTAATCTCTGTGATCTAGTTCATATAATCCACTCATTTTCAAAAAACAAAAAACAGATTTTATGAATTACCGGGCGTTTCTAGCTTCATTGTTAATAGTCTTTCTGTTTAGTACTGATCTGCTTCTCGGGCAGACCCTAAAAGTGGTGGATAATAATACGCTCGAGCCCATTCCCAATGTATATATCTATAATAACGAGCAAAATAAAATGGCCTCAACTGATGCAGAAGGTGAGGCCGACATTTCCAAATTTACACAAGCCGATACCTTGAATTTTCAGCACCCGGCGTTCCAGCCGCTTTCACTTACTTATCAACAGGTTAAAGAGCGTGGTAATGAGGTGAGGTTAAACGAAAAGTCAGTGGTTATGGAGGAGGTTTATATTTCTGCAAATAAACGGGTACAGGATATTACCGAAATACCTCAGCGAATTTCGCAGATAAGTGAAGAGCAAATGTTGTTCAACAATCCCCAGACATCTGCAGACCTGTTACAGAGCTCGGGAGAAGTTTTTGTGCAAAAAAGCCAGATGGGCGGTGGCAGTCCCATGATTCGCGGCTTTGCAGCTAATTCAGTGTTAATTGCCGTTGATGGTATTCGCATGAATAATGCTATTTTCCGAAGCGGAAATCTCCAGAATGTAATCTCAGTTGATGCCAACGCTCTTTCTAATGCTGAAGTTCTTTTCGGGCCCGGATCTATTATTTATGGTAGCGATGCACTGGGTGGAGTAATGAACTTTCAAACCAAAGAACCAACACTTTCTTTTGATTCCGAAGAATCAGAAATATCCGCCAACAGTATGGCCCGATACAGTTCGGCCAATAATGAGCGGACGATTCATGCTGATGCGAATTTCGGCTACGAAAAATGGGGTATGCTCACCAGCATCACTTATAGTGATTTTGATGATATGCATTCAGGAGGCGATTTCTATGATGAGTATCCGGATTTCGGAAAGAGAGAAGAATATGTTGATCGTATCAATGGGCAGGATACGGTCTTGACGAATGATGATGTTACCCGTCAGCGCCCTTCAGGTTATGAACAGCTCAACATTATGCAGAAGTTTCGCTATAAACCGAATAACAATTGGGATGCCACGTATGGGCTTCATTATGCAACCAGCTCCGATATTCCCCGGTATGATCGACTCATTCAGCGCGAAAACGGCGATACCGGGTCACTTGTCAATGCCGAGTGGTACTATGGCCCCCAAATTTGGATGATGAACACTCTTAATGTTAAGTATTTCGGCCAAACGGATCTGTTTGATAATGTTACGGGAGTATTTTCACAGCAGTGGTTCCAGGAAAGTCGTAATGATCGTGATTTCCAGGATGTGCTGCTGCGAAATCGCGAAGAAAATGTTGATGTATATACCGCTAACCTGGATTTTGATAAAATTTTTGAAGAAGGCAAAGAGCTGTACTATGGCCTTGAGGGAATCTACAATTATGTTGATTCAGAAGCATATTCAAAAAATATCGAAACCGATGCAAAAAGTTCAGTTGAAACCCGTTATCCTTCCGAAGGGAGCAATTATACGCAGCTGGCGGCCTATGCCAAATATGAGCAGGATCTCGCATCAAATTTGACAGCAATAGCGGGCACCCGATACAGCCATGTGATGCTGGATGCGCAGTTTGATCCGGGCAGATTTGATCAGTTTGATGAAATAACGTTTAATACCGGCGCGCTAAGTGGTAGTTTGGGATTTACCTATCGCCCTACCAATAATTTGCAGCTAAATTTAAACGGCGCTACCGGTTTTCGAGCCCCGAATGTAGATGATGCCGCCAAAGTTTTTGATTCTGAGCCTGGGACTGTTATTGTGCCTAATGATGATATCCAACCTGAAAAATCCTATAATCTGGATTTTAGTGTTATCAAGAAATTTGCCGATGGCGCCCGCCTGGAGTTAAATACCTATTATACCTGGCTCAAAGATGCGATGGTGCGTCGTGATTTTGGCGACCAATTTGGCCAGGATTCTATTATGTACGATGGCGTGCTGAGTAATGTGGAGGCTGTAGTTAATGCTGGTGAAGCTTATGTTTATGGTGCCAGCGCCGAGTTCACTTCAGAGTTATGGTCTAACCTTACGTTTGATTCAAAGATTACATATACCGAGGGAAAAGATGTTACTAATGATGAGCCATTGCGACATGTGGCACCGTTATTTGGAAGAAGTTCACTGGCCTATCAAACGGAGAAAATAAAAATTGAAGCTTATACCGAGTACAATGCCAAAAAAGATATTTCCGACTTTTCTCCCTCCGAGCGTAATAAACCCCATCTCTACACCACTGATGGTACTCCTGGTTGGGTAACGCTGAACCTTAAAACTTCCTACCGATTTGATGAAGATATACAGCTGGATGCCGGAGTCGAAAACATTCTTGATAAACACTATCGCCCTTATTCATCAGGGATTAGCGCAGCTGGAAGAAATGTAAAAGTTACGGTCAGAGCTCATCTTTAAATAGAACGAGGGGAAGACGGTAGTAAATAACCAGGTTTCTTGACAGTATCTTGCTGGCGGAGTGGTCTCTGTTTTGATGTCGCAGAGAAAACAAAGATTTCTCACTCTTCCCGAAGGTTTTCGGGATCCGTTCGAAAGGACGACGGAGGTTGATAAGTTCTAGAACACTAGCTTATCACAATATCCCTGGCTGATGACCAAAAAAGCAAAGGTGTCATCTCGACCGTCAGGGAGAGATCTTTGTTTTAAACCGAAAGCTGTAGACAAGAGTTTATTACCTCGCTACACCTGTTCGAAATGACAAAAGAGCTGGGGCGGCTAGGTAATGTTGCATAGATATAATCACTCAATCCTTTCATTAATCGTTTAAAAAACGACAAATGGGGCATTAAAGCGACTATAATGGGGAGAGAACGGGTAGTACTTAGGTTTTGTTAACGTAGATTAGAAAAAGCTTGTATAAGCAGGATTTCGGAAAATTTTGAGTATCTTTCTCAAGAAATGACAATATCGTTGGCTTGTTATTGCATTGAACGATCGATTCGATAACAAAAAAGATAGTTATGGAAAATAGAAAAACAATTTCATCAAGATTATATCTTGCTGTTATTGGTATTATTTCAATTAGCTTATTCAGCAGTTCTTGCATAAGCAAAGAAGATATTAACACGTTTGTTGAGAGTGATGCCGGACAAGAGCTTAGCGTGTCTGTTGAGGAGCCTATCGAGCGTGATTTTGCCGATATAAAAGAAGACGGCACATTAAAAATGATTACCCGCTACAGTTCGAACACCTATTTTTTGCATCAGGGACTGGAATGGGGATTTGAATATGAACTTGTCAGCAAATTTGCCGAAAACCATGATCTTGCGCTCGAAGTAGTTATCATAGGTCCGGAAGAAAATCCGTATGATATGTTGAATAGCGGCGAAGGAGATCTTATCGCCGCAAATTACGCAGCTACTCAGGAACGCAAGAAGTACGTCAACTTTACGCGTCCATATAATCTTGTAGATCAGTTGTTGGTTTTTCCTGATGATATAGAGAATGTGCCACAGTCGATTGAAGAAGTTGCTGAACGGGAAATTCCTGTGACGGTACGGCGAAATAGTTCGTATTTCTATCGCTTGCAAGATCTGAAAAAAGAAGGGATAGATATACCAGTTCAGTTAGTGCCTAATGAAAAAGATACCGAATCGCTGTTGTTCGAAATATCTAATAACACCAGTGGGTACCAGGCTACCGTAGCGGATGACAATATATTCCAAGCCTCCAATAAATACATGAAAGGACTTCGAAAAGGTCCGACTGTTGCAAAAAATGATACGATTGCCTGGGCGGTCAGAAAAAATGCTCCCGACCTGGAATCAAAGCTGAATCAATTTTTGTATGATCATTTTCGGTTTGGTAAACCCGGTGAAGCTCCTAAGCGATCGAGCTTTCTCAATATTCTGCGTAAACGATATTTCGAATCCGGACCTCAAATTGCAGAGTATTATAACCCCGAGTCTAAGCGTAAGAGTCTTGGCATAATTTCTCCATATGATGATCTTATAAAGCAGGTGGCGGATTCTGCGGGTATCGATTGGCTATTAGTGGCTTCGATTGCTGCACAAGAGACAAAGTTTAATCCCCAGTCGAAAAGTTGGGCTGGTGCAGTGGGTTTAATGCAGGTACTGCCGCGTTTTTCGGAAGTTAGAGACGAACAAAAACTTTATAATGAGGAGATAAATGTGAGAGAAGGTGTTCGTATAATAAAAGAGCATCTTGATCACTACTCGTACATGGATAGTACCAACCAGTGGTCATTTGCTCTGGCGGCATACAATGCAGGACAGGGTCACCTGGCTGATGCAAGGCGTTTGGCCATCGATCATAATAAAAATCCGAATGAATGGGAGAATGTGGCCGATGCACTTTTAAAACTGATGCACCGCAAATACTACAAAGATGCGCGCTACGGATTTTGCCGGGGAATTGAAACCGTTCGTTATGTACAGGAAATAAAAAATCGATATCAGACGTATAAAACTATTCTAGCAATGCGGGATTACGAGAGTGAAGAGCGGTCACCCGGAGTAATAGGGCTATTTTAGTAGAATTTCTTGAATAGCCTGAGCTAGCTTATCGAATCACTTCACATTTATAACAATAAGTGTGAGATCATCATGCTGTACATCCGTTGAAAATTCTTTCACAGCGTCAATAATAGCTTGCTGTATCTCTTCGGATGACTGGTCCCGATGTTCCTGAATACAATCCAATAGCCTTTCTTTGCCAAACTCTTCATTTTCATCTTCGTTCAGGGCTTCAGTAACTCCATCTGTATAGAATACCAGCAGGTCGCCCGAGGAAAGTTTTACTGTTGTCTCTTCATAGGGTGTCATTGTGGACATTGCACCTAAAATAAGTCCGCCTTCTTCTAATTCCTGGGGCTCTTTTTCGCCTGATTTTAGCCAGATCGGCGGATTATGGCCGGCATTGACAAAGCGAAATTCATAGGTATTGGGATTAAAAATGCCCCAGAAAAAAGTAATGAACTTGTCGCTCGGTGTATTTCGATAAATAATATCGTTTACTTGTCCCGAAGCTTCGCTCAGTGTGATATCAATTGGCAATAGCACATGTAACATAGCCTGCAGGTTTGCCATCAACAGGGCGGCAGGCATGCCCTTTCCCGTCACATCGCCGATGGCAAACAGTAGATTCTTGTCTGGTGTTTCCAGGATATCAAAATAGTCGCCGCCAACCTGATAGGAAGAAATGTTTTTGGCAGCAATATCAAGCTCGTCGGAGTGGGGAATAGGATCGGGCAAAAGTCCCTGCTGAATACTTTTCGCAATATTCAGCTCCTCTTCGAGACGCTCTTTTTCAATTCGTTCTTCGAGCAAATATGTTTTTTGGATCGAGAGAACAGCCAGATTACCAAGTGATTGCAGAAAGTTATAATCTGACGTTGAATACTCTTCTTTGTTTGCGCGGGCTCCTACACCGACAAGTGCAATTTTTTCGCTTTGAAAGTGGAGCCCAATAACGGCTTTAATTTCATTCTGTTTTAGTAGTGGAACCTCTTCTGCCAGCTGATTATCGACTTCAACAAGATCTTCTTCAAGGGCAAAAAGTTTATCAATTTGATCGTCAGGTAGTGTTTGATGAATTCCGCTCGAGGCAACGACTTCGCGATCCCCTTCATTTTCAAGAACAAAAAAGAATTTTCGGATGGTCATTTGTCCCAGCATGGCGAACTTGAAAATGCGGACAATCTCTTCACGGTCCACCATGATGTTAAAATCCTTGCTGAGATCGAACAGGGTATTCAGTTCATAAACTTTGCGGTCGAGCATGCGGTTGATACGTCGCAGCTCGGTGAACATGCGAGAGTTGGCAATGGCTACCGAAGAGATAATGGAAAGACTTTCGACAAACTCAATTTCACGTTGTGTCAGAGATTTTTTGTTTCCTTTGGATCCCAGGCAAAGAAAACCAATATGATTATTACTCGTACGCAGGTTGAAAAACGTGCAGTTTTTGTCGCCGTCGATAAGTTCCGGCATTTCAAAATCATCAATACCGCACTGTATAACCGACTGTTTTTTTACCTCGGGATCCAGATCAAAAGATAACTCCTGGCCCTCTTCGGGCACGTTGCGGCCTTTTGATTTTGAAATGATATAATTTTCCCGATTGGGTTGAAAAAGAAGAATCATGCCACTGCTTACCATCAGCTTGCCCATCGTGATAAGCAAGAGATTGTTAAGCACAAAATCCATGTCTTGAGACTCAATGAGCAATCGAGATGTCTCAAGAAGCGTTTTCAGCTCAAATCGGGAATGGCGATCGTCTTGTTTAGCGGAAGAACTGCCCACAGTGTTATTTCCTTTTTGTCATCCGAATTTCGTTCACCGCACCTTCGGTATGATATTCAACATTATCCATCAGTTTTTTTATGAGATATACACCTACACCGCCTCGCTTTTTTTCCTTTATTTTTTTGCGTACATTGGGCTTGCTATAATTGTTGGGATCAAAGGCGTCTCCTGTGTCGAGCAGTGAAATCCAAAACTCACTACTGTTGTAGCCTAACTCAATATCAACGGATTTCTGCTTGTCGTTCTTATAGGCGTGTTTGATAATATTCGTGTATGCCTCGTCAACGGCCAGACGTATATCCGCTACATCCTGTTTTTTAAACCCAAATTCAGTGGCATGTTTCGCTACAAAATCACGTACCTCGGCCAGATGTTCCGTAGAGGCCTGAACTGACATGCTATGTGTGGTCGTTGATTTTGACAAGGTAGTGGTTATTCAGATTCGTCAGTTTCAAATTTTTCGATAGCCTCAGACTCTTTTTGAAAGATGTCGTAAAGTGTAGGAAAGCCGAGCAGATCGAAAACATTGTACACCTTCGAGTTCATATTGGTAAGCTTTATATCGCCACCCAGAGATCGAACGTCCTCGATATAAGCCATAAACACCCCAAGTCCGGCACTTGCGATATAATCAAGATCCTCGCAGTTTACAATGATTTGATGCTTTTGCTGATCAATTAATTTCTTCAGCGAATCTTCCAATTGCGAAGCCGTATGTGCATCCAGCTCACCGCTCAGTTCCAAGACATCGTAGGAGTCTACTTTCCTGTGGTTGATTTCAAAATTTTTCATTGCTGCGAATTTATTTTAGAAAACTGTTCCCTCATAGAATCAGTTGTTAACATAAAAAATTTTATGAACATGGTACGCAAAAATGATCAGATGCCTAAATTTTGTCAATAGGAAAGCACAAGCCGTGTGATGATTATAAATAAGACTGGGAGTTTACGAAGTGAAAGGGAAAATGATTCAAAAAAAATAAGGCCTCACAAGTATCAGTTGTGAGGCCCTGACTATTCATCAAGAGAGACGCTACTTGAGCGCATTTCAATATACGTCAATTGTGCCCTTCTACACAAGTGTTTTTTTAAGATTTTTTAATATTTCCTATTTATGGGCTGTTTTTCGACCCGCTTTCTGTAGTCCCATGGGCGTCAAGGTCTTTCAGAAATTTTATGGTGTTATCCATAACATCTATTACAGATTTTGAGAGTAAAGAACTACAAATGACGTGCGATTTCGCCTCAGGAAAGTTCATGGCTGTGATCAAATCTGTGCGCGTACCGAGGCTGGAGACCATTTTTTTAATAGCTTTGACAGAAACAATCTTATCCTGTTCTTCTTTATTTTTATAATAGTAGCCGATAAATGTGGGGCAATTTACATTGCCGAAGGTGCTGTTTTTCATGTATTTCTTAATAAATGATCCCAATACCAGAGCTCCCTGCAGTGCATATTCTTTATTCCAGATACGATCTTCAGCCTTGGTTGATTCCTCATTTTTTATCAGGAATCTCTTACCGAGAAATAATCGTAGCGACTGTCGGCTAATGGAATTTGTAAGCAGATGTTGATTAATTCCGTAAAATCGAATGAGCGGGGAGTAGAGAATCAGAGACGATATCTTGTCCCTATGTTTATCATGGGAGGCCAGCCAGAGTGCTAATGAGCCGCCGGTGGAAGTTCCCATCACAATCACCTTTTGCCCGATTTTTTGTCCTATTTGTAAGGCAAAGCGAGCTGATTGCAACAGCTTTTCAACAGTAAGATTTAAAAGGGGATAATCTGATCGCACACCGTGTTCTTCTAACCTGCTCAAAAAAAGATTATAACCGAAATGTTCGGCTACTTTACGGTGAACCGGATCGCCTTCGGGATGAGATGCACGAAAACCGTGGAGGTAGACGATGGAATATTCAGTTTTTTGTGGTTCCGATCCGCAGTTCCATTCAATACGAGCTTCAGTCCCCAGTTTAAGATCATGAGCTGATTCCCGATCAGTCAAAAATGAGTCCAGCTTTTCAAGATTATCAGGAATACCAGAGAAATCTCTGTCCATAGATCCTTGTCTCCAAATAAACCAGATTAAATAGATTAATTGAGCACCTTACGGCAAGATATGATAAAATGTAACTCAAAAATAAAAGCACCGGATTGAAACCCCGGTGCTTTGTAGTGTGGGAAAATTATTATTTGATCCTTATTCAGAAATATCTTCATCGGATTCCTGGCCACTATTTGTCACTGAAATCCAGGAAGGCTCATTATATTCTTCTTGAAGCTTATTTCTGAGTTTTTCAGCCATTTCTTTTGTGCCCAGATGTCCCAATCGTACTCGGAACCAAACATCTCCGGTATCTTCATTGCCGTGCTTAACCACATAGGCATTTTCGTATCCCCGATCGATCCACTTTTGAACTTGAGCTTCGGCTTTTTCTTCTGATCTCCAGGCTTCAACCTGAACGGCAAAAGAGCCGTCGCTGTCAAATTCGATGCGGTTACGTTCCTCTTCTTCTTTTTTGGCAGCTGCTATACTGTCTTGACGAGCCTGTTCAATACTATCCTGACGCTGTTCAGCTAAACGCTGCTGGCGCATTTGTTCCAAAGAATCCTGCCGGGCCTGTTCCCGTTGTTGAACCTCTTCTTCACTTGGTCCGCAGCCAGTGAACATACTGATCGCCAAAGCCGCTGTAATAAGATAAATAATTACTTGTTTCATAGGGTAATGACTTTAATTAATTAAAATGATGTTTATATCTCTCAATCCTAATTTTACTTAAAATAAAGTATGGTGCAAAAAAATATTAACCAAAAGAATAATGGTGGGTAAAGAGCAATTAATTTTTAGCTTAAAAGGTTGCTATCGAGACGCTTTCTATTTAGATTTGATCTAAATTTTTCATTTCTCAGAGAAAGCTAAGCACGATTATAGGCACTCAGTCACATAGGAAATCACCTCCGTGGTATCTTTTGCTTCTGGCAGGATTAATTGCTGTCGGAGTGTTATTACCGCTGGTCTACTTATTAATCAGAGCCTTTGGCGCTTCTCCGGAGATGCTGAATAATGTAGTTTTTCGGATGCGTAACTTGCGCCTGCTGGGCAATACACTATTGCTTACAGCCGGTGTTTTGATCATAGACACCATTTTGGCACTTCCTCTGGCTTACCTCTCTGTTCGCATAAAAATTAAAGCACGACGGTTTATTACCTTGCTGGGTGTTCTTCCGCTTGCTATTCCCGGCTATGTAATGGCATATGCACTATTGGGGATGGGCGGTTATAACGGAACTTTTCAGGCGTGGTTTGGTTGGGCGCTACCCCGCATTAATGGTTTTACCGGTTCACTGATTGTATTATCAATCTGTACGTTTCCCTATTTGTACCTAAACCTGCGCACAGCCCTGTTGGGGATGGATCAGTCGATTGAGGAAGTTTCACGGTCACTGGGATATGATGCCCGATCAACATTTTTCAAAGTGATTCTTCCTCAACTTAGACCGGCATTACTTGCTGGAGGATTACTAATAAGCCTTCACGTAATCGGTGATTTTGGTACGGTATCGCTGATGCGGTTTGAAACATTCAGTTATGCGCTATACCTGCAATATATTGCTGCTTATGATCGGATTTATGCGGCCTGGCTAGCGCTTATGCTGTTGGCACTTACAACGGGAGCATTAGTGTTAGAATACAAGTTACTGAAAAAAGCAATTTTCCACCGATTGGGACGCGGGGCAGCCAAAGCAAAAAGATTTCTTGATTTAGGGACCTGGAAAATACCAGCGTATACCTTTGTGGGAGTTTTATTTGTTGTGTCCATTCTTTTGCCAGTGTCATCGATCGTTTTTTGGCTTAATCAGACAGCTTTTGCCTCTGTAGCCGGTGAGTTATATCAGGCCTTTGCGAATTCTGTCAAAGCGTCGGCCCCGGCAGCGGTACTAACAACATTGCTGGCTTTACCGCTGGCTTACATCGGCGTTCGCTATAAGAGTAAACTTAGTAATCCCATCGAGCGGGTAGCTTATCTGGGATATGCAACGCCGCCGCTGGCTTTTGCTCTGGCGATTGTATTCTTTTCGCTGCAGGTCTCTACAGCTCTATACCAGTCCCTGTTGTTGCTGGTTATTGCTTATTCGCTGCATTTCCTGGCCGAGGGCATAGGACCCGTTCGCAGTGCTTTGTACCAGGCACCGCCCCAGCTTGAGGAAGCCGCCCGTTCATTGGGCTATTCTTCCATCAAATCCTTTTTTAAAGTAACTTTTCCGCTGTTGCGCGGTGGAATTATTGCATCGGCATCCTTGGTTTTTTTATCTGCAATGAAAGAGCTCTCAATTACGTTCTTATTATCACCAATAGGATTTGATACGTTGGCATTGAATGTATGGTCCTACACAGGGGAAGCAATGTTTGCCGAAGCAGCTCCCTTTGCACTAACGTTATTAATATTTTCATCCTTATTTGTAGGATTATTATTCTCGAAAGAGCTGAAATAGCACATGAAAAATTTACTTACGGTAAAAAATTTAACTAAATCATTTGACGATAACGGTCCTGTTGTAGATTCACTGGATTTTGAGGTAAAAGAGCATGAAATATTTGCATTATTAGGACCAAGTGGATGTGGAAAAACAACGTGTCTCCGTCTTATTTCAGGATTTGAACATGCTGACCGCGGCGAAGTTAATCTTGACGGAAACGTGTTGGAATCACCGACGAAGCATGTAGCTCCCCAAAATCGTGGTATTGGCTTCGTTTTCCAGGATTATGCACTGTTTCCCCATCTTTCAGTAATCGAAAACGTAGCCTTTGGTCTTACGGATATCCCCAAGCACAAACGGCTTGTCTATGCCGAAGAGGTACTTTGCCGGACCGGAATGGGTGATTATAAGGATAGAAATCCCAGTGAGCTTTCCGGTGGTCAACAGCAGCGCGTGGCTCTGGCCCGGGCTATTGCTCCCAAGCCACAGCTTGTTCTGCTGGATGAACCTTTCTCAAATTTAGATGCGATGCTTCGAGATTCGATGCGCAAAGAGGTGCGTGATATCCTCAAGAAAGCGGGTATGAGCGCGCTGCTGGTAACACATGACCAGGAAGAGGCACTTTCATTTGCCGATCGTATTGCTGTGATGAACGAGGGTAAAATCGAACAGATCGGAACGCCGGAAGAAGTGTATTACAAGCCTAAAACAAAATTTGTGGCTCAGTTCCTGGGCCGGACCAATCTTTTTCATGCGGATGCAAGCGGCGGCTCGCAAGTAACGACAAAGCTAGGTCCGATGAATCTAGATTGCAAAGCTTGTGGTCGGGTGCTCTGTTCCATTCGTCCCGAGCACTTGACTCTCGAAAAAGCAGACGGACATAAGCCCGAAGAAGTGGGGATTGTAATAAGTCGTGAGTTCAAAGGACATGATATCACCTATCATGTGCAGCTACACGATGAAAAATATTTGGTTCACACTGATAATCGTGTAATTTTTGAGCCTAATGATTCTGTGGTGATCAAACCGCTCGAATCGGCTGTGATTTTGGAAGAAGAAGAGTAACGAACTTATATAATATGACGCTTACCGGTTTTCTTATTTTATTAGTCATCGCCGCTATTTGTGGAGCCATTGGTCAAAGCATTGCCGGTTATTCGCTTGGTGGTTGCGTAGTATCTATTGTTGTGGGATTTATCGGTGCCCTGATTGGCAAGTGGCTGGCCGCTGAATTGGGGCTTACTTTCATTATCCCTATTGAAATTGATGGTGAAACCTTTCCTGTAATCTGGGCAATTTTAGGTTCGGCAATATTTACGGTTGTCATTGGACTCTTGACTCGGGGCAGAAGCCCTCAGTAAGATTTCAACTGGTTACAACAATCAAGAATGAAGGCTTTACTTTAATTTAACGCCCCTTACTCTGTCATTTCGAATGGAGTGAAGCGGAATGAGAAATCTTTGTTTTAGATAAATTAGTTCTTGTGCTGACATTCATCCCCAAGCTGGATGATGATATAATCGGTGTCGGAAATACAACTTTCTCCCAAATCTAAGGGGAGAAGGTATTCACTCTGGGTGTGGTTGTAGTGCAATATTGGTTAGTTACTTAAAGCCTGAAGATAAATCATCAGGCTAAGAAGCAAAAACCGAAGCTCACTTTAAGTGAGTTTTTAAAAATATAGCCCACGGATTCATCCGTGGGTAAAAGTCTTATTCAGAGAGAGAAAAATCCTGGTTGAATGGATTGTTATCGTAACCAGGTGTCACTTTAATAAAGCCGTGGCTGGTTGCATTGTGACATGAGTTACAGCCGCTGCTCACCATGGTTTCGGTTCGCTTCCTGACTTCCTCCCAATCCCTTTCGGCCAGTGCATTCTCTATCGGTTCTATGGTGGGATCCAGAAACTGCCTCATAAACCGGGCGATATCGTATCCCTCATAGCCGGGAATATTTTCTTTGATATCGTCGGTCGAAGCCCGTACTTCATGAAAATAAAACGTAGCTAATTCATGATTTTCGGCCTCAACAGCCAGAGCGTATTTATGTAGATATGTTTGAAGCTGTCCCATGGCGTTGGCCAATTCGGGGACATCTTCTGCCGCTTTTTGTACGGCACCAGTATCACTCTGCTGATCAGAATTTGAGTTTTCAGATGCACATTGAACGATTAAAATTCCCAAGAGAAAAAGACCGAAAATGCCAAAGAGGCGACGGATCGAAGTATTCATGAGATCAGTTTTCCAGTTTTAATAGTTATATTCTGTTAGTCTCCCAATGAGGAAGATTGTAAATGCTTATTTAAAATGATTCTAAGTATATAAAAAAATAGTGAGATTTGAGAACCTGGTTGTTGAGCTGTTCAAATTTTTGTTTTCAAAAAAGCAGGAGCTGTATGACAGCTGGGAAAGGAAATGATAAAAAGCAGTGTTATCCCGAGGATCGAAGAGACGAGGGATCTCAAACGTTGATTGAGCTTCAGAACATGTAACACAGCTTACTTCTTTTATGCAGTTGAGATCCCTTTCCCGAAATCGAAATCGGGATGATAAACTGGGTAGTACGGGCAGGTGTTCTCCCCGATCAAAGCAATAATTTTCCACGAAAGGATGAGGAATCAGTGTGGGTAAAGTTACCAGATGATAAAATACATCAAAACAGTCGAGCCACTCCCACATTAATCAAAAAGGCAGGTTCATCAAGACGTGTGGCAAAGTCAACGCGAAATAATCCCAAAATGCTATTTAAAGAAACTCCGGCTTCCCAGTGTATGCCGTTGGTGCCGTGAGGCTGAAATGAATAGGGACTATTATTTTGCGGTTCCCAATCGGGCCAGGTGCGGGCGGCACCACCAAAAACAATCAGCCCGATATTCTGTTCCACCAGTGGCTGCAGTCCGACAGCCTCAAATGGTATCGTTCTGAAATTATGCTCCAGGTTAAGGAACAGATATTTTTCTCCCTGGTAAGGACGTCCACGGGCAGCTTTCATTGCACCATAAGGACTCGTTTTGCCGATAGAAACATCGATGATTCCTAGTTTTTGTGCAGGTAGTTCACCTGTAGAGGTACCTGCCTTTAAATTTATATCCAGCGTATTAGATAAAAACCGGCGCTGATAAAAAGTAGGAAATGACCACCCGAGGCTTGTTTCGTAGCGCGTAAATTCAAAATCGCTTCCCAAGGCATCTGACGAATGTTCAACTTTAAAGCGGATATAGTTTTGAGGCACAATACCAAAATTGTACCCTTCATCGATGTTGTAGCCGGCTACAATATCCACGGACCGTAGATGACCGGCGTCAATTGCAGGGTTGACCCGAAAGTTATCGGCCCCGAAAAGATCGTATGCTGTTGCTGTGCTCAGTGAGCTGTGGTCCTGGTTATTATATCCGATGGTGGCCGAGAGGTCACGGGGAGAGTAGCGAAGCTCTGAAAAGGCACGAAATCCCTCTGAACGATAGTAATCGAAATATCCGTCATTGCCTGTAAGATTAGGAATGATAGCATAATAGGGTTTGTAAATATCTGAAGTATAGCGGGTAGCAGTTTCAGCGGCATAATCAATTCCTACTGACGATGTAATACTTCCTGTGTTTGGCCATTGCACCGTCACTCCACCGCCATAATTCCATTCATCATAACCAGTGCTGTATCCGCCCTTGGCCCGCAGTTCCATCCAGTCGATGGGTTCAATCCGGTATTTTAATCCGGCAAAGATTTCATCCACCCGGTTATAACGGGCATCAGGCGTGAGTCTGCCGGGGACGTCATCCAAAAAATTGAGCGGGCCGCCGCCTGATGAACCATCGTCATCATCAGCAAGATCGGCCAGAAAACCACTGGGTTTGAAAGCCTCTTCAAGTGTTGCGGCGCTGTCCACCGTGGCGTAGGCTTCCTGCTCTTCCACGGAAAGCGGGATGGTAGTAACCTGTTTGGCAAAAAGCGAATCAGATTCTATGGTCGTGCTGTCAACAGTAAATATGTTATCTTGCTGATAAAGAGAATCCGGCAGCGTTGTATTTACCTCGTAATTGGTGATGCGTGAGACCTGCTTGAATTTAATCATTGGGAAGTCTAGGCCTACCATCTTAATTTTGATGTCGCCGTTGATACGCACATCCACCGGCAGCCAGAAATCGCCGCCAAAATTGTTAAACTGCTGTTCGTACGAGGTGGAAAATGATTTTACCGGCGGCGGAAAAGTGACAACATCATTGGGCTGCAGATCCACTTCGAGCAGGGCATATTCATCCGCAAGTACAAAGGCCGTACCCTTGAAAAGTGGCTGCAGCTTTCGGGCGGGATTCACTTCGATTTCATAAACGGCCTGGTCGTCCAGCGAGGTCTGATCCACCAGCTTAAAATCGTAGTAATCCAGCGCATCAGGATGGGTGATGCCCACGAGATCGAATTCAGCAATTTCTATATCATCATCGTAAAAGTTAGGCAGATAGCTGACGCCTGCAAAGTTTTGATCCTCCTGTATATTGGCGGTTTGCCGCTTGGATTTTTGCACTTCGCGATGGCCTTGCTCCTTATCCCAGAACACCTCCGAGGCCGATTCGCTGATAGACACGATAGCTGTATCATTGGATAGCGTTTGGCGGTTATAGGCGTCGGCGCGATAGGTATTGAGCTCCTTTCGCCACTGATGTTTGCGGCGGATCACTTCGCGCATGATCTGCATGCCGGGATCTTCGTCGGTTACAACGATCTCCTCCAGTTCGGTGACAGATGGCTCAAGGCTTATATCTTGCTGCGAAGCTGATTCAGCGATGATCGTCAGACGTTGGGTTTGGTAACCGATATAGCGGATGATCAGCGTGGCGGGCAGCAGCGAGTCAGGAATACTAATTGAGTAGCTGCCATTTTCGTTGCTGATGGTGCCGCGGTAGGTATCCTTAATGAGTATATTGGTAGAGGGTAATGTTTCACCGGTTTGGGCGTCGGTGATGGTGCCGCGAATATTTTTCTGTGCGTGGGTTGAGGAAGCTACAGCGAATAGCAGGAAGAGCGCTGCAAGTAGCGTTGCGTTTTTTGGCATCGAAATATTTTTGGGTTTCAAGTGACAGGGAGTTTGTACTGATGTCAGACAATTTTGTTACATGGCAGGATGCAGGTTTCAGGTTGCAAGTGCAGGATTCATGTTACAGATGGCTTTGCTGCATCTTGTATCCTACATCCTGATAAGCTTATTTTATTTAATAATTCTCTTGAATGTATATCCTTGACCTGCTTATAGTAAAAAGCACCGGACAAAAAGTAATGCCGGCTATCGTGATTATTCCGTTGTTCGCCATGGTTTCAATTAGTTGTGTAAAAGTAATTTTCAGGAATATAAAAGAGCCCTTGTGTATGAGTCTGCATAGGACTATCCGGTGAAGACTTTTAGGGAACTGTGTGGTTATCATTTTCTCATTCTGATCTGTCGTGTTCGTAATTTGTAACAGTAATTGTGTGAATGGCTATTTCTGCTAGCCAATTCAGTTTAAAAATACCAATCCAACGTTTGAGGCTGGAACATGATATTGGTAAATGAGTTAATATAGCACGCTTCCGAATCCCCATCTATTCATCTCTATTATGATTCAAGATATTAAAGACAAAATTATCAATGTTTATCCTGAAGATGTATTTCAGGATGCCCGAGACCAGGATTTATATGTGACATCCATCGAGGATTTTAGATATATGGCGCCCCACTATGGCCGCATTGAATCAATGATGGATAACTATCGCTCAACCTTTGCAAATACCAGTATGTTAGGAGGACTAACAATGGGTATCGGCGGGCTCATGACGTCAATAACATTTGCTACGGTTGATACTATTTCACTGTCACTTCAGCTGTATCGGCTTTCACAGCGATTTGCCATTTTAAATGGATTTGACAGCAGTAGGCCGCTACATCAGGATAAAATGATAAATATTTATTTTGAAGCGCTAAGCCTGAACGGCATTACTCAAGCTACACTTAAACATCAGCTGCTTAAAGCCAGTGCCGTTGCAGGTACTCGTCATGCATCCGATAGCTTGGTGCTGCGGGCTATTGTGAACATTGGCAAGGCGATGGGCAAGAATATTTCTTCCAAACGGGCGGGGCGGTTGGTGCCGATATTCGGTGGCGTGGTTGGTGCAACCGTCAATTATTCTTTCGCCCGCAAAACGAGTCAATCTATGAAAAAAGCTTATAAACGCGCCTACTTTAATACTTGGCAAAGTTAACGTTGTTGAACTATTGTCCGGGAAAACCTGCGGAAATACGAGATGTCTATAACGGGATGGCAGAATCATGCAGATGATACCTGATAATACATTGCCCGTTACGGCCACCTGGTTCGTCGCCTATAGTATGATAGTTACAATATGTTACTTTCCAGAAACTGAGCTACTGAAAAGTTCATTACAATTCCTGTCAGCTCCACCCTTTGCCATGTCAGATAGCCAAATATCAAGGCTACGTATGACCTGTCGCAAGTATGTAATGTGTTAACCGGAGACATGGGTTACCCATGTCCCAAAATAAGTGTTACCTATGTCTCAAATCAAAACATATGTAACTTGTGGCAGTAATAGTATGAACTGCAAAGTACCGGCACAGATTGCAGACTTGCGCCAGCAGCATGCACTTATTGGATTGCCCAATCCCAAAAACTACAAACAATTAATTTTCCGAGCTCTTGTTTTGTTGTTCTATCTGTAGTAACTTTGAAATAAAAAGTACTTTGTATGAAAGATACACAGGATTACATTCGGGATATTGATGAGATTCGCTCAATGATGGAGCGGTCATCCAAATTTTTATCGCTCTCCGGGCTGGCCGGCGTCATGGCGGGCATTTATGCATTGGCGGGAGCTTATATCGCCTACAGCGTTTTTGGTTTTAACCCCGATCAAATCATTTATGATACGCCGATATCGGGAAGTTTATCGGCCAGCTTGCCGGAGATTATCACGTTGGCCATTGTAATTCTGATTCTGGCTGTAGGTACTGCAATGTTTCTTTCCTACAGAAAGGCTAACAGAAGGGGTGAAAAAGTTTGGAATGCCACCTCCAGGCGGCTTTTAGCTAATATGGCTGTCCCCCTTGTTGCAGGCGGAGTTTTAATATTAATCTTGTTTTCAAAGGGTCTTATTGGATTGATCGCCCCCATGACGCTGCTGTTCTACGGACTTGCTTTATATAATGCCAGCAAATATACGTTTGAAGATGTGAAGTTTTTGGGCATGATTCAGATGGCATTGGGTTTGGCGGGATGCTGGTTTGTTGAATACGGATTGCTTCTTTGGGCCATCGGTTTTGGTGCTATCCATATAGTTTACGGAATTTATATGCATTTAAGGTATGAGCGGTGAAACGTTGTGAAACTGTCTATTGATGATTTACATAAGGCTTTTGAAAGCCGGGTGCGGCTTGGAATCATGTCGGCTTTAGCCGTGAATGACAGCCTTGACTTTACGTCACTGAAAGAGTTTCTGGATGTGACTGACGGCAATCTGGCCACGCATATCAAGAAGCTGGAGAAAGAAGGATTTATAGAAGTGGAAAAAAGTTTTATCGATAATAAACCCAATACGAGTTATTATATGACCAAAGAGGGACGAGAAGCATTTGAAGAGCATCTTAAAGCACTGGAAACGATAATCAATTCACAAAAATAAGGGAGATAAGCAATGAGATTGGGCAAACATAAAAAGTTAAAGATACACACATTAGTATCGTCTCTGATTACCGTGATTGGAATCCTGCTGATGGTATTTATGA
Organism: Fodinibius sp. GM108; assembly: GCF_058386985.1. NCBI lineage: Bacteria > Pseudomonadati > Balneolota > Balneolia > Balneolales > Balneolaceae > Fodinibius > Fodinibius sp. GM108. The sequence goes on from NZ_JBYEIR010000001.1 coordinate 473,406, forward strand.
TAACGGTGGAAAGTGAGCCGGGGGCAATTCCACTACTGCTGACTGCAAGTGGCGCCTGCTGGTATTTCATCACGAGATACAAAATACGGTCACAATATATGCAACTGTAAAATTTTTTACTCATCTACTTTGTAATTGAAAGTACTTTCAAATAACAATAAATAATACAAGAGGTAAATAAATATGGATACATCTAACAAGTTATTTAAAGCCGCCAAAGTGCCGGCAGTTGTCACGGTACTACTTTTGTTAATTCCGCTGCTGGCTATGCAGTTTTCCGCCGAAGTTGTCTGGGATGAGACGGACTTCATTGTGATGGGGATTCTGATATTTGTCACAGGTTTCTCCTATAGACTGGTGACAATGAAATCGGGTAATTTCATCTTCAAGACAGCTGTTGGATTAGCATTTTTGACAGGGTTTCTCCTTATCTGGATAAATCTTGCCGTTGGGATTATCGGGACAGAAGATAATCCAGTCAATCTGTTGTATTTCGGAGTGCTTGCTATTGGTATTATCGGTGCCTCACTCACCCGCTTTCAGCCAAAAAGAATGGCATTCGTGATGTTTGCAATAGCAGTTGCTCATGTATTGGTTGCTGGTATTGCTCTGATTGGTGGGTTTTATCAGTCTCCTCCCAGCACTATTTTTCACATCATAGGGATAAATGGATTTTTCATCACGCTGTTTTCTTTATCGGGCGGACTGTTCTGGCTTGCAGCTGAGGGAAACGGAATGGATGTTGAAACTTCTGTTTAAAGGATTGATGATATTCAATCGATGGCCATTATGAAATTACAAATCACCGATACCCCTCAATCAGAAGAGGATAAAAAGCTACAGGAACAGGTAAAACTATCCGGCTCAATTCCCCGGCATATAGCCATTATTATGGATGGCAACGGACGCTGGGCTCAAAAAAAGAGAAATATTCGGTTATCTGGTCATAAAGAGGGAGTTGAATCTGTGAGAGATATCACCGAATCGTGCGCTCAACTTGGAGTAAAATATCTTACCCTTTACACTTTTTCTACAGAGAACTGGAGCCGGCGTCCATCAGAAGTTAACGGATTGATGAGAATCTTGGTGCAAACTCTCAGAAATGATGGAGAGCGCCTGAAAGAGAATAATATTAAACTTACTGCGATCGGCCAGATTGAAAGGCTTCCGGATAGATGTCAAAATCAACTTCAGGAAGTTATTGATCTTACCAAAAACAACAAGCGAATACAGTTATGCCTGGCTCTCAGTTATTCCGGCAGATGGGATATTACCAGCGCCGTAAAAAGCATCTCCAAAAAGGTGCAGGAAGGTAACGTTCATCCCGATCAAATCGATGATGAACTGATTAGTTCTTACCTGTCAACGGCAGCCATGCCAGACCCGGATCTTATCATCAGAACAGGCGGGGAATATCGGCTAAGCAACTTTCTTTTGTGGCAGCTTGCATACTCGGAACTTTACATCACGGACACCTGCTGGCCTGATTTCAGAAGAGATGAGCTGTATCAGGCTATTTCTTCATTTCAAAAACGCGATCGTAGGTACGGGAAAGTAAAAACGTAACAACATAGTCCTTACTGTTAACCTTCCGGTTTATGCCGTATGGGCGGCGGTCGTGTAATCATCATTCCGCCATTGTTCGGTTATGCCTGATTGGGAGCTGCAAAACAGCTTAAGAAAGCCCATTATCAATTTTGTTAGCTTTTCCGACATAATACTTCAGGGATTGCCATATAAATTATTGTAAAATTATTGTGGATGGTTTTGGAAATGAGGTAGTGCTAATTATTGTAATACATGATTTTTTCTCTTCTGCAAGAGGATAATCGGGAATAATAATTTAAAAAATGGTGGTTATGTCTAGAAAACAACAATACTTAGAGCTGTTCTGTGTCTTATTCTTGTGTATCGGTCTGATCGTACCTGCAACTTCTCAGGCTCAGGAACGGCAGTTACCTGCGGATACTTCAATCGTTTCTACTGATAATGTAACGATTAAAGGGCAAGATGTGCCTTATCGCGTTACGGTTGGAACGCAGCCTGTCTATGGTGAAGACGGGAAGCCCGATGCTTCGCTGTTTTATACCTATTACGAACGAACTGATGTAGAGGATAAAGCGAATCGTCCTGTTTTCGTTTCCTTTAATGGTGGTCCGGGTGCCGGTTCTTTGTGGATGCATTTGGGATATACGAGTCCCAAGCGTTTGAAGATTAGTGATGAAGGTTATCCTGTACAACCCTATGGAGTAGAGGACAATCCTCATTCGATTCTTGATGTTGCAGATATCGTATATGTGAATCCTGTAAATACAGGTTTTTCCCGGATCCTTAACGATGGTGAAAAAGAACAATTTTTTGGTGTCAATGAGGATATTGAGTATTTGGCCGACTGGATCGATAACTTCATTTCGAGACAGGAACGCTGGGAGTCTCCCAAATATTTAATTGGAGAAAGTTACGGTACTCCTCGTGTGTCGGGGCTAGCCGGACAATTACAGGGAGATCACTGGATGTTTTTGAATGGTGTAATTCTTGTTTCTCCAACCGGACTGGGATTGGAGCCAGAAGGTCCTTCTCCTCGTTCTTCATTGTTAAAACTTCCCTACTATACAGCGGCGGCCTGGTATCATGATCAGCTACCGCAAGATCTGCAAAGTCAGGACCTGACCGAAATTCTACCCGAAGTAGAGGAATTTACCATTGAAGAGCTTTTGCCTGCGCTGTCCCGCGGTGGATTTATTGAGGAGCAGCGGAAGCAGGATCTGGCACCTCAAATTGCGCGCTACTCCGGTTTGACGGAAGAGTTCGTACTTGATTACAATCTGGCCGTTCCAGCATCTGTTTTCTGGAAAGAGCTGCTTCGTGATGAAGGTTATACAATAGGTCGGCTTGACTCCCGCTATACCGGTATTGATAAAACAGATGGTGGTGACAGACCTGATTATTCTCCCGAATACTCCTCGTGGAAACACTCGTTTACGCCGGCCATAAATACGTACGTGCAAGACCAGCTTGGTTTTAAAACCGATCTGCAGTATTACGTTTCAGGTCCGGTGCGTCCCTGGAACCGTCAGGGAAATGAAACGGGAGAAATGCTGCGGCAGGCAATGGCAGAGAATCCAAACCTGGAGGTAATGGTCCAGTCGGGATATTATGATGGTGCAACGGATTACTTCTCAGCTAAATACACTATGTGGAATATCGATCCCAGCGGAAAAATGAAAGATCGGTTCCGTTTTGAAGGTTATCGAAGCGGTCATATGATGTATTTGAGAACGGAAGATCTGGAGACTTCCAATGAGCATATCCGCGAATTCATTCGCGAGTCTATGCCAGAAGAGGGAGCACCTGCTCAGTATTAAACTGGAAATTCTTATCGGATTTTCTAAGGCCTGTCGGATTGATCCGGTGGGCCTTTATTTTGTTAATAATTTTTTATCAGTAGTCCTACCACATCCATCAAAATCTATCATCCACAGTATTTTAAGAAAAGTAGATAGATGATGAGTTAAAAAGGGCCTAGTTAATTATTCAAACAAAGAGTAATAGAAAATTAGTAATTACTAATACTAATTTTTCAGTTTTACCCCTAACGATTGATTTTAAAGATCGGTACAGGCATAATAAAATTCACAAGTGGCTACCAGGCCTATGTGATCATAGTTCCGGTAGTTACACAGTATGCTGTATTTGGGAGTAGGGGACAATAACTTGCCTTTCTCTTAAATCAGTTTTATGAAAAGCAAGGATAGGGCCTTAATTGGAAGGATAGCCCTAACTAATAGAAAAATACATTTCCTTATGATTCTCTGTTTTTAAACAGAAGGATGAGGGGATTAATCAATCAAAAAGGGGATACTAAAATATGAATAAACGAATACCAATTTTAGGAGTATTGATCTTTCTGTTTTGCTCTGGTTTGTCTTTTGGACAAACGGGAACAATAACAGGTACGGTTACGGATAACACCGGGGAAGTTCTGCCCGGCGTTAACGTAGTTGTACAGTTGCAAGCTAGAACACTCGGTGGTTCAACAAATGCTGATGGTGAATATACCATTCGCAATGTACCAGCTGGTACCCAAGAAGTGATAGCTCGCTTTGTTGGATATAGTGCGGTAACACAGCAAGTTGAGGTAACTCCCGGTGAAACAGTTACACTCAATTTTGAATTGGGACAGACAACACTGAACCTGGATGAACTTGTTGTAACCGGTACCGGTGCGGCCGTAGAACGGCAATCGGTAGGGCACTCAATTTCATCCGTGGAATTCGGGGGTATTGAAAATGCGTCTACTAATACCCTGCAGGATGCGATGAGCGGTACTATTGCAGGTGTTAGTATTGAAGGCGGTGGAACTGTGGATCAAGAGCCAAGAATTCGGATCCGTGGTACTTCAAGTATTTCCATGAGTAATGAACCTCTTGTATATATAGATGGAGTTCGTGTTCAGAACCTCGGTGGTTTTGCCCCTGGTGTTAGTGCTGGTGGTATCGGTGCTCCTTCAGCTTTGTCGAATATTAACTTTGACTCGATTGAACGTATCGAGGTTCTGAAAGGTCCGGCTGCTGCTACCTTGTATGGATCACAGGCGAATGCGGGTGTCATCCAGGTGTTTACCAAGCAGGGAACGCGTGAAAGTGCTCCGGAAATAGATGTGCAATTAACCAACTCCTTTATCCAGATGCCGGATCGTTGGAACAAGATGACCGGTATTCTGGAAACCCAGGAAGAACAGGACCGGGTAGAACAGTTTACAGGAGTAAGGCATGACCTGTATGAGCCTTTTGTGGGTGAATACCAAATGATTGATTTGTATGATATTGGGACAGGTCAAGAAATCTCTACCTCGGTTAGAGGTGGTGGAGAAGGAATGACCTATTCGGCTAATCTTCGTTATAATTATACAGACGGACCATTTAATCCGAAACCTGAGGATTTTGCAGGCGGTGCTGTTGGAGCAGGTAATGATCTTTCAAAGAAATTATACTTCAGCGGGAATATGAATTTTATTCCGTCGGAAGATTTGCGCCTGAGTCTCCAGACGTCGTACACTAATGCTAATTATAATACTTATAATACAGGTATTTCGATCTATTCGGTGACGAACCATTATGGTCAACCTGAAGATATTGGAACACAGTCGCCACATGATACCTTTGGTCACCCATTTGCGTCAACTCCGCGAGAAGGTTCTTATGTTGAAACCAGTGACGTTTCCGATAGTGGTCGATTTGTATTGAAAGGTGACTATTTAGTATCAGATGAAGTATCGCTTGATGCTACATTTGGAGTGGATTACCGCGATCAGCGCAGTAGAAATTATTCACCTTTTGGATATAATGTAGATGGAATGGCCCCTACTCCTGACGGAGCTCTTAATCTCGGTTCTCGTCAGCAGCTTAACTGGTCGTTCGAAAGTAAGTTGAACTGGACAAGTGATTTTACGGAAGATGTTCGGTCTACTTTTGTTGCCGGAGTGCAGGGATATGCTGAAGAAACCAATTCCCAATGGGCTGATGGTACTAGCTTTTCAGGGCCAGGGCTTGAAGTAATGGGTGCGACAGCTACTCAAACGGCTAATTCCGCATTCCAGGAAGTAGTAAATGTGGGGGCCTTTGCCCAGGAACAGATTGATTACAGCAGCTGGGTGTATGTTACTGGTGGTGTTCGGTTGGATGCCAGTAGTGCCTTCGGTAGTGATTTCAACTATGCAGTTTATCCCAAACTCTCCCTTTCGCTTTTGCCGCTGGATGCACTTGATACCTCGATTCCGAATATTTCCACATTCAGACTTCGCGGTGCGTGGGGACAGTCAGGCCAGCAGCCGGGTGCTTTTGATCAGTTTACCACATTTGCACCAGTCAACTCTCCGGAAGGTTCTGGTGTAGTTACCGGTAATCTCGGTGATCCAACGCTGGAGCCAGAAGTGGCAACCGAGTGGGAAGCTGGGTTCGAAGTTGGTATGTTTGCAGATCGACTTGGTGTGGAAGCTACTTATTGGGATCGTACGGTACAAGATGCTCTTATCAACCGGACGTTTGCACCTTCCGGCGGATTTGTACAGCCGCAGTTAACAAACGCAGCTGAACTCAAAGCAAAGGGAGTTGAGTTATCGCTTAACAGTGATGTCATTGAACGACAGGATCTTTCTGTTAACTTCTTTGTTAATGCAGCTTATCTGTGGGAGCATGTTGAATCACTCGGTGGTTCTCCTCCAATTAAAGTGGATGCTACTTATGTTCGCGACCGAATGTATATCCGGGAAGGATATGCCCCGGCTGCTTTCTTTGGAGCGATGCATGCTCCGGGAGTTGATATACCTATCGACTTGAATCAGGATGGAGTACCGGACAGTATGAGTGAGCTGGAAAACTACTTTAGCCAGCCTCGTGATCCTTCTGAGTTTGCTCCCAGTGCAATTATGGTAGCCGATGAAAATGGAGATCCCACCGTTGGTGGTACAGGTTATCTCGGGCACTATCGCGGTAAGCCGACCCCTGACTGGGAAGGAGCATTCGGATTTTCAGCAAACTTCTACCGTAATTTCAGTCTTTCTACTCGTTTCAAATATGCAACGGGTAATTATTATCACCACAACCTGACGATAGAGTTCTCAAAATCCAATGCGGGTATTGGTCGTAATTATATGCCGGCTTCACGTCTGGAGGCAGTATTGAAAGATCCCTCTTCTTCTACGGCTGAACGTGTAGAAGCTGCCAAAGAATGGGCGACAGATATGGCTAGCCTTTCTCCGTTTGATGGACTTAATGGAATCCAAAAGGCTGACTACATCCGCTGGCAAAATCTGAGTATTTCGTACCAGGTACCGGATGAGTTTCTTGCCAAATTTGGAGTACGCAATGCCTCTATTACAGCTTCGGGTAATAACCTTGCCTTGTGGACAAAATATGGCGGCGTTGATCCAACTGCTACGGGTGAAGGTTCTGGTGGCGACGAAGGCGGATTATATGAGAACTTCGGTCAAAACATGGATACATATTCCATCCCGCTGTTACGTACTTACGCTCTGACATTGAACCTTGGATTTTAATTCCGCAACTGACTGAAAAATATTCACTTCAATTTATATCATTATGAAATATTTAAACATAAAGAAGTTTATACAGTACAGTGCGATGCTTGCTGTAAGTCTTGTACTTCTTACAGGTTGTGATGATCTGTTAAGTGTAGAAAATCCTAATAGTCTGACTGAAGAGGATGTTACGAATCCTTCCGCAGCCAACGGACTTAAAAACGGATTGTTACATCAATTGATGGTAGGTACAGGCTGGACGTGGGCGGCAACGACTACGGTCAGCGACGAGCTTTATTGGACCGGATCTTATGAGTCATATTCTGACTTTGACTCTGGCAATCTCGATGTAACTACCAATGAGATTCTTGTAGCTGGGTTCCCGGAAATAAGTCAGGCCCGTTATATGGGAGATCTGGCAGTTGAAAATCTCACTAATATGGAAAATGACGGGGAACTTGCAGATCCAACAACCTTAACCAAAGCTCTTATTTATTCGGCACTCACTAAGATCACTATAGCTGAAAACTATGATGATTTTGTGATTTCGGACAAAATGGAGACTAATCCTCCCGTTGGTGAAAGCAATATGGCTTCTACTTTTGTAGATGGGGCAATTGGTTTGCTGGACCGGGCGGTTAACCGTGCGGAAACAGACCTTCTGGAAGCTCAAGCCTTGGGCTTGCGTGCACGTGCGAAGCATTATAAAGGTGTATGGGAGAAATTAAATCCTTCCGGAGAGACTCCGTCTGATCCATTGGTTTCGGGTACCGGTGCTTCTGCAGATGCAGAGGCTGCACTTGCTCTTATGGATTCTGACTATAAAGCACAGTTCGACTACCAGTCGGCCCTGTTTAACAACTATATGGCCAACCAGGTAAACAGCCGGGGCGAAATGACTCCGCTGGGCGGCGATGAAGATCATCCGATCTTTGATGATTTGAAAACCGGTGATACAGATCCGCGGGCTGAAGCCATCATCGATGACTTTACCGACATCGATACCTATACGGAAAACTATCCACCGTTGATATGGTTAAGTGCCCGGGAAATGCATCTTATCATTGCAGAAGAAGCGGTAGGAACTGACGACGGAGAAGCACGTGATCGAATTAACACGGTTCGCGGGATGGATGGTTTGCCAGATGTAGAACCCGGTGATGATCTGGTAGCATTTATTGAACATGAACGCCGTGCCAATCTATATTTCCAGGGTCGTCGCCTCAACGATATGTATCGTTTTGGTACTTCGGCACCGGAATGGGATGCCAGCCAGGATCCGATTGGTACTTTGTTACCAATTCCGGAAAATGAACGAGAAGCTAATCCTGATATCTAAAAAAATAATCTTATAGAAGCAGCTGCCGGGATTATGTCCCCGGCAGCCTGCTTTTATCTAAAAGTATTTTGCGTGTCGAATAAATAGTATAGTGTAGAGGATTGGAAATATTTCCTCTTGTTTCGGGATTATTCTGTTTTGCTATTCTGAATCAGTGATTGTTTTTCCGTGCGGGTAGAGTATATCTGCGAGCGGTTAAAGATGGTATGTATCTATTAACTACTTTTACATAAAAATGGGGATGTATTATGCAGTCAGTAAAAGATATGATCAATAAAATATGCTGGACGGGGTTATGTCAGCAATTGGGTGTACTAGTGGTAAGTTTAACAATGGCGGTGCCGGTTTTGGCACAGCCATCGGACCCGGCTCCTGACAGAGAACGAGGGGAAGGTCCTTACGAGCGCCTGATTATCCGTGGAGCAAATGTCATTGATGGAACAGGGGCGCCGGCTTCGGGTCCTAAAGATATTGTAATTGAAGGCAATAAGATTGTAGCGATCGAAGGGGTAGGATATCCCGAAGTACCTATCGATGAGGATGAACGTCCGGATGGCGCTACCAAAGAAATAGATGCCAGTGGCATGTATGTAATGCCTGGCTTTGTGGATATTCATGTCCATTCAGGAGGTGAACATAAAGTGCATAATGCATCATACACCTATAAGCTTTGGATGGGGCACGGCATTACCACAGTACGAGGCGTTCCTTTTGATGAATTTGAATGGTCGAAAAGTGAAACTGAGCGTGCCAACAACAATGAAATTACCGCCCCGAGAATGTTTAACTATCAGCGACCAGGGTCGGGATGGGATCGGCCTGTCCATACGCCCGAAGATGCAAGAGAATGGGTGCGATGGGCTGCAGGTGAAGGCATTCATGGTTTAAAGCTGGGGGCAGAAGATCCTAAGATAATGGAAGCGCTGATTGATGAAGCACATAACCATAACCTTGGAACAGTGGCTCACCTTGGACAGATGGGCGTAGTTCGTATGAATACTATTCAATCGGCAAGGTTAGGATTGGATGCACAAACACACTATTACGGATTATTTGAGGCATTATATGATGATCACGACGTGCAGCCGTATCCTTATGATCATAACTACAGAAATGAGCAGCATCGTTTTGGGCAAGTGGCTCGACAGTGGGATAAGATCCATGAGCCGGGCAGTGAAGAGTGGAATAATTTGATCGATGAACTTCTCGAGCTTGATTTCACCATGGATCCGACTATGACCGCCTATTTGGCCAGCAGAGATGTGATGCGGTCACGAAATGCGGATTGGCATGAAGAGTATACCCTGCCGCAGATGTGGGATTTTTATAAGCCCAGCAGAACCAATCACGGATCTTATTACTGGGATTGGACTACCGAGGATGAAGTAGAGTGGAAACGATTTTATCGACGCTGGATGCAATTCCTCGACGATTATAAAGATGCCGGCGGACGCGTGACGGTTAGTTCGGATGCGGGCTTTATCTATAATCTTTACGGATTCTCTACAATTGAGGAGATGGAGCTCTTCCAAGAAGCAGGATTTCACCCATTGGAAGTGATTCGCTCTTCCACACTTCACCCTGCAGAAGAGCTGTATAAACAGAAGGATAAGGATATAGAATTTGGAATAATCCGTCCGGGTAAATTGGCCGACTTGGTCATTGTAGAAGAAAATCCCATTCAAAACCTAAAGACGCTTTACGGAACCGGACATGTACGTTACAACGATGAGACCGGTGAAGCCGAGCGAGTGGGCGGAGTAAAGTATACCATTAAAGATGGTATTGTTTATGATGCCAAGCAGTTGCTGAAGGATGTACGGGATATGGTTGATGAGCAAGAAGAGAAACTCGGACCCAAAGAAAAAATTGATTGGTAAAGGGTTTTGCAAAATCCGGATCACTGGCCTGTGGAACCCTTCGGATGTTCTACGGGGCTGGTGGATCAGGTCTGTTGCAAAAAGTAGGTAGCCCAGGCGTTAACGCCTGGGCTACCGAAATCGAAACTATCAAAAATTATCGCTGTCATTTTCTTCATCTTACAAATTTATAATTCTTGGTGAGGAATAGAGCTAAAAGCTTCTGAAGAACAATTGTTTACAGATGCTGATCCCGAAAAGCTTTCGGGAGAGACTTTTTCTCCATTTTTATAAAAAAAATTCCCCTCCATGGGAGGGGACAGGCCCTGTGGAATGCCACAAAGTGTGCCTCCCGATGCATCGGGAGATTCCACTAGGGCAGGGGTGGATAAACGCCATTAAAAGCTTAAACGCATTTTTCAATTAACATTATGGCTATGAAGAAATTAAAAAGTAATCATGAGTTGAAATCAACAAACAAGGTATTGAACTACCTGCTTGCCGGAATCTGTAGCTTATTGCTATTCGGACCTATATCAATTTTTGCACAGGATACTGATTTAGATTTGGATCCATCCTGGGCAGAGAGTCCACCCGAGCTTTCAACATTAGTAGACTTTGCCAAACAGGAAAGTGAATTCAGGGTGGCGGTAATACGGTATCTGGAAGATAAAGCAGCTTTGGAGCGAAGGTATCCTGTCCAATATTCACCGGTACGACATAACAGGCTTCGTGAATTTTACAAAGGCTGGCAGCAGAAGATGAACGAATTGGATTTTGATGCATTGAGCTATGAGGGGCAGATTGACTTCATAATGCTCAGAAATCGAATCACTTTTGAGCTCGAAATGCTGGATCTAAAAGAAAATCAGTGGGATGAGATGGCCAGTCTGGTACCGTTTGCGGATTCCCTTCGTCTCTTGCAGGAAAATAGATTTGATCGTGAGCGCGTGGATCCCCGTAGTGCTGCCGGCACATTGGATAAAGTAGCTACGGAATTAGAGACCCTCACTTCAGAGTTAGTAGAAGAGGCGAAAGCCGAAGGTGGGGTTGCAACCCGGGAAGGTATAACCCCGGCTGTTGCTAATCGGGCTGCAAACTACCTTTCTCACCTGCGAGAAGTAGTTGCCGACTGGAATGAGTTTTATGATGGCTATGATCCCTTTTACAACTTTTGGGTGCGTAAGCCATACGACCGAGTGGACAATGCTCTAAAAGAGTATGAAGAAGCACTAACTCGTTATCTAGTTGGCGTTACTCCCGGCGACCCTAGACCCATTATCGGTGATCCGGTAATGGCTGAAGGGCTGGAAGCGTATCTGGATGTGGAGATGATCCCCTATAACGCTGAAGAGCTTATTGCCATCGGTTGGAGAGAATTTGATCGTATTGTAGAAGAGTTTGAGAGAGTATCCAACGATATGGGCTTTGGCGACGATTGGCAGGCGGCTTTAGAACATGTAAAAACGCTGGCACCTGAACCCGGTGAAAAGCCGTGGGTTATTTTTAATATTGCCGAGTATTCTGAGGATTACGTCGACAACATGGATAATATCACAGTTCCGGATATAGCGCGGGAAGTATGGCGGCTGGATATGCAAACGCCGGAACGCCAGCTGAGAAATCCGTTCTTTTCCGGCGGGGAAGTGACGCGGGTATCGTATCCAACGGATGGAATGCCCCATCAGGCTAAGCTGATGAGCATGCGTGGGAATACCCCTCCGTTTAATTTTGCTACGGTGCACCACGAACTGATCCCCGGCCATCATTTTCAGGGATTCATGTCTGACCGTTTTAACAAACACCGCGAAGATCTTAATAACACGCCGTTCTGGTCAGAAGGTGGTGCGCTCTATTGGGAGTTAATTCTTTATGAAGATGGCTTTCCCAGGGATAATCCCGATAAGATCGGTATGCTGTTTTGGCGATTACACCGTGCAGCGCGAATAGTGTTTTCAATGAATTTCCAGCTGGGTAACTGGTCGGCACAGGAGGCCGTAGATTTTCTGGTCGAAGAAGTGGGGCATGAGCGCGCTAACGCCGAAGCTGAGGTTCGCAGAACTGCTATGGTTGATCCACTTTATCAGATTGCATACTTGATCGGTGGACTTCAACTGAAATCTCTTCGGGAAGATGTGGTCGAGAATGGTGACATGACTCCGAAAGAATTTCATGATGCAATATGGCAGGGCGGTGAGATGCCTATTGAATTGGTACGGGCACGGCTTACCAAACATCCTCTTTCGCCGGATTATGAATCACAGTGGCGCTGGACCGGCGACCCGCTGGACGACTAATTGTTTTGAAGGAGTGCTTTAGCGGATTCAAACACTAAGTATACCTTTTGTTTGTGGGCTTTCTAAACCGAAGCGTTATCCTGTTCATTATTCGGTAGAACAGAATTTGTTGCAAAAGTTGTATAAATGGATAGCCCAGGCGTTAACGCCTATCGAATTCCGACAATCTTGGATAGCGATAATTGAGTGGTGCTAAAAGCACGTTATTAGAAAAGCTATTTGTGAAAATGTAAATATCTTTAAGAGAAAGGAAATTATTGTATTAGCATGCAGTTTCATTTTTTTAAATAATAACAGGAGTAAAAAGAGAGCTTTTTTCGAAGCTGTTAGAATCCATATAAATAAATCTAATATACTATGAATGTAGATTGGAAAGGAATTTACCCCGCAATTACAACAAAGTTTAATGAAGACGGTTCACTTGATCTTGAAACGTTTGGGGCTAATCTTGAGCAGCAAATAGAAGCTGGAATACATGGAATTATAGTTGCAGGGACTCTTGGAGAAGCAAGTACCCTTACCACAGATGAAAAATTTGAGCTTGTTGAAGCTGCGCAGGAAGTTGCAGCAGGTGAAATTCCAGTTATTCTTAATATAGCCGAAGGCAGCACACATAAAGCTATAGAGATTGCACAAAGAGCGGAAGAATACGGGGCCCATGGAATTATGTTACTGCCTCCTATGATGTATAGTGCTGATGATCGTGAGGTAGTCACTTTTTATAGTTCGGTTGCGGAATCTACCGAACTGCCTATTCTAGTCTACAATAATCCCGTCGATTACGGGATTGAAATTACGATGGATATGCTGGAGGAACTCATCCAATATGACAATATCCAGGCGATAAAAGAGTCGACTCGGGATTTAACGAATGTTACCCGAATTATTAATCGCTTTGGAGACCGTATCAAGATATTATCCGGAGTTGATACCCTGGCAACGGAAACGCTAATAATGGGTGGAGATGGCTGGGTTGCCGGCATTGTTGCGGCATTTCCCAAAGAAACAGTTGCCATTTATGAACTTATCAAAGAAAAGCGCTTTGAGGAAGCCCGGGATCTATTCCGCTGGTTTCTTCCGCTATGTGAGCTCGATATTAACTCAAAGCTGGTACAGAATATTAAACTGGCAGAGGTCGCAACGGATATGGGGACTGAGCATGTACGTCCACCACGCCTGCCGCTTGTAGGAGAAGAACGAGAGCACGTGCAACAGGTTATATCAACATCGCTGGAAAACAAACCGGAACTGCCTGAATTACAAGCCCGGGCTAATTAAATGTTTGACAGTTGCAATTTGTTCGTAACTAGAAATAGAACTGTTACAATTAATTTAATTTTATTAAACCAAATTTTCTCAGATTTATGATTAATGGAGTAAACTTTATTGGTTTTTCCACTTCAGGAAATGGAACGGATACGCTGCAAGCTTATAACCCGGAGACAAATGAGCAGCTGCCCGAAAAGTTTAGCATTGCTTCTGAAGCGGAAGTAGATCAGGCACTGCAGAAAGCTAATACCGCTTTTCTGGAGTACCGCCATTACAGCGGTGAGCAAAAAGCTGCTTTTCTTGATAGCATAGCCGAGGGAATAATGAACTTGGGAAATGAACTTGTTGAGCGAGCATCAGCGGAATCAGGCCTTACCACCGGAAGAATCGAAGGTGAGAGAGGAAGAACCTGTAATCAGCTGAAGATGTTTGCCGATTTGTTGCGCGAAGGAAGCTGGGTTGACGCCAGAATTAATACGGGCGATCCGGATGTACGGCGAATGTTGTTTCCTCTCGGACCTGTAGCTGTGTTTGGAGCAAGTAACTTTCCCCTGGCATTTTCTACTGCCGGCGGCGACACAGCTTCTGCATTAGCGGCAGGATGCCCGGTTGTGGTAAAAGGTCACGAATCTCATCCCGGTACAAATGAGCTGGTTGCCGGAGTTATCAATGAGGCGGCCCAAGAGACAGGGATGCCAGATGGCGTATTCAGCAGCCTGAACGGTGGTCCCGATGTCGGCGGCATGGTAGTGAAGCATCCGCTGACAAAAGCTGTAGGTTTTACTGGTTCGTTTGGAGGCGGTAAAGCGATTTATGATATGGTCCAGCAGCGCGAAGAACCAATTCCTGTCTATGCTGAGATGGGAAGCATCAACCCGGTATTTTTGCTGGATCAGAAATTGTCTGATTCTGCCGATGAAATTGCCGACCAGTATGCAGGCTCTGTATGGCAGGGCGTTGGGCAGTTTTGTACCAATCCGGGTTTGATCATCGGTAAGTCGGGCAGTGATCTGGATGCTTTTAAAGAGGCATTGGCTGAAAAGCTGAAAGAGAATGAGGCCGGATGTATGTTAAATCCTAAAATTGCTGAGGGATATAAGGCACAGCGGTCTAAAATGCTTGAACAGTCGAATATAGAAATACTGGCAGAACCTGGTGATGAAACGGAAACCCGAGGATCGGCCGCAGTGGCAACAACTACTGCTGAAAATTTCCTTTCCAATGACCTGCTGCATGAAGAAGTATTTGGACCCTATACGCTGATTGTTTCATGCAAAGATGGCAAACAACTTCATAAAGTGGCCTCTGAATTAGAGGGGCAGCTTACTGTTACGCTGATGGGTAACGAAGATGAATTAGTTGATAATAAACAGCTTGTGGATACCTGCCGCGAGAAAGCCGGGCGTGTTATCTTTAATGGAGTGCCTACAGGAGTCAGGGTGTGTGATGCCATGCACCACGGCGGTCCTTTTCCTGCAACAACGGACTCAAAATTTACCTCGGTAGGTACAACGGCGATTGAGCGATTTGTACGTCCGATTGCTTTCCAGGATTGTCCTGATGAACTGTTACCCGATGAATTAAAAGATGAGAATCCATTGGATATTCACCGCAGGGTGGATGGAAAGGAAACAAAAAACTAGCATAGTACCTCGAAAGGTCAGCCCCGTAAAGGCTGGCCTTTCTCTTTTTTAATGGATTCGATAACAAAGTTAGTTCATTTCACTTATGCAGCAGATCGACAGCCAGACCATTTTCGATCATCTTCCCTATGAGGATTTTATTCCTTTTTTAGAAGAATCATTTACCCGCGAGCACACCGTTCCACAACGGATGCATAATCAATATGGCAACGGTGTAGAAGACACTCCCTCTACTCTACTACTCATGCCGGCCTGGCAAGACGGCAAATATCTGGGAGTTAAAATAGTAACTGTATCGCCACACAACAGCCAGTTTGATCTGCCGTCAATACAGGGTATATATCAGTTATTTGATGCAAAAACCGGATCGCCTTTGGCTACTTTCGACGCAAGCGCTATCACGGCACGGCGAACAGCGGCAAAATCTGCAGTAGCCTCCTCCTTCTTGGCTCGCGAAGATTCTGAAACATTACTTATGATAGGTACTGGAACGCTAAGCACTGAATTGATTCAGGCTCATTCGACGATCCATCCCATTAAAGAGGTTATCATTTGGGAGCATACCAAAGGTAAAGGAGAAAAGGTTATTGAACGGCTGCCGGATATGGATCAAAAGTTTCGTGTTACGGACGACCTTTCTGAAGCAGTACCCGAAGCGGATATCATCTCTGTTGCGACGCTAAGTGTCGATCCCCTGATACAGGGAGAATGGCTGCGGAAAGGTCAGCATCTGGATACCGTAGGTGCATATCGTACCGATATGCGCGAGACCGATGATGAGGTACTACGCCGGTCGAATCTGTATATCGATCATGATGGTGCATGGGAAGAGACTGGTGATCTTGTTATTCCACTGGAAAACGGCGTTATCTCTAAAAATGATGTTGAAGCCACTCTTTTTGATCTGTGTAATGGAGAAAGCAAAGGGCGCCAAACGGAAGATGAAATTACTTTTTTCAAATCTACAGGACATGCGCTCGAGGATTTGAGTGCGGCACTATTCGTATATCGACAACTCAAATAATTTTCATATGGCTGTAAAACGTTTTTTTTGTATTGATGCTCACACTTGTGGTAATCCGGTCAGGTTGGTGGCCGGCGGGGGTCCGGATTTAAAAGGGAAGAATATGGCCGAGAAACGCCAGCATTTTCTCAGTGAATTTGATTGGATCCGCAAAGGATTGATGTTTGAGCCGCGCGGACACGATATGATGTCGGGCAGTATTCTGTATCCGCCTTCCGACCCTGCTAATGACACCGGTATCCTCTTTATTGAGACCAGTGGCTGTCTGCCCATGTGTGGACATGGGACCATCGGTTCGGTAACGATTATGATTCAGGAGGGGCTGGTAATTCCCCAAACGCCTGGTAAACTTCGCCTTGAAACCCCCGCGGGTTTGGTTGAGGCCGAATACAGCAAAGAAGGTGAACGGGTAAGTTCAGTGAAAATTAAAAATGTGGCCAGCTTCCTTGCCGAAGAGAATCTTGAAGTAGAGAGTCCTGATCTCGGCAAATTGACCTTTGATGTGGCCTATGGAGGAAATTTTTATGCAATTATAGATCCCCAGGAAAATTTTCCGGGTTTGCAGGAGTACAAAGCAGACCAGCTGATAAGCTGGAGCCGGGAATTGCGCCGGAGAATCAATGAAGAGCACGATTTTGTCCATCCCGAGGATGATCGAATCAGCGGGCTTAGCCATATTATGTGGACAGGCGATACGATAGACTCTGAAGCTACGGCACGCAATGCCGTTTTTTATGGGGATAAAGCGATAGATCGATCTCCCTGTGGAACGGGGACTTCGGCGCGTCTTGCCCAGTGGGCGGCAAAGGGTAAGCTGGAAAAAGATGATGAATTTATTCATGAAAGTATTATCGGGAGCCAGTTTATCGGGCGTATTGAAGAGCATACAACTGTGGGCGATATACCGGCAGTTGTTCCAAGTATTGAAGGCTGGGCCCGGGTAACCGGCTATAATAATATTACCATCGATGATGATGATCCTTATGCCCATGGTTTTCAGGTTATTTGATCGGTTTGAAGCGAAATTCTTACAGAAAACTACATTTAAGAACCTTTATTGAAGATTTTACCCACGGATGAATCCATAGACTAAGAATAATTTGTAAAAGCCCACTTAAAGTGGGCTTCGGGTTTCTTACTTAGCCTGATGATTCATCTTCAGGCACCTGAAGCCACGAGACAGGGGTCCAGAACAGGGATGACCATATAATCAACTTTACCCAAACTTGTTATGGAAAAAACGAACGCGTTCTTTTCGGTTAATCATTTACCAATTTATTTTTTGCTGATTCTATTTGCATTCTCAACGCAATTTTGTACCAGGGATGCAGGGACACAGCTTTTTGACCTGTATGAACAGAGCGAAGAGTTTGAGGAGGAGATCGAAGAATCCAGAGAAGATGATATATTCAACGTTCGCTCTCAGGAGGAGCTGGAAGAGGAGTATAACTTTTGGAGCGGCATCTACGATGAGCTGGACCAGATTGACCGGGAAACACTTAGCGATGATGACCAGGTGAGTTATGATATCTTCAAGCGTGATGTTTTACGGGAAATAAAAGGTTATGAGTTTCGCGATTATCTATTCCGCATTAACCATGAGGGCGGATTTCATACTGGTCTGGTCGGAAGGGCCAACCGCATGTCGGCCGATTCGCTTGAGGATTACGAAAATTATATCTCCCGCCTGAACTCCATGCCTGATTATTTTGAGCAGAATATGGGCTATATGCGCGAAGGGATCGAAACTGGTTTGATATTGCCAAAGGCGGTTATGGTTGAGGAATACAAACAGACGATCACCTCACAAATTGTTGATGACCCGGAGGAAAGCGCCTTCTACCAACCGCTCAGAGAGTTTCCCGATTTTGTTACGGAATCGGATCAGCAGCGGCTGCGTGAAGAAGCCCGAGCAGCGATTGAAGAGTCGGTCGTGCCATCTTATGAAAAGTTTCTCGAGTTTATGGAGCAGGAATATATCCCTGCCGGTCGTGAAGATATAGGATATGCGAGCTTGCCCAATGGAGAAGAGTACTACAATTATCTAACGAAATATTATACCACGCTGGATATTACCCCGGAAGAAGTACACCAGATTGGACTTGACGAGGTGGAGCGAGTACGATCAGAGATGGAAGCAATTATTGATGAGGTAAACTTTCAGGGTGACTTTGATGAGTTTTTAGATTTCCTGCGAACCGATTCTCAGTTTTATGTTGATGACCCGGAGGATTTACTGGAAAAAGCTGCTCTTATGGCAAAGAAGATGGATGGTAAACTGCCGGAGCTTTTCAATACACTTCCCCGTGAGCCCTATGGCATTGAGCCGGTTCCGGACCATCTGGCTCCTCGTTATACCGGTGGGCGGTATTCTCCTGCACGTAGCGATGATGAAGCTGGTTATTACTGGGTAAATACTTATGACCTGTCAAGTCGTCCGCTTTATACGCTTGAGGCTTTAACCTATCACGAGGCTGCCCCGGGACATCACCTGCAGATAGCGCTTGCGGATGAACTGGAAGATCTCTCGGAAATACGACAAGGTTCCGGGGTTACGGCTTTTGTGGAAGGCTGGGCTCTTTATTCCGAACGTCTTGGACTCGAAGCCGGATTTTTCCAGGATCCCTACAGTAATTTTGGTCGTCTGACCTACGAAATGTGGCGGGCTTGCCGATTGGTTGTGGATACTGGTATGCATGTTAAGGGATGGTCGCGTCAGGATGCCGTCGATTTTATGACCGAAAACACGGCACTTTCTCATCACGAAATCGACACCGAGATTAATCGATATATTGCCGGACCCGCACAAGCACTGGCGTATAAAATGGGTGAACTGAAGATCCGGGAGCTTCGTGAAGAGGCCGAAGAAAAGCTGGGGAATGACTTTAATGTCGGAGAGTTTCATGATGCGGTACTGCTGGGTGGATCCGTCCCATTACCAGCACTCGAGGATCAGGTTCAGGAATATATCAATGAAAATATGAACAACGATAATGATGAAGCATAGTGTCAAAAAAGAGATTTAGAAAATAGATAAATGGAGGATTTGCAAATCACATCCCTGTTAAATTGTCATCGCGAGCCCCTTGGGATTTCGGGGTGTGGCGATCCCCACACGAGGGGAGATTGTCACATTTTGTTCATTTTATTCGCTCCATTCGCAATGACACTGAGTTGTGAAAGCCTCTTAATTGACGATTGGAAGATGATATATGAATAACGGAAAGCATGTAATTGTAATTGGTGCGGGCATTGCCGGCATAAGCGCGGCCTACTATATTAGCAAAAAAGGTATAGATGTAACGGTAATCGACAAAAATGATGGTAAAAGCAACTGTTCGTACGGCAATGCGGGTATGATTGTGCCCAGTCATATCATTCCGCTGGCATCCCCCGGCATTATCAGCAAGGGATTGAAATGGATGTTAAGTGCAGAAAGCCCATTTTATATTCGCCCGCGCCTTAATCTGGAGCTGCTGAAATGGGGGTGGAAGTTTAAAAAAGCATCGACAAAAGAACGGGTTGAACAGGCAGCTCCCGTTCTGAAGGAGATGCTGTTGCGAAGCCGGGAATTGCTTTTAGAGATAGAAGAAAAGGAATTTATCGATTTTCATTTCAAGAAAAGAGGGCTTTTCATGTTTTGTAAAAGTGAAAAGGGGCTGGAAGAAGAGGCTGAAGTGGTTCATAAAGCCAACGAGCTCGGGATGCCAGCAGAAATTCTTACGCCGAAAGAAGTGGCTGAAAAAGAACCTCTACTTGATCTGGATATCGTTGGCGCTACCTATTTCCCGAAAGATGCGCATCTGCATCCCGGATCGTTAATGGACGGACTTAAAGAACTTTTGGCCGAACGGAATGTGGAATACAAGTACCAGACAGAAGTTCAAGATCTAGTGGAAAATGGAGGTAGTGTCACGGGAGTGCGTACATCGGAAGGAGAAGTTATCAATGGTACGGACGTAGTTATTTGTACGGGGGCTTGGACACCTTCATTATGCAAAAAGATCGGCGTAAATATGCCGATGCAGGCTGGAAAGGGGTATAGTATTACTCTTGAGGATCCCAAAATACTGCCCGATAATTGTGGGATTTTTGCAGAGGAAAAGGTAACGATGACGCCGATGAATGGAATGCTGCGTTTTGCTGGGACGATGGAAATAATCGGGACTGATCAGAGTATCAATCCCAAAAAAATATCGGGACTCAAAAAATCTGTATGTCGCTATCTTCCCCAGTTTGAGCTGAGTGATCTGAAGGTTGATGATATATGGGTGGGATTGCGGCCAATCTCTCCCGATGGTCTCCCCTATGTAGGAGCCCTGAAAAAATATGAAAATGTATATGCATCTACCGGACAGGCAATGATGGGCATGAGTTTGAGTCCGGTGAGCGGAAAAATTGTTGCTGATCTGATCTCTAAAGGAGAAGCCGAAATCACCACACCACTGATCGATCCAAATAGATATAACTAGGGGTAAAACCAGATGGTATTATCCCAGTTTGTCCTCCCGATCCCAAAGGTTATCGGGAGAGGGATCTCAAGTGCCCGACATAACAGATATGCTTTTAGATCCTACGCGAATCGATTCGAAGAGATCCCTCCACTACGTTGGGATGACACTGCTTTTTACTATTGTTCTTCAGCTGTCTTCAGACAGCTTCTGGTTTTTTTCTTAGCCCGGTTCTTTCAAGGCCGGGCTATGGCGAGCGATCAATGGTAAGCAGGGAAATAAACTCAACCAAGAAACCTCCCAATGATACTCCGATTTTTTGTATTCGAAAAGCAGTTATTAAATTCATTTTTTATCACCATCAGCTTTTACCGGCTCCTGAAGGTATAGGCACTGATTAGCCGACACCTTATTACAACTAAACCATAACGAGTAACCGCTATAGATAATAAGATGTCTGACACCTGGAAGCGAATACAACAACACAAAAAGCTGGATATACCAGAAGATTGGTTACAGATTCGATGCATCGATATGCACACCGGAGGAGAGCCCCTTCGGGTTATCGTTGATGGTTTTCCGTCATTGAAAGGAAAGAATGTCCTGGAATACCGCCGCTATATCCAGGAAAATTACGACCATCTCCGGAAATCGCTGATGTGGGAGCCCCGTGGCCATGCCGATATGTACGGTTGCATTCTTGTTCCACCCAATGACAATGGTGCTGACTTCGGGATCATCTTTATGCATAACGAGGGATACAGTACCATGTGCGGACATGCAACCATTGCCATTAGCCGGCTGGCAGTAGAGTTGGGATGGGTGCCACAAAAGATGCCGGTAACAGAAGTAACGATTGATGCACCGTGTGGCCGACTGTATGCGGAGGTAGAAGTCTCTGAAGAAGGCATAGGCAACGAGCGTTTTCGCTGTGTCGCCTCTTTTGTATTAGCGCTGGATGCCGTTGTGGAGGTTGATGATCTGGGAGCTGTGACCTATGATCTGGCTTACGGCGGAGCATTTTATGCCTATGTTGATAGCAATCAGCTTGGTATTGAACTCACACCCCACAACTACAGGAAATTGATCCAGGCCGGAATGGATATAAAGCACGCGGTTATGAAGTCTGACCAAGAGGTAGTTCATCCCTTTGAGAGTGATCTGAGCTTCTTATACGGCACGATCTTTATAGGAGCTCCCGTAAGTGATGGAATCGACAGCCGTAATGTTTGCATTTTTGCCGATGGTGAAGTCGACCGTTGTCCAACGGGATCGGGAGTTTCTGGTCGGATGGCAATACATTATGCTCGGGATGAGATTTCAGAAGGTGAATGGATGAGTATAGAAAGTATTACGGGGTCAGTGTTTCGCGGGAAGGTCAGGGAAACGACAACTTTTGGTCCTTATGATGCTGTTATTCCTGAAGTGGAAGGCACGGCATATATTACTGCGCAAAATACATTTGTCATCGATCCCGAGGATCCGATGAAACATGGTTTTTTACTTCGTTAATACCTACTTATAAAGAAGAGAGCCGTTAAAAAGAATGTGTGCTTACGGGAAGTGATGAGAGTGGCATGAATTATTCCGACAACTGCTATCATTTCATCAGAATCAGATTCCAGAAACTGTTGATAAGATTGAAAGTATCAAGAAAAAGCTTTCCAAATCCCGAGAATGTAAAATTCTGCCAATCTTTCGAAAAGATCGTATTAATAGCCCCTCGATAAATTTATTAAGCTGATTATTAATACATATGAAAATTTTCTGTGATTACAAGTTCTGTTTTGAAGTTTTATATCTATTTTAATTTCCAATAAAAGGGTGGAATAATGAGAGAATACAAAAAGTCGTTTACGCATCAAATATTATTTATGATGGTTGCATTGGCAGTGGTTGGATTCATAGTGACCCAACCAAGTACTGCCAAAGCACAAGCTGCAAGTGACAGCCTTTATAAAGATCTGGAGTGGCGAAATATTGGCCCGTCAAATATGATGGGGCGCATAGCTGCAATCGATGCGCTGAACGATGACTATAAAACCGTTCTTATTGGTACTGCTTCGGGAGGAGTATGGAAATCCACAAATGCGGGGAATACGTTTACTTCAATCTTTGATGACTATGGGAGTCAGTCTATTGGTGATGTAGCTTTCTTTCAGGATAATCCTGATATCATATGGGTAGGAACCGGTGAATCAACCAATCGGAATAGTGTAGGTTGGGGCGACGGTATCTATAAATCTACTGACGGGGGAGAAACGTTTCAGAAGATGGGATTGGGAGATACCTACCAGATCTCCGAGATTACTCCGCACCCGACCGATCCGAATATTGTTTATGTAGCAGCACTGGGTGATTTGTGGAGTTACCAGGGACGAAGAGGTATCTTCAAAACTACCGATGGTGGTAAAACCTGGCAAAAGCTAACGAATGGTTTGCCTGATGACAGGGAATCCGGCGGTACAGTCGTGGAACTAAATCCTGAAAATCCGGATGAAATCTATGCCGGTATATATCCGCGGTTGCGTCGACCCTGGGGAATGGACAGCGGAGGTCCGACAGGCGGAATATACAAGTCAACTGACGCCGGTAATAGCTGGAAGAAGCTTACAAATGGTCTTCCCGAAGGAGAGATCGGCCAAGTTGATGTGGATGTTTATCGTTCTAATCCTGAGACGGTAGTTGCGTATGTGGAAGCATCTGATAATTTGTCTCATGATCTGGATGTACCGGATCCGGGGGTTTACCGTTCTGATGACGGAGGCGAAAGCTGGGACTATCTGTTCCGCCATAATTCACGACCCTATTATCACGGTCGGGTTAGAATTAATCCCTCTGATGATAATTTGATATACATTGTTGCGCGTCACTTCTACTATTCAGAAGACGGGGGACAAAGTTTCGAAGCCGGTAAGCCGTTCAGCTCCGGTGGAGGGGATGACCATGATCTTTGGATATCTCCCCAAGACAAAGAGGTTATGTATACCGCTACCGATCAGGGAGCACATCTGACGCTCGGCAATGATGCACATATCTCATATACGAATATGCCGATCGGTCAATATTATGAAATAGGCTATGATATGAGAGATCCCTACTGGGTGTATGGAGGTCTACAGGATAATGGAGGCTGGGGGGTGCCCAGCCAAACCCGAAACCAAAACGGTATTCGGATGGATCATGCGGTCAAAGTTAACGGAGGAGACGGTTTTCACATGACTGCGGATCCCACTAACTGGAAGACGGTATATACAGCTGCCCATGTTGGAGTATTTGCCCGCAAGAATATGGAGACCCGAGAAACAACACTTATTACTCCCACACCTGAAACCACTATTAACTTTGAGGAATATTATGATGCTGATTTTAATGAGGAAATAACAGAGTATACGATTAATCCCGGTGAGCATTGGTTTGGCGCGGATACACCCAGCCGTACGATCAACGGCAGCCATTTTCCTCCGCAGTTCCGATGGAACTGGAACTCACCGATTATTTTGTCTAATAAAAATCCACGTACGGTTTATGTAGGGAGTAATTATTTGTTTAAATCAGTGGATCGAGGAAATACCTGGCAGATTATCAGTCCTGACCTGACAACTAATAATCCTGATACAAGGAATTCTACCTACAGCGGCGGGTTGACCAGGGATGCCACTGGTGCTGAGAATCACAATACGATATATACGGTAGAAGACTCACCCATGGATAGCGATATCATCTGGGTGGGGACCGACGACGGAAATATTCAGTTGACTCAAGATGGTGGAGAAAACTGGACAGAAGTAAGCAGGAATATTTCATCTTATCCTGATACAGCATGGGTAAGTCAGGTGAAACCTTCTAATTTTGATAAAGGCACCGCCTATGTAACCGTTGATAATCATCGTATAGGCGACTTCGAACCTTATATTTACAAGACGACTGATTTCGGAGAATCGTGGACAAAAATTACTGACGGCATTCCCAATGGCAATCGAGGTAACAGTGTTCATACGATTGTAGAGGATTATGTTAATCCGCAACTGCTTTTTGCAGGTACTGAATTTGGAAGTTTTGTTTCAATTGATGGCGGAGAAAACTGGTCTCCACTGATGAATAATTTACCGCCTGTTGCCGTTCGCGACCTTGAAATTCATCCTCGGGAAGCTGATTTAATTGCAGGTACTCATGGACGAAGTGTCTGGATTCTGGATGATATCACGCCACTACAGCAGTTGAGTTCAGAAATCCAAAATAAGCAGGTACATCTGTTTGAAAGTCAGATTGCTACCAAATGGCTGGACCGAACAAATTACAGTTTACGAACCGAACTAAAATTTAACGGCCCCAATCCTCCCCGGGCATCATTAATTGATTTTTACTTACGAGAGACTCCCGCCTCGGGCGAAGCGGAGATACGTATCACGGATATATCTGAAGACAGGGAGCATGTGATGACCGTGGATGCCACAGAAGGTATCAACCGGGTTGAATGGGAGCTTGAATTTATGCCCACCGAGGAAGAAATGTCATCAATGCATGACCGGCTGGAAAAAATACGTGATGATGTATCGCAGTCTCTCAAATCAACACAAAATTCGGATATGCTTCTGGTATTGGCCAAAGACTTACTTGCCGATCACCGATCACCTGACCCTTATGATGATCTCTCATATCCTCCAATGAAACAGAGCCGACGGGTACTGCAAACTCATATCGAAGGAATTACTGAGGCGTTAAATAATGCTGACGAGTACAATGACCTTAATGATGTTCGGGAAGAGTTAATGCGTTTCACTCCTATCTTGGGTGACAAAGTATACAGTGGTTATTTTGGTCAACCGCTTTCGGCCCGGGAGGCTGAAGCTGGCACGTATCGGGTTGAGTTGAATGTAGCAGGACAGACGGAAACTAATACAATTAAAGTGCGTAATGATCCGAAGTTTGATTAAGGGTATTTGATGGATCCGTATTTCCTTCTGACAGGACCTGCACTGCAATAAATGTATGGAACCGATATTCAATCGATAACTTTAACCCGAGCAGATTTTATATGACACAGCGCCTTCTCTTTATTATTTAGTTTTTGTCAGGTTATAGGGCAACGGCAAATCTTCTCTTTTTTATCGATTATGCTCTATGACATGCGGGCTCGAAGACAGTTTTTCAAACTTTTCCTTGTATTCCTTGGGCGTGGTGTTAGTAATCCGTTTAAACTGTCTGTTGAAATTAGAGACGTTGTTATAACCGCTTTCAAAGCATATTTGTGAGATATTTAAGTCGGTATTGCGTAGCAATTTACAAGCTTGCGAGATGCGTACTTCATTCAAGAATTCAGTAAATGTTTTCCGGGTACGCTGTTTAAAAAATCGGCAGAAAGCCGCTTTGCTGTAATTTGCTATTTCGGCAATTGTACCGAGTTCAATATCGTCTTTATAATTTTTCAGGATATAACTGATAACATTATTTATCCGCTCACTTTCCTTATCGGTAGGCGGATGCGAATTACTTACGCCGGCCAAATATTTGTATTCCTCGGTTTGGGCAAGGCTATGGAGGATTGATAATATTTCCAGGAATCGGTCAAACCCTTTTTTATCAGTTAAATCCTTCATTCGTTCCCCAATCGTTTCCGCCACATCAGGAGAAAACTGCAGGCTGTGATCAGAGCGATCAATAAGTCCTTTAATAATATTTGTTTCCGCAAGTTCGAAGAAACCTTCTCCCAGAGAATCTTCACGGAAAAAGATTGAAATAGACTTAGACTTTTCAGAACAGTCTCCCCGGAAGTACTTCGGGTCACTTTTCAGTAGATGACTTTGATTAGATCCAAATAAAAACAGATTGCCTGATTTGAAGGTAGTTATCGAATCCCCAATAAAAAGGTCACCTGTTCCTTCGAGTATATAGATGAGCTGTAATTCAGGATGATGATGGAGCTGATCATAAAAATGCTCCAGATTATCATACTGTAATACAAATCCTTCCCTTTCAATTTTTGGGATCTGAAAATAAATAGACTTGTCTGATTCCATAATAGTAATACTATTTTGTTGTCGAAATGCTGATCCTTCCTTTTGCTATGTTAATTTTATACTAATTAGATGAACAATACAAGCATTCTTACATTCTTTTTAGAATGTAAAGCGTATAGAGATTTGTAGGTGTGGGAGTATCAAAATTTTTACTTTATGGGGTAAGTAATAAACTTATTGTAAAATGCGTGTCAGTATATGTTAAATAAATACATGCATTAGCATAATTATTTATATACGTTCATTTATTATGTGGTATTTTTAACTGAGTTGTGGCAGTAAAATAATGCTGGTACTAAAAAATATTTTGGCTTTTATATTGAGTGTGTGCCTCTTAAATGTTCAGGTTTTGCCAGCCTATACTTCTTTTATTTCGCAAGATATAGTTAATGTAGCATTTATCGGGATAGATTTTCGAGATGTTGATCCCGATCGGCAAAAGAGTATTGAAAATCGCATTTCTGATCTCCTGGAAGAGGAGCCGAGTTTCTATAACGTTCCTGACACAGATATTCAAAGTCAATTGGATGCATCACTTATCAGTGAGCTTAGGGATCAGCAACGGCAGGAGACTTTTCGTACTGCAGCTGAACTTCTCAACGCCGATTTTATTTTTGCGGGAAAACTTGAAAACACGAGTAAAGACAGTGAAAATACGGCTCTTGTAGGGAATGTTGTGCGTTACGATGTTGCTACTGATAATTTATATTCTCTGAGCATTAAAAGTTTTTACGAGGATTTTGGTGAAGAGCTGGTTCGGATTAATAACCAGCTAGTTCAAACAATTGTACCGGAAGATAAAGAAAGCTTTTTAAAACGGTACCTGCCCGGGGTTATTATTGTAGGGGCAACGATTGCTGCAGTGGTTATTTTGCTGGGAGGCACTGATGGACAAAGTTCTGGGGATGGATTTCCGACACCTCCTTTTAATGGGAATTAATTTTTGATCATAAAAGATCGCGGGATGGCTGAAAGGCGGTTTGTATCCGGCTTATTTGCTGCCGCGCTAAATCATAATAGAGCTAAAGGTGTACCTATGGCATATCTACTACATATTAATTCGATGTACAAACTGATATCAAAAATAGCGGGATTCGCTGTAATTCTACTGGGCTTTTTGGTCGGCGGACTAATTGCACAACCGTCTGATCCTGCTCCGGATCGGGGCGATGAAGGTGAAGGACCGTATGAGCGATTGATAATTCGAGGAGCTACGGTGATTGACGGTACCGGTGCGCCTGCTTCGGGACCGATGGATATCGTAATTGAAGGTAATAGAATTGTAGAAGTAGAGGGCGTTGGATATCCCGAAGTACCTATCGATGAGGATGAACGTCCGGATGGCGCTACCAAGGAAATAGATGCATCAGGGATGTATGTGATGCCCGGTTTTATTGATATGCATGTGCATACCGGTGGAAAACCCAAAGTACCCAATGCAGAGTATACCTATAAGCTTTGGATGGGCCATGGAATCACAACGGCACGAGGAGTTCCATTCGACGAGCTGGAGTGGTCGCTTAGTGAAAAAGAACGAAGTGCCAAGAATGAAATAGTAGCACCCCGAATGTTCAGTTATCACCGTATCGGTTCCGGGAAGGCATGGGAAGATCGCCCGATTAATGATCCGGAAACGGCGCGCGAATGGGTGCGGTGGGCACATGAGCAAGGTATTGATGGTTTAAAGCTGGGTGCTCATGATCCCGAAATTATGGAAGCAGTACTTGATGAAGCGGAGAAGCTGGGATTGAACAGCACGGCTCACCTTGACCAGATGGGCGTGCCGCGTATGAATACTCTGGATGCTGCCAAATTGGGACTCGGTGCACAGACTCATTATTACGGTTTATTTGAATCGATGTATGATGATCACGATGTACAGCCTTATCCGTATGATCACAATTATCAGAACGAGCAAAATCGATTTGGTCAGGTAGCACGACAGTGGGATAAAATCGTTGAGCCAGGAGGCGAAGAGTGGAATGAGCTGATCGATCAGTTTTTGAAGTATGATCTGACCATGGATCCTACCATGACTATCTACGAAGCCAGCCGCGATGTGATGAGAGCCCGCGCTGCGGAATGGCATAAGAATTATACCCTGCCGACTCTGTGGGACTTCTACAAGCCCAGCCGACGAGCTCATGGCTCATACTGGTTCAATTGGACAACCCAAGACGAGATAGAATGGAAAAACTTTTATGATCGCTGGATGCAGTTCCTCGATGATTATAAAGATGCCGGCGGACGGGTAACGACGGGTTCGGATTCCGGATTCATTTATAAGCTGTACGGCTTTGGATATATAAGAGAACTGGAACTTCTGCAGGAGGCTGGGTTTCATCCACTGGAAGTGATTCGCTCGGCAACGATGTACGGCGCAGAAGAGCTCTATAAGAAGAAGGATGAAAATCCGCCATTCGGTATTATTCGTCCCGGTAAGTTGGCAGACTTGGTGATTGTTGAAGAAAATCCCCTGGAAAACCTGAAAGTATTATATGGGAATGGGGCAATTCAGGTTGAAGGTGTTAACGAGATTAAACGAGTAGGAGGCGTTAAATATACCATTAAGGATGGTATCGTATATGATGCCCAACAATTGCTTGAAGATGTTCGCAATATGGTGGATGAACAAGCCGAGGAAGAAGGAGAAAAAGAGTGGTATTAAAGTTAATTGCTTAATGGGTATTGAGCCCCTGATATTTTCAGGGGCTTTTTATTTCTAATAATATAATCGGATGATGATGGATAAAATTAAGACAGCTATAACTTTTTTATTTTTGGTACTGATAGTGGGGATACAGGGAGGTCTGGCACAGGATTTTGGAGACTTGGCTGAAGGACCCTATGATCGACTGGTAATCCGCAATGCTATGGTCATACCGGGACACGGAGGGCCACCGGTAGGTCCGTATGATATTGTTATTGAGCAAGATCAGATCACGGAGATGATCCCGTTTGATCCGGTAACGGCAGAACGGCGCGATGATTTGAACCGGCCGACGGGAGATCGCGTTATTGATGCCAGTGGCAAGTATGTCATGCCGGGCATGATTGATCTGCATATGCATCTGCGCCAGGAGCCGATGCCTATTGAGTATGTGTATTATACAAAGCTGGCTCATGGAGTAACGACTATGGTACCGGCACCTGACCGCGGTCTGAACGAGGCAATGAATGAGGCCGCACGCAGTGAAAATAATGAAATTTTAGCTCCGCGCATGTTCCCGATTTGGGGCTGGGGCAGTAATACGGAATACGATCGGGAGTTTTTAGAAGATCCCGCCAATGCGCCACAGATTGCACAAGAGATGGTGGATAAAGGTGCTCATGTGGTGAGCGTTGGTAATTTAGGATGGAATCAAGAGCTGTTGGGAGCAGTTTGTGAGGCTGTAGAGGAAGCAGGTGGTATAACAACATATCACATTCCCCCGTCAACCACAGCGGTTACCCAGGCTGTTGACGCGGCCCGTCTCGGCGTTACTATGATCGAGCATCATTACGCTTATGCAGAATCTTCCCTGGATCGACAAGTTCAGGACTATCCCCGTGATTACAACTATAATGATGAAAATGCGCGATTTCGCCATGCCGGCAAAGTTTGGACCGAAGCCAATGAAGAGCGTTTGCTTGGTGAAGTAGCTGATTCCCTTGTAGAGTATGGCGTGCACATGCTTCCCACGCGTGTCGTTTATGAAGCCAATCGTGATATCCTGCGGGCGCAAAGTCTGCCCTGGCACGAGAAGTATACGCACCAGGCGCTAATCGAATGGAATTTGCCCAATCCTGCTTACCACGGAAGTTATCACTACGACTGGACCTCAGATGATGAGTACTACTGGAGTCATGCATTCGATCTCTGGGGTGATCTTATTTATGAATTCAATAAACGTGGCGGACATGTCTCCTACGGAACCGATGACAATTACATCTGGGCCACACCTGGCTTTTCGAATATCCGCGAGCTCCAGCTGTTGCGGGAGACCGGATTACATACCTTGGAAGTATTAAAAGCAGCCACTCATAACAGTGCTCAAACACTGCGCCAGGAAAAAACCGGACTCGTCCGACCGGGCTATACCGCCGATTTGGTGATCGTTGATGGAAGTCCGCTCTACAATCTCCGGTTTATGTATTCTTTTGGAGCGCTCACCCTGGATGACGACGGAGAAATGTACCGCACTAACGGTATTGATCATACTATTAAAGGCGGAGTGGTTACCAATAATGATCGGCTGATGGAAGAAGTGGCTCGGATGGTTGAGGAATCAAAAGAAGGTGTCTCTCCGTCTAATGCTGCTACAAGTCCGTTTATTAAGGAATAGAATTTATCATAACGTACTAGTTGGTAATGGTGCGAGTATCCGCTCGTACCAATGCATAATATTTCGAGCACAAGAGTTATTCTTCTGATAAAAATTGCTTGTGCAGAGCCGTGCATACGGATTTTACTGTATGGATTTAATTTCAAATAAAGCAGAAAGTGCTATGATTGAACAGGTTAGTCGTTTTTCAAAAAGCCTATGTTTAATATTAATTATTTTAGGTGTGGCTTTGCAGCAAAGCCGGGCCCAGGATCAATTTGGAGAGCTGGCAGAGGGTCCTTATGACCGCTTGGTTATCAGAAACGCAATGGTTATTCCGGGTCATGGAGGACCACCTGTGGGTCCGTATGATATAGTAGTAGAGCAAGACCAGATTACGGAGATGATTCCCTTTGATCCGGTTACGGCCGAGCGCCGTGGAGACGCAGATCGTCCGACCGGAGATCGTGTTATCGATGCGAGCGGAAAATATGTGATGCCGGGATTAATCGATCTGCACGGACATCTTCGTCAAGAGCCGATGCCTCTTGAATACATTTACTATTTAAAGCTTGCCCATGGCGTTACCACATTTGGACCGGCTTCGGATCGTGGCGTAGAAAATGCAATGGAAGAGGTCCGCCGGGAAGAGCAAAATGAGCTATTGGCTCCAACCATGTACCCGTTGTGGTCTTGGGGTTCAGGCTTGGATTATGATCAGCAATTTTTAGAGAATCCTGATAATGCGGACCAAATAGCGCGGGAGATGGTGGAAAAAGGCGCCCATCAGGTTTATCTGAATGGGATAACCTGGAATCAAGAACTTTTTAAAGCTGCAGCCCAGGCTGTATGGGATGCTGGTGGAGTAACAGGGGTGCACATTCCACCCTCCAATACGGCAGTCATCGACGCCGTTGACGCGGCGCGTCTGGGTGTTACCATGATTCTGCATCACTATGGCTATGCCGAATCTTCACTGGACAGGGATGTTCAGGATTACCCGAGAGATTATAATTTTGATAACGAGAACCACCGCTTCAGAGAAGCGGGCACAGTCTGGCAACAAGCCAATAAAGAAAAGTTGCTGGGCGAAGTAGCCGATTCACTGGCTGAATATGGTGTTATTATGCAGCCGACGCGCGTGGTATATGAAGCCAATCGGGATATTTTGCGAGCCCAAAGTCTGCCCTGGCACGAGAAGTATACGCATCAGTCACTGATTGAATGGAATCTTCCAGATCCGGCTTATCACGGCTCCTACCATTATGAATGGACATCCGATGACGAGCAGATTTGGTACGAAGCATATGATCTGTGGGGCGACCTTATATATGAATTCAACAAACGCGGCGGCACGGTTGCTTATGGAACCGACGACAACTATATCTGGGCAACCCCCGGCTTTTCAAATATTCGCGAGCTTCAGCTTATCAGAGAATCGGGCATGCATACGCTTGAAGTGCTGAAAGCGGCTACCCAAAACAGTGCCAAAGCTCTCCGCATCGAAGATGAAACGGGATTGGTACGGCCGGGTTACGAGGCTGATTTGCTCATTGTGGATGGTAGTCCGCTGCACAATTTACGCTTCATGTATTCATTCGGAGCGGTAACACTTGACGAAAATGATGAGATGTACCGAACCGAGGGTATCGTCCATACAATTAAAGATGGTGTGGTTGTAAATAACGATAAGTTAATGGAAGAAGTGGCCCGAATGGTGAAAGAATCCAAAGAAGGAGTGGAGTCAAATATCGCCAACGATCCATTTCTAATTAAAGAGTAAATACGGACCAAATCCCTTTGATAATAAAATTTACATATTATGTCTGATTTTAGGATAAGACTTTCATCAGCATCTCAACAAATTTGTTTATGTCTTCTACTGTCAATTACAATGATCTCCTGCTCTGATGAGCCGGAGTCATATGTAAATGGTGTTGATCAGGCCCGGACAATGCTCGAAGAGCAGCGGACTGAAGCTCTTAATGCGTGGGATGAGGAAAAGAGCCCGAAAACGCTTGAGAAGATGATTGAACTCGGACTTTGGGATGAAGCTGAAACCCGTCTCGATGATATAACGGAGGATACAGAGGAATATAAGATTGCCAAGGCGCAGCTTCGTTTCAAGCAGCATCGATACGACGAAGCCGAGCAGATTGTGGATGAGGTATTAGAATCCAATCCCGGTAGCCGACAAGCACAGCTGTTGCAGTCGGAGCTGGATATTCAGGCTTGGCAGTTAGATGAAGCTGACCAGGTGGCGATGGGGTTGTTGGAAGAAAACAGTCGCGATGCAGAGGCGGGACTGATTCGGGGCAGAGTTGCACTGCTTGATCGCAATTATGAGCAGGCTTTGGAATGGGCGAATAAAGTGCAGAACTGGGATTCAGAGTTTGCCGGCGGATACCTGCTGGAGGCAGAAAGCCGCTTCTGGTCACAGGATCCTGAAGGAGCAGCAGCGCCTTTGGTTCGTGCCCTGGAGCTCAATCCTTTTAATCCTGATGCGCGATTCAGTTATGGATATGCCATCTGGCGGCGCGTTGATGCTACCCAGCTGGATGATATGGCAGCCCAGTGGAATTTGGCTTTTGAGCTTAACCCGCTGCACTACCTTACGCACTGGCACTTCGGAAATGGCCACACCAACTTAACGTATGCTGACTATGCTCATCCCACCGACAGCGTGGTGAGTTCCCGCCTCGATGAAGCAGACGAGCTGGTTTCTCAAGAGCAGCTTGATGAGGCGATTGGGATAACGCGTGAAGTAGAGTCGGAATACCCTGAATCGGTACTGCCGGCTATGACGCGCGGTTCAATCTATTATATGTATTATGATATGAATCGAGATGCGAGGTTGGATTCAGCCCAGACTATCTTTGAGCGGATATTGGAGCAGAAGCAAAATTACGGCCCTGCACATAATGGACTGGCGGCGGTGATCAAGCAGCGTCAGTTTGAATATTTAGATGGATTTGAGGAGCTGGAAAAGGAGATCGCGCAAACACCTGTTCCGGATGAAGGCGATGTTTTCTATGATATTTTTAAGGATGCCGAATACTTTCCGGGAGATCGCGTCAAAAAGATGATTGCCCAGCAAATAGGTCCGAGTAAGGCTTATCTGCCGATGATCGATAAGTTTGATTCCGATTTTGCTATCCCGGCGTTGCATATCGATCTGGCCGAAGCGATGGAGTCAAACTATTTCCGTTACGGCACGACCTTCGACAATCGCCAGTGGATGGATATTCGGGGCGTTGGAAGTGGGGCCACCGGCATCGAATACCTGGAGCGGGGCGCCCACTGGGAGCGTAATGTGCTGGCCCATGAATATGCGCATCTGTATCACGGACGCATTTTGACGGACAAAGAGAACCGCCGGATTCGTTCGCTCTATCATACGGCCATGGAAAACGACCGCACACTAGACTACTACGCTTCCAACAATGAGAGTGAATTCTTTGCGCAGGGCTATGCCGGATTTTTGTCCGAGAAGAAAGTGCATCCGCTTAATCACAAATCAATGAACACCCGGCAATATATTCAGCAGAAAGATCCCGACTATTACGCTTTTTTGGATTCGCTGTTGACCAAACAGGAAGAATATCTGGATGGCAATGAAGAAGTGTTTGCTGACAACTGGGCCCAGACCTATTTGACAATGGCCGAAAGTTCGCGTGGCGATGACAATCTGGAAGAGGCTACAGCTTATCTGGATACTGCAATGACCCATAGTGCTGATTATGTGCCCGCGATACTGGAATATGCAGAAGTCGATGCAGGGCTGGGAAATTTTGATGCTGCAGAGGATAAAATCGCAGAAGCTAGGGAACTGGATCAAGACTATGCTCCGACATATGTAAGCGAAGCAAACATCATCCATCAAAAAGCTCTGCAGGATCAGCTGTCGTTCGACGAAGCGATGGATGAGCAGATTTCTCTTTTTGACGAAGCTGAAGCGCTGGAAGGCGATCTTGCCGAGCGTGCTCAGCTCAACAGGCTTTACCGTCAGCGCAGCCGTGATTATGGTTATATGGCCCAAGCCGTTGAGGTGGCGGAACAATATATAGAAGATGCGCCAACGGTTTCGACCTACCTTCGGGATCGAAAAGAAGAGGCAGAGGCATTTGCCAACTTTACACGCAGTTCGCTGGGATATTCTGCGGATGTAGTTGACTACTTTAATACGCTGGTTGATCAGAACCCGCAGAATTTTGGCTACCGCCTGATGTATGCCAATGTTCTAATGCGTGCCGACCGGTCGAGACAGGCTCTGGAAACACTTCAGGAAGGACAGCGAATTTTAGCTTCTGCAGATAACGAGCGTACGGATTATTCGCTCCGCATTGCAAAGATATATGTTGACACTGAGCAAAGGGCTGAAGCTGAAGAAATATTGGCAGATATCAAAGTGGAAGAGCTGGATTTTGACGAGCAAATGTTGCTTGCGAAAATTTATGCCGAAATGGATCGTTCCGATGACGGGAAAGAGGTGTTGGATCAGGTAGAAGAGCCTGTATTGCCCGCTGACAAAGCTGAGTTTGAATATATTCATGCCTTGCTGAACGAAACCAGCGGAGACGACGCCGGGGTCGTGGATCGATACCGGCAGGCACTCGACTACAACCCGTATCACCTGGAGGCGCGGGCTTCATTAATCAGGCTGATGAAAGAGCAGGAGAATGATAATATGGCAAATAACTTAGAAGAAGAGGCCGAAAATTTAGCTATCCCTCTCGGGCCGGATTTTGAGGTTTGATTGGGCAATCTCTATTTGTTGAATTGGAATGGGAGCAATTTAATGCTTAGGAGAGTTGCAGTAATACAAAGTCATAACATCTAAAGAGAATAAGAACAATGGGAATGATTAAATGGAAAGATTTTGAGAAAGTTGATATCCGAGTCGGGACGATAATTGAAGTAGAGGATTTCCCCGAAGCACGGGATTCGGCCTTCATATTGCAGGTGGATTTCGGGGAAGAGATTGGCGTGAAAAAGTCGAGTGCTCAAATCACTGATCTTTATGAAAAGGAGGATCTGAAGGGGAAACAGGTTATCGGTGTAGTCAATTTTCCTCCAAAACAGATAGGACCGGTTATGTCGGAATGTTTGGTTACCGGCTTTAGCAGGGAGAATGGAGATGTAGCCCTGGCGGTCCCTGATCTTGAGGTGCCCAATGGCACCAAGCTCTCATGATTGGATAGAGCTGTATCCGAGCCGATAGTTTCTTCTGTTCTTAATCCTGATACAATTCTACAGCGCCGTAAAATAATTTTGCCGTTTTGACAGAGTGATACAGTAGATAGTCACAGATTGCATCATTTTATAAGCAAAGCGGTGGTGGAATAATTTTTGCTTCTCTTCATTCCTGAAAAGGTTCATCGAAAAGGAAAACAGAGGCAGTTATGGAGAGCATGGAAATTGAATCAGTCGAATTCGATGAAGAAGCGAGAAAGGATCTAAAAGAAGGTGTTGATAAGCTAGCTGATGCCGCAAAGGTTACGCTGGGCCCCAGAGGACGTAATGTTGTGCTTGACAGTTCCCATGGCGGTCCCACCAGCACCAAAGATGGAGTTGCTGTTGTTGAAGAGTTAGAACTCGAGGACAAAGTCGAAAATATGGGGGCAACGCTTATCCGGCAAGTAGCCTCCCGAACGAACGATGAAGCCGGTGATGGAACGACTACGGCTACGGTCATCGCCCAACAGCTAATCAATGAAGGCATGAAGTATATTACGGGTGGTGCAGATCCCCGGGCGTTAAAACAGGGAATGGAAGATGCCGCCGAAAAAGTCCTTGATGAAATCAGAGCACAGAGCAAGGGGATAGAAGACATAAAGGATGTCGAGCAAATTGCCACCATTTCTGCCAACGGAGATGAAACGATTGGCAAACTGATTGCTGAAGCTGTTGAAAAAGTAGGCCGGGACGGTGTTATCACCGTCAAGGATTCTCAGAGCATTGAAACCTATCTTGATATCGTGGAAGGAATGCAGTTTGACCGCGGGTATCTGTCACCGCACTTTGTTTCCGATCAGGAACAAATGAAGGTTGAGTTCGAAGATGCTTTTATCCTGTTGACGAATCAGAAAGTCAGTAACCTGCAGTCGCTGCTTCCTTACCTGGAGTATGCCGGTGAGCAGGATAAGCCGATCCTGATAGTAGCTGATGATGTAGAGGATGAGGCTCTGTCGGGATTGGTAGTAAATAAACTGCAAGGTAATCTTAAAGCCGCGGCGGTAAAGGCTCCCGGTTTCGGCGATCGACAGGATCAGATGCTTGAAGATATTGCCATACTTACCGGCGGTACTGTTATTTCAGAAGAAAGAGGCCATTCGCTGAAACAGGGAAGAACCGAATTTTTGGGACGCGTAAAACAAATAGCAATCACCGAAGATAATACCACCCTTGTTGGCGGTCGCGGAGATGAGTCAGCCCTGCAAGAACGAATTGAACAAATTCAGGGACAGCTTGAACAGACTGATTCCGATTATGACAGAGAAAAACTTCAGAAACGGCTGGCGAAGTTGAGCAGCGGTGTGGCACGATTGCATGTTGGTGCGGCATCAGAGCTTGAGGCTGAGGAGCATAAAATGAGAGCGGAAGATGCCGTTAGTGCAACTCAAGCTGCACTCGAAGAAGGAATATTGCCCGGTGGTGGTGTCGCCTGGATTCGGGCTACGCAAAATATCAATGAAGACTACAGCCCGGACAGCGACTATGCCATGGGAGGTCAAGTACTTATCAATGCCCTGTCGGCTCCGCTTAAAACGATTGCCGAGAATGCCGGTGAAGAAGGAATGGTCGTTGTAAATAAAGTGAGAGAAGGTTCTGGTAACTACGGTTATAATGCCAACACCGAGCAGTTTGAAGATTTGATTGAAGCTGGTGTAGTTGACCCTGCAAAAGTTGCCATTAAAGCATTGTCACATGCGGTATCAGTAGCCGGTGCCTTGTTTACTACGAATGTAACAGTTACACAACTTGAAGATGAGGGGGGAGATGAAGCCCCTGGCGCTCCTGCCGCTGGCGGACAACCCGGAGCAATGGGTGCTATGTAGATGCTAATGATTAGCCTCCATAGTAGTTTAGCATTTCAATAGCCCAGGCGTTAACGTCTGGGCTATCTATTTTAATTCGTAAACGCGTAGCCGGTAGTAGTTTTAAAACCTACTTTGAGCAACTAATTACAGGGAAAAGAATCATCTATTCAACTATCTCTTTTTCCAGTTTTTGCTGTTGATTCAGTGCTTCCATGTACTTAAATCCGGTTCCTGTATTAAACAGCACTACCTCTTCATCATCTTTCACCCACTGGCGCTCTTTTAGCTTTATGAGTGCTGCAAGGGTAGCCCCGCCTTCGGGGGCCGGAAAGATACCGGTTCGCTCGGCCATCAGGCGTGAAAATTCGATGAGCTCTTCGTCGGATACAGCAACAGCAGTACCATTTGTTTCTCTCAATGCTTTCAGGATGAGAAAATCTCCGACAGCCCCCGGTACGCGTAATCCCGATGCCACGGTTTCAGGATTTTCCCACTCATCGGCGTGCTCTTTATTTTCATTAAAAGCCTTGACCATGGGAGCACATCCTTCCGATTGAACGACTACCATGCGGGGCCTTTCAGAGCCGATCCATCCCATCTCTTCGAGTTCATCGAAAGCTTTCCACATGCCGATGAGTCCGGTTCCTCCACCGGTCGGGTACACAATCACATCCGGAAGCTTCCAGTTAAATTGTTCGGCCAGCTCATAACCCATGGTTTTTTTACCTTCGAGCCGGTACGGTTCTTTTAAAGTGGATACTTCGTACCACCCTTCCTGCTCCTTGCGTTCGCTTACAATGGCTCCGCAGTCGTCAATCAATCCATCTATTAGCTCGACATTTGCACCGTAGTACTCACACTCTAGTTTAAAGGCTTGTGGTGTATCATCCGGCATAAATACAAAGGCAGGTACTCCGGCTGCAGCTGCATAAGCCGAGAGAGCTCCCGCTGCATTGCCCGCCGAAGGAATAGCAAATTTTTCTGCGCCTCGTTCAAGTGCAGCGCTGAGAGCTGCTGAAAGTCCGCGTACTTTGAATGAGCCGGTAGGGTTAATTGACTCATCTTTCACAAATAATTTCGAGAAGCCAAAGTGTGAGCCCAGGTTAGCTGTTTTCTGGAGGGGAGTGAATCCTTCTCCCAGCGTAATTTGATACTTATTATCTTTTACAGGAAGCAGTTCCCGGTAGCGCCACATGCTGGATTCTCTTGACTGCAAGTCGTGTTTATCTAAATTTTGGGCCACAGCCTCGAGATCGTAACGAGCTAGCAATGGGGCCCCGGCATCAGAAAGATTCTGCAAAATATCAGCGTTGTAGGTGCGTCCCGTTTTAGAGCATTCCAAATGGCTTAAAAAATCATTCATAGGTTTCCTGATTATTCAATGAATTAAATGATCAGATCAGAAAATCATATAATTAGTTTGCATTGTAAATTAATTTCTTGTCCCAACAACAAGATTTTACATAACACCATTTTTACAAACTGCGTTGCTACTCATTATTAAACTCTCTTAAGATTGTGGAACTGCTAAAAATTCATAAAGATCTTGATCGTTAGATCTTTATGTAGTATTGAGTAGTGGGTATTGAGAAGACATTTGTGATCATACATGTTGGTTCGAATGCATTTGAAGGAGGGCGATCGATGGTGGTATGAAACACCTAACGGGACAGATTATAAAAAACCTCCAAGAAAAATTCTTGGAGGTTTTGGGATCTAAACAAAGTTATCGCCGAATTCAGGTATATTGTGAAGAACATCTTAATACCATCAAAGCACTTCTTTACCAATATCATCCGGCGGATTTGGCGTCGCTCTCTAAGGGCCGGTTTCGTAAATAGCTGGGCTGATACCATGAATGATATAAATGTCAAAACATGCCCAGAATCTATAATTTGTACGTTATGCCTTATCTTATGTTCCCAGCTGAAGATGGAAGATGAGAGATGCGAACTTATAGGATTTGAGAAGCTTTGTACATATAGTTTTAGAATATAGATGTCTGTTTTAAAACAGGAATTTGTTGAACTTATCTTTTGATTAGATGCGGTTGTATAGATCAGCTTTGGAAAACCAGGCTAAATGTTGTGCCCTTATCCTTTTCAGACTCGATGGAGAGATCAGCTTTTAATTGCTTTGTAAATTTTTTGATCAGGGTCATTCCCAGTGAATTAGAGCCGAGTTTTTCCGGAGGTTTTGGCAGGCCCACTCCATCATCACGGATAAAGATATTAATATGGCCATTCTCATCAACAATACTTTCCAGCTCAATACATCCTTGAGATTTTCCTGTAAAAGCATGTTTGTGTGCATTAATCAGGATCTCATTAATGACTAAACCCAGTGGAATAGACTGTGCCATTTCCAGTTTGGCATCTTCCAACTTAAACTTCAGATCGATATCTACCTCTTTATTTGTGAATGATCGGTGGGTTAAACTACTGATGCGTTTGATGTACTCTTTCATACTAATATCAGAGAATCTCTCATTTTCATAAAGAGCCTCGTGGGCCAGAGCCATAGATTTTATACGTGATCGGGCGGTTTGAAAAGAAGTTGCGTCTCCATTTTTGGCAGTGGTCCGTTCTTGTAACTCCAGCAGAGCACTTACCAGTGCCATATTATTTTTAACCCGGTGATGAATCTCTTGCAACAGTACTTCTTTTTCCTCAAGTGATTCTTTTAGCTTTTGCTGACTTTCATTGAGTTGCCGGGTTCTTTTTTCGACTTCTTCGGATAGTTGTTCATTCCATCCACCGATAAGTTTGAAAGCACCATATCCCGTAAGAAGAATAATGGCTATGGATATCCACGAAATAATCTCGAACGATTCCAACGCATTGACCACGTCGATTACTGTGGCCGATTGTTCTTCTCTCATCACTTCCTGTACCCTGAGCTTTCCCAGGTATTTACCGGAAAAGATAAATAAGGCCAGTGCTCCTGTTATCGATGCTACAGCCCCGGATACCCATTTTAATGATAGTTGTTGTCGGCCGGGGATTGCAAACCAGCGTTTTTTAAGACCTTCTAGATAGGGGGTAAACAGCCAAAGAGCAGGACCGATAATGAGTATTGATTGTATAAATGATCCGCTCCACCAGCTTTTCCATATCATGATGGTCTCATAAGCAGAAAGCTGATGCGTAAAGCTCCAGATGAAAGAACCGAGAGAACTTCCGATAGATGCAATAAACATAATGGAAACAAAGAAGGCGATGCTCCTGAAATTCCGGAGATTATAGGAGATAGTGAATCCCTGGTAGGCCATTGCGCAGATAGCTAATCCGAGTACAAAAGCAATCGCAAAGATAAGCGCCCATCCCCAAGGCATACTCGAGTGGAAAGCGATGATAAATGAGCATAAGAAAATAGGGATAAAACCCCACTCAAATCCAAACCAGAAAAAGAGGAGCATTCCCAGGATCAGGGCTGGATTAAAAAGAAAGAACTTCATTACATTTGCTCTGCTGTCTGTTACTGACATCCATTCATTAGGCAGTAAATAGATTGTTGCAGCTAAAGTACCAGTAATCGCAGCAATCCATACCGCAAAAAGTCCCCAAACCCGCTTATGTTTGAAAGAATAATGGGAAAGTAACAGATCAAATGTGAGGGGTTTCCATAATGTAGGCTGTTGCCTTTTCTCTTCCGTACCCATCTGTTTTGTTTTTTCTAACAAGCCAACGTTTCCATCAATGTAATAAACTGTATAAACATTAAAAATTTTTAATGTTTATTGCTTGGAGATATTGCCTCAATTGTCGGAGATATTACACATCAGGTCGGGAAGATTTTGCTATGTCATTTATTTGCAAAGCTTAAGTCTGTTCTTTTTTCTAAATTTTTCTCTACTTGGTCACGAGTGAACCAAACCGGACGCATCTCTTTATTGGAAATCAGTTTTAACTGACTATTGTTTTTCAGAGAATCTGGATGATTGGAATTTCCATATGACATAATCCCTTCTGCTCGCGGTCCGTCTTCGGTAAACTCAATAACAGCACTCCAGGTATCCCCAAAAGCTGGACGGTAAATGCCGTTGTCTGCATAGTTGTATTGCACGACGTGAT
Source organism: Fodinibius sp. GM108 (assembly GCF_058386985.1). Taxonomy (NCBI): domain Bacteria; kingdom Pseudomonadati; phylum Balneolota; class Balneolia; order Balneolales; family Balneolaceae; genus Fodinibius; species Fodinibius sp. GM108. The sequence continues at coordinate 515,764 of NZ_JBYEIR010000001.1, forward strand.
AAACCCCAAGTGGATCACCAGGAGCTCCTGTACCGGGGATATCATCCGATAATCTCATTGCTTCACCCCATTGTACATCCAACTTTCCATATTGGTCATCGATTTTTGCGGCTACTTTTCCCAGAAGTACTGCAGCGCTATCTGGTTTGTTAAGACCGGCAGGTGTATCCAGTGGTTTGTCCGGATTCCAGGGCTGTTCAAAATCGCAAAAATTTGAAATCGGTCCCCTGCATTGTTCCAGGGCCCATAAGGTGAACAGCAATGCTCCCTTACTGTCAGGATCTGCTTTGCGGTCCCAGTTTTCCAATACATTGGCCGCTGCCACAGTTAGAGAGTCCTCTGATCTGTTGGAAGCGGAAATAAGATCGTCAAGAACCTTGTCGGCCAAAAACATTTTGTTGGAGTAACGGATATCAATTAGGTCTTCAAAACTTATTGTATTGCTGGTAAGCAACATCTCAAGTCCGCGCTGTTCTCGGGGAAGTAGCCATTCCGGTGCCATATACTCCGGATAATCATCAGGATTCAGTGGCGAAGGTATTGTTGCAAACCAGGGCGGACTGTTTGAATTTTGAACAAATCCACTCTCTGGATTATGTATTTGTGGCAGTTCATCAAAGTCATGTAATTCTGACCAAAGTGTAGCCGATGTGTCACCGGAAATTGGTTTCTGCCAATCGTTGAAGTTTCCAGATGACCGGTCGGGCACTTGTCCATTAAATAAATAGTAAATATTCCCGTCCCGATCTGCATAGGTGGTGGTCAGCATGGGGATCTGTAATCGTTTAAGTGCCGATTGAAACTGCTCGAAATTTTGTGACTGACCCATTTCCCAAAACTGATGAAGCATACCGTGTCGTTCGAACAAAGGAGAACGAATTGCAACAGCTGAACTATCTGTATATTGGATCACGGGACCATGCTTGGAACGGCGTATTTCCACAGTATCTTTTGATATTGTTCCGTCTTCTTTCCGGATGTCTATAATTCGTTGAGAAGTTTCAAATTTCAGGATATCCCCATTAAAGCGATAACCGTTATCTTCAATTTGTAACTCATAGGTATCCAGCACATCAACAGTATTAATCGTGTGAGACCATCCCAGATTCTGGTTAAAGCCGATGATGATAACTGGTGAGCCTATCAGGGTGCTTCCGTACAAATTATTGTTTGGTCCGTTTAAATGAGCTTCATAAAATCGCATAAAAGGAATATCCCATGGCAGATGCGGATTTTGATACAGCATGGCATTGCCAGTTTGTGATTTCGATGGGCCAATTGCCATTGTATTTGATCCCATGGGTGCATCGGGCGGCAGGCCGTTCAAATTTAATATTGGAGTTCTGTTGCCAGACGAGCTGACAAAGGTGAACATCATTCTTTGAGAATGTTTTATGAGATCTTCCGTTTTAACTGGTAGTACTTCCTGTACATCATCATCAATTAATTGCGGATGTTCCCGGGCGTAATCATTCACTCCCTTTGCAAAAGCATGAAGGTACTTTCGGAATTCCGGCGGTTGTTGTTCAAGTACAGCTCCGGCATTTTGGGGAATACCGATTTTGTGTAGTAACCGATCGGAGGACAGATATTCTTTTCCCCAGTATTTTGCACCATCTCCTCGTGCCAGTGCGTAAAGTTTGAGTATGTCATTTCCATAACTTTCCATCTGTGCCCACCCGAAGCCGTACCCAAGCGCCTCATTATTGTTCGAATATATGTGAGGAACACCCCATTCATCCCAAAGAATCTCCGGCTGTTCGGAGGAATTCTCTGTGTCAATGATTTCAGTCGAAATTGTGAAGGGAAGAAACAGAAATACAAGAACGAATGATAGATACTTGTTCATTTTTCAGATCCTTTTTTAGAATTTATTGATGAATAAGTATTTAATCCTAAATTTTCTATTACTAATTATAGTTCAGAGATTAAATTGTCAACCAACTCCGCTAATCACATAAATAGTCTCTGAATCAGTAGTTCTTGAATGAAGCTTCACATTTTGAAAGTTCGCCGCTTTTAACAGCTCTTTAATTTCTGCTTTATTATATAGATTGCGGAAAACATCCCTGTTTTCTCTGATAACTGAAGTTAGCGATTCCATTCGCTCCTTCATTCGCATGGCACAGTACAACTGCCCGTCCGATTTAAGTACGCGTCGGATTTCTCTGGCATTTTCCAGGGGGTTTGTCCAGAAATAGATCGTATTGCAAGTGAACACTTTATCAAAGTGATTATCCGGATAGGGAATATTGGCCACGGAAGCTTTTCGTAGTTCCAGTTTTTCGTTTTGAATCCAATGCTTATTGCGTTTGGCAGCCAGCGAAACCATCTCTTCAGATATATCAATACCAAAAACTTTGCCATCGTTGATCTGCGGCATCATTTCAGAGATGAGACGCCCGTTTCCGAATCCGATTTCAAGAATACGATCATTTGTGATGGGACTCATAAGCTCCAGTCCGAACTGCTCCATCTCCTTATTGTCTTTGTTGAAAATGCGGGGAAATATAGTGCGGCCTACCCATCCTGATGGTTTTCGTGCTTGGTGCGCCAAGTAGTTTTTAATTGATGATAGCATGTGAATTGAGAGTTTTGATTAACCTTCCGATTTCAGAACTTATCAATTACGTGTTTATTTCTTTTCTGTTTCACAATTGGTGTACGCAGCATGCCGCGGACTGTTTGATCGTCATCGTCATCAAACTCTTCCAGTCCCAGCTCTATATTTTGTGGATTAGGATTGTGCCTGAAGGTTCGCGCAATCCGATCCCAAAACGAAAATAGTGAACTATAGTTGGAGTCGGTCTCCGGCCGCCAGCGCGAATGGTGTACTCGATGCATATTTGGGGAAACAATGACAGCCCGCAGCACGCGATCAATTTTCTCCGGAATACTGATATCGGAATGGTGAAACTGAACAACTGCGAACATGAGCGTCTCATAAAGCACCAGTTCCCACAGGTAGATCCCCAGAAGAGCGATCAGCGGGATTCGAAATAGCGAAGAAAAGAAGATTTCACCGATATGAAACCTATTGGCTGTCGTGACATCCATATTGGGATCGGAGTGGTGAACGCGGTGAAAGCGCCAGAAGAATGGGATTTCATGATTCATGCGGTGCCAGATGTAACTCCAGGCATCAAATAGCAATAGTGCTCCCAAGGCATGAGCCCACGCCGGAAGCCTAAACGCATCCTGCAGCCAGTGCATAATTCCGAAACGGAAATCATCGGCCCATACCGATGCGGCAAACCAGAGCCCCACAAATACTACGGCAACCAGCGTAGAATTTAGCGCACCCATTATCAGATTACGCATGGCGTGCTTGCCTCTTGTTTTGAAATCTCCCCGGAAATGTTCATAAAAAGGGTGCAGGCTTTCCCATAGAAATAGCAGGAGCAGTCCTGCTAACATGGCTACAACCTGTGTTTGCTGTAAAGCTGCGAGAAGTGATTCCATGATTACCTATGGTAGTAACTAGTTATTTATTTCTTGTTCAAGGTCCTTTAATAGATCTTCCAGTTCTATCCTGTGAATGCGGGCTGCATTGCGAATACTCATAATTCGAGCCATCAGCGAAAAGAATCCATCACGCATGTCCGGACATCCATATTTACTGAACACAGAATAGGTTTGAGGATGATGTTCGATTATTTCGGCAACTTTTTGATCAGGGTCTACTGTATACATGATTGAAGAGTATCTTCAATTAGCTTTCTCGTGTTAATTTAAAAGGATCAAATAAACTATTCAATAGTTTAATTGAATAGTTGTATACGTTTAATTATATTTTTGTTTCATTTAACTAAGGAAGCTAGAAATCATGGAAAAAAGGACCTATAAAAATAAAATATACCAGGAGCTGGCAAGGATAGTGAAGGCAATGTCAAATCCACACCGACTTGAAATTTTGGAATTGTTGGCCCAGGGTGAATTTTCAGTGGCGGAAATTGCCGATCAAACCGACGTCTCCACTGCCAATGCTTCGCAGCATCTGCAGGTGTTAAAGCAGGTTCAGCTGGTGGAAACGCGTCGCGACGGAAACTATATCTATTATGGTTTGGCCGGGGAAAGCGTTTATAAGGCATGGAAAGCATTGCGGGATCTTGGTATAGAGCGCATGGCAGAAATTGAGCGAACGATGCGGCGTTTCCGCGAGTCAAAGAAATCGCTGGAAACTCTTTCTAGTGAGGAGCTGGCCAGAAAGATGAAGGAAGAAGAAGTTACAGTGTTGGATGTTCGTCCCGAGCAGGAGTTTAACGAGGGGCATATTGCTGGTGCATTAAATATTCCGGTTGAAGAGCTCTCCGAAAAACTTAATGAGCTTCCCGAAGATCAGGAAGTTGTGGCTTACTGTCGGGGCCCCTTTTGTGTCTTTGCCGATGAAGCTGTGGAACTGCTTGATGAGAAAGGCTTCAATGCCAAACGTTTGGATGAGGGATTTCCCGAATGGATGCTGGAGGAACTGCCCGTAAAGAAATCATAACTCTTGATAACCCTAATAACTGATATACAGTAACAAGAAATGAAGTAAAAAAATATACAGGAAAATATAAGCTGAAATCCTGAGCATTAAGTCTCAAAAACATCTATAGTTTTTTAAGCACGATTCAACGTAATGTACCGTCTTCTTTGTGTAACTGTATTCTCTCTCGTCAGTGAATTTTCACCATACATATTTTTTAGTTTGAGAACATATCAATCTGATGTAACTTCCCATAAGTTGAATAAAAACAACTGGTAATGTGTGAATAATAGTTAAGGTTTATTTTGTAGTTATGGAGAATATCTAAAGTGGATAAATATGAATAAGCAAGAAATATCCGCCGATATGTTTGAAGACATAGCTCTTCGAAAAATCCTTGAAGGCACTTCAGCACATACAGGCGAAGAGTTTTTCCGTGCCCTTGTGAAAAATCTGGCCGAAGCCCTTGGCACCAAGGGAGCCTGGGTGACGGAAGTTTTACCGCAGCCCGGCAAAGCGCGCGTGTTATCGATGTGGATGGATAATCATTATGTCGATGGATATGAATTTGAAATTATGGGGACGCCCTGCGAGAAAGTTTTTTCTGAAAAACAGTTGTATCATATTCCAGACAATATTCTCGATATTTATCCTGATGATCCGGATATGAAAACAAATAATGCGGCAAGTTATCTGGGGGCCCCGCTACTTGATTTGGAAGGCAATATTTTAGGAAATGTAGCTGTCCTGGATACACGGCCCATGCCCAAAGAAGCCAGAAACGTAACGCTATTTAACATATTTGCCGATCGAGCTGCTTCGGAACTGCGTCGCCTGAATGCAGAAAACCGACTCCGAAAACGTACCGAAGAACTGCAGGTAGAATATCATCGTAAAAGCGAAGAGCTCGAGAATGCGCGCAATATGCAATTGAATATGCTGCCCAAAAAAATTCCCGAAGTCCCTGGTTACCAATTCTGGTTTTCGATGAAAACGGCATCCGAAGTAGGGGGTGATTACTACGATTATCAGGTCAGCGATAATGGAGCATTGACATTCGGCATTGGTGATGCGACGGGGCATGGTATGCAGGCTAGTGTAATGGTAACTGCTATTAAATTGTTGTTTACAGAGCATGCAACTTCAATGGATATCGTTGATTTTCTGAAGCGGGCATCTTTTTCTATCAGTCTTATGGATTTCCGTCAGTTGTATATGGCTTTTGCTATCGGGCGGCTTACAGGCAATACGCTTGAGCTTGCAGGAGCCGGTATGCCGCCGGCGCTGATCTACCGTGCTGAAAAGAAAGCTTTTGATAAATATGAGTTGAAGGGACTACCTTTGGGCAATAAAATCGCTTTTCCTTACAAAAAGGAGGAAACCCGGATTGAACCGGGAGATGTCGTAGTATTGATGACAGACGGTTTGCCTGAACTGTTTAATACGGACGGGGAAATATTAGGCTATGATCGTGTGTCAGAATTAATTTCAGAGTCAATCGATCGTTCTCCCAAAGAAATAATTGATCATCTTTATTCTGTATCATCTTACTGGCTTAATGGAAGGAATCAGAATGATGATATGACTTTTTTTATTTTTAAACGAACTTCTCAAAATGAGATGAGATTGGGAGATAACGACCGAGCCTACTTAGAGAGATCAGATGTTTGACATCAGGTAGTACATTTCGGTGGCAATCTGACGACAACGTTCATCGTAGGTTTCAGTCTCCCGATCAGTGCCGTCTGATTCTTTGGGATCAATATAGGGGATCGAAAACCGCTGTTCTGCTCCTGGCACATGCGGGCAGTTTTTGTCGGCATCAGAGCAGGTCATAACCGCCGCAAAGTTTTTGGATGGATTAGCGGTGTCGTCAAACGTCTTGGAGAAGCAAATCAGCGGTTGTTTGTTCTTGTCGGAGTATACTTCGTACCAGGGATTGTCTCCGCCTGTGTTATCAACTTTGAATCCCGCCCGCCGGATGGCATTTACCGCTCGTGGATTAAAGGCTGTGGATTCAGTTCCACCCGAAAAAGTTTGTACGTTATCCAATCCGAAATAATCAGCCAGTACGGCAGCCCATATCTGGCAGAGATGACTTCGCCGGCTGTTGTGTGTGCAGATGAAATTAAGCTTGGCGGTTTTATCCTCTTCCATTTTTTTACGGATATAACCGGCGATTTGCTCTAACTCTGCGCGTCTGCTTTCCGCAATTGCTTGCACATCATTTTTTAATGTTTGGATGTACTCGTTTAATTCTGGATACATTTATATAGTTGGTTTAAATCGTACCGCAGGGTGGCACAGAGGATTCATAGAGTTCATTTATTTCTAACCTCTGTGGATACCTCCGCGATCTCTGCGGTTAATAAAAAGAATTAACTAACAGCAATCAGAGCCCGGTCCGCAGACAGGCCCTTTGTCAATCATCTTGATTTCCTGTTTTGTGTTTTCGGATGCAGATTCACCGCCAAATTTCTGAGCAAAAACTGTAATGCTGTATATGCCGGTGTCGCCATTTCTAAAATCATTAATTTCTTCCTCTGTGAGATATCGGCTCAAAATGTCATCCGGAATTTCAATCGTCTTTTCTTTCTGGATGGTTATATTATCAAAGCCGAGTTTTTCGATATACCCCAGGTACTCCTCCTTCTGGATGGCTCCTGCCACGCAGCCCGCATACATTTCGGCATCTTCACGTAGCGCATCAGGAAGATCGCCAACAAGTACAATATCTGAAATGCTGAAATGACCGCCGGGTTTGAGTACGCGAAAAATTTCCGAAAAGACATTTTCTTTATTCGGCACCAGGTTCAGCACACAATTGCTGACGATAACATCGGCAATATCATCAGATACCGGCATATCTTCGATATCTCCGTAGCGGAATTCAACATTGTTGAATCCCAGCTTTTCGGCATTTTGTCGCGCCTTGGCAATCATTTTTTCCGCAAAATCGATACCCAGCACTTTGCCTTCGGCACCGGTTTCGTGTCGAGCCACAAAGCAGTCGTTGCCTGCACCGGATCCCAGATCAATTACCGTATCACCTTCACTGATCTTGGCAAACTGCGTCGGCAGTCCGCAGCCGAGTCCCAAATCAGCATCCTGATTATAGCCCTCGACCGAACTGTAATCGTCAGTCATGATATTATAGACCTCTTCAGAGCTATCGCCCGCTCCACAACAGGAGCTGGCATTGTACTCCTTCGACTGCTGACTGATCTGGTTGTACTTTGCTTTTACTGTTTCTTTTAATTCTTCAGGTGATTGTTCGTTGGTACTCATATTAGCAGCATTCTTGGGTTCCAGTGGTAATGTTGGTAACTAAATTCGTAAAAAGCTCTTTGATCTCCTTAACGCCTTCTTCATTCAGGCAGTAACAGGTGCGTACTCCGTCAATTTCACCTTTGATGATGCCGGCTTCTTTTAACGCTTTAAGGTGTTGGGAGACTGTTGATTGTGCCAGGGGCAGTTTGTCAGTGATATCTCCGCAAATGCAGGTGTCACGCTCCAATAGCAGCTCAACAATCGCTATCCGGGCCGGATGCCCAAGCGCTTTCATCAGCTCGGCGGTTCTTTTTTGGGATCTGTTAAATAGCTTTGCTTTCGTCAGTGCCATAGTGGTATTAATTGTATATCGTAAATATACGATTAAATGTAGGGAGTTTTATACCTGCTGTCAATATAAATATTATAATTTGAAGTTCTTCTCCCGGAGAAATCCAAGGCTAATGTTTTGTAAAGCTCACTTAAAGTGAGTTTCGGTTTTTTCTTCCTGGCATGAATGATTTACCCAGGCGGAGTGACAACAAAGGATAATGAGTTGTCTGCGGTGTAACTTGTATCAGTTTTTCTGGATCTGGAAGCCTGCTCAAATAAAAAGGAGGTCATATATATCTCATCCCGGTGCTCTGCCCAACCCGCTGCAACAAGAATTCTGGTCAACAGAGTAGCAAATGTCTTTTAAATCATCCGCACGTAATAAGATGTGAAACGGATTCGCATCTTTGCCGCTATTATTTAATTTATAATTTGAAATACATCGGGATGCTATAATCCAGGGACTTTTTAACAAACTCATTTTTTATTATGAAACATTATTTGCTTCTTCCTTTTCTACTGTTCTTCGTTTTCTCATATACATTAGAGGCGCAGGATCTTACCATCGATCCGGAGATCTATGATATTATTGACGAAGTAAGCGCTGAGCGTTTGGAATCTGATATTCGAACATTAGCTAACTTCGAGACGCGTCACACCATGTCTGACACCACCTCAGACGAGCGAGGTATCGGGGCGGCACGCCGCTGGATCAAGCAGGAGTTTGAAAAGATCAGCGACGAGTGCGGAGGATGCTTGGAAGTCCACGAGCAGCGTACGCTGGTGGAGGGGGATCCCGACACGCGCATTGATGAAGATACATGGGTGGTAAATGTTTACGCGGTGCTTAAAGGCAATACGCATCCCAATAATTACATCATTATGAGCGGCGATATCGACAGCCGGGCTTCGGATATCATGGACGAAGAAATAGCGGCACCGGGTGCGAATGATAATGCATCGGGAATGGCCGGAGCTATTGAGCTGGCACGAGTGCTTTCTAACTATGAGTTTGAAAACAGTATTATTCTTGCCGGACTCTCGGGAGAAGAGCAGGGACTGTACGGCGGACGTCATATGGCGGAGATGGCCCAGGAAGAAGGCTGGAATATCATTGGCGTGCTGAATAACGATATGATCGGAAATATTGAGGGTGTTGACGGCGTGATCGACAATCGCAGTTTCCGCATTTTTTCCGAGCCCTACTCTTCGCAGGCAAGCGAGCGTGAGCTTCAGATGAAACGCTTTTTTGGTGGAGAGAATGACGGCATTTCGCGTCAGCTGGCCCGTTATATTTATGAGACGACCGAAACGTATATGCCGGAGATGAATCCCATGCTGATTTATCGTCTGGATCGATTTGGACGCGGCGGGCATCATCGTCCGTTTAATGAAGCAGGTTTTGCCGGCGTCCGAATTATGGAAGCTCACGAAAATTATACTCAGCAGCACCAGGATATCCGTACGGAAGATGGTATTGAATATGGCGATGTGATTGAACACGTGAATTTCGACTACGCTAAAAAACTTACGGCAGTCAATGCCGCTGCAATGGCCTCGATGGCTTGGGCACCACCCCAGCCTCAAAATGTGGAGATCGGCGGTGCAGTTCAGCCCTCTACGACATTGCGCTGGGAAAAGCCCGACAGTGATCTCATCAAGGGATATAAAATTTACTGGCGTCCCACGTCGGCTCCGCTTTGGGAGCATTCGCGGTATGTAGGAGATGTTAGTGAGTTTACACTGGAAGGAATTGTTATTGACAACTACCTGTTTGGAGTTTCAGCGGTCGGTGAAGATGGACACGAAAGTGTGGTAGCCTATCCCGGCGGACTCATTCGGGATTGATCAGCTAAGCTGATTACTGTTGATCCTTTATAGGATAATACACCCGCCGGATATCGGTGGGTGAATCCAATTCTATATCTATGAAGCAGATTACACAGATTAAAGAAACAGCTCTTTATGTACGGGATCTGGATCGCACAGAGGATTTCTACAACGGAAAGCTGGGTCTGGAAATCATTTCAAGAGAAGAAGGACGCCATATCTTCTTTAAAGCAGGCTCATCCATTTTGTTGTGCTTCAATGCCGAAGCGACAAAAAATGGAGAAACGTTACCTGCTCATTATGGAGAAGGGAAACTGCATATTGCTTTTGAAGTGCCTAGAGAGGAATATAAAAAAACAAAAGAACAGATAAGAGAACAAGGTATCGAAATTGAACACGAGCAGTCTTGGAGCGATAAATACGAATCCTTCTATTTCCGCGATCCCGATGGACATTCTTTGGAAATTGTGCCCGAGGGAATGTGGGATTAATGTGGGATTAAAGATCATATCAGAAGTTGTGAGAGGGTTGTACCCTCGATCCACTGGTACAAGTTGCAAACTGCATCTGTGGTGGTTTATGTAGGACGGATAAGAAATCTAGTTCTGGTACCCTTAAGAGAAACCTTTTTCAGGCACTTAATTTGTTGCTCAGATATTTAAAACAAAGATTTCTCTGCCGACAGTAGGCGGCATCGAAATGACAGAAATATCAATGAGGATATATGGAAAATTGTACTAGTTCAGATGGAAATAGCAGTTAGCCAGGTAAATCAATAGCGCGGAAATTGATTTCTGCGCTGTTAATTTCTTTTGTCTTTTCGTGTTAGCTTAATAATGATTACATTAACACATTAATATATAATGATATAATATCTACTATGTCAACAGAAACAGCAATAACAACAAATAAGCAGCAGTTACAGATAAAAGCCAAATTATTTCGAGGCTTTGCCGATCCGTCCCGGCTCAGCATTATCGAAGCGCTGCGAGAAGGGCCCAAAAGTGTAAGTGAGCTGGTAGAAACAACGGAGCTTTCCCAGTCAAATGTCTCTAACCACCTGCGCTGTCTGTCCGATTGCGATCTGGTAAAAAGCGAACGAGACGGCCGGTATATTTTTTACCGATTGAGTGATGGACGTATTGATACGATTCTTTCCCAGTCCGAGCAGCTCCTTTCCGAGGTTGCAAAAGGCGTGTACGAATGCACGCGGTACGACTAATGAACAGCAGAAGAAGGAATAATGAATGTCGAATTAAGAAGCTTCAAAATTCTGCGGTTCCTTGCTCGATATTCGATATTTAAAAGATTTAACTGAAGACGATGCCAAAACAAATTGAATTTACTGTAAAAGGAATGGATTGCAGCGGTTGTGCGCGCAATGTCCAGCAGGCGCTGGAAAAAGTGGAGGGCGTAGAATCGGCTGATGTGTTGCTTTCTTCAGAAAAAGCCCGAATCACAACAGGTCTGCGTCAACCCGATATATCTGAATTCAGAAAGGCGGTTGAAGAGATTGGCTATCAGATCCCCGATGAAAAAACACAGCCGGGTGATGAACAGGCAGATTTACAGGAGATAGCACAAAAGTCGTTTCGTCTGTTCGGACTGGTCTTCGGGGGAATTCTGCTTGTTGTAGTTGCGGGTGAATGGCTTGGGTTGTTCCAGACCGCGACCGAATGGATTCCGTTCTGGGCGGGGGCACTGTTCGTACTGGCAATCGGGTATCCCGTGTTTAAACAGGTTATGGTGGCTGCTCGCAAAGGCATGGTCACGCCGCACGCGCTGATGGCTTTGGGCGCCATAACAGCACTGGCGGCCGGTGAATGGGTAACCGCTGCGATTGTTGTGTTCTTTATGCGTACCGGCGACTATATCGAAAGCTATACGACCGACAAGGCGCGCGATTCAGTTCGATCGCTGACTGAGCTGGCCCCGCAGAAAGCGACGGTTCTTCGCAATGGAACTGAAGAGGAGATCCCGATCGATGAAGTAAAAAAAGGCGACCGGATCTTGGTGCGCCCCGGTGGACAAATTCCGGTGGATGGTACTATTTTAGAAGGGCATGCCACGGTAGATGAGTCGCCTATCACCGGAGAATCGATGCCGGTGGAGAAAACGGCGGGATCTGAAGTTTTTGCTTCCACAATAGCCCAGGGCGGACGACTGTTACTTCGCGCCGATGCCGTGGGACGTGATTCGACCTTTGGCAAAATAATCAGCATGGTTGAAGAAGCCGAAGCGCATAAGGGGGCCGTACAGCGATTTGCGGACAAGTTTTCGGCCTATTACCTGCCGGTGGTGGCCGTGGTTGCGGTGCTGACCTATCTGTTGAGCGGCGATTTAATGGCCACCGTCGCCGTAATGGTCGTAGCCTGTGCCTGTGCTTTTGCCCTGGCAACGCCGGTAGCCTTGCTTGCATCAGTTGGGTCCAATGCCAAGCGGGGCGTACTGATCAAAGGTGGAAAATATATCGAAGAACTTGCGCGGGCCGATGTCCTGCTGATCGATAAAACAGGAACGCTTACATTTGGACGACCTGAAATTTCAGAGATCATGCCGCTTAATGGATACTCAGCGGGTGACTTATTGATCATGGCCGCCAGTGCCGAGCGCTATTCCGAGCATCCGTTGGGAAAAGCTGTTGTTGATGCTGCCCAACAGCGGCACCTTGCTTTGAAAGATCCCGATCAATTTGAAGAGCTGACCGGCAACGGCGTACGAGCGCAGCTCAACGGACAAACGGTAACGGTGGGCAATGAACGGTTGACAGAGAACGTGGGCGATGAAGTTCGACAGCAGATAAATGCGCTCAAAAGTGAAGGTCAGACCGTCATTACGGTTCAGCGTGATGGTGTTTTAGTGGGATTATTGGGAGCCAAAGATACAGAACGGAGCGAAGTCGGCGAAGCCCTGCAGAAAATTAGATCAATGGGCATAGATCACATTGAGCTGTTAACCGGGGATAATACCGAGACTGCACGCAGTCTGGCCGAACGCCTGGATATCGATTTCCAGGCAGAACTGTTGCCGGAGGACAAGATTGAAGTTGCGAAACAGTATCAAGCTCAGGGCAAAACGGTAGTGATGGTCGGCGACGGCATCAATGATGCACCGGCGCTTGCCCAGGCTGATGTGGGCATTGCTATGGGTACAACGGGTACAGACGTAGCTATCGAAACGGCCGATATTACCTTAATGCGCGATGATTGGAATTTGGTTCCCGAACTATTGATATCCGCCCGGAAAACAATGGCTGTTATCAAATGGAATTTTGGTTTTACTACCGTTTATAATATTGCAGGATTATCATTGGCGGCATTCGGTTTCCTTCCGCCGGTGTTGGCCGCGGCTGCCCAGTCACTGCCTGACGTCGGTATTTTGCTGAATTCATCACGACTGCTTAAAAGCTGATTTCTTTTGTCTGAATCTACCATTGAGCAATATGATCGTGCAGCCGGTAAGTATGAGAAACGTTGGCAGAAATATCTCGAACATACCCACCGGGTCCTGCTAGATCGAATTAATATTGATGCTTCAGATACTATATTGGATGTAAGTGGTGGTACCGGATTACTTGTAGAGCAGATTATCGAGCGCAGCTACTCGTTTGATCAAATTATTATTAACGATCCTTCAGAGAAAATGCTGGCTGTTGCCCGCCGGCGATTTGTGGATAATGATAAAGTTGGTTTCGGAAATGAAAAAGCGGACCAGTTGTCGTATGAGCCGAATTCCATTGATAAAATTATCTGCCTTAATGCTTTTCATTTTTATCAAAATCAGCAACAGGTTTTAGAACGATTTTATCAAATCCTCAAACCTGGCGGTGCTCTCTATATACTGGATTGGAATAGGACGGGGTTGTTCAGGATCGTCAATACGTTAATTCAATGGACTCAATCGGAGCACATCGAGACCAGGTCGCTTGAAGAGCTCCAGCAGATGCTTACTGGCAGTGGTTTTGATATCCGACAAACCGATAGCTGGAGCTGGCGATATTGGAAATTGATGTTTGTGGAGGCTTCAAAACCGGATAGTTGAAGAATTATGCGAATCAGTGACTCTCACATCATTAGCGCGGGAATTCCACAGAGTTCGAACAATCTGGTCGTCATTGCGGACTTGATCCGCAATCTCGCGCGGCAATGAACCTTAAACTGTTAAGGAATATAACCAGCGTTAGGATCTGTTAATAGCCGTTGTTCTTATTATTTGCTATGGCTGCTTTTCTTGCTGTTCGAGATCCCGCATCAGGGTGCGGGATGACGTCATAGTGGTCATTGTGAATTCAATGTGGCAATATCCTGATTAATGGAAAGTAGATTTCTTTGGGGCAATGATAAAAATGAGGATATAAGTCTTCTGCTAAACCTCTTCCCAATCTTCACAATTCGATTCAATCTGAGCTACCATATTTTGTTTAATAAATTTCTTGACCTGACCATCTCCCGTAACCTTCAGTCGTACAGGTCCGTGATCGGCCGTTACCTCCAGATCGAAGTTGAAAAAGGGACAACATTTTCGCTCTCGGGCGATAAAGGCTCCGGCTTGCTCAATAAGTTTTGTTTCCGTAGGAATACGAAATGCATAGCCATCTGACAGCTCTTGAATGTCTTGGATAGAAGTGAAAACATTCTCACCGTTTGTTTTGTGAATCTCAAGTTCGTCCTCATTGAGAGCTGATAAATCGCAAGCAAGTGGTGTTTTGTTACTCATTATAAATAGATTTGGTTTTAGGATTAGTGATATGCTTTACGCGTTGAGTGTTCATATTGATGTTTAAGGCCATATCCCAGGATACCGCCATATACCAAATGTAGAATTAAGGTTGCGGGGATAACCTTTATATTGATTGCACTGGCAAAAAATCCCCAGCCGATAAACGGCAAAACCAAGAGGTGCATAATTAACCACAACAGAACACCCCAGGCCAGTCCTTGCCATATTTGATAGTTCTTCGCTGCAATTTGAAATAGGATTAAGCCTGCAATAGCTCCATAGGCAAAATGAGCAGTCATGCCTGAAATCATTAGTGCCGGCTGGGGAAGTTCACCCAGTATCGTTTGGGCGATGGCTGCTGGAATTGGTTCGGGAATGGGGCTTACGCCGGTAATCATTCCAGTAAGCATTATTAGTGTCATGAAGAAGGTGGCAATGATTCCATATGTCAGACCCGATCGAGCACGAGAGCCAAATAAGGTATTTTCAATATCCATGGGATGAATAATTAGTTTTATTGTTTGACAACTATAAAACTATTGGATAGCTTAGCCAATGTAAAATCAACCCAAAAACTTGTAGTTGATGGAAGAGTTAGCCCGATCGTTTAAAGCCCTTAGTCATGAGAATCGGCTCCAGATAATTCAGGTACTGATGCAGAAGGAGTACCAGTGTTGTCATGCGGATGGAGAGGATTGTTCACTGGAGGAACCCATCTGTGATTTTGGTGAGCTAACAGATCTGCTTGGTATTCATAAATCGACCTTATCACATCATCTGAAGGAGTTGCGTTATGCAGGACTTATTGAAACGGTTAAAGAAGGACGATGCGTAACAGTGCAAGTAAATCGTAATAAGATAAAAGAGCTAAAGGAGTTCTTTGATTTGAATCTGATGTATCAGGAGTCATAAACCAAAGTTTACTGTCGTTGAACAACTTCTCCTGACTTCCGAGCTTGTTGAATGATATTCCCGGATGTGATAGCATAGAACGGTGTGATGGGAAATCCGCTTTTTCGCAGTACGCGGGCGGTCCATTTGTTGGATGTACGCGGAAAAAAATAGAATCCTCTTGCCTCAAAAAAAGCACTGTTGGTATAAAGTCCCTTCTCCCTAAACTTCAGTTCTCCATTGGAGTTATATGCAAATCGATCCGCGAGATAGTTGGTCATCTCCTTCATTCCTTCTCTGCTTATCTGTACACGAATGATATCGCTGTTCGTGAAGTATTTATCCACATTTCTATTAAATCCGACCAGATGAATAACGCTGCCGGTTGGCAGAAAAGCAGCACGTAATAAAAGATCGAGGCCGCCTCTTTCCGAAGGATAATATTTGTTATCGCCCCAGCCAACCATCAGGAATTTACCGTTCGGCAACTGATTATGCTGCGGAAGTTTTTCTCTCAGATGCTTTGCCTCGAAAGCCAGCCCCACATGCCAGCCATGACTAACCACAAAGACAGAGATTGGTCGTTGCTGTTCTTTTTCAGGATATAATTCCTGCACCGAACTTAAACAACCGGTTGTTAGTATTGCCAGGAGTAGATAACGTATAATAGGCATAATGGATAAATAGCCGCGGCGGATATGATTGCAAATTATATAAACATCGAATAAATAGAGGGAATTCAGTCTATATTTATTAGCTTAGAGCTTTGCAAAACTAGGTGTCACTCTGTCCGCCAGCCCGTGGAACATCCGAAGTGTTCCACAGGGCCAGCCGGCGGATAAAGGGTCTGGTGCTAAATCTTTATTAAAAGCTTAAAGAGACCAATTTCTTACAGGTGTTTATCCCGAAGTCTGTTGGGACAGCATGATATATGAGGATTTGTAAAGCTCTGGATATTTGACTTTCCTGCTTAAAAGGTATTTACAAATCGGTTGGTTTCAGTTATTTATGTTTACTTTCAACTCTATAAATCACTTGCAACAAATAAAAGAATCTATGAAACGTACTTTTTTAGTCGGATTATCTGCACTGTTAGTATTTCTGCTTGGAATGAATTTTCTAGCAAGTGCACAGAATGCAAAAGTTGATTCCAGTCATAAAGAGCTACCTCTGGATCCTGAACGTACGGTGGCACTGAATACTGATGAAGGCACTTGGATCTCCCTCGACGTTCATCCCGACGGCGACAAAATCATTTTTGATTACATGGGGAATCTCTTTGAGATTCCTGTCGAGGGTGGAGAAGCTACACAACTTACCAAGGGTTTGGGATTTGACTCCCAGCCGAAATACAGCCCGGACGGGAACAAAGTAGCTTTTATATCCGATCGCAGTGGCGGAGAAAATATCTGGATTCTCGATCTGGAGACGAAGGAGACCGAGCAGCGTACCAAAGGCAATAATTACCGTATGCAGGGTCCGACGTGGACGCCAGATGGTGACTATTTAATTGCGGCCCGGGCTGATCTGCGCGGTGGTGTTCATAAGTTGCGGCTTTATCATGTGGATGGTGGAAGTGGAACAGAGCTGATGAGTTCTCCCGACAATTTAAAAATGATTGAACCAGCTTTTGGTGGTGACAGCAGGTACATATGGTTTTCACAGAGAAGGGGGGATTGGGATTATAATGCGACTTTTCCGCAGTATCAGATAGCAAAGTATGATCGTAAGACCGGCGAACGAGATCGACAGACAGCCCGAATCGGCTCGGCATTTCGCCCTACTCTTTCGAGTGATGCCCAATGGTTAGTTTACGGTACACGCTACGAGACTGAAACAGGGCTGCGAATCCGTAACCTGGAAACCGGCGACGAACGTTGGCTGGCATACCCGATCCAGCGCGATGATATGGAGTCGCGTGCAACACGGGGAGTGCTGCCGCGCATCGATTTTACACCCGACAATGAAGCGGTAGTTGCTTCATATGGCGGAAAGATATGGCGAATTCCTATTGAGGAAAATCCCGAAGCAACTGCTATCAATTTTTCTGTTGATACTGAGCTTGATCTGGGGCCACGTCTCGACTTTGAGTATCCGATTGAGGATACCGAACAGTTTACAGCGCGTCAGATTCGGGATGCAGTGCCTTCGCCCGATGGCAGTCAGCTTGCCTTTACGGTACTGAACGATCTGTATGTGATGGACCTGCCGAATGGTACGCCACAACGAATCACTGATTTTGATTTTACCGAGGCGTTTCCAACATGGTCTCCCGATGGAGAATGGATCGCATTTTCCACCTGGGATCCTGAAGTGGGTGGACATATTTATCGCGTGTCTTCTGATGGCGGTACGCCCGAACAGCTTACCGAGCAGTCGGATATTTATCAGGATCTGGCGTGGTCGAAAACACAGGATCGGATTGTAGCTGTTCGCGGTGAGGACCGCAGCTATTATCAGTCGCCGGGTCCGTATGTCCCATTTTCGGCTGAAGATCTTGTATGGATTCCATCGGATGGTGGTTCAGCTAATTTTATTGCCAGTACTGACGGACGCAGTAATCCGCATTTTATCAACGATGATAATCGGATATATCTGTCGAATTATGATGGAGAACTCCTTTCTATTCGATATGACGGTACGGATGAGCAAAAGCATGTAAAGATTATTGGCAAGACAGTTCCGGGATCCAGTTCACCGCAGGAAGCCTCTGTAGTTCTGATGTCTCCTGATGGTAACCAGGTGCTGGCTCAGGTAAATAATGATCTGTACACGGCAACAGTGCCGCTAACCGGCGATATGCCTAAGATAAGTGTAGCCAACCCCGACAGGGCATCCTTTCCGGCATCCAAGCTGACTGATATCGGCGGACAGTTCCCTGCCTGGGGATGGGACAGCAATACAGTGCACTGGTCGATCGGCAACGGACACTTTATGTATGATCTTGAAGCAGCCGCCGAGCGAGAGCGTGAGCAGGAGCGGTACGATCGCCAGCAAGAAGACCAAGAGGAAGATGAAGGCGAAGAAAATGAAAATGAGGAGGAGAGTGGCGATGAAGGGGAAGATCCGGATCGGCCTAAAGATTATAAGCCCGAGGAACTGAATGTTGAAATTGAAGCCAACCGTGATTTACCTCAAGGCACAATTGTACTTAGAGGTGCGCGAGTAATCACCATGAACGGGGATGAAGTTATTGAAAATGCCGATCTGGTTATTAATAATAATCGTATTAAGGCAGTGGCACAGCGTGGTGAAGTCGAGATTCCATCGGGTGCCGAGGTGCGCGATATGAGCGGTAAAACAATTGTGCCCGGTTTTGTGGATACCCATGCTCATGTGCGTCCGTTCCGTAATCTCCATCAGCCACAGATTTGGTCATTCATGGCTAATCTGGCGTATGGTGTCACTACTTTGCGTGATCCTCAAACAAGCACTACCGATCTGATTACCTACGCTGATATGGTGAAAACAGGAGATATTCTGGGACCGCGGATCTATCAAACAGGTCCGGGAGTTTTCTGGTCGGAGCAGATTGAAGATCTGGATCATGCCCGCGATGTGATGAAGCGTTATAGCACTTATTATGATACGAAGACCATTAAAATGTATGTGGCGGGAAATCGCGAACAGCGCCAGTGGATACTGCAAGCGGCCAAAGAGCAGGAGCTGATGCCGACGACCGAGGGATCACTCAATATGAAATTAAATATGACGATGCTTATTGACGGTTATCCCGGTCAGGAGCATAACTATCCCATTACGCCTGTTTATGAAGATGTGATAAAGACCACAGCAGAGGCGAAGATGGCATACACGCCTACGCTGCTTGTTACATACGGCGGACCATGGGCCGAAAACTATTTTTACGAGCATGAAGATCCATCCAACAACGAGAAGTTGCAATACTTTACGCCGCAACGCGATCTTGTTAGCAAGACGCGCAGGCGCGGTGCCGGTTGGTTTCATGAGGATGAATATGTGATGGACCGTCATTCAAAGATTGTGAATGATATTATCGATGCCGGTGGTATTGCCGGGGTCGGTAGCCACGGACAGCTGCAGGGGCTTGGCTATCACTGGGAGCTCTGGGCGATGGCCTGGGATGATATGAATCCTCATAAAGCACTACAGATTGCTACTTTAAAAGGTGCGGAAGCATTAGGACTGGATCAGGATATCGGTAGTATTGAAGAAGGCAAGTTAGCGGATCTGGTGATTCTGTCGGAGAATCCATTGGATAATCTGCGCAATACCAAAGAGATAGATTATGTAATGAAAAATGGGCGCTTGTATGATGATGAGACGCTCGATGAGCTGTGGCCGCGAGAGCAGGAAACTGGTCCGCTGTGGTTTCACCACGAGCAGCCCAATAATTTACCGGGTGTAGATAACTCTAAGGATTAATAGCTATGTGAGTTCTCCCCGAAATACTGAAGTAAAGTAAGCCCGGAGTCAGTGTTGGCTTCGGGCTTTTTTATTGGATTCTATTAGTGGAGGCGGTTCAATAAGCTGTATCTCAAGCAGTTCTGAAAGGAGATAAGGCACGAGCGGATGCTCTCGATAAGAATAAACGGGATTAAAAATTGTTTTACTTAATCCTTAAAGTCAGCCATGGATGGATTACACTACGTCATCCTTTCCATATTATGTAGAGTACATATATCCTGAACATCCTGTTAATTCAGCGTATCCTGATTATATTTCTTTATAAATGAATGACTGGAGCAGAGCAAGTTTCTTCTTTGAATATTTGATTGAAGTCAGATACAAATAAAAAAGGCGACTCCCGAATGAGAGTCGCCTTTTGTGCTAATAATATTTACAGAATCTTAGTTACTCGGCTCATATTGGAAAGGATTGAGCGGATGTGATTCTGCACGTCGGTTTTCGCGACAACCTTGTTCTTCGGTTTGATCCATGCAAGGCTGTGGAGCTTTGCCTAAGCCGCGCGATTCAATACGGTTTCCACTAATTCCATTTTCGATGTAGAATTGTGTAACCGCTTCGGCACGGCGCTTACTCAGGCGCAGGTTGTATTGATCTCCACCAACGTGATCAGTAAAGGCATCAATTCGAACACGGAACTTCGGAGAATCCATCAGCTTCTGAACATTCTCGTTCAGGATTCGAGCCGCTGCTTCATCAATATTGGATTTATCAAAGTCAAAATGAACAGTTCCGAGATCACCTTCTCGCAGGAATGCCGGATCAGTGTTGTCATTGGGATCCGTTTCCATTTCCAGTTCCTGGCTATCGGTAAAGCCATCTCCATCGGTATCCGCATTATTCGGATCTGTGTTGTGCTCCATGACTTCGTCATAGTCATTTAAGCCATCGTCGTCAGAGTCAACAGCATTTGGATCTGTGCGATACTCGTTTACTTCTTCGCCATCTTCGAGTCCGTCGCCATCAGTGTCGGCTTCATTGGGATCGGTGTTGTATGAATTGACTTCTTCGCCGTCGTTTAGTCCATCACCATCAGTGTCGGGATTGTTCGGATCGGTATCGTATTCATTAACTTCTTCGCCATCCGTCAGACCATCGTCGTCGCTGTCGGCGCTAAGAGGATCAGTATCATATTCATTCATTTCCTCCCAGTCATTTAGGCCGTCATCGTCAGTATCTAGAGAACGAAGGGTTTCTTCATCTAGTGACTGAAGATATTCGAGAGTACGTTCGGAAGGATCGCGAAGTTCTTCGGAACCAGCACATCCCGAAAGGAGTGCCATCCCCAAAAACACAGAAGAGAGAAGGAGTATTGATTTAGTGTTTATCATCGTGTTACTGAATATAAGTTAGGAGTTAGATGTAGTAGATTTAAAGATAGAATATTCCTAAAGATTATTAAACCATTTTAATTTTCTCGGCTACAATATGTTATCAAATATAGTCAAAAACAAAATAAACTCCATTGCTACAAAAATGGTGTAATTTCCGAAAAAAGTTATATATATTAAGGCTCGTCGAATGGGGCTATAGCTCAGTTGGCTAGAGCGCTTGCATGGCATGCAAGAGGTCCGGGGTTCAAGTCCCCGTAGCTCCACATTTTGTTTTTGCATTTCTCAAGATAATCCACATTTTTTGGATAACAGTATTTATTACCAGAAACAGTTGTACATGTTCCAGCTGTTTTTATAAAATTTATTACGTCAGGGGACGAGGGGTTAAGTGTTAAAAACAGGAATTAAATAGGTAACCATGGGTTGGTTTCAAAAAACAGGGATTATCCTTTTTGCTTCAGCATGTCTCATGTGCATAGGAACGGATTCTGCGCAGGCTCAACTTTCTCTGGACGTAGAGCTTGAGGAGGCTTTAATTAATTCGCAATCTATCGATATTCAGTCGCTGATCGCCAACAACGGTCAGGGTCCCCGCCTTTTCCAATTATATCTCCAGAACAGAAATACTGATGAATATGCAAATGACTTATATTTTCGAATTATAGTCGAATCGGAGAAGGTCGGTCGTATTGCGGATATCAAGCAGGTGGATGGTCGTCCCTTTAATCTGCGGCCGGGTCAGCGGGTGCAGGCTACTAATAATAATATGGGGAATGGATTACCTGGAGTTGAGGAAATCATTCAGTTCGACGGCAATTTTACGCAAGAAGGTAAAGAGTTTGTGAATAAACTGCGTGGATCAACTTCTTTACCGGCCGATCAGTACAAAGTTACCATTGAAATTTATCAGGGATCAGTTGGTGGTGAATTAAAAGCATCTACAAGTGCAGAATTGGGGGCAAATATTGTTGAAGAAATCTATGATTTTTACCTGCTGTCACCAGGCGATGTTGTGGGAGCTGATGCTGTGATCTCTAATACCTATCCTAATTTCCAGTGGCAGGGGGCCAATAATGCTAGCTACAGGCTGATAGTCGTAGAGGCAAGAGAAAACGATAGTCCCCAATCTCTGATGGAAGGGGCCGCCAGTACTGACCCTGTCAGGGGTGGTTCATCAAGCGGTTCTTTGCTTGATTATGAAATGTTGGATGTTATTGTGGATCGATCCAGCTACCAGTACCCAAATTCGGGAGTACAGGAGTTAGAGCCAGGGAAAGTATATTACTGGCGGGTTATTAACCAGCGGGAAACAAGCCGTGGTGTGCAAAATCGGGAATCTGAGATATGGAGTTTTTCGATTGCAGATACCCGGGAGGGAAGAACTGCCCAACAGAATAGGGAAGTGGAAAAAGCACTTCGACTAGTGCTGGGGAGTCAACTTGAACAGATTGGTGATGATCTCTCCTTTGAGTCGATAGTGATTGACGGACAAACTTTTCGTGGCGGAGAGGCACTCCAAAAACTGCTGGAACTCGGGCGCAGGGCCGAGCAAGGGGATGTATCAATAGTTATAGAAGAGTAATGATCTTATGACTACAACAAAAAAATATCTGTTACCTATTTTAGCTGTTAGTTTTATTGTGGCAGCTGCTCAACTCGATTATGATAGAGATCGTCCGTTGGCTTTTGTTCAAAAGTTCAAACCATCGGTAGAAGTGCAAAATCAAGGTCAGTTGCAGGATGTTAAAGAGCGGGGTAATCCTTTGTATTCGGGAGATACTCTTCGAACTAACCAAAACGGATTTGCTCTGGTTCAGTTTATGGACAAGAGCCTGGCAAAGGTAAAACCTGATTCGCGCTTGATTGTGGAAGGGGAAATCGAGGATAAGCAAAATACAAGCACACGGATTGGTTTGGAACTTGGAGAGATTTTTCTGAATGTCTCGGAGCAGGGACAAGATAATTTTGAAGTGGCCACAAACACTTCTGTTGCTTCTGTTAAGGGCACTGAATTCGGCGCATCCTTTGATGATTACTACTGGGTTAAAGAAGGAGAAGTGGAAATTCTGGTGAGCAGAACAGGAGAATCGGTTACACTTACCGATCGAACTTACGGTCAGGTGAATGATGACGGAACAATTGAAACCGGAGAGCTCACAGATGAAGAGATTGAAGAAAAAGACCGTGAATATGAGGAGATGAGTGAAAATGTTGAACCCGAAATCTACGAGTTGCAATTTATTGATGAAAACGGGGAAGTACAGGTAATAGAAATAAAGGTTTATGAAAATTGATAGGTAGACTGTTCGATGGATAATGATCTTTATGGGGTACAGAGATGGATAAGAGAAACTTGCTCATATTAATAATTGGCACTCTTTTAATTTACACTACTGCCGCCGCGGAGGTAATCTCTCCTTTCCAGGTGCAGCATCAAAAACCGGCATTTGTAGAACGAAATACTTCGTTTGATCTTTCTTTTAAAGTACCCGGGATAGATGCAAAGGATGTTGAGGAAGCATATTTATTCTATCGTTCGGAGGGTGAGAAAGCCTATAGCCAAAAAGAGGCCAGCCTGATGTCTTCCACCTTTAATATATCGCTTGCCGTTGAGGACAGGCAAACAACCGGTGTAGAATATTATCTGCAGGTACAGCTCAGAAATGGTGAGACTTTGACCTATCCGACTAATGAAGCTCATGCAGACCCGGCCAGGATTGAAGTTATTGATAAACGAAAGAGTGAGCGCGAGAAACGAGTGGAGGAAACTGGCGTTGATTATACTATTCTTTCACCTGATCCCGGGAGTGCAGTTGCTCAGCAGGATGTGGTTATTGCCCTTACCTTATTTTATGATCCCGCTGAAATTGATACAGCAAATAGTTCCTTCAGAATGTTGGTAGATGGTGTAGACGTCACGGATCAGGCACATGCAGATGATTATTTCTATACCTATTCAACAGATGACCTGCCGGATGGCAGGCACAATGTCCAATTTGAGATCCTGAAGCCTGACACTGCTTTAACGATTGTCGACTGGCAGTTTACGGTGTTGGATCCCAGTACCCGACCTCAAAGCTTGTCTTCTGCGGATCAAAGAGGCAGCTGGATGCCGGAAGGAAATGTTGAGCTTTCGGCCCGAAGCCAGCAGGTGGGAGGTCTTGCCAATGACGCTTTAAGAGGAAATGTTCGTGTTTCGGGACGAAATGGTGATATATCCTACTCTGCCTACGGACTTTTGACGACACAGGAAGATCCCCGGCTTCAGCCACAGAATCGTTTTGGAGCAAATTTATATATTGGGGATTGGCTGGAGCTTGAAGCCGGTCACGTATATCCCAGCCTAAGTACATTTACAATTGCCGGCCAACGAATACAAGGACTAAATACCGGATTGCATTTATGGGATGATGCATTGAATATGCAGTTTATATACGGTAATCTCCGTCGTGGTATAGATAATGTATATGATGATATCATTGTAGAAGAGCAAACAATTGGCGGAAATCAGGACCCGGTTTACAGCTATTCTCTTCAGCCGCGGGACAGAGGCACTTTCCAGCGCAAGATTTTTGGTGGACGCCTAGGCACCAATCGAAGTGATAACTTCGATTTTGGATTGAATTTTCTGAAAGTTGAGGATGATACTGAATCTATCCGGTTGATTGACGGTTTCAATGGCTTAATGGAAACCAATCCTGCATTGGTGAGTGGGTTAAATTCTGAGCAGATGCAGGATTTGCAGTCCAATCCCGATCAGCTAAATGTAAATGGAAATCCCGCTCCGAAAGGCAACTTTGTGGCTGCTACCGATTTTGAAGCTCGTTTTGATCGGAGTAGAATTCAGCTACAAGCTGATGCAGCTGTAAGTTTGCTAAATCAAGATATCTCCAACGGAATACTAAATCAGGAAGCTGCCGAAGATTTAGGACTTGATATTGATCAGAATGTAGAAGATATGCTGGATCGTCTTTCATGGCTGATCATCATCAACGAGAATATGGAAACACTGCCAATCCGTTTTGATACCGAGTCAGCTGAAAGTGATGTCGAAGCTTTTTTTCCTACCAGTATTTTGGCGACGCAGTCTGAATTAGGACTCCAATATTTGAATAATAATGTACAGTTGCGATATCGCTGGGTGGGGCCAGCATATAATTCTTTAGCTAACACAACGGTGCGTAAAGATATTGCAGGTTTTACTCTTTCTGATCGCATCCAATTATTTGGAAATCGTATTTATCTTACCCTTGGTTATGAGCGTCTGCATGATAATGTATCTGATACAAAGGAGGCAACGACTTTTACCAATACTTATCGAACCAATATAAGTTGGTATCCTCTTAGTCAGGGGTTGCCAAATGTCAGTATCGGTTTCATGAAACGTAATCGGGATAATGACATAGCTTTGAATAATCCACTGGTGGCGAATATCAGCGGGGTGGATGAAAATGCTGCTGTGCGAAATATAGCAATACAAGATGGAGACACATTAGTAACTCCCAACCCAAGGTTCACGGATACCTATCAGTTCACTGCGTCTGTCTCACAGGAATTTTCTATGTTCGGAATTTCACACGATGCCAGTCTCAACTTTTCCACTTTTAATACCAGTGATGAGGTTTTTGCATACGGAGACTCTCAAAACAACAGCATTTCGTTACGGGTAGTAAATTATTTTCAGGATCTGCCTCTTCAGTCAAGGGTAGGATTTAATATCAATAATACGGAAACAACCAATGGCCTTAATGACATCCGTATTTTGGGTGCCAATATAGGCGGTGAGTTGTTCTTGCTTGAGGATAAGTTAAGCCTGGATATGTCGCTTGCGGTTACAAAAAACCGGACCGAGACTACTACCTTGATTACTGATGACAATGATACACCGCAGGATGTGGAAGATGATTATTACAAGCCCGCAACTGATAATGATGCTACCACTATTAGTGAAAGCAATTCATTTATCATCGGTACAGGAGCTCGTTATGACCTGGATGAAAAGCACTCTTTCTTGTTGAATTTCCGATATTCAAATGTGCAAAATACGATTTCTCCGTCTCGTACCTTCCCTAACGACCATCTTTTGCAGGCCCGGTACATCTTTAATTTTTAGAGTATGGCAAAAAAAGATAAAACATGGCTAACATATCTCGTACTACCGGGACTTGTACTTTTTAGCCTTTTTATTGCCATACTTCTATCATTTTCAACCCCGGTTGAGCAGTTAAAGCTAAATGTTAACGATCAGCT
Source organism: Fodinibius sp. GM108 (assembly GCF_058386985.1). Taxonomy (NCBI): domain Bacteria; kingdom Pseudomonadati; phylum Balneolota; class Balneolia; order Balneolales; family Balneolaceae; genus Fodinibius; species Fodinibius sp. GM108. The sequence goes on from NZ_JBYEIR010000001.1 coordinate 542,305, forward strand.
TTTTGAGATTAGAGGCCCTGAACCTATTCAGGATACCTCGGTAGTCATTGTATCGATCAGCCAACAGGCCGACCAGGAAATTCCATATAAATATCCCTGGCCAACTGACCTTCATGCCAAACTTATAGAACATCTGAATGAAGCAGGAGCTAAAGCCATCGGGTTCGATGTATTATTTGATAAACGTGATAATTATGATCTCTCCAACGATACTCTTTTTGCTGAGGCTATTCGCAAATATGAAAATGTAATTCTTGGAGCCGATATACAGGTAAGCGGTCAGAACCGTGGCGGTGGTTCGCAATCTACAGCCACCATGCTGGTGCAGCCTAATCGTGTTTTGCAGGAAGCAAGTCCGCATTCGCCGGGGCTTGTACGAGCTTATAAAGATGCGGATGGATCCATCAGAAAGTATATATTTGATATCGACTATAATGATCAGCAGCTGTATTCGATGGGTTTGGAATTATTGAGGTTATATTCAGGGGTCGATACAACAGAGATTTCGAAGGATGGAAACCATCTCAACTTTGGTCGGTATGAGATTCCGAAATATACCGATCGGCTGATGTCGATTAATTATTTTGGAGGTCCCGGCACTTTTCCAAGACATTCTTATGAAACGGTTATTGATGATGATGAGGTTATTTTGGCTTCCGAAGATTCTTCATTTCAGATGAATACATTTTCGGATCCAGATTTTGGTCTTAAGCACTCCGATGCATTTGAAGATAAAATAGTATTGGTGGGAGCAACGATGCCCGAGCTTCACGATCTGCACTCTACTCCTTTTGCTCGGGAGGGAAATATGCCGGGTGTTGAGATGCATGCCAACGCTATTCAGACGATTCTCTCTTCAAAACATATTTATCACCTTTCACCCTGGATAAATCTATTTATTTTATTGGGATTAATTACGTTGGTAGTATTGCTGACCCGCCGCTTTGCCGGTATCTGGGGTTTTGCGTTTTATCTGTTGTTGAGTGTAGGAGTGATCGGTCTAACTCTGTATGAATTTCTTCAGTATAATTATGTACTGGATGTGGTAGCAATGCTCATGTCTCTGACAGTAGGTTATATCACCACGCAAAGTTACGAATACGTAATTGAGCGACGGGAAAAGAGGCGTATCCGGAACTTGTTCTCATCTTATGTCTCTCCGGATGTGGTTAATGAAATGGTGGAGGAAGGCAAAGAGCCGGAACTTGGCGGCGACGAAGTTTATATCACAGCTTTTTTTAGTGATATAGAGTCGTTCTCATCCTTTTCCGAACAGTTACCTGCGAAAAAGTTGGTAGGATTGATCAACGAGTATCTATCTGATATGACCAATATTTTAACTGAGCACGGCGGTACGCTGGACAAATATATTGGAGATGCTATTGTGGCACTGTTTGGTGCTCCGGTTCCACAAGAAGATCATGCCTACAAGGCTTGTGTAGTTTCGCAACTTATGCAGTATCGACTTTCTGAACTCCGGGATAAGTGGCGGAGCGAAGGTGAAAAATGGCCTGAAATCGTACATAATATGCGAAATCGAATTGGTATAAATACCGGTACGATGGTGACCGGTAATATGGGATCGGAAAGCCGTTTTAACTATACGATGATGGGAGATAATGTGAACCTGGCTGCGCGTTGTGAAAGCGGAGCAAAACAGTTCGGTGTTTATACTATGGTGACCAAAAGCACTAAGGAAGAGGCCGAGCAGTACGGAGATCGTTGCGTATTTCGTTATTTGGATCGCATTGTCGTAAAGGGGAAAACCGAGCCGGTAGAGGTATTTGAAATTATGGGACTGCGCGATCGTATTACTGACTCCCAGCTTGCCTGTAAAGAAAAGTTTGAACAGGGTATTGAGGCTTATCAGCAGCGGGAATGGGATCGGGCAATTGCACTGTTTAAAGAATCAGCAGAGCTAGAATATTTTACTCCGCACGATGATTCTTTCATTCATACAAATCCTTCACTTGTTTACATTGATCGCTGCGAAGTAATGAAAGAAAATCCTCCTTCAGAGGACTGGAACGGCGTTTATGTCATGAAATCAAAATGATAAAATTGGCTGATACCGTTTGCCATTAACCCCTCTTAAGCCGTATCTTTACGCTTCGAGGGTAGGCCCTACGCAGCCAGCTCCCTCTGAACTCCGTCAGGACCGGAAGGTAGCAGCGGTAGGAGGTCGTAGCGGCGTGATGTAGGTTGCTTACCCTCTCTTTTTTTATATGATTTATCAGATTACACTGATAGAAAATCTGCACTAATTAGCGTCGAAGCTAATCAGTGCTTTTTCCTCAATGCCACGCTAATCAGTTACTTTTGCTGTAATATCGCTAGCAATATGTTCTGCGTGAACGCGCGTATTCTCGATGAATAACTTGCTCGTATCCATTCCTCCGCAAACGACACCCGCTACATACACCCCTTTTCGGTTGGTTTCCAATGTGTCCTCATTATAAACCGGCATTTTATCTTCATCTTTTGTCGTGTCAATTCCTAACTTTTTCATTAGCTCAAAGTTAGGCTTATAGCCGGTCATTGCCAGTACAAAATCATTCGGTATTATCTTTTCACCTTCGGGTGTATCAAGCACCACTTCATCCTGTTTAATTTCTTTGACATCCGTATTGAAATACCCGGTAATTTCTCCATTCTTAATCCGGTTTTCGATATCAGGTTTTACCCAATACTTGACCGAATCCTTGATTTGCGAATCGCGAACAGCTAAAGTTACGTTTGCATTCGCCCTGTAGGTCTCCAGAGCAGCATCCACGGCTGAATTTCCGCCGCCGATCACTAACACATCTTGCCAGGCATAAGCATGGGCTTCATCATAATAATGACGTACCTTATCCAGGTCTTCGCCTGGAATATTCATCATTTTTGGAATATCATAGAAGCCGGTAGCAACAACAATTTTGGAAGCTTCATACTGGTCTCTATCTGTTTGTATTGTAAAAGATCCATCGCTGCCTGTGATAGTTTCAACCTCTTCATAAAGATTGATATCCAGTTCATATTTTTCGGCGGCGCGTCGGTAATATTCCAGCGCTTCACGGCGCGTGGGTTTGGGGCCGTGAGAAATGAAAGGCACGTCTCCGATTTCGAGCCGCTCCGAAGTAGAGAAGAAGGTCATATCTTTGGGATAATTAAAAATGCTGTTGACCAGGCAGCCGCGTTCGATAATTTTAGTGGGAATATTGCGTCGTTTAAGTTCAATGGCAGTTGCCAATCCAATGGGACCGGCGCCAACGATTATAACCATAAGTTTGGATTAGTAATATTTTTTGGTGGTGAGACTTATTTTCAAAAGGTATAAACAAAAAGCAGATCATAGAATTCCAAAAATGGAAACTATATGTTACTGCTCAGATAATTTTCGATAACAAAATCGATCCATCCTTTTGGTTTGCTCCAGAAACCAACATGTCCGCCCTCATCTGTGATAATGTAATCGGTATATTTATTATTGTTCATCTTGGCAAGTGGCATTGCTTCGATCGGACAAAGGGGATCCTCCCTGCTGTGAATAAACAGCGTATGCGTTTTAATATCCTGAACAAATTTTCCTGCCGAACATTTAATATAATAATCATCCGCATTCTCAAAACCATGAATGGGTGCTGTTACCTGATCATCAAATTCATAAATCGTAGAGCCAGAAAATTCAGGAAGGTCAGAAAAATATCTGCGCTTCTCTTTAAGTTTCTTCCGAAGGCTTCGTAAAAAGTATTGATCATACACGCGGAGAAATCCATTGGATAGTAAAATAGCACCCAGCCGGAGATCGTAAGGTACTGATACTGCAACGGCGGTATCCAGAGGAGCGTTCTCTTTTTCTTCTCCCAGATATTTTGTCAGCGCATTAGCACCGAGAGAAAAACCGACTGCCCCCATCTTTTGATCGGGATAATTATCTTCAATCCACTTGAAGACTGTACGAAAGTCATCGGTTTCTCCGGAGTGATAGAAACACGGCTGATTGTTCATCTTGAATCCGCAGCTGCGGAAATTTACGGCGACCACAGAATAGCCTTTTGAGATTAGCCGTTTCATAATTTCAATAATATAGTATCGGCGTGAGGAACCTTCGAGTCCGTGGAATAAGGCAATTATCGCTTCAGAATCATCCTGAATAGCACAGTCGAGCTCCAGGAAATCATCATCCGGAGTGTCAATTTCTCTGCGTTCTACTGCCGGTGGAGTAGTATCACCGATTATCGATCGGCCAATAGTATGAACATGACTGTTAAAACACCAAAAAGGTCCTGCAAAGCGGGGAACGTGTCGAAGATTTGTTTTCATAGTTTTGAAAATTAATTCATGAAGCAAAGTATAATCGGAGCAGTCGATTTCATCAAATACTGAATCAACATTACGTTGGCTTTGCTGAAACAAAGTATTGCTGAATATGGTAAATTGTTTATCATAAATTATTTATCACAGATAATAACATTATGAGTAACAGATTTGAAGAGACTCCTACGGTAAATCCGGAATCTAATGAAAAGACAGTAGCTGCTTCACGTGTACGGATGAATGAGCTGGTGATGCCTAACGATACCAATCCACTGGGTAATCTAATGGGCGGTCGCCTGATGCAGTGGATGGATATCTGCTCGGTCATTGCGGCGCGGCGGCACTGCAACCAAAATGTGGTTACTGTGGCGGCAGACAGCATTGAATTTAAAAATCCTATTGAGCTGGGAGAAGTTGTGGTAATTGAAGGGGAGGTCACCCGCACCTTTACCTCGTCGATGGAAGTGGCTATGGAAGTTTGGGTCGAGAATTTGCGTGATGGTAATCGCCGCTTGTGCACTACATCGTTCTATACCTGTGTAGCCCTGAATGCCGATGGGGAAACTATTGAGGTCCCTCAAATAACCCCGGAAACTGATTTTGAAAAGAAACGATATGAACAGGCTGAACAGCGCCGGGAGATGCGGCTAAAAGTTTCTGAGCAGAATATCGACGCTCATCAGGAGGATAAAACAAAATAATCTGTGTCTATTACTAAGAGTTTAATTTACCGCGGAGTTACGCAGAGGGGCTGGAAGAGATAGATCTAAGGGGGATTTGCATAACCATTAGTTCATTCGAATGGAGCGTTCCGAAGGTTTTCGGAAGATCCCGACAGCGGTCGGGAGAACAATCTGCATCTGTGTGGGGATCGCCACGTCCCAAACCCGTGGGACTCTCGATGACAGGTTCAAGTTAATGGTTTTTGTAACGCTCCCTCTAATTTAAAATCTATGCTTGAAGATGAATCATCAGGCTAAGAAAGAAAAACTCAAGCTCACTCAAAGTGAGCTTTTAAAAAATGTTCATAGCCCACGGATTCATCCGTGGGTAGAATGGCTGAGTAGTATGTAACTACTCATTGATCTTTGCAGCTATTTTATCAGCGTAATAGGAATGGATTGAACGCCGTTATCCGTAACAAGGCGAATAAAGTAGGTGCCACTGCTGAGCCGGTCGGCATTAAATTGAAGAAAGTGCGCACCCGCCTCAAATTCTCTGTCTGCCAGGATTCTTACTTTTCTGCCCAACACATCAAAGACGGTGAGTGTTACCTCCGTAGTTTGCTCCAAGTCAATACGCAGCTGGGTACTCGAGTTGAATGGATTGGGATAGTTTTGATATAAGGTAGTTTGTGGAGGTACTTCTTCGGGGGATGCCCGTCCTGTTGGTGAAACAGAAAAAAGATTGCGTCCCCGGGCTTCCGAAATTTGACTGCGAAGCTGATCAATATCATCCCCAAAAGCATACGCAAAACCAACGGTGACACTGGCACCAGGTTCAATGGTATAAGGACCGGAGGCTGTAACAGCCGAAACATCAGTGTTCTGGATACTGGTACGCTCGGTTCCGGCTTTAAGGGCCCCTTTCTTCTCCTCATCCGTGAAACCGTCGTAAATGCCAAAAAATACCGAGTCGCGGCTCTGTGCCGCATTGTCAATTGCCAGCGCACTCGATATTGGTCCCAGGTGAGCTACAGAGACCACTGGTTGATTACTGCCTGATGCTGCATCTGAGAGATACAGCAAGCTGTCAGCTTCAATATAATCGGCGCTGTTATTTGATGGAGTATTGCTGATATCCCAATCGTTAAAGAGACCAACGTAAACATCTTCCATGATCACGAACTCCGTGGGATTTTGTATCGTATATTCCAGGAAAACAACATTGCGAATCCCGGGCTGATCAAAGGCATAAGCCTGCAGGTCAATAGCAGCTTGTCTACCGGTATCGGCATCGGTGATAAAGCGGGTATGGCCGGTAACTTGGCCATCTTCAGACGTAACGGAAAACAATTCTTGGGGAATGAAATCTCGGGAGACCCCATCCTCTTCCCGAACCGCATCATACATCTCACCGTTAATTTCTATCATCAGTCCGCCTTCAAAGAGCAAGTTGTCCCCTTCCTCATATCCGCCGCTGCCATCAGGTGTTCGGGGGATAAAACCCACACCGCCCCGGCTGGCAAGAGGATCTGTAAATCCGATGGTACCGTCCGAACCAATAGATGTTATAACATTATTGACAGCCAGAATATCATAAAGTATATCATCGTACTGTATAACATTATAATCTTCATAATTCTGTGACTGATCGGTAAAGTCAACACGTAAAGTAGGGATTTCTTCGAGATCAAAATCTTCGGTGAGGGTAAGATCAAATGAAAGTTCTACCGTATCACCGGTAGCCATAGATCCTAATTGCTGAGAAGGATTTTCAAGCTCAATTCCGGCTTCGCTAAGAGATTGTAGCTGCAGGTTAACATTTGACACTGAATTTCCGTAGTTCGTGAGCGTTATCTGAACAGTTCCCGGCTGACCGATTGTAAGTTTTTCTCCGTCCTCATTAACAAAATCGTGCGAAATAATTTTTAGTCCGGGATTATCTGTGCTTACAGCTTCAAAAGCGTCAATTGAACCACCTCCGAGTTTATTGTCATAGAAATCAGGATAATCAACAGTTAGCGAAGATGACGAAGTCCTGACTTGCATGCCAATGCGTTCGGCCGTCCAGTCGGGATGGATATCTTTAATTAATGCTGCCAGTCCACTTACAACAGGGGCAGACATTGAGGTACCTGTTTTCACAACTAGTTCATTATTGTAGGAAATGCTCAGGATATCGCTTCCGGTAGCTAACACATCCAATTGATAACCGTAGTTGGAATAGAGTGAAGGGAAGCCGTTTGTTTCTATCGATCCCACTGATAATACTTTGTCGTAGCCTGCGGGGAAATCTATCCGTTCGTTATTTTCGTTTCCGGCCGAGGCGACAACAAGTGCCCCCATTTCAAACGCTAAATCTATTATTTCTTCTTCTGCCAGTGAAGATGACTGACCACTCCAGCTACAGTTAATAATATCAGCTCCGTTTTGAGCAGCATATAAAACTCCTTCAAAACCAAATCCAATGAGATTTGATTCATCAGTTGTGCCGCCGGCTTTTACGGGCATATATGTGGTGTTGAAAGAGGCACCGGCAATGGCGGTATCATTGTTTGTTTCGGCGGCGGCGATACCTGCAACATGTGTTCCGTGATCGGTAGCGTCATGCATGGGATTATTGTCTGCCATAACAGGACTATCAATTCCGCCGGAATCCCAAAAATCCCATCCAAAAAGGTCATCCGCAAAGTTGTTGTTATCCCCGTCGATTCCATCCATAAATGAGGAATTCTCATGAAGAGCATCATCCAAATCGATCGTTCCGTCCTCATTATAATCATCACCGTTATCCTGCAGATAGTCATATATCTCTGTGGAAGTTATGTCTCCGTCATTATTCTCATCTACCTGCGGCCGGAGAGTCACCGGTACTTCATCCTGATTAACCCAAAGGTTATCATCCAGATCAGTGTTTGTATAGCCCACGCCGCCGTCTACAATGGCTATTACGATATCGAGTGAGCCCTGGCTTATATCCCAGGCATCGAAAAAGTTGTGTTCGTGGACGTACTTTTCAATTCGAGGGTCATTTGGACGTAAATCCATTTGCCGAATATACCTGGGTTCAGCATAAGCTACGCCGGGCATACTGCTGATTTTGGCGGCCAGGCGGACGGGATTAATTCTTTGACTGAAGGTAACTTCGCGGATTCTCAGCACATCCTCGGCGGATGGTAAATTGCGCTGTCTTATAGCTTGTTGAAGCCGGTCAGGTATCAATGGCTGAGACGCACGACCTCCATTTTGACTAAGAATCTGCTGTACAGCGTTTTTGGGATCGATACCTTGTTTAGTGTGAATTTGCTGGAGCTCACGCTCCGACTCATATTTTATGATCAGGCGATTAGGAAAATACTCCGGTGACTGTCCCATCAATAAAATCGGAAATAGCAAAAACAGAGCTGTAACTAGCGCGGCGAAGGGTATCTTTTCTCTCATAATTTACTGTTGGAAGGTGAAACAGATAACACCTCTGGACGGTATTTAATCCTGTAAAAAATAGTATATCAGTTTTGGGGGCATTTATCCAGCCCCTTAAAAGAATATTAAGGTAATTTTTGCAGAATGATCTCCTATGCTGATATTTGTCTCTGCAACATTTTTAGTTTTCGTCTGTTGTTGTAACTGTATAATTATTTCAGCAATTTTAGTGCCATTAAATCTTTGATTGAATCGAACCTATCGTATAACCAACGCACAATGATTAAGAAGGTATTTGACGGACTCTGCAAAAGTTTAGGCTTCTTATTAATATTATTACTTATGGCTGGCATCTTTATTCAGCCTGTTTTTGCCCAGTCAGAAAACTCCGATTCGCAGAATAATCAACTTAAATCTCTGCGTAACGATGTTGGGATTCACGGATTTACCGTGAACATGCATCAGTTGAGTGATTTTTCCCATCTCGGCGACGATACCCTTAACACCGATGGCAGCTCTGAGCTGGAGGTTGTCTACCGAAATGTGCGCACGATGTCGCAGCGTTTAGGTGTTGGCTTTCAGATAGTAACCAGTTTTTTTACGGATGGAGAAAATGCTGATTTCGGCGTTGGCAGCTGGGGTGTCGGACCCGTAGTGCGGGGGTATCCCTTCAGGACGGATCGTTTTCAGCCTTACATACAGTTGAATTCTCTTATGGGAAAAGATCTGGCCGTTAGTGAATTGGCTGATACAAGAGAAGGCGGAGAGGGCTTTCGCGTGCGTTTAGGTACTCGTGCCGGTTTTGCTCTGCGGATTACCAACTCAGTTGGACTGTTTGGGGAAGTCGGATATGACTGGGAAAGCAGCCGCCTGTTTAAGGCTGATTCCCGTGCCCTTCAGGCAAATGTTGGTATCGACTTCTATTTGTTTAATTGAGGGGTAATAGTATTGAGTAGTGAGTCATGAGTAGTGAGATTTCTTGCCAATTTCTCCTCATGTTCATCTTTTCATAGGTTTTTGCAAAACCACTTATGTCGTGCTGTCCCGGAAGCCTTCGGGATAAGCATCTGTAAGCAACGTTCTTTTGAAGCTTTTAATGCAATTTTTGCAACAGACCCTGATCCACCAGCTGGCGGACAGGGTGACAATTCGGTTTTGAAAAGACCTCAACAAATGAAGCCTAGCTCCACCAGCATCCATCTTTGGCCTCTCACTACTCAAGTACTCATTACTAATCAGAAGAAACAGCCTCAAGCCGGTAAATGCTGCCGTCAAATCCCAAAATATAAAGTTCATTATCAGCATCTGTGCCAAATGACGGAATCTGAAAATCAACCTCCAGGAGCTCGGTGTTTTCCGGATCATCTGATCCATCATAATCCAGCGCCCATATTTTACCGGAGCCGTAATCCCCATAAATATACAAGCCTTCCAATCCTTCATGTGTGGGACCACGATAAACAAATCCGCCCGTTACCGATATCCCTTTACTGCGACCGTACTCCCAAACCGGCAGTTCCAGTCCGGATTGATCGCAGTCGTCGGGAGGATCAAAGCAGTGCATACCCTCCATAACATTCCAGCCGTAATTTTCGCCCGGCTCGATTATATTAATCTCCTCGTAGTCATTTTGTCCCACATCTGCAGCCCAAAGCCGGTCAATTTTATCATCAAAGCTAAAACGCCAGGGATTTCGAAGACCATAGGCGTATATTTCTTCGCGGAAGCCTTCATCATTTCCCGCAAAAGGATTATCTGGTGGTATCCCATAGTTGTTCCCGTCTTGCTGAGTATCCACATCAATTCTAAGGATGCTCCCCAGCAGTGTGCTGCGATCCTGTCCGTTGTTCTGGGGATCACCACCGGAGCCGCCGTCACCGACTGCAATATAGAGATAACCGTCAGGACCAAAGGCTAGCTGACCGCCGTTGTGATTTGAGTATGGCTGTTCAAACGTTAAAATTTCCTGCTCGCTGTTTGTGTCGGCCTCATTCTGGTTTTGATCTGAAACCTGGAAGCGGCTGATAACTGTCCGGTCGGGATTAGAAGCAGTATAATTCACGTAAAAATAGCCGTTGTTTTCATAGTCGGGATGGAAAGCGAGTCCCAATAATCCTTCTTCGTTTCCGCTGTCTTCAACCTGACTCTCAATGTTCAGGAATACAGATGCATCTTCTGTCGATGAATCGTTCTCAAATACACGGATGGTACCTGCCTGTTCGACTACGAAAAGGCGTCCACTCTCATCACCGGGGTCTTGCAGATCTATCGGCCGATTGAAAGAGAGGTTGGGAAATGCATCAACGGCTTGGTAGGTGACATCTTCGTTCGGCGGTTCTTCCTCGTTACTAGTCGGATCAGAGTTATTGCATCCAATAGTAGTGAATAACAAAAATGAAATAAGTAGAAACCGCATATGATGCAGGATTTATGAGATGTAGAATAGGTTCATCTACTTATATGCTAACTAAAGTTAGATGAACGAGTTCCTTCACCGTTCATCATGAAAAAATGGAGTCCAACCTCCGAGCTGGACTCCATTTTGTTGGAAAACTGTTCCATCCGATGGCTGGGATTGCCATCGGATGGATGAAATAATAAGAATACCCCACCAACCCGAAATGCAGCGTGTGGGAACTGGGAACGAAGTAAGATCTCACACTACTCAATACTCACTAATACCCAACAGCTTGACCATCTTTTCGGGATTCCGAAGCTCCGTAATAGACTCCCTCTTCCGGATCCCACATGATAGCCTGGTATCCACCATAGCTTCCAACATCATAGGCGACATCATGTCCGCGTTTCATAAGGTCGCGTATTGTCTGATAATCATATCCGGATTCCAGGTTTAAAGTGCCGCCGTCCTGCAGGTAATCATCGGCATCATCAGTGGGCTGAGTGGAGCCAGTATGTCGCCAACGGGGGGCATCTCCGGCTTCTTGAATATTCATCCCGAAATCGATCATATTAGTAAGAATCTGCACGTGTCCCTGCGGCTGCATACCTCCGCCCATTACACCAAAACTCATAAAAGGCTGTTCGTCTTTCATCACAAAAGCGGGAATAATCGTATGGAATGGACGCTTGCCGGGTTCATAGACATTGGCATGGTCGGGATCCATTGAAAAAAGATTGCCGCGATTCTGAAAGACAAATCCTAGACCGGGAACAGTAATTCCGGAACCCATACCGGCGTAGTTACTCTGAATGAGCGAGACCATATTGCCTTCACTGTCGGCAGTGGTCAAATATATGGTATCACCGTCTTCCAGTTTATCCATTCCCGCCCTTACACTATTAGATGCAGATTCCCCGATTTGTTCTATTCTTTCCTTTGCATATTCTTTTGAGATTAACTCTTGAACCGGCACGTCTGCAAAGTCCATATCGGCGTATAACTTTGCCCGATCTTCAAAGGCCAGCTTTTTAGCTTCTGTCATTATATGTAATGCCTCTTCACTGCCAAATCCCATCGATTCAAGATCAAATTCCTCCAGGATTTGCAGGATTTGCAGTGCTGCAATACCCTGCCCGTTTGGTGGAAGTTCATAAACATCATATCCGCGGTAATTGACCGAAACAGGTTCAACCCATGTTGAGCTGTGCTGTTCAAAATCCTCTTTGCGGAGATAACCGCCATTCTCGCGCATGAACTGATCAATCTTATCGGCAATTTCTCCCTCATAAAAAGCTTCACGTCCCTGATCGGCTAACAGGCGGTAGGTGTTAGCGAGCTCGGGGCGCTTCATAATTTCACCTTTTTCGGGCGCTCGTCCATCTTTTGTCATCTCTTCTTTAAAAGCACCGGGACGATCATTATGGAGTTGAGCTCCGATATCCCAGTAGTAGGCAATGAGCTCACTTACAGGAAATCCTTCTTCGGCATATTGGATAGACGGAGCGAGAATTTCATTCATCGGTTTGCTTCCCAGTTTTTCATGAAGCTCAAACCAGCCGTCCACGGCACCCGGTACAGAAATAGGTAACATCCCATAATAAGGAATGCCTTCACGATCTCGTTTTTCAATTTCTTCTTTCATCTGTTCGTATGAGAGCCCCATCGGAGATCGTCCGCTGGCATTCAGGCCATATAGCTCTTTATCTTCGGCTGACCAAACAATGGCATATAAATCACCGCCGATACCATTGCCGGTCGGTTCCATAAGTCCGAGTGCGGCATTAGTAGCAATGGCAGCATCAATGGCATTACCGCCGTTTTTAAGGATGTCAAGTCCAATTTGAGCTGCCAGTGGCTGACTCGTAGCTACCATACCGTTTTCAGCAATCACAGCAGAGCGAGTGGCAAACTGTTCGCCGGTGATTCGGTCGGGTTGAGCTTGAAGTGAAAATGTTGACATAGTTAATAAGGCAACAAATCCGAAAAGAGAAATAGCTTTTTGCATAGCAGAAGAATTAAATTAAAATGCGTCTATACTATAAAAAAATTGTGACTCGAATGATGTAAAATGTTTTTGAGAACAGCTATGGGGGAATAAGGTGGTTCAGATCCTATACCCTTATACCCTAATATCCTTATATCCCAATAACTAATTAACACTCAGATCATCATGAGGACGCTTCAGAGAATCCGGTAAATCCTGATCGTCCTCTCGTAATTGTTGAATATATTTGTTGCGTTTCACGATACCCCGGCGGATTCCGAAGTAAGTACCGAGAAAGGCAGAGAAGATAGTGGTCAGTACGAAGAGTAAGTGCATTTCACCGAGCCCTACATCTTTGGTATAGACCCAGAAAATGGTTGGTAAAATGGTCAGAGCAGCCATCAGATAAGAGACCCAGTCTAAATCCAAGGCTTTTATGGTAAAGCGGCGACTTAGGCCAAAGTTCAGATTTAGATAGATGAGCCCGAATCCCAAAAGAAACAGATAGCCAGTCATTCCTTCATGGGCTACATATTGGATGTAGCTGTTGGAGATGATTATCAGGAGCAGTCCGAAAACAATTGCTCCGGTTACAAATGCAAAAATGCGCTGCCAATTGGTCATAATGTTATGGAAAATCTGTTATAAAAATAGCGCCGGAAACATACGATAAATGCAGTTCGAAGCCAATCAGTGTTTACTGGATACAGCTTCCGTTTGCAGCCACTGTTCAGGATCCAGATTTTCGTTGTTTTCACGAATCAGGAAGAAGAGGCTTTCTCCTCTCGGGGAATCCTCATCACCGGAGAGACCAATAATATCTCCCTGTTCAACAATTTCATTCTTTCGTATTAAAATTTGACTAAGATTAGCATAAGCGGTAATAAATCGGCCATGCTTCACTATAACAGCATCGCCATATCCCGGGATTGGCGTGATGTCTATAACATGTCCGTCATGAACAACCTGAACTGAAGCTTCTTCATCGGTCACAATTTCGATACCCAGTCGCGGTGTTACCGTGCCATAAACCGGATGCCGGCGATTACCGAAATGTTCTGAAATGGTACGACTCTCCACAGGCCAGGGCAGGCGTCCTTTATAGTTTGCAAAACTTTCTTCCAATCTTTCAGAGCTGGTATTATCCATCACCTCTTTTTCTTCGATTGGTTCGGAGTACTTGGCAACCTCGCGGGATCGTTGGACATCATCTTTTATTTTTTTAGCCTCTGCAAGATTTCGTTGTCGTTCTAGTTCACGACGGCGGATTTCACGGCGTTGTGCTTCTTTAATATCTTCTTCAATCTCTTTCTCTCGTTCTTCGTAAGAAGCAAGTGTGTTTTCAAGATTTTCGTACTGTTCCTGTGCTCGTTTTAATGATTCTTTGATCTTATCCCGATTTTCACGCAGCAGCGCTACATTTTGTTCCTGCTGTTGTTTCTTTTTGGCCAGTTCCTCTTTTTCATTCTTTATTTCTGCCAGTACTTCCTCATTTTTCGATTTTGCTTTTTCAAGCTCTGCTTTTGTTTGTTCGAGTTCTTGTTCCGTTTCTCGTATTTCTTCGGCTTGTTGTTTGCGGAAATCATTAAACTTTTCGAGGTAAAAGGCACGAATCAGCATCTGATTTATGGATGAGGAAGAAAAAATAAGTGCCAGCTGTGAGGTGCGTCCGTGCTTATACAAATATCCCAGTGTTTTCTTGTAGTCTTCAATAAGCTGATTCAGCTCTCGCCGCTTATCTTCAAGCGATCGGGTTGTAAAATCGATTTCTTCCTGAATTTGAGCCTGTTCGCTTTCCAGTTTCGATATTTTTTGATCCTGAAGCGCGATAAGCTGTTTCAGATCCTGGTATTTTTCGTAGAGAGCCTCATATTTCTGATCGGCTAGCTCAAATCGTTCTTCAAATTTTTGGATCTGTTTACTCAGCTGCTGTATCTCGGCGCGCGTATTCTCCTGCTTTTGAACAATCTCTTCACGCATCTGCTGATAATCCTGTACACCTCTGTTTTGACCAAAAGCTAAAGAGGTGATAAAAGTCAGGCACAGGACCGAAATTATGTAAGCATATATTCTATTCATTGTTCGTAAACCGGAATATCTTCTGGTATCTCAATAGTTAAAGGATCCAATGGGGGATTCAGTTCCAGGTTTGTTAATTGTAATGCTACTTTTGACTTCTCCTCTGCTCCAAAGATACTAATTCTTCGCGGAAGGGTGAACCCTTCGATTGAAGTATATCCCTCGTAAATAATTTTTGAGTATGGCATATCACTATTTGTTGGTTGCACCACTTGACGAATCAGGTGAGAATATTTGTCGACAAAAATATTTGTGCCCGATGACAACTTCAGCTGATACATATCATCGCTTTCAAATACCGACTCTACGTTTTCTGATATAGTTACATAATTGATCATATCCAAAATATTAAGTGATGCTATTCGGTTGATGCGATTAAGGTTGCTGCCCCGAACCGGCATCTTTTGGGCAAACTCATCAATCTTATTGTAGACCAGTAGAGTATCTCCATCAGTAAGAAGTTGCCCCCCTTCAACACCGATACTGTTGCGCACGGTCACAAGGCTTTTGTCACGATTACTTGAGAATAAGATTGTTACGCGTTCAGAGTTCCCCGGCTCACTAACGATAGCCCGTCCTTTGCCCTTTATAGTTTGTAGATCATTACTGTAATCAGGCAGTTGGCTGATAATTTCCGAAACCTTTACTTGAGACGGTTCAAAATCGCCCAGCCCTTCTTGTGCAAGTTCGCCGGAGCCCGAACAAGATAGTATAGCTAGTCCCAGAATCCCTAATAAAAAGAACGGAATGTGTCGCAGTATACAGTTCACTTAGTTTGATATTTTTTCTTGCAAATAGGTACGTGACGAATCCTTTTCAAACGCTTTTTGCCACCAGGTTTTAGCTTCTTCTGTCTTATCCAGTTTATCCAGAACATCACCCATATGTTCCAGCACCTCGGCGCTGGCCCGACCGTTTTCAACGGCTTTTCTGATATATTTCTCGGCTTTTTCATATTCATCTTGATGGTAAAATACCCAGCCCAATGTATCCAGGTAGGACGGATTTTCGGGATCAAGTTCGGTAGCTTTACGAGCCATCTGTTCGGCTTTCGAGAGATCTTTTCGCTGCTGTGCAAGGTAATAGGCGTAGTTGTTTAACACCACCGCATTTTCAGCATTAATGTTAAGCGACTGCTCATAATATTCAAAAGCCTCATCCCAATTTTCAGTGGCGGCATACGCATTACCAAGCGAGCTATAAATATTTGTTTTTAAAGGAGATCGTGCCGGAAGTTCAGAGGCCTCTTTTAGATTTTCAATAGCTTTTTCAAACTGCTGACTTGATAGATAGGCATTGCCCAGAAAATACAGCACAACCGGATCTTGAGGAACATGCTCAACAGCTTTCTTTCCGGCGATGATTGTTTCCTCATTTTTTCCTTCTTGCATCAGTAATTGCAATCGATGGTGCCAGGCCGAATCGTTGCCGGGCATAAGCTCGGTTGTGCGTTCGAGGGCATGTAAAGCACGATCCGTTTGACCTGTTTCAGTAAAAAAATCGGCGGCTAGATCCCACAGTTCGCCCGATTCCGGTTCAGAGTCCACTATCTTTTGAAAAACTGCACTGGTGGCTTTTTGGACCTCTGTGTTTTTTTGGTGTTCTCGGAATGTTGAATAGAGATAATTGCCTACTTTTAATTTTGTTTGCGGTGATACCGCCGAATCCGCAACAACATTGCCGAGCGTTACGCCTACACTGTCCCATTTTTCTTCTTCCATATAGACATCGGAGAGCATAATCAAGGTCTGTGGGTCACTGCGATTGATCTGCAGTGCTTTTTGGAGTAATTTGCGGGCCTCTTCCAGTCGATCCATTTCCAGGTAATGATTGCTGAGTACCTGCAGCGTTGACAGGTTTCCCGGGTCGAGCTTTCGTATTTGTTCCAGTTCGGAAACAACAGAATCCCGCATGCCCAGCCTGTTAAAGTTTTGCAGCCGTTGTAATCTTATACTTACATCATTACCCGAAATGCGCGTCAGCCTACCGTAAATTTCGTTTGCTTTTCGGAGATCCCCCTTATTGCTATACAGTTCAGCCAGCTCATGAAGTAAATCTTTTTGGTCCGGATGATACTCCAATGCCTTATTGAGCTCATTAATAGCAGCTTCCAAGTTGCCTGCTGATTGGTAAATATCGACAAGCTTCAGACGGAACCAACGGTTTTCCGGATCCAGTTTTATCGCTTGCTTACCATAGTATTCTGCATTTCCGATATCGTTTATCTGGAAGTACGCATCTGCCAGGGCGAAGTTAATTCCGGGATGGTCAGGTAGCTTTACGTAGGCCGTGTTGAGTAGATCCAGAGCACGCTCATAATCCTCATTTTCAAAGGCCGCCAATCCATCAATATAAGCGGAATGAGCTTCAGTATACTCGTTGCTTTGCATCTGTTGTTGTGCAGCCAGGTCTTGGGAAAGGATGCTTAATCCCACAAAAACAAAAACAAGGTATTTTTTAATAGCGAAGCTTTGCATACAAGGTAACGATTGTTCTCGGCATTATAGTGCAGCCGGTAGCTGGTTCCGTGAATCACATTTAAAGTTAACCATTTAAGCAATGGTTTTCCTCCACGCATTTAGGCGCCCAAAAGAATGTTTCATATGAGATCCGTACCAGCTAAACCATTCTCCCTCTACCAACAAGACTCGCGCGGCCGGACAAGCTTCCTCAACTTGTGCCATATGTTTTTCTTTGAAGGGATAGGGTTCGCTGCTCAGAAGAATAAGATCGGGATTATACTGTCTCAGATCTTCCAGTTTGAATGTTGGATATCGTTTCTTGTCAGCAAATACGTTTGGTAAGTTCCAGTGTGCAAGCACATCATGGATATAGGTATCATGTCCGACGGTCATCCAGGGATCTTTCCAGATCATATAGGCGGTGCGCAGCTCGTTTTCGTCTGGGCGTTCATCCAGGCGCTGCTGGATGTCGGAAATCAACTGTTTTGCCTCTTTGGTTTTATTCAATACCTGACCCAGCTCGTGAATAGTGATTAAAGCATCCTCAATAGTGGCAATATCAGTTACATTGATTTCAAAATCCTTCATCAAATCTTTGATATGCTCCGGACGGTTTTCTTCTTTGTTGGCAATAATATAGTCGGGATTTTTTTGCCGGATTTTATCCAGCCGTGGATTCTTTGTGCCGCCAATAATAGGTATTTCTTCCACTTTTTCTTTGGGATGAACACAGAAGCGCGTCCGTCCAACCAGATGGTCCTCGAGTCCCAAATCGATAACTAATTCGGTGAGACTGGGGACCAGGCTTATAATACGTTCAGGAGTGTTATCCATAAAAGAGATATAGCAAGTTTATTTCTCAAAGTAACACCAAGGATACGCAAAGATTCACAGAGAATCTCGTTTGTATCTTTGTGAATCTGTGTTTTCTTAGTGCGGCTTAGTGGTAAAATTAGTTTTGTATAGCGGCCTTACATCAAAATTGTCGTACGATTCCCTCGACTTGCCGGGCATAGCTGCCGCCGAATAGATTGGTGTGCACCAGCAGCGGATAAAGATTATACAGATCCTTTCGTTGGGAAAATCCATTCTTCAGTGGATAAGTCTCCTCGTACGCACTGTAGAAATTGCCCGGAAATCCGCCAAAGAGATGAGTAAATGCCAGCTCGATTTCGCGATGTCCATAATACACCGCCGGATCATAGATAGTAGCAACGCCAGACTCATCAAAAAAATAGTTACCGCCCCAAAGGTCGCCATGTAATAAACTTGGAGGCTCATCCGGGAAAATATCCAGCAGTTGCTTGTACATCGATTCAAAATGAGCAACCGTACTCGATTCCAGCTTGCCGGCATCCGTAGCCATTTTTAGCTGGGGTTCCATCCGTTCCTCTACAAAAAAATCAATCCAGTCATTATGCCAACTGTTAGACTGTGGTAAGCGACCGATATAGTTGTCGTGATCCAGTCCATACCGCTCTTCATGATGCTGATGAAGCGCAGCCAGTGCCTGCCCAAATTCCTCGGCAGAATTCGGGTTCGAGCGCCCCTCCGAAACGAATTCCTGCAGGAGAAATCCAGTGCCATTGTGCGTTTCGCCTGTTATCAATACCTTTGGCACACGCAGATCAGTATCAGCCGATTTAAGTAGTTCCAATCCCTTTTCTTCAACAGTAAACATATTTGGATCAGCCGTGGTATTCCATTTCAGGAAGCAGGATCGGCCGTCATCAAGCGTAACTTTGGCAGCTCTGTTAATGCTACCGCCTGATACACTTTGGGACGAGGTGATATCTTGTCCCAGCGATTGACTAATTTCCTGTTGAACAGAGTCGGGAATCATAAATCAGCGTTCAATATGTTTTTCAAGTTCATCCAGTAGCTGCTGACAGCTTCGTTTCACAATTTGGAACACATTTTCAAAGCCTTCGGAACCGCCATAATAGGGATCAGGCACTTCCCCATTACCCGGATTGGGATCAAAATCGCGCATACGGCCGATCATCTGCTCCTGATTTCCGTTGGTCATCTGGCGGACATTATTCAGGTTTTTGTTATCCATGGCCAGCACCAGGTCAAAACGTCCAAGATCTGTCGGCTCAAATTGACGGGCCTTGGAATGAAGCGTAATCCCGTGTTTTTGGGCTGTTCTCTGGCTGTGTTTGTTGGCGGATTCTCCCACATGATAAGCCGATGTTCCTGCCGAATCTACTTCAAAATAATCCTCTAATCCGCGTTCTTTTACCAAATGTTGAAAAACACCTTCCGCTGTCGGACTTCGGCAGATATTTCCCAGACAGACAAAACAGATTTTATAGGGATTATTTTGAGTGATCGGTTCAGTTACAGGTATTTCCATAGATAGCTAAGTGAAAATTAGCGGTTGCTCTTTTTAGTTAGGTAAGGATAAAATAAAGAGGTCTAACAATAAAGTAGTGATATAACTTGCAACTTGCTTTGGCATTGCTTTTTATAGGGCGCTAATGATGAAAATTCATTTATATAATGTGAATTGGTGAGTTAAGACTTGTATCTTAGGGGCTCAAATAATTTGACGATCTAAATAAAAAGAAAGTTTGGCTACTGTTAGATCGGGAAAAATTCTATATTTGTAGCTTTACCAAAAAGCCAATCGGAAGGTATAACACCCTTTATGAGTAAACAGTTTGACGAAGTTAAAAAACTAAATTTTTCAAAACTTGAAGTTGAAACGCTCAAGTGGTGGAAAGAGAATGATATTTTTGAGAAAAGTCTTTCTACCCGCGAAGAAGGTATTCCCTTTACATTTTACGAGGGACCTCCCACAGCAAACGGCAAGCCCGGCATTCATCATGTAATGTCGCGCACCGTTAAGGATATGTTTTGCCGTTATAAAACACTGAAGGGGTATCGTGTTGAGCGTAAAGCTGGTTGGGACACACACGGCCTGCCTGTAGAGATTGAAGTCGAAAAGGAGCTGGATCTTGAAGGACGTGAACAGGTTGAGCAATATGGCATTGCGGAATACAACGAGCATTGCCGCAACAGCGTGCTTAAATACAAAGATCTGTGGGATAAGCTCACAAATCGCATGGCTTACTGGGTGGATTTAGATGATCCCTATATTACCTTTGACAATGATTACATTGAATCGGTTTGGTGGGCGTTTAAGACACTTTATGAAAAGGATCTGGTCTATCAAGGATATAAAATTCAATGGTATTCTCCTGGTTCCGGTACGGTGCTGTCTTCGCATGAGGTAGCACAGGGCTACGAGGAGGTGCAGGATCCCTCCATCTTTGTGAAGTTTAAAGTAGCGATGGCCGATGACGTGTACTTTTTGGCGTGGACCACAACACCGTGGACGATCATCTCAAATATGGCCTTGGCTGTGAATCCTGAATTGGATTACGCGAAGATCAAGCTTTCCGAAGGCGATCGCACCGAGTTTTATATTATGGCCAAAGAGTGCATCGACGAAGTGATCGATCATGATTACGAAATAGTCGAAGAGTTTAAGGGTGAAGAGCTGATAGGATGGACCTATGATCCTGTATTCGATTATGCGCTTGAAGAATATGACAAGGAAGAAGCTTGGAGAGTCGTTTCTGCCGATTTTGTTACAACCGAAGAGGGTACTGGTGTGGTCCATACGGCGCCGGCTTTTGGGGCTGATGACTACAAAATGGGACAAGAACATAATATTCCCATGTTTAATCCTATTGATGAGGATGGCAAGTTCACAGAAAAAGTGCCCGATTTTGAAGGAGAGTGGTTCAAGGATGCGGATAAAGGAATCGCTCGTGCTATCAAGGATAAGCACCTGATGTATAAGCACGAAACATACGTGCACAACTATCCGCACGACTGGCGGAAAGGCACGCCGCTCATGCAGTATCCGGTTGAATCGTGGTTTATTCGTACAACTGATGTGAAAGACAAGATGGTTGATTTCAACAAGAAGATTAACTGGAAACCGCCAAGTACGGGTTCCGGCCGATTCGGAACCTGGCTGGAAAATAATGTCGATTGGGCGATTTCGCGACAGCGTTACTGGGGCACGCCGATACCACTGTGGATCAGCGATAAAAATCCTGAACATATCGAAGTTGTCGGCAGTCTCGAAGAGCTGAAGAAGAAAGCCGGTCTCTCCGATGATGAAGAAATTGATCTTCACCGTCCGCATATCGATGAAATTACCTGGGAAGGTCCCGACGGCGGTACAATGCGCCGTATTCCCGATCTGATGGATGTGTGGTTCGACTCCGGCTCAATGCCGTTTGCACAGTGGCACTATCCATTCGAGAATAAAGATAAGTTTAAGAAAAACTTTCCCGCCGATTTTATTGCCGAAGGTGTAGATCAAACGCGCGGCTGGTTTTATACGTTACATGCGCTTGGAACGATGCTCTTTGATCAGCCTGCTTATAAAAATGTAGTGTCGAATGGGCTGGTGCTTGATAAGGACGGCAATAAAATGAGTAAGTCAAAAGGTAACACCGTTGAGCCGTTTGAAGTGATTCAGGAATATGGCGCCGATACGGTACGGTGGTACATGATGAGCAATTCTTCACCTTGGGAGAATCTGCGGTTTAGCAAAGAGGGATTGCGCGAAACACAGCGAAAATTTTTCAATACCATTGTTAATTCTTACTCTTTCTTTGCTATGTATGCCAACATCGACGGCTTTGTCTATTCGGGATCACAGATACCTGTTAGCGACCGTACAGAGATGGATCGATGGATTATTTCCAGGCTCAATACGACGGTAAAACTGGTTGATGAATATTTGGATGATTATGAGCCTACCAAAGCAGCGCGTGCTATTGAAAATTTTGTGGATCAGCTAAGTAACTGGTATGTAAGGAGAAACAGGCGTCGTTTTTGGAAAGAGGGCAAAAGTTTAGATAAACAAGCCGCTTATCAAACACTGTATGAATGTTTGGTAGATTTGGCTAAATTAATAAGCCCAATCGCGCCATTTTTGGGAGAGTGGTTGTATCAGCGATTAAATCAAGTCACCGAAGCAGATGAAGAGTCGGTGCATATATCATTTTATCCCACAGTAGAGGAGACGGCCATTGATAAATCGCTTGAACACCGAATGCAGCTGGCGCGCCAGATATCATCAATGGTATTGAGTCTGCGAAATAAGCTTGAAATAAATGTTCGGCAGCCGCTGGCTCGTATTATATTACCAATTGATAAAGAAGAAGATCGACAGGCGGTAGAATCAGTAAAAGATATTATATTAGATGAAGTCAATGTTAAAGAAATACAGTTTGTAGACGACGATTCGGGTATCGTTGAAAAAACAGCTAAGCCTAACTATCCGCTGTTGGGTAAGAAGTTAGGATCCAAAATGAAGCCTGTGGCGGCTAAAGTTTCTGAGCTGTCAACTGAAGAAATAACGAAATACGAGGAGACAGGATCTATTGAGCTGGATCTGGGTGAAGACGGTATCGTTCAGCTGGGCAGCGAAGGCCTCGAGATTAGCCGAACCGGACTTGAAGGATGGTCGGTTGAGACAGAAGCTGGCTTAAGTGTTGCCCTAGATACCGAATTGACGCCAGAGCTGGTAAAAGAAGGGCTGGCACGTGAGTTTGTAAATCGTATTCAAAATATGCGTAAAGAGGCTGATTTCGATGTTGTTGATCGCATAACTATTGGTTTTGAAGGATCTGACAAGCTCGAAGAAGCTGTCGAATCAATGGAAGACTATATCAAGAGTGAGACGTTGGCTGAAGATATTGAACCTAAAGAATTAGAAGTATCAGATTTTGTAAAGAACTGGGAAATTGGTGACGATGAATCCACTATTTCCATCAGAAGAAACCCTAATTAAGTAAGAAAGTGAGTGCATTATGGCATCTGCAAACAATGACAAAACGAACAACGAAGAACGTGTTTCCCCCTATTCTGATGAAGAACTCGAATATTTCCGGGAAATAATATTAAAGAAACGCGAGGAGGCTGAGAAGGAGCTCGAGTCACTGCAAAGTACTTTGCGTGATAGCATGGAAAACGCTAGTGATGAATCTGCGTATTCATTTCATATGGCCGATGCCGGAACTGATGCACAGGAAAGAGAGAAAACCTACATGCTCTTTAATCGGACGAAAAAATTTATTCGCTATTTGAATGACGCCTTGAAACGTATCGATAATAAGACGTATGGCGTATGCAAGGTGACGGGAAAGAAAATTGCTAAAGGGCGTCTTGAAGCGGTACCGCATACACAGCTGAGTATTGAAGCAAAATTAAAGCGCCGATAATAATTTTATCCTGTAATACCGTTTTCCTTTGAATCGTAGCAAGTTAACATTCTTTGTCGCCCCGGTGTTTGTGGTTGTTCTGTTGGATCAATTGACAAAGCACTGGATTCGTCTTTCGCCTGAATGGCACAACTCGGAAATCATTCCCGGTTGGCTATCATTTCACTATACCCAAAATCCGGGTATGGCCCTGGGAATGCGCTGGGCTTCTACCGAGGTGATCAGTGCTATTGCCATTTTAGCTACCATCGGTATTTTATCTTATGTATTATATAACAGAGATAATGCTACCACCCCCTATCTTTTTTGTATGGGATTGGTGCTCGGTGGGGCGGTTGGAAATATTATCGACCGGCTGTTTATGGGATATATCGAGTCCTACGGCGGACTGCTCCAGGGACACGTTGTTGATTTTATCCATTTCAATTTAACTATTAACGGCTATCCTGTTTTCCCGTATATCTTTAATGTGGCAGATGCGGCTATAAGCACTGCTATCATTGCGATGCTTGTATTTCACCAGAAAGTAATGCCCCAAACGAATTCTCGTGATGAGCAAGAAATGGAAAATATGAGATCTGCTCAGTCTGTTTCTCCCAATCCAAGTTCTTCGGTGGATACGGTGGACAATTCTTCTGAGGATTTAGAAAAGGAATGATGAGTAATGAGTGACAAGTAACGAGTAAAACTTCTTCATCCTCATTCTCGTTACTTCTCTAATAGCGCGAATGTCAGGTCTTAAAATATCAAGAAGAGAATTTTATACTCTGTGTAGCTCTGCGCCATCTCCGTGCTTCTCTGTGGAATAGCCAAAGCTATTTAACAGATCTGTGGTCTCTAGAAATTACAGGTTAATCAATCAGTAATTCTATTTTGATAGTAGTACTCAGGAAGGACTTATTAAGGTTAAGGATAGTATAATGGCTTTTGCTGTTTACTAAATATAAAATGTGAATACGCATCGCGTATTCAAAATTCACTCATCCGTAACAATACTGTCAATAAACTCCGGACTGTGGGGGTCAAGATCCTCGAGTTTTAGGTGATGACCCATTTTATCGCGCTTTGTCTTCAGATAACGGGCATTTTCCGGGTAGGCGCCAACCTCAATAGGCACACGCTCAACCATCTCAAGCCCAAAGCTTTTTAGTCCAACCCGTTTAACAGGATTATTGGTCATCAGCCGCATCTTGGAAACATCAAGCAAGCGCAAGATCTGAGCTCCCACGCCGTAATCGCGTGCATCAGGTTCAAAGCCGAGCGCTTCGTTGGCCTCTACCGTATCCATACCTTCTTCCTGCAGCTTGTAAGCTTTTAGCTTGTTGACAAGTCCGATGCCCCGGCCTTCCTGGTTCATATAGAGCACCACACCCTGACCTTCTTTTTCGACCTGCAGCAGTGCCTGGTGGAGCTGTTCGCCGCAGTCGCAGCGTTTGGATCCAAAAATATCACCAGTCATACATGAGGAGTGTACGCGCACCAGCACAGGCTCATCTTCCTGCCATTCACCTTTGCAGAGCGCAAGATGATGGTCACCGGTAAGTCGTTCCTGAAAGGCATGAAGTGTGAAATCGCCATAAATAGTCGGCAGTTCTACATCCACAATTTTACGCACCAGCGACTCATTTTGCATCCGGTACGAAATAAGATCCTTAATGCTGATGAGTTTCATATTGAATTCATCAGCAATTTCAACCAGATCGGGCAGCCGTGCCATGGCTCCGTTGTCTTTCATAATCTCGCAGATAATACCAGCAGGTTCAAGATCAGCAAGCTGAGCCAAGTCAATAGCGGCTTCCGTATGTCCGGCGCGGCGCAAAACACCGCCTTCGGTACCAATAAGCGGAAAGATATGTCCCGGTCGACGAAAATCGCCGGGCTTGGCATCTTTCTTAATCATCTCTTTAATGGTATTAGCCCGGTCGGCCGCTGAGATACCGGTGGTCGTCAATTCCTTGTGATCTATCGAAACGGTAAAAGCAGCTTCGTCGGGGTCGGCCCCGTCATTTACCATATAGTCCAGGTTCAGGGAATAGGCCTTTTGTCGCGTGATAGGCACACAAATGAGCCCACGGCCGTATTTGGCCATGAGGTTAACAGCTTCGGGCGATACTTTTTCTGCCGCCATGACAAAATCGCCTTCGTTCTCACGATCTTCATCATCGGCAACAATTACAATGCGCCCCTGCTTAATATCTTCGATAGCTTCTTCTATACTATCGAATTCGATGTCGGACATAGTAGAAATAAAGTCTTAATTAATCTTGATTGGGATTTACATCCGTAATAGAACTTTTCTTGAATCGTCCTTTTACGCCGCTGTCAATCTCAGCCAACACGGTGTCCTCATCAACAGTGGTTACACGGGCAATCATTCCACCCGATGTCACAATTTTGTCTCCTTTTTCAAGATTATCAACCATCTTTTGGATCTCTTTCTGTCGCTGACTTTGCGGACGAATAATAAAGAAGTAAAAAATTAGCAGAATTGCTCCGAAAAAGATCAGGTTCGTCCATCCACTGCCTTCGGCATCACCCATTAATAATGCTGTATGAAACATGAAAAAGTTAAGTTTTATTACATATTGGTATGATCAAAAATAGCACCATAAGATAGCATTTTTGGCGGCGCGCTCCAATTCTCTGAATCAACAAAATATTTAATGATCTACGAGATCTTAATCCTTATGGAACTTGTTGTCTGACATAGCATAATCCTTCAGGATATCGGCCGGTGTGAAACGCGGTCCGTGTTTTTTCTCAAAGTCTTCTAACTGTTGCACGATCGTTCCGGCGCCACGGCGATCGATATAGCGAAACGGTCCCCCGAGAAAGGGAGGAAATCCTAATCCCAGTACCGCTCCGAGATCGCCGTCCGTGGGATTGCGCAGAATATCTTCCTGCAGGCACCAGGCAGCCTCGTTCACCATCATAAGCATCATACGTTGTTGGACAATCTCCGATTCCATAGACTTGCGGCCGGGTCCGCCAAAATATTGATAAATCTCCCTGTTGGGATCTTTCTTTTTGGTCTTACCGTTTTCTTGCTGGTAGAAATAAAACCCCTTTTTATTCTTCTTGCCTTTGTAGCCGTTTTCCAAAAGCTCCTTCGGCTTGGTATTGGGATTAACACCGCGCTTGGCAAAAAGGTCGTTCAGTACCTCGGTAATATGGGCGGCCACATCAATGCCTACTTCATCAAAAAGGGCCGTTGGTCCGACCGGAAATCCGAACTGTTTCATATGCTTGTCCAATTCCTCGATAGCAATTCCCTCTTCGAGCAGCATCAAAGCTTCATTCATATACGGTGCCAGTATTCGAGTGGTATAGAAGCCGGGACCATCGTTAACAACAATAACGTGTTTACCCTGTTTGATGCCTACTTGCCGGGCCGTGGCCGTGACCCAATCGGCGGTTTGATCGGTGGTGATAATTTCAAGAAGCGGCATTTTGGGCACCGGCGAAAAATAGTGCATGCCTACAACCTGATCGGGACGCCGTGAAGCTTCGGCAATTTTTCCGATGGGCAGGGAAGAGGTGTTTGAAGCAAAAATGCAGTTGTCGTGAGTGACCTCCTCTACCTCCTTCAAGATGGACTGTTTTAGATCCAGATCTTCAAAAACCGCTTCAATAACGAGTCCGGCATTTTCAAAGCCATCGTAGGTCTCTGTGGCAGTAACAAGGCTGGAGATGCGGTCGCGCTCGAATGATGAGATAATCTTTTTCTTGCGTTTTTTTTCGAGATCCTCCCAGATCGATTTCTTTCCTTTAACCGCCTGATCTGCGGATTGATCTTTAAGCAACACGCGGTAATCATTATTGGCACTGACATCCGCAATACCCGACCCCATAAGCCCCGCACCGAGTATTCCAATTTTTTTAACCTCCACAGCTTTATCATCATCGGGATTTTTCTTGGCGGACTGCATGGCAAAAAACATATTCACCAGTGCTTTTGATTCGGGAGTAGCCGCCAGTTTACCAAAATTGACAGATTCTAACTCCAGACCGGCTTTCATGCCGTTTTCATACCCTTCTTCCACACAATCGATAATTCTTTCGGGGGCGGGATAATTGCCCTTGCTTTCAGACTTTGCCCGTTTGCGAGCCTGGGAATATATAATTTTCCTTAGCGGACTCATTCCCTCCATCAGCTGATGGGCAAGGCTCCGTTTATCTTCACGCTCAAATTTACCAGCATTTATTTGTTTGATGGCTGTTTTGGCTGCGGTAAG
The DNA here is from genome assembly GCF_058386985.1 of Fodinibius sp. GM108. Classification (NCBI taxonomy): domain Bacteria; kingdom Pseudomonadati; phylum Balneolota; class Balneolia; order Balneolales; family Balneolaceae; genus Fodinibius; species Fodinibius sp. GM108. The sequence continues at coordinate 570,104 of NZ_JBYEIR010000001.1, forward strand.
CACAGCATCTCGATGCGTTAGCTCATCCACTAATCCCAACTTATGAGCTTTTCGTGGATAGATATTTTTGCCGGTAAGCATATACGAAAGGGCATTTTGTATGCCGATAAGCCGTGGAAGCCGCTGCGTGCCACCGCCGCCGGGCAACAGCCCCAGCTTCACTTCCGGTTGGCCCATGACCGTGGCGGAATGTTCGGATGCTACCCGATAGTTACAGGCCATGGCCACTTCTAGTCCACCGCCGAGGCATGAGCCGTGAATAGCAGCGACGACAGGTTTTGGGAAATGTTTGAGTTTTAAAAGCAGCGTATTTCCTCGTCGGCTTAGATCTTCAATTTCATCGGGAGCCTGCTTGTTTTTAAGCATTTCTACATCGGCTCCGGCAATAAAATTATTTTCTTTACCGCTCCGCAAGATGATCCCTTCAACAGCTTTTGGGTCAGTGTTCGCCAACAGATCTCCAAATTCTGAAATGAGCTGTTCGTTGAGCTTATTAACTTTCTCATCAGGTTGATCAATGGTAACAATCAGAATTCCATCCTGCTCTTCTGTTGATAAATAATTCATAGGAGTAATTTTCAAATTACAAGTATCAAATAACAAAATTCCAATAACTTAATGACGGAATAACCAAATTTATAATTGGAATTTTGAATTTTGGGATTATCATTTTGTAAACCGTTCCAAAATGATAGCATGACCCTGTCCGCCTGCGGCACAGGCTGCAACCAGAGCAAACCGGCCGTCTTCGTGATGCAGGCGACTGGCAGCCGTAGTTACAATCCGCGTTCCGGTGGCTCCAAACGGATGACCCAGCGACAGCGACCCTCCCCAGCAGTTGAGTTTATCCATGGGGATCTCACCCACTTTTTTGTCCCGATTGAGTTTTTTCTTGGCAAAAGTGTCTGAGCTGAGTGCTTCGAGCACGCTCAGGACTTGTCCCGCAAACGCCTCGTGAAATTCGAAAACATCAATATCCGAAAGCTGAAGATCCATCATTTCTAACACTTTAGGGGTGGCGTAGGCCGGACCGAGCAACAGTTCCTCCTCCGGACTTTGCGATACATAAGTATAGGCACGCAGGTAAGCTTTCGGAGTTATGCCGCGTTCCAGAGCCGCTTCTTTTTCCATGATGAGCGAAGCCGATGCTCCGTCCGTAAATGCTGATGAGCTGCCCGCTGTAATAGTACCATGCGGCTTGATAAAAGCGGGTTTTAACTTCCCTAGCTTCTCCATCGAAGTATCTTCGCGAAAAGTGTTGTCGTGCTTAATGGCCTCGAAGTCAGGTGGTACTGCCGCCGGTAACAGTTCTTGATCGAGTAATCCTTCTTTGGTTGCTTTGGCGGCCAGTTGATGCGAACGCAGGGCATATTCATCCTGCGCCTGACGGCTGATGTTAAAACTGGCAGCCATTCGGTCGGCGCTTTCGCCCATCGTTTCACCTGTTGAAAATTCAGATATAGAGGGGATCTCCGGAAGCAGATGTGAAGGACGCAGACCTTTAAAAAATCCCAAAAAGTCACTGATTGACTTATATTTGCGAGCTTCAAGTAGTTTCTGGCGGAATTCCTTTTGAAAACGAATAGGAATATCGGACATAGTTTCCGCTCCACCCGCCAGGATAATTTTCGCTTGTCCTGCCCGTATTAAATTGATGCCACTGGTTATGGCTTGGTTTGAAGAAATACAGGCTTGTGTAACAGTATGAGCTGGAACGGAATTAGGAATGCCGGCGCCGAGAGCGGATTCCCGGGCCAGGTTACTGGTATTTACATCCTGCATTACCGTACCCATTATGACGCGGTCGATCTCGTCCCCGGTAATCTTTGAGCGTCCGATAAGCCCTTCTATAGCCATTCGACCCAGATCATAGGCCATAAGATCGTTATATCCTGTGCCCGAACGTTGGAACGGAATTCGCGCCCCGTCAGCGATTACTGCTTCAAAATTTGAGGGATAGTCAGCCATAACATCTGCCAGTAATGGAAAATAATTTAAATGCTAAGATGCTTGAATCAATCTCGTAAATCAAGCTAAAACTTAACAGCGTTAACCTGTAAATAGTTTAGTACTTCAAAAAGGCACCTAAAATGTTTTGTGTGGACACAGATTATCCGTATATTTGTGCTCTCCAAAAAGGGCGTTTAATGCACCTTCTCCCGAAAGCCTTCGGGATTCGGAAAGCAAGCTTTTGCCTGTTTATTTTTATGTGATTTGGGCGCTTAACTCAGCGGTTTAGAGTGCTTCCCTTACAAGGAAGAAGTCGCAGGTTCGAATCCTGCAGCGCCCACTCTTTTCAAGTTGATCATGGTTTCCTGCTCCTTTCTGTTTCTTGATAGGTTAGCTGTAAATATAGTTAGTGTAGCGATTCAAGCAGAGGCCTCCGCGCGAATAGTCATTATTAAGGATTCAAAAGCCTCAGTCTTTGTCAGATAGGCAGAGGCGCCGGCGCTTCGCAGATCTTGTATTACCTCTTGACTGTCATAAAGTGATACCCCGATAATTCGTATATCCGGCATACCAGAAGAAATTCTACGTGTAGCCTCAATGCCATCCATCTTTGGCATGTTGACATCCATGAGTATAACATCAGGTGAAGTCTCCCGGCTTAACCTTATAGCCTCCTTCCCGTCACCTGCCTCACCTACGACAATAATATCATCCTGTTCCTCGATGATTTTCCGGAGGCCATTACGGAACATCTGGTGGTCATCCACAAGTAAAACTTTGATTTTTTTATCCCGTTCGATTTGTGTTGGTTCGGTTATTTCGGGTTCCCCAACTTGAGCGATTTGTTCCACTGCTTCGTCTTTACTCTCACTCGAGAGAGGAACTCGAAGTGTGACAGTGGTGCCTTCTTTCTTATTTGATTCAATATCTACACTTCCACCGAGCAAGTCTATTCTTTCCTGTATATTAAAAAGTCCGAAACCTCCCTCCTTACTTGGAGTAAATTCTTGATCGTCTACATTAAATCCTTCTCCTTCATCTTTTACTGTTATATGCAGATGATCTCCACTTCTCTTTAAGCGTACAGTAGCCTCTTTTTCAGAGGTGTGTTTTACAATATTAAACAGTAATTCTCTAATGCTTGGAATTACTGTTACTCTTACTTCATCATCGAGTGGCTTTGGTTGTTCGTCGTCTTCAATAATTATATTGAGACCATGTTTTTCTACCTTTTCAGCCACCCAGTTTATACTTGCTAATAAATCATCATGAATGGAGGGCGGTGGTTTAAGATCCGATGTTAATTCGCGTGTATAATTAATAGCTTCGGTCATTAATCTTTTTAAATCATCTACATCGTTTTTTGTGTGTAAGTCGGATTGATCTTTCTCAAGTGATTCTGCTTTCATTTTACTTAAGGCCAGTATTTGACCAAGATTATCATGAAGCTCAGTAGCTAATTTTTGTCGTTGGTTTATCTCAGCCCTGCTCAATTGAAATACCAATGATCGCAATTGGTCTTGGTATGACAATAAAGCCTTTGTCCGCTCCTCTACCCGTTGTTCAAGGTTTTCATTTATAGCCTTTAGTGCTTCCTGAGCACGTTTTCGCTCAGTTAGGTCGACACCCTGCATAAATACTCCTGAAATTGATCCGTCCGGTTCATATATCGGTTGATAGACAAAGTCAATATATCGCTCCTCGGCATCACCCGGTCCCCGTTGGATCATAACCTTCATATCGGTTCCTACAAATGATTCGCCTGTTTCGTATACTTTGTTGAGCAAATCAATAAATCCTTGTTCCACGGACTCCGGAATTGCTTCCCGCACGGGTTTACCGACAACTTCTCGATCTCCCACTAATTGTTTAAAGAGCTTATTCGCCCGCTCAATGACATGATCTGGTCCCCGCATAACACCCATGAAGGATGGAGCATGCTCAAATATATCCAACATTTGCTTTTGCTCTGTTTTTACCTGCTTCAGTAGTTGCTCCCGATCCTTCTCGGCTTCTTTGCGCTCAGTTATATTTTTAAAGATAATGGCAATTTTTTGCTCTTCCGGATTGCCAATTCGGAAAGCAGATATGTCAAACCAGCGGTCTAAATCATCAACATAACTTTCAAAATTAACAGGTTCGCCTGTTAATGCTACTTTGCCATATTTTCTTAGTCGTTCTTCTTCAATTTTTTCAAATATTTCATTAGCGCTCTTCTTTACTATATCTTCCAATCCACTTTGTTTTTCAAACGCTGAGTTTATCTCAAGGTAATAGTAATCTTTTGGGTTATTACTGTCGTCAAATTCTAATTTAATGACACAATATCCCTCACCTATTCCCTCGATTAATGTCCTGTATTTTTCTTCACCTTCACTCCGGGTCTCTTGATCGGTAAATTCTACCAGCATGTTGATTCCACCGATAACTTCTCCGTATTCATTGGGTAACGGAGCCGGATAAGCCCGAATCCAAATACGTTCACCGTCTGGTCTTTCAGCGATAGCTTTTATTCCGTCCAAACTGCGCCGTTCCCTCAGAGATTCAGCCAATGGGCTTTTTGGGGCTGGAATGGGGGATCCATCAGTATAATAGAGCTTAGAGTTTATGCACCACCGGTCCTTATTTAATTCTGGCTCACGTCCAGCCAACCGAGCTGCTGCAGGGTTAAAATATTTGAGCCATCCCTCTGTATCGGTAATATAAACAGCCATGGGCAGGCTATCGAGAATTTGTTTCCCCTGTCTCTCTTCTAAAAAATGCTGAATCAGGTCATCAGACATATGGAAGTTTAACTAACTTATTTTTTCTCCTTAAAATGGATCGCATCATCTCTCTTGATGGGATAACAAATCAATAATCTTTTTAAACAAAAGAACGTTTCCTTCTAGTCTGTTGACCTTGTGTGGTTTCTTTAATAAAGTCAAAGTGATGTTTGGAGGGAAGAAAGAAGCAAATAAATCAATAAGAGTAGGCCAGCCATTGATTTTATAATGACCAATGGCGTAATCGGCTTCCCCATTCAAACGTATATTTCAATATCTGCTGTTGATGGTTACCCTTGGCAGTTAAAATGCCATTCCCGGGCTTTTTTTATAGCCTCGGTAATTGCTTCCTTTTTAGAGTAACTTTCTTTGCTCTCGAGATCGCTGGCAATTTCTAAAGCTTTTTTGCGTACCTGTGATGTTAAATCTTTTAGATCCAGATCAAAGTTATTCTTTTCCATAGCTCTACCTCTTTTGATTGTACGATGAATGAGAAATGGCAGGCCTTTCAGCGGAGCTTCTATGTTATAGTAGCAGTGCTGTGTCATTTTTTTACCGGTTATGGCATTTATTACTACATGCCGCTAATTAAATTATAATTTTCATAAGAAGCTTTATTTATTATCGGTTACAATGGAGGGAAATTAAATAACAGGAGACTTGAGTAAACTTTGGTACTTTATCATAGGGGTAAACAAAGGAATAGAGGGTGTGTTTTTACTCAATTTGACGTATAAGCTCTGTGCCGGTAATATTTTGGATGCGAATCCAGCCTGACATGCAGCCAGGCAACACCCCCGCCCGCTGTATTGAGCCATAACGGTTGCTCTGAAATTCTCTCTTCTGTAACCTTGCCGACTGTTTGCCAAAGCGAATGCTGCTGGTTTTCTGGGGCTTGCTCCGTAAATACACCGATATGCGAGTAATTTAAATCACCAACGGGTGCAGGAGCAATCAGTTTGGCATCGTTGCCGAGATTGTTAAATACGGCTATATCTCTATCTGTTTTGGGAATAAAGTATTGACGAAAAGGTCCGGGATCCGGCGGGAGATCAATTCCGGGATTATTGGTGACAACAAATTCAAAAGGTTGATCTAAGCTGGTTGTAGTTACTGGTGGAGTCTCCCATTGGTAGGCGTGGAAGTGAATATCAGATAAAAGATTCATAAAAAAGAATCGGAAGGAATTGTGCTGCTGTAACGAGGTGATAAAATCAATGTACTGAAGCTGTTCCCCTTCTTGTAAAAGGATATATTTAACAGAATGATCCTCGTGCAATATTCTTTTTTGAAATTGATACATCAAAATGTAGTTATTGATCAATTATTTGCTCCGGACTGGCAACAGTGATTTGGGGTGTGCCCTCATGGAGTTCAACTCTTCCGATGATGCAGATATCCCGATCTTCATACAGCTGTTCGGGAGATCTCCTCCATTTTTCCCTGTCGCTTCCGAAGATGACGCCTGTAAAATGCTGGTTTGGATGAGGTTGTCCAAAATTTAAAAAAGTAGGTTCCCCGTTAACCTGGGGCAGGTAATCAACCGTAGCTACTTTGCCACAAACTTCAGCGGCAGTGCCAATATAGTCATTGGCTTCGGCGGCGCTGATCCGCACTTCCGGTTCAGGAGGTGAAGAGTTCGGCTGATAAATTCTTGAGAGCACTAACCCGACAATCATCAGAAGAATAAGAATCGGGAAAATATATTTAAGCCGGTTTCGAATATTTTTCATAGCACTAAATCTGATAATAGAACTTATATAACCTAAAAAGAAAAGGTCTGATTTGGACAAACTGCTGAGAGGCGATGATATCTAAATGAAATTCAGGCCGATCTCTTTTGCAATCTATTTTCTAAACTACTTTATTAGAAGTGGAGAGGAAATTTTTTAACGTATTTCTGCGTTATATTAAAAAAGAATTACAAAACGGAAGAACGAAACGTTATGCCTGAGAAAGTTGAGAAATTTGAAGAAATGATCGAAGATCCAACGGCCCATCAGCTAAAGGCTTATTATGATGCGAAAGAAAAAGCTTGCCTGGACGCAATGAAAAATTCAAAATCCAAAAATCCCCATAATAAAGGATCCAACTTAGCCGATTTTTGGGATTATGTATATAACCAATTCTATGAAATCCAGTAATAAGGTATAAGAAATATCAGTGAGAATATTGCGACCTGCAAGAGACTTCTTGCAGGTTTTTTTATTTTTTAAAAAAGTGAAATTCAAAATGACAGCTATCCCTGAGATTGCAAAAGTCGCTCTTCATAACTATAGCAATAATTATAACTCTGTTAGACTTCAGGAATTTCTCACCTTTTTTTTAAAAGGCTTTGCAAAACCCTGTGTCATTGCGAATGGAGTGTTCCGAAAACTTTCGGAAAGTCCCGGCAGCGGTCGTGTGGAGATCGCCACACTCCGAAAACTGCGGGGCTCGCGATGACAATTTCACAGGATTTGGTTTTGCAAAGCCTCCTTATATTTTAAGTTGCAGGAGTAAATGAGGATTATAGTTATGACTAGTCGTCCGAAACATTCATGCAAACGGGATAGCTTGTAATACCTCTAAAATCTATGAGTAATCAAGACGCAACAGGTGTTGGATATATGCTGGAGGAAATAAAAGAGGGTCTCGGTAAATCCCCTAAAAGATTACCAAGTAAACTATTTTATGACGAGGAAGGATCCAGATTATTTGAGCAGATTACCAAGCTTGAAGAGTATTATCTAACCCGGGCCGAAAAAGAGATACTAGAGATAAATATAGAGGAAATAGCAGATGTGGTTGGCTCAAATGTTATGCTCGTTGAGCTCGGAAGTGGAAGCAGCAAAAAAACGCGGCTGCTGCTCGGCCATCTGGAGAATCTTACAGCGTATGTGCCTGTGGATATTTCGGAAGAATATCTGATAAAAGTTATTAGTCGACTGCGGATGGATTATCCGCGGATCTCCATTATTCCCATATTTGCAGATTATACCAATCATTTCAGACTGCCAAATCTCGGTGGTGATTATGAAAAACAAGTAATCTTTTTCCCCGGGTCAACGGTTGGAAATTTACGTCCCGAAGAGGCCCGCTCTTTTTTTGAAAATATGGCCTCTTTGACAGATGACAATTCCGGAATGTTAATTGGCGTTGATTTGAAGAAAGACAAGCAGGTGCTGGAGGCGGCCTATAACGATTCCGAAGGTATAACTGCTGAATTCAATAAGAATATGCTGGCCCGTCTCAATCGGGATTTTAGAGCAGATTTTGATCTAAACAATTTTTCACATCGTGCATTTTACAATGAAGATGAAGGGCGCATTGAAATGCACTTGGTATCAGAGACTGAACAAACAGTAACCATAGATGGTGAACAGTTTCATTTTGAAGAGGGAGAATCGATCCATACCGAAAATTCATATAAATATACCATCGATGAGTTTGAAGAACTGGTCAGCAACTGGTATACGGTCGAAAAGGTATGGACCGATGAGAAGGATTATTTTTCTCTGCAATATTTGTCGAAGAAGTAACTGTTTTGCTAACCCCATGACAAGGTGCTATATGATACAATTTTTCAGAACTTCGCAAGATCAATCCGCAGGATGGTCGGGAAAACATATCTTTTTTGCCGTGCTGGTGATTCTGATCATAGGTTCATTCTTCCTGCAGATGAGTTTGGGGATTTGTCCTGTGCCATGAATGTGCTTTTGGTTTGGACTGCTTTTCCATTCTTTAATTATTATAGCAAATTGAGACTGCGGATGATAAACTGCAAATAAACGAACGCGCCTTGATAGAGCTCCAAAATGTATCAAAAAATTATGGGGATACGCCTGCTGTTCAGGACCTTTCGTTCAGGGTTGAAGAAGGCGAAACGTTTGGACTCATAGGTACCAGTGGCTGTGGCAAGACAACCACACTGAAGATGATCAATCGGCTGGTAGAACCTACCTCCGGTACTATAACAGTAGATGGACGGGATATCTTCACCGAGAATCCGCAGCAGCTTCGTCGTCGTATCGGATATGTCATTCAGGATGTGGGGCTGTTTCCTCACTATTCAGTAAAGCGAAATATTTCAATAGTACCCAAGCTATTGGGATGGGATGACAGCCGTATTTATTCGCGCTGTGATGAGCTGTTAAAGCTTGTTGGACTCGAGCCCGGTACGTTTGCAGATCGTAAACCAGATTCGCTTAGCGGCGGACAGCAGCAGCGTGTGGGATTGGCTCGGGCCCTGGCCGCCGATCCACCGGTTATTCTCATGGACGAACCGTTTGGGGCTCTCGATCCCATCACAAAGCAGCATATCCGCAAGGAGGTAACCCGGCTTTTTGCAGAGATTGATAAAACAATTGTACTTGTAACACATGATGTTTTTGAAGCCTTTGAAATGTGCGATCGCCTTTGTCTTCTCGATGAGGGAATACTGCAACAGACGGGCACGCCTGCAGAGCTGATTTTTAATCCAGCCAATAAATTTGTCAATCAGTTTTTTGCTTCCGACCGCTTTCAGCTGGAGTTATTGAGCATTAAACTTTCTGACATTCTTCAACCGATAGAAGGAGCCGAAGAAATATACTGGAATACACCGCAGACAGAGCAGGAGGTTACCCGCGATACCTCTCTTTATACGATTATTGAACATATGAGCCAAGATAAAGAAGCAAATACAAAATTAATTCACCGGGTTAACGGACGCATCCGAAATTCGATGAGCCTTAATGATCTGTTAACTGCATTTCAACTGTTTAAAAGATCGATGAGTGATGGAGGTAATCATGGTTGAGTTCTGGAACTTCATCGTCACAAATCAGGCCGAGCTGTTAACCCAAACTGTAGAGCATATCGGCCTTACTTTTGTATCATTATTGATTGCCGTGATTATTGGAATTCCGCTGGGTCTTTTAGCCACCCGGTACGAGAATATTTCCAGCCCCATCCTGGGAACTGTCGGTGTCATCCAAACTATACCCAGCATTGCTTTACTGGGATTTATGCTGCCGCTGCTGGGTATTGGAGCATTGCCAGCCATCGTCGCGCTGTTTCTGTATGCTTTGCTCCCGATTGTCCGCAATACCTATTCGGGAATTAACGAGGTTGAGGCATCGGTGACAGAAGCAGCCCGGGGAATGGGGATGACCGATGGGCAGATTCTGAGAAAAGTAGAGCTGCCATTGGCAGTGCCGGTTATTTTTGCAGGAATTCGAACAGCCACAGTTATCAATGTAGGCGTTGCCACACTTTGCGCGCTTATCGGAGCCGGCGGGTTGGGAGAATATATTTTTCGCGGCATTGCCCTTAATAACTCAATTATGATAATGGCCGGCGCGTTGCCTGCTGCACTTTTGGCGTTGGGATTTGATTTCCTGCTTGGGTTGTTTGAGCGGAACATCACCAAGTTGATGAAGCCGCTTAGCTACGGGTTAGCGACTGTGGTTCTGTTTGTATCGCTGTATTCGCTGGGCACCGTTTTTAGTGAAGATCAAATGAGGATTGGAGTACCCCCGGAATTTCTTGAACGAGCGGATGGCTATGAGCAGCTCAAACAGCAATATAATTTCAATATGCCGGTGGTGGAAATGAACGCTTCGCTGATGTACGAAGCACTTAGAAATGGCCGTATTGATGCTGCAGTAGGTTATTCAACGGATGGACGTATTGAGGCTTTCGATTTGAAAGTGCTGGAGGATGACAAGCAGTATTTTCCACCATATGAATGTGCGCCGCTGGTCAGACAAGATTTTGCCAAAGAAAATCCTGAGGTTATTGCAGTCATTAACAAGCTGGCCGGCAAAATCAGCACAAAGCAGATGACTGCTTTGAACAGTGCTGTAGATTACGAGCAAAAGCCCGAGCGGGAAGTGGCAAAAGAATTCCTTAATGAGCTTGGTTTTCAAACCGATGTGAGCAGGGGTGGCGATCCTGATCTGCTGATCGGAGGCAAATTGCAAACAGAGCAATTTTTACTTGGACACATGTACCAAATACTGATCGAAAATTACACCGATCTGAATGTATTTTTGAATTCAGGATTAGCTGGCACACAAATTGTATTTAATGCATTGCTTGAGGGAGAAATACAGCTGTATCCGGAATATACGGGTACAGGTCTTCACGTATTATTGGAGCCCCGCGAGGATGTGATTGACAGCCTCGGTACTAACGCTGATGCTGTGTTTGAATTTGTAGAGCAACAGTTCCAAAAGCAGTTTAATCTGAAGTGGCTCCAACCACTAGGCTTTGAAAACAGTTATGCACTAATCATGCGTCGAGAACAAGCAGAGCAGCTAAGTATTGATGCTATAAGTGATTTGGCTAAACACACAAGTGCAGAATAGATCAGATTTTACGAAATCCCGCATCCTGTATATTCGACGGGTCGAGAGACCTTATTCTGGCTTCTCAATCCAAATATGCTTGTTCATAGTTGAAGCCAGTATCCTAAAAAAATGGTAGGATTTTTGATTTACGTTTTTTATGGTATAAACTAAATATCATTTAAATATAGTAACTTGTTACTACATAGGCACTTTGGGAAATTTCGTAACATTAAAAGGCACTCAAATTTGAGTATCTGTGCATTTTTTTCATGTTCTGTTTTTGTGGTTTAGTGTTGTATTAAACATTAAATATCGTTAATGTACTTAAGATAAATTTAATATTGGGGTTACCATTACAGTAAATGGAATAGGGTAATTCGTCAGGGAATCGGGATTATGAAGACCATTTATTCATTTTTTCAAAAATATTCTGTGCAATTATCGGGATTACTACTATTCATCTTCGTCAGCTGGTCAGCCTACATTATGTGGCAAGTAGAGTGGGGAAAAAAAGAGCTTGATAAGCAAGTTGAAATGACTTCCCGATTGGATAATTTATCGGAAGATTTCAAGGATCTTAGCTTATTTATCGGGAGTGAATATTTGTTTGAAGAAGGTGAAGAAGAGGAGGTAGAGGTATTTCTTCAACAGCGTTTGCAGAATATTAAGGAAGATCTGGATATAATTAGAGAACAAGAGCTTTCTTCACTTGATATCTCATCAACTAAAGCAGATTCCCTGTTACAGATGTTAGAAGATCAGATAAATGAAGTAGATGAAGGACGAGATAAGAGCCTCTCTGATATTGACAGATGGGTCTTATCCACTACCAAAAAACTAGATGGGGCCAGTGCCGAACAAAAATCTGCTACTGATAAATTGCGAAGCCAGGTTAATTCGTATTGGCATCAGCTTTATTTCATAATACTTATCGCGTGTGGTTTAGGCTTTGTAATAGTTGGGATGCTTAAGAGACAAAAGAAATATGTAAAAGTAATAGAACGCTCCAAAGAACAAACTGAAACAGCTGCACGACATAAGTCCGATTTTCTGGCTATGATGAGTCATGAAATACGTACTCCTATGAATGCTGTAATCGGTATGACCGATCTGGTGATGGAGACGGATATGAATAAAGAGCAGAAAGAGTACGTTCGTACAATCAAGATTGCGGGTGAAAATCTTCTTTCGATCATTAACGATGTGCTGGATTTCTCGAAGCTGGAATCGGGAAATATGAAACTGAACAAAGTTTCTTTTAACCTCGAGGAGTTGATCAGTGATGTATTTAACTTGATGTCATTAAAGGTTAAGGAAAAAAAGCTGGAAACTGCCTGGCATCTCGATGAAAATGTGCCGCATAAAATTAAAACAGACAAGGCAAGACTCCGGCAGGTCTTGATTAATTTAGTCGGTAATGCTGTTAAGTTTACCGAAGAGGGAGAGGTAACGTTGAGTGTAGCAACGTGCGGAAATCAAAATGGGGAACATTGTCTTCAGTTTTCGATTCAGGATACAGGTATGGGCATTCCGGAAGAGGAGTTGCCACATCTGTTCAACTTCTTTTCACAGGTTAACACCAAAAATAATGAAGGTGGAACTGGTTTAGGATTGGCTATTAGCAAAGAAATTGTAAATATGATGGGAGGAGAGATTGATGTAGAGAGCCAAATAAATAAAGGAACCACCTTCTCTTTCACTATTTATGCAGATGCGGTATTTACTGATGATGAGGAAATTGATGTAGGACAAGTTGAAGAGCCCGTCCAAGATGAAATTTCATTAGCTCAGAATAAGCGTGTTTTAATTGCTGAAGACGACAAGATAAATCAGCTGGTTGCATCTAGGGTGATAGAAAATATAGGTTTCACGGCCGATGTGGTTTCGGATGGCAAACAGGCAGTGGAAGCCTTTGTTGAGAACGATTACGCTTTTATCTTTTTAGATTTACAAATGCCGGTCATGAATGGATATGAGGCTGCCCAAGAAATAAGAAAGCTCGAAGATGAGAAAAAGAAGCTTAAAATTATTGCCATGACCGGTGATGCCCATCCGGATGTTAAAGAAAAATGCTTGCAAGCAGGAATGGATGACTATCTTTCTAAACCTGTTCAAAAGAAAGAACTACATGATATTGTGCGTAAATGGCTGAAAGGTCCCAAAGCCAGTGGTTGTTAATAATTATCATTTAACAACATTCCTCGTTACTTTTAGTTTACCAAATATTTAAAAATATATATTTTTAGAAATTGACAGGGGTGCCATATGGGCTGAGATCATACCCTTGAACCTGATCTGGATAATACCAGCGTAGGGAAAGCCAGTCTGCTCATTGCGAGTTATTTCCGGCTGACAACTCCCACCTGCTATTATCCGGATGAGTTATTTTTCAACCTTCAGAGATCATGTAATGAGTAATATCCAAAAGAAAAAGTTTGAACTGGCCACGAAAAAGCTGGAGCAGTGGCAGGATCGCGAGGAATGGTTTTTCAATCGCGAGCATACCGAGGTTTATGAGGATTACTATGAAGGACGTTATAAGCGGGCCGAAATATGGCAGAAAAAAGTACTGGCCAAACTCATAAAAAAAGATGAGCGGGTTGAGACTCTGCTCGAATATGGCTGCGGTACTACCCGCTTTACCCGCTGGTGGCAGGAGATAGGTATTGAAGCAACCGGTGCGGATATATCACCTTTTATGTTAGGTGAAGGGACAAAATTATTTGAAGGTGATCTTGTCTGGGCCGATTCACACCACATGCCGTTTAAGGATAATACATTTGATGCATTGGCTTTTATTGCCACCTTTGCCTATTACGAAGATCCCATTAAAGTAATTCGCGAAGCGGTACGTGTGGGAAAGTTTGGAATTATCTTTGGAATCATGAATCGCAATTCTACTAAGGTTGTCCGCCGGCGTGTGCAGGAAGTTTTTGGAGCAAATCCCTATTATGAGACGGCAAATTTCTATACTCCCCAAAAGCTAATTGATACTATTCATGAAGCTTTAGAAGGTCGGCTATATGAGATTGAGTGGACAGCGACTGGTTTGCCAAAATGGTTTCCCGTACAGCGTTGGGGACTACCAATTGGTGACTTTTTTGGACTTCATGTTAAGCTAACTGATGTTGATTAATATTATTAGGAAATGAGTGCATTTGAAGATCAAAGCGGAAAAATCAATAGCAATCTCTTTCGGGAAATTATTGAGCCGCAGAGCGGACGAAAACGGCCGGATGTTCTAAAAGGACCCAAATTTGGTGTCGATACTGCGGTAATAGATCTCGGTAACGGCAATGGACTTGCTACTTCCAGCGATCCGCTTTCGCTGATTCCCTCATTGGGACTAAAAGAATCGGCCTGGCTTTCGGTGCATCTGCTGGTTAATGATATGGCCACAACCGGGTTTGCACCCGAATATGCTCAGTTTGTGTTGAATATGTCGCCTGATTTTCCGCTCGAGAAATTCAAACGCTATTGGGGACATATCCACCGGATCTGTGACGAAATCGGTGTGGCAATTACAGGCGGGCACACGGCTCAGGTACCGGGACAAGGGTCTACGACGCCAGGGGGCGGAACAATGTTTTTACACGCACCGGTGGATGAAATTATTACCAGTGATGGGGCTGAGCCAGGAGATAAAATTGTAGTGACCAAAGAAAGCGCTCTTGTTTCTTCCTCGATTTTGGCGATGAGTTTTCCGGAAACGGTGAAGGAGAAATGTGGCGAAGATATTTACGAGAAGGGATGCGAAAATTTTTACCGCACTTCATCGCTGAAAGATGGACTTGCCGCGGCTGAAGTGTTGGCTCCGAATAAGGAACTGAAAGCAATGCACGATGTTACTGAAGGTGGACTTCTTGGCGGGATTTGGGAGATGGCCGAGGCTTCAGGTTGTGGATTTCGGGTGGATAGCAGTGAATTGCCCGTTGGTGAAGCTCCTAAAGCAATTTGTGAGCTTTTTGAAATCGATCACCGCTTATGTGTGGGAGCGGGATCGATGATCATAGCCGTGAAGGCGGAGCAAGAGAACTCCCTGATAAACCATTTGAAAGATCAATCCATTCCGGCGACTGTGGTTGGAGAAATGACACCGCGGGAAAATGGTAGAATTTTGATTGAAGACGGACAAGAACATTCGTTTGAATTTGACGGCCATGATCCATACTGGAATGCATTTTTTGAAGCTATGGAAAAAGGGTGGGAGTAATGTAGACAACGATTTCATGAAGAAAATGACAAGAGTTGGTCACTTATTGATTACACTCACATAACTAGCGCGGGAATTAATTCCCGCGCTAGCAATAGGGGCTATTTTAACATGAGTTATCTTACACCTTTGAAAGGAGGGGGGACTGGAATGCCGGGAAAATTAATGAGTGTAATTGCAAATATCAGATAAAAGCTAACAGATAGCTAAGTTGAAGAGAAATTTTGATGAGCTATTACCTCTAGGAGAGAGATAATCAGACTAAAAATTATAAATTATGAAGAAACAACAATTAAACGGTGTCTATTTAGTGGTCGATCCGTCGATGGATCAGACGGCACTACTTGACCGGGTAGAGCAGGCATTGGAAGGTGGAGCAGGTATCTTACAGGTCTGGAACCATTGGCCTGATGAGATGAGCGGTTATGATAAAAAACAGCTTATCAGCTATATCAATGAAATGGCAGGTGATTATAGTGTGCCCGTGCTGATTAACGGTGATTGGGAGATGCTGAAATCGATTCCGCTTGATGGCGTCCACTTCGATTCGGTGCCCGGGAATTATGATCAGATTAAAGAAGAGGTTAATCGTGACTTCATCGCTGGAATCACCTGCAGTAACGATCTGGAGAAGGTAGAATGGGCCGAAGAGAACAATTTTGATTATATCTCATTCTGTGCCATGTTTCCGTCACCGTCCGTCGGAAGTTGTGAAATTGTTGAACCTGAAACAGTCCGGAAGGCGCGTGAGATTACAGACATTCCGTTGTTTCTGTCGGGGGGAATTACGCCTGATAACATCACTGAACTGGACGGACTTGATTTTAATGGCGTGGCCGTCATTTCGGGCATTTTAAAGGATGAGAACCCGGGACAGAGAACTTCAGAGTATAAAGAAGCATTAGAGTAATTCGTGGTATAGCAATTACTCCTACTTCCCTCCTTTGTAAGGAGGGGAATCGAAGTGCCATTAATCATCAGATTGTCTAATTATTTGTAGTAAACAAGAACTATAGAAGTAATAGAATCAATTATTCTCCCCTTGCCAAGAGGAGATGTAAGAGGGATTGGAACCGAAGCTCTTAGAATTGAATCAGTTGCATGACGAAGCAAGAGCTTCGTTATGAGAGAAGAAAGCAGGTTCAGTATCACACAAAAGTTTAACAAATTGATAAAATGACAAAAAAACTGCTAGAAAAGCTCTGCTGTCCGATCGATAAGCACGACTTGGAGATTGATATCTTAAATGAAAGTGAAGAAGGAGAAATCCTGGAAGCCCTGATGAGCTGTCCCGAATGCAGCCGATACTTTCCAGTAATCTATGGCATTCCCATCTTAATTCCCGATGAATACCGCGACGAATCCATGGAAAAGCCACTGCTTAAAAAGTGGGGATATGAGCTGAAGGAAGGTGAGTCCGACCGGCCACTGCTAGAGAGCAAAAACTGATAAAGTAGCGGGATATTACATCTTTTTTGACGTGATTCCAGAATATCTTTTCACATTTATTACTCTCTCCTGATGGAGGAACACTTTTACCTCAGTTTCCATTAAATGAATATAATCTTCAACGAAGAGAGAGGTTATGCGGATTTTCAACCTGAAAATTTTTTGGATACTATTATGTTTCTGCTTCCTTCCTGAAATAGTCAGCGCCCAGTATTTCGGCAGAAACAGTGTTCAGTATGAGGGTTTTGATTTTGAAATTCTCCACACACCTAATTTTGATCTCTATCATTACCCGCAGGAAGATGAGGCCGTAAGAAACTTGGGCAAGCTCTCGGAGCGTTGGTACGACCGTCATTCCAGGATTTTTAATTATACTTTTGCCAGCAGTAATCCTCTCATTATTTATGCCAATCACGCCGATTTTCAGCAAAACAATATTGTGCCCAATGTGGGCGTAGGCACCGGCGGAGTTACCGAAGGGTTGCGAAATCGAATAATAATGCCCTTTGCCGAATCTAATAGCAATACAAATCATGTGTTGGGGCACGAGCTGGTGCATGCTTTTCAGTATCGTATAGCCAAAGGCAGTAATTTCGGCGGCATTCGGGCCACCTCCGACATTCCGCTATGGTTTATCGAGGGTATGGCAGAATATCTTTCCACGGGATCAAGTAGTACCCACACAGCTATGTGGATGCGCGATGCGGTTTTACACGACGATTTGCCCACGATCGAGGATCTTGCCAACAGCAGGGAATATTTCCCCTACCGGTATGGTCACGCTCTTTGGACCTTTATAACAGGTAACTGGGGAGATCAGTCGGTCAGTTCTCTCTATAAAGCTGTCGCCCGAGCTGGAGTTGAACAAGGGTTTCAGGACACGCTGGGTATTTCGACCGATTCGTTATCGAGCCTGTGGCATGGAGCCTTGAGATCTTCCTATGAGGATAAAGTAGAACGACTTACTCCACCCGATGAAGTCGGCGAAGCGGTTTTTCCTGATGATTCAGAGCAGTTAAGAAGTGCCCCGGCATTAAGTCCGAACGGAGAGTATGTCGTTTATATATCCGATGCGAATCTCTTTTCACTGGAGTGGTTTCTGGCCGATGCTCAGACCGGCGAAGTAATTAGAAAACTTACCAGCACACTTACAGATCCCCATCTCAATGCCCTCCGGTTTATTGAATCATCAGGAAGCTGGTCGCCAGACAGTGAACGCTTTGCGGCGGTGGTGTTTTCCAAGGGAGACAACCAGATCATTTTTATTAACCCCGAAAACGGAAATATTACCAGAACCCTTCAGTTCGATGAAGTGGATTCGATAACAAATCCGGCTTGGTCTCCGGATGGGGAGAAGATTGCCTTTTCGGGATCCAGCGACGGTGTCAGCGATTTATGGTTGTATGATCTGGAGAGGGATTCGCTGCAACAGATTACAGATGAACGCTATTCCGATCTACAGCCGGAATGGTCACCAGACGGAGATATACTTGCGTTTATATCCGACCGGGGACCGGGTACAAATCTCGATAACTTGGTTTTCGGTGAGATGGTTATTACGCTTCGGGATATGGAAAGCGGCAAAAATATAGTTCTTCCGCCGTTTGAGGATGCCAAGCATATTAATCCGCAATTTAGTGCTGACGGGAGCTCCTTGTTCTTTATATCTGACCGTGAGGGCGTAAATAATGTCTACCGTTACGATCTTGAGACGCTGGATCGGTACCAGGTTACAGATGTGAGTACCGGCGTAAGCGGCATAAGTCAGTATTCTCCTGCTATGAGCGTAGCCGATAGCACCGGAACTATGATATTGACCACTTTTAAAGAGTCGGGATATCTATTCCGACGACTTTCGGCTGATCAAACTGTCGGGGAGCGAGTCGCACAAGACCAACTGCTGACTGAGTCCGGGCAACTTCCACCCTATGAACGTCGTGGGCGGCAGTTGGTCTCTGCTATGCTCTCAAATCCCGATAATATACCTGCAGACACAGACTGGTCACAGTCGGATTATCGCCCCCGCCTGGTTCTTGATTACATCGGGGGTGGGGGCGGTATTGGCGTCTCAAATCAACTCGGCGTGGGAGCCGGCGGCGGCATTGATCTGCAATTCAGCGATATGTTGAACCAGCATCAGTTGATGACTACCCTTAGAATTCAGGGAAGCTATAAAGATTTGGGGGGACAGGTGGCCTATCTGAACAGAGATAACCGGTTTGTATGGGGCGGATCGGTCTCTCATATACCTTTTAGAACGAGTACGGCTTTCTATTCAGAGGATACCACCACCGTTGAAGATACAGAAGTGGTAGCTCCAACGCTGAACCGGGTCTATCAGCGTACTTTTCAGGATCGTATTTCAGCTCTGGGGATATATCCCTTTTCAACGACACAACGATTTGAGACAACTGTTGGCTTTACCCATATCTGGTATGATCTGGAGTTGCAGCAGACGTTTTATACTCAGCGCGGCAGGCCCTTTGACCGGGAAACAGAGAGTTTATCTACTCCATCGCCGCTTAACATGTACCACGCCTCTCTGGCTTACGTGCAGGATTCGTCCGTGCCCGCTCTAACCGGTCCCATAGCCGGTCAGCGTATGCGCCTGGAGGTTTCGCCCACCACAGGATCACTTGATTATTTATCGGCACTGGCGGATTATCGCCGATACTTCTTTTTCCGTCCGGTAACACTCGCTTTTCGCGCTCTTCACAGCGGCCGGTATCTTGCGGATTCAGAGGACGACCGGCTTAGTCCCAATTTTCTGGGATACGAAAGCCTTATCCGTGGATATAATGTAGCTTCTTTTAGTCCTGAAGAATGTACACAATCGGATGAAGGTAATTGCCAGGAGTTAAATCGCCTTGTCGGGAGCAGGATGGCTATTTCTAACCTGGAGTTACGGTTCCCTGTACTTGGCCCTGAAGATTTTGCCCTCTTTGGTACCCGTATTATTCCCACGACGTTGACAACCTTTTTTGACGGCGGTGTTGCCTGGACCGGAAATGAGTCCCCGGAATTGAGGTGGGATACGGAATCTGCTGAGCGCGTTCCGGTATTCAGTGCCGGGGCCAGTATTCGTGTAAATATCCTTGGTTATCTGGTTACTGAACTCTACTATGCCGTACCGTTTCAGCGTCCAGAAAAGGGAGGCTATTTCGGTTTTCACATATCGCCCGGTTGGTAAAGGGTAGACAACCCGCAGATATAAAATCCTGAAAAATTTTAAATTCAAGATTTAGAAATAGAGCCATTCAACTCTACTAAAGAACAGCACAACAAAAGCAAAGACGATTACCAGTAAATCAGAATAGTTACTGTAATGCTGAAAGGTGTATTTAGATGCAGAAATAAACGGTTGTTACTTCCAGAGACACATATTCACCGATAACACTAAGAAGAAGGTTTTCTTAGCAGGATGTTAACACGAAATCTGTTTAAACACTGCACTTTAGGTATTGTAATCTTATCCGGCTTACTTTTAGCAGGTTGCAGTTCTATTTTTGGGACAGGTGAAGATCCTATTACCTACCGCTTTAATTTTAATGAGCAGCCAAACGACTGGTCAGCTCTGTTCAGCAACTATGGGGTGGGACGCGAGGACGATTTTGAGTTGAAAAGTGGTTTCCGTCCACTTCCTGAGCCTCTTGATACCAATCAAGTCGGGTTTTTATTGTCGGGAAAGAACTTGAGCGATGATCTGAATATGTATCTGATACATCAGATCAGTGATCTGGAACCGGATCAGAGTTACCAGCTATTCTTTGAGGTTTCATTTGCCACTGATGTTCCGTCGGGCTGTGCAGGCGTAGGGGGAGCTCCTGGTGAATCGGTGACTGTTCATGTGGATGCAGACAAAACCGAGCCAGCTCGCGTGGATGAAAGCCGCAGAAACGATTATTACAGGCTGAACTGGGCCGAAAATTATAACGGCGATGGTATGAACTGGTATCGCGCAACTGAGATCGGGGATATCGCCAACTCCCGAGACTGCGAAGAGGGACGTGAATATGAGATCAAGCAGATTGACAGCGGGCCGCGAGAGGTTACCACTGATAGTGAGGGTCAACTTTGGTTGTTGATCGGCACGCGATCGGGATTTGAGGCAACTACAACGCTCTTTTACACGGACGTCAAAGTTTGGTTGGCAGAGCAGTAAATCAGCTATAGATGCTATAGTACATCTCCAGCTATAACTATATTCTTTTGTGATTTCGGCTGCAGGCTTTATACATTGATATAGAGCTTAATAAATGTACTGCCAATGAGCCCCAAAGGAACAGAAGAGGCTACATTACAGGAACAGGTTGATGAAAGAGAATCTACCGTTCAACAAAAATACGGCACATTTGGAGGCGTATTTGTACCTACCCTTTTAACTATATTGGGAGTCATTCTTTTCCTGAGAGAGGGTTGGGTGATCGGCAATGCCGGACTGTTGGGTGGGTGGCTGATCATCACGCTGGCCTTCGTGATCGTCACTTTTACCGCTCTTTCGATGTCCTGTATTACCACCAACATTCGCATAAGAGCGGGAGGGGCGTATTCCATTATCTCACAGTCGCTGGGGCTTGAAGTAGGTGGAAGTGTGGGAGTACCTTTATACCTGGCCCAGACTTTTGCGATTACCATGTATGTTTTCGGGTTTAGAGAAGGATGGCTTTATATCTTTCCCGATCATTACGCAATATTGGTTGATCTTGTAGTTTTTGGGATGCTCTTCGGGATTGCATTCTTGAGTGCCAAGCTGGCTTTCAGGGTACAATATATTATTCTGGCTATTATTGCCGGGGCACTGATTTCGGTCGGAGCTACAGCTTTTACCAGTGCGCTGGAATACGATATTCAGTGGTGGGGAGAATTTCCGGGGGCCCCGGACGACAATTTTGAAGGGACAAGTTTCTGGGTGGTTTTTGCCGTCCTGTTTCCTGCCGCTACCGGTATTATGGCCGGCGCCAATATGTCCGGTGAGTTAAAAAATCCCAAGAGAAGTATACCGGTCGGGACCATTTCTGCTATTGTGATTAGTTATGTTATTTATATGGCATCGGGATATTGGTTTGCAAAGGTGGCCCCTGTCAGTGAGCTGGTAAGCAATTACAACGTAATGATCGATTATGCTTTATGGCCTCCGGCCGTGTTGGGCGGACTTTTGGGCGCTACTTTTTCATCGGGATTGGCGTCTATTGTGGGAGCGCCACGTATTTTACAGGCTTTGGGTGATCACCGGATATTTCCCGGCGGTGAGATGTTTTCAAAAATTTCCTCACAAGGGGAGCCGCGAAATGCCATACTTTTTACGGGTGCTATTGTTTTTGTCACATTGCTGCTTCGCGACCTGAATACGATCGCCCCGCTAATCACGATGTTTTTTCTCATTACTTATATGATGATTAATCTCGTCGTTTTCATCGAGCAAACGATGGATATGATAAGTTTCCGCCCTACATTTAGTATTCCGAAATTTGTGCCGCTTCTTGGTACAGTGGGTTGTCTGTTTACGATGTTTATCATCAATGCTACATTCGGGCTGATAGCCTTGGCATTTGTGATTATAACCTACCTGTATCTTTCCAACAGACAGTTAAGGGTACCCTATGGAGATATGCGAAGCGGCCTTTTTGTATCGCTGGCTGAATGGGCCGCCAAGCGGGTGTCTCTTCTGCCCGAAGATAATGAACGCGCATGGAAAGCAAACTTATTGGTTCCGGTCCGAAGCGCCCGCGAGTTACGCGGTAGCTTTAGTCTCATCAGAAATCTGGTTTATCCCAAAGGATCAATAAAACTAGTGGGGATATCAGGCAGAAACAGTAGCAGTGAACTCAGGGATTCGTTAATGGATTTTGCTATGTCTTTCAGCCGGGAAAATGTATATACACGATGGAGTGTTATTGATTCTGACAATTTTGAAGAAGCGATCGTAACCTCACTTCAGACATTGCAAGGGACATTTTTCCGTCCCAATATTCTTTTTCTGCGACTGCCGAATCATAAGAATTACGATGAAGAGATACACTCTATTATCCAGCAGGCAAGACTGAATAATATGGGCATTCAACTGTATGTTGAAGATCCCATTGCACAGCTGGGTAGAAGTTCATCCGTGAATGTATGGATAAGGGAACGAAGTCCTGATTGGGATCTGAGTATGGAGCTTGGAAACGTTGATTTGGCACTGCTTACCGCTTATAAGTTGAAGTTAAACTGGAATGCTCAAATGCGAGTCATAACTGTGGTGGAGGAATCTCAGGTAGAAGAAGCCTACCGCTATCTTGAGAACTTGCTGGATGCAGCTCGTATTCCGGAGGCGAATCCACATGTGGAGATCGGTACGTTTAAAGAAGCGATGCAGAACGCTCCACAGGCCGATCTGGATCTGCTGGGATTACCTGAAGATCCGAATCTCGATGAACTGCGATCTTTTGTTGAACGTACGCAATCGGCTTGTGTCTTTGTTGCTGATTCGGGGCACGAAAATGTTCTGGCATAAGATACGTTACAGTTTTTACGGTTTTCTATTTGGCCAAAAATTCCAAGTAACAAAAAAGTCCCCTCTCGGGAGGGGTGCCGCGAAGCGGCGGGGTGGGTATAACTAGAGATTGCTAATATTCCAGAGTCTTTATCATTTATGATTTTTCCGGAAATAACTCGCGCGAAAATTAATTCCCGCGCTGTTGACGGACCCTCTTTTGTTTTCTCCCTACTTCGTATGGAGAAAAACTCGTTGATCGGGATTTAATCTGTTAATAGAAGTTCCTTTCCCTAAATCTTTAGAGAGAGGACAGGCCCTTTGGAATGCCACAAGGTGGCCCTCCGATATCGGAGGATTTCACGAGGACTTCCTCTGGTTGTGAGGGAGTTGTACTCCCGAACCTTTATCCCCTGAACTAGGGCAAGTTTATAACTTATACCAATTGCTTGCTTTTACCCTACTATGCAGATGAAGAGAGACTAGGTGAATCGAAAACTGAAGCTTTTTAAGTTCCTCTTCCTAAATCTTTAAAGAGAGGGCAGGAGTAGGTCAAAAAGCACAAGTCACAGGTTTGCGCCGGACGATAAATGGGTTTAGGGTTATAATCTAATCCCGCATCAGTTTTTTATACTGCACGCGCTCGGGGTGATATTTTGAGCCCAGTCGTTTTTCGCGGTTTTCCTCGTACTCCGAATAATTACCCTCAAACCAATAAACCTGGCTGTTTCCTTCAAACGCCAGCATATGCGTAGCAATACGATCCAGGAACCAGCGGTCGTGTGAGATGATCACCGCACACCCTGCAAAATCCAGTAATGCCTCTTCAAGCGCACGAAGGGTATGGACGTCCAGATCATTCGTCGGCTCATCGAGCAGCAACACATTGGCCTCCTGCTTCAGCATTTTGGCCAGGTGCACGCGGTTGCGCTCTCCACCCGAAATCTCGCTGCAGCGTTTCTGTTGATCACTACCGCTGAAATTAAATCGTGCCGTATACGCGCGCGAATTGATCTCGCGGTTGCCCAGTTGAATAGTGTCTTTGCCATCAGATATTTCTTCCCAAATGCTTTTTTCGGGATCCAGTGGTCGCTTCTGATCAACATATCCAAGCTCCACGGTATCACCGAGTTCGATATCTCCGCTGTCGGGCTTTTCTTCCCCGGTAATCATCTTGAAAAGCGTTGTCTTACCGGCACCATTCGGACCTATGACACCTACTATCCCGCCGGGCGGCAGGCTGAAATTCATCTCCTCGATAAGCAGTCGGTCACCGTAACCTTTTGAGACATTATTTGCTTCGATGACTTTGTCACCCAGTCGTGGACCAGCCGGTATGAAAATCTCCATATCCTCACGCTGTTTCCTGCGTTCCTCCGAGAGCAATTCTTCATACGTGCCTTGCTCTTGGATCGTCTGCCTTTGGGATTCTGCTGGATCCATTCCAGCTCTTTCTGCAGCGTTTTTTGTCGCTTGGATTCCTCTTTCTCTTCTTTTGCCAGCCGCTTTTTCTTCTGATCCAGCCACGAGCTGTAGTTTCCTTCAAACGGAATGCCTTCTCCGCGGTCAAGCTCCAGGATCCATCCGGCTACATTGTCCAAAAAGTAGCGATCGTGAGTGACAGCGATGACCGTTCCTTCGTAGCGATCCAGGTGCTGTTCTAGCCAGGCCACTGATTCGGCATCCAGGTGATTTGTTGGCTCATCAAGCAGCAGTACATCCGGTTTTTTGAGCAGCAGTCGACACAGTGCAACGCGACGCGCCTCACCGCCGGATAGTACTTCCACAGACGTGTCGCCGGGTGGCGTGCGCAGGGCATCCATCGCCTGTTCGAGCTTGCTGTCGAGATCCCACGCTCCGAGTTGTTCGATCTTTTCCTGCAGTTTTTCCTGCTTTTCGATCAGCTTTTCGAAATCAGCATCGGGCTCACCAAAAGCAGCATTTACCTCCTCATATTCATTGAGCAGATCAATCTTATCCTGCACGCCCTCCTGTACGATTTCTCTGACCGTTTTATCGGAATCCAGTTTGGGTTCCTGAGGCAGCATCCCAAAAGTGATTCCTTTGTTTCGGGAGATATTGCCCATGTAATTATCGTCCTTGCCGGCAATGATTTCCAGCAGCGTACTTTTACCGGATCCGTTACTGCCCAGCACGCCAATTTTTGCGCCATAGAAAAAGGAGAGGTAGATGTCATCCAGTACCTTGTTATTGGGCTTATATACTTTGCTGACACCCTCCATCGAAAAAATTACTTTTTGATCACTCACGTATTACAGAATTGAATTGCTAAAAATTGTTAGTCGGTCAAGATAAGGGTTTGGTAATGAAATTATAACGTTTGCAAAAAATAAATTTTTGCAAAGCGGACGCAGAGCGTCCACTATTTTTCAGCCGCAGAGCAGCTGAAGGAAGATATTTTTATTATTGGTTGTGAGAGGGTTGTACCCTCGAACAGTAGTAGATATCTTGTTCCGATGCTTGCCCTTCGTATCCTTCGTAGCTTTAGCGTAGTTGGGCTCCGCGTCGGGACAGCAGTAAACGCTCTGCGTTTGATTTTCTTAGGGAAGTATGCGGACGCAGAGCATACTTCGCAGGGAGGTTTCGTTGATCAAGGCTTAGCTACAGATCCTGAAAGCAATCCATCAAAATAAGGTATGCGAATGATAACCCATCACGGGATGTTTTTATGATCCAGATAAAAGAGAAATTCTGCACATCACTACATCAGTGAGGGGAGTATCGTGGACCGGAGAGCTTTTTTATATCGTATGCTGGGATTAACAACTATGATTCCATTGAGTTACCTACAGTCGGTGGGGTTCTCAGCCGGTACATCCCACAGGAAAACAAACAATGCGTTTACGCTTTTCTTGGCAGGCGATGTGATGACAGGACGCGGTATCGACCAGGTGTTGCCGCATTCAGTAGATCCACGGCTTTATGAGCGGTATACAAAAAGTGCAAAACGTTACGTGCAGCTGGCCGAGCAAACAAGCGGCGATATACCTGATAAAGTTTCTTACCGCTACATCTGGGGAGATGCTCTAGACATACTCAATGATATAGATCCGGATGTACGGATAATAAATTTAGAAACCGCTGTTACCACCCACGATAGTTACTGGAAAAACAAAGGGATCCATTACCGCATGCATCCGAAAAATATACAGCTGTTGACAGAGGCCGATATAGATATATGCGTGCTTGGCAACAATCATATCCTGGATTGGGGGTTTGACGGACTCGAAGAAACATTGAATACCTTGCAGCAAGCGGGGATCCGAACCACCGGCGCGGGGATCGATGCAGAATCAGCCGCTAAACCTGCCGTAATGGAATCAGAAAAAGGACGACTGCTCGTTTTTGCTTATGGTTCTCCCTCTGCGGGCGTACCCATGACATGGAGTGCCGATGATGACCAGCCCGGTGTGAATGTGCTGCCAAATATAAATCCCCAGACAGCAGAACAAGTAGCTTCGAATATTGACCATTATCGTGGAGAGGGCGACCTTGTGGTTCTTTCACTGCACTGGGGCGGCAATTGGGGCTATGATATCCCCTCACAACAGCAGGAGTTTGCACGGCGACTAATTGATCAGGGGGTTGTGGATGTAATATTCGGACACTCGTCACATCATCCGAAAGGGATAGAAGTATACGACGACAAACTGATTCTTTATGGGTGCGGGGATTTGATCAATGATTACGAGGGTATCGGCGGACACGAACAGTATCGGACCGATCTTCGGCTGATGTATTTTCCGAAGCTGAATGAAAATGGGACGTTGCAGTCGCTGGAGATGGTACCAGTGCGGGTAGATCGCTTTCAGTTACAGCGGGCATCCGAAGAAGATGTGGAATGGCTTCGTAAGATTCTTGATCGGGAATGTAATCAGTTTGGCCATCGTGTAGAGAAATCTTCGGATGGGAATTTAGCACTTCGCTGGGAGTAATCCTTTCGACAGAAAAACCAGTATTAATGCCTTAGTCTTTTTGTTAAACCTTTTAGGAAATATCGCAATATCTGATCTCCGCACTCGCGGTAGTTATCATGTCCTTCGCGGCGAAAAAGAGCGCTCATTTCATGCTTGGAGATCGAAAATCCGCCGAGATCCATAATGTCGTGCATATCCTCTTCGTGCAACTTAAATGCGACCCGCAGCTTTTTCAATATCATATTATTAGTGACAGGCGTTTTAATCGGCCGGGGTGGGTGATCTTTGCTTTTTCCGCGTTTGTAATAGATAAGACCATCCAGAAAATGAGCCATCAGTTTTTCACCGCAATCTTCTCCTTTTTCTTCCTCCGGTTTATTTTGGCTGGCAAAAATAGCTGCCACTTCTCCGCGTGAAGGTTTATATCCTCTTAGCTTTAAAATATGTGCGATATCACGATCATTAAGATCCAGCATATAACGGATACTTTGTATTACGTCGTCGTTTCTCATAGTAAAAAAGGAAGTGGAGGTTAGCCGTAATGGTGGCGTAAATTCGATTTGATTTCTGCTAGTTTGAAAGGTAAGGGTTTGAATCCTTATTTCTAATAATACCAGGTATAGGTTCTTTACTTTTGTATCTATTGCATTTTCGACAGATATTTCTAATTTCGTCTCGCCTTATAATCTTGAGTTACACACAACTACAATATGATCCGCAGAATAGTTTTAGCAACAGTATGGATATTCATCGGAGCGCAGGTACTCTGTGCCCAGCAGATTCAGTCATCTCTAATGGGTGGACCGAATAAAACTGATTTTCAAACATTTTTGGTTCAGCCGCTGGATAATGAAGGTGACTTTACCTTTACCAACCTGGCTTTTTTTCAGCGATATCATGAATCAGAAGATCAGTCTTTTGATGAGCTCGGCGTACAGGGGGCGATATTTTGGAATGTCTCACAAAGTTTGGGCATTGGGCCCGGACTCTACTACAACAATCCCAAAGGGTTGATGCCGAAGGCTATGTTGCAGACCTATCATGCTGCGGGTCCGTTTACGCTGATTACCAATCCCGCCGTATATTACCACGAAAATGGTTTTGCGGGCGGAGAGTTATTTGCTCAGGCAACATTTATTGAGCCGGTTAGTCAGCAACTATCACTATATGGACAGGCAAATGTCCTTACTACCTGGGATCGATTTTCCGACCATGGGCGCAGTTTTATTCAGCTTCGGATTGGTACTCGCTTCACTAAGGGACTTCAGCTGGGATTGGCTTACGATAAAGACTGGTATACGGCTCAGAAATTTACCCGGGGCAGTTTGGGATTGTTTATTGAGCAGTGGTTTTGATATTAAGATATGATACAGCGAACCTTGTCACTCTCTCTGCGGCTAAAGGCTAAAAACACAATGTCATAGTGAGCGAAACGGAGCATAGCGGAGTGGAGTCGAATCTATCTTCCGGAAATAGCTCGTAATTGTGTGAAAGACAATCCTTCAGATCCTAGACGGGGAGATTCTTTGAGTCGCTGTGCTCCCTCCCCGATAGATCGGGACAGGCAGAATGACACTGCTTTTTATTTAGTATTTCCTCTAACGGATTGCTTCTTCGTAAATATCCCTCCATTCAGGATTTACCTTATTTATCAATGACTCCTTCTTTTGACGCGTCCATCCCTTGATCTGCTTCTCCCTCGCAATAGCTTTGTTAACATCTTCAAACGCTTCAAAGTAAACCATCTTTGTAGCGTTATACTTTTTTGTAAAACCGTCAAGCAGCCTCATTTTATGCTGCCAACCGCGGTCGGCAATATATGCAGTCATTCCAGTGTACAAAACACTATGATGTTTATTCGTCATCATGTAAACAAAGTATTGTTTATTCTTCATAGGTTAGTAAGACCATCCGGGCAGCAGATCCTTACAAAAAATAAAAACAACGTCGATGTCATAGTGAGCGAAACGGAGCATAGGGGAGTGGAGTCGAATCTATCTTCCGGAAATAGTTCGCAATTGTGTGGAAGGCAATCCTTCAGATCCTAGACGGGGAGATTCTTTGAGTCGCTGTGCTCCCTCCCCGATAGATCGGGGACAGGCAGAATGCCACTGTTTGACTTTAATTAAATATTTACGATAATAGATAAATAGTTTTTTGAATAATCATGCAAAAAATTCTCAAATATGGCTCAAAACACGGATGAATTAGGGAATACATCACGAGTAATACTTCTTTCGGCCATTGCGGCTATTGGTGGGTTTTTATTTGGTTTTGACAGTGGCGTAATAAACGGGACGGTAGACGCTCTTCAGATGGCTTTCAATTCTGACGCTGTTGGAACCGGTTTCAATGTAGCATCGATGCTTTTGGGTTGTGCTGCGGGTGCCTTCTTTGCCGGATCGCTGGCTGATAAATTTGGACGAAAACCTATGCTGATTACCACGGCAATCGCATTTATAATTAGTGCGTGGGGGTCGGGAGCAGCAGGAAGTTCTGCATCATTTGTCTTCTTCCGAATTCTTGGCGGATTAGCTGTGGGTGGTGCCAGTGTTCTGGCTCCGGCATATATTAGTGAGATTGCCCCTCCGAAGATCAGAGGTCGATTGACTTCTCTACAACAGTTGATGATAGTGATTGGACTACTTGGCGCTTTCTTGAGTAACTATATAATAGCCGATCTGGCTGGTGGATCAACCGAAACGCTGTGGGCCGGTTTTGGTGCTTATCAGTGGATGTTTTGGGTAGAAATTTTACCGGCCTCAATTTTTCTGTTTTCACTGTTGTTTATTCCTGAATCGCCTCGATACCTGGTGGCGGCGGGGATGTATGATAAGGCCAAGGCAATCCTTGCAGATCTGACTAATCCGGAGAAGGCCTCGGAGATGATTGAGGAGATCAAGATAACTGTGTTCCGAAAGCGCAAGCCGAAGCTGACGGATATTATCATGGAACAAACCGGCCGTGTGCATCCTATTGTTTGGGTTGGTATCTCTCTTGCAGTACTTCAGCAGTTTACCGGAATCAATGTGGTATTTTACTACGGGTCGGTACTCTGGCAGGCAGCGGGCTTTACCGAAGCGGATGCCTTATTCACGAATGTAATCAACGGATCAGTCAATATCGCATTTACATTTCTGGCAATTTACCTGATCGATAAGGTGGGACGAAAACCGTTGCTGAAGGTCGGTGCACTGGGACAGGCAGTGACGCTTGGGGCCATGGCATTTATTTTTACCACAGGCGATCTGTCTGCGGCCGGTGAACTGCAGCTTAATGAGACACAAGGTGTTTGGGCGCTGATTGCTGCTAACTTATATATCGCATTTTTTGCCACAACCTGGGGACCAATT
The DNA here is from genome assembly GCF_058386985.1 of Fodinibius sp. GM108. Taxonomy (NCBI): domain Bacteria; kingdom Pseudomonadati; phylum Balneolota; class Balneolia; order Balneolales; family Balneolaceae; genus Fodinibius; species Fodinibius sp. GM108. The sequence goes on from NZ_JBYEIR010000001.1 coordinate 600,558, forward strand.
ATGTGGGTTATGCTTGGAGAAATGTTTCCCAATAAGTTCCGGGGCGCCGCTCTGTCTGTCTGCGGCCTGCTACACTGGTTATCCAATTTTGCGATTACACTGACCTTCCCCATATTACTGACCAACATCGGACTGGGTCTTTCTTACGGAATATACGCCGGATTTGGTTTCGTGGCCTATTTCGTTGTGAAAAACTTTGTTGATGAAACGATGGGTAAATCCCTGGAAGAGATGTCCCAAGAACAAGAAGAGAAGGAAGCAGAAATTTCAGGCGGAGATGTAGCCCTGGAGGGAGGATAAAATATAGATTGTTAGCGCCCGGGCTAATTGAGTCCGGGCGCTAATACCTATTTATTTCATTAAGTTTGTGGTTGTGATCATTAATGAGAGAGGTCTGACAACGGCCTCGCAAATCGGCAACTGAAATTATTTTTCGTAAAACTTCAATTTTCAAAAACCCAATCTCCAACTTCTAACCTCAAATCTGCAACCTCCAACCTTGGATCCAGATATTAATATCAGCCGAAAAACGTTATCAGCGATTATCATGATCGTGGGAATTATGCTGCTCTATTTTGGATATGAAGGTCCCGATGCTCTGCAGTTGGGCATCAGCCGGTTTTTGGGCGGGTCGGGTTCAGATCATGTTATGTGGATGATCATCATTGGCGCTGCGGCTACTATCGGTGGTTTTGTTGGATTACTGAGAGGAGAGTCCGGAGTTTAGTTTTTGGTTATTGGTGTTTTGATAATGAGTAGAAATTCTTAGGACAGTTATTCAAATATTCAAAACCGGAACATAACCAGCGGTCATCCGTCCAATCTGTATTATCAGCGTGCTATTTAATCATTTTTATTATGGCACTGCTTGCAGGGAAGGGAGATATTGCAGTAATTAGGGATACAGGCAAACTTTTAACTAACCAAACAGCATTATGCGGTTGTTTTGGAAAGCCTTACTCCTAGCAGCTATACCGATCGGAGGATATTTACTCTACAAAAAAAGTGGCAATGATTCACCCGGCTGGGCAGATTCCGAAGAGCAAACCCGTTCTTCCCGAAATAAAGAAAAGGAAGAGTCGACCGCACAGACTATCGATCGATTGACAGAAATAGACGGTGTTACCAGCCGCGTGGCTGAGAACCTGATCGAGCGGGGGATAAAAAGCAAGGAAGCGCTACTGCAGCTTTCCGAAGAGGAGCTAAAATCCATAAAAGGCATCGGTCCCAAACGCGCAGCCAAGATCCTCAATTTGGAATAGAATACATACTACTAAAGTATTGTAAAAAGAGGGTTCACTAAAGAACTTTTGTTTATATCCCGCAGATTTCGCTGACGGCGCAGATTTAAACTGTGGTTTACCTCTGGCTCTTACAATTGAGTGTTCTTTGTGCCTTGTAGAAAACAGGTGATTTATCATAATAAAAATCTCTCCTGTTGGTTAACCAGCATCTAACTTCTTGTAAGCTACTTGAAACTTATCAATTCCCTCCGGGATATGAAGTCATCACCGAACATCATCTTCCTTGATATTGATGGTGTTATGAACACCTATAATCAGATGTGGCGGCAGAGGCGCACGACCGGAAAAGTAATAAATGAAAACTGGTGTCCCATTGCCTGTCGAAATATCAAGTTGCTTTGCAGGTATTTTGAGGCGCGGATTGTCATCAGTTCTACCTGGCGTATTAAGCGCGACTTGCAGGAACTGCGTCAGATATTGAAGGATAATAATATTAATCCGGATATGCTGATTGGAACCACTCCCATACTCTGTCATCATGAACAGGGTGACAACTTATGTCGCGGTGATGAAATAAAGCAATGGCTGGAAGAAAATGACTGTCGCAATTTTGTAATTATTGATGATATTGGGGCAGAGGATTTCTTAGAAGAACAACGACCAAATCTGATTTTGGTAGATCCAAATGCCGGCCTTGCTGAAAAAGAGGCGGTGATGAAAGCGGGAAAGATATTGAACGGTGACTGTCAGTGATCCAGTTTGGTTGTGTAAATTTCTGTATGAGCCCCTTGAGAAAACAAGCTTTTATTTGATGTAATCCACTGGGAATTTTTTTCGGATGATCGAAGCTGGTCTGTGTGATTATAATGTAAGTGGTATGAATTCCAGAAAGCACAAAACAGTGTAATAGCAATAATTAAAAAAGAAACAAAGTTGCGGATGTATCCTTGAACACCGCTTCTTTGATCATTGCTGTCATTCCTGAGTCTTTTAATACGATCGATTGTATTATGACCAGATATGTTAAGAGAATTTGCTAGTACAGACTGTGTTTGGAGTTGAAGTTTCACTAACGAATTTCCATACGAATATTTATCGTCAGTGATACTGATGACCTCATCGTCGCAGATATACTCTCTTTCCAGATCTAATTTGTGATTTAACCATAAAACCAACGGTTGAAAAAAGAAGATACTTTGCATGATACGCTGCAGTAAAGTCACAAGATAGTCGTTTCTTTTGATATGAATTAATTCATGCAGCAGTAATGCTTTTTGTTCCTTGGCGTTATAATCATTGGATAGCGATGAAGGCAGTAAAATATAGGGACGAATAAATCCAGCTACAGCAGGTCCATTATCATAACTAGAACTACGGATTTTCAAACGTTCTGAAATTCCCAGGTCAAGGGCCAATTTTTTCAGATTGTCGCGAATTAGTTGATCATCAAAATCAGATTTTTCCCGGCATTTCAATTGCACCATGATCAGGGTGTACAAAAAATATCCCAGCATGACTGCTGCTGTAAGTATCCAGATGATCCCCAAAAGTTTGAATATGCCAGGTGCCAACTCTATTCCCGAAACCTGAGGTAATCCCTCAAGCAATGGTTCAGAGGCTGCTTGGCCTTCTGTTGATGGATCCCAATCCGCCAATCCAATAGGAGGTAAGAAGCTGTTGTGTTCTGCCAAAAGGGGTCCGAGAATGCATGGCAGTGAAAATAAAGCTCCCAAACCGATATTATATTTTAGTTTGGGACTATAATCTTCAACGATCTTAAGTACAAATGCTACTCCTCCCAAAAAAAGCGTGCTGATCCAGGTAAAATGTACAAAAGTCCATCCAACCTGTTTGAACGGTATATCAAAGATAAGATCAATTATTGTCATCCTCTCCCTGCTGCGATTTTAACTCTTGCAATAACTTTTCCAGTTCGTCCAGATCGTCGCGATCCAGTTTATCAGAAGAAACGGCTCTTTGCATGAGCTGCTGCATTGAACCGTCGAATAGACGATTGGTAAAATCTCCCAACATTTTTTGCTGAGTTTCCTCTTTATCGAGGAGAGACCAGTACCGGTGTGCTCTCCCATCTTTTTCCCGGTCAACGATTCCCTTTTCATGCATGATCTGCAAAAATTTTAAAACCGTCGTGTATCCGGAATCTCTGGGCAGAGCTTCCTGGACTTCATGAACCGTCGAAGGTCCCTGATCCCATAAAATTTTCAAAATTGATAATTCGGCCTCAGTGGGAAGCTGGTCTGTATTCATAGGTAATACTTATTACGAACATTTTCGTTTTTAAATATAACAACAATGCGGAATATCCAAAACTGTCGGGGTTTCTAATTACGATTACTTTCGTATTTTAATTACGAAACATTTCGTTATAAATAAATATGTTCATTATGCTATTCGATACCGCTGCAGGATTCCCGGTAAAGGTCAAGCTTTTTATATTCGTATGGATGTTTTTTGCAACCATATCGTATGGACAAACCAGAGAAACCCAAACAACCAATGCTGAAGTCGTTAAAGCCGGGGCAGATGTTATTATTGATGGCTCGACCACTGAATCCGCCTGGGAAAACGCCACCGTTATACCGTTAAATCATGAACGCTTTCCGGAAGCAAATGCGGATCCGCCGGTTGCCACAACCTGTTTGGTAACTTATGACAGTGAGAATCTGTATGTCGCTTTTCGAGCTTCGGATCCTGATCCCGATGCTATTCGGGCGCACTTTATGGACAGGGACAGCCGGGAAAAGCTGATGCGAGACGATCATGTCGGGATAACGATAGATCCCTTTAATAATGAACAGTGGGGTATGCAGTTTCGCGTAAATCCCATGGGCGTTCAGGCCGATGCCATCTATTCCAACCAGCGAAATTCTACCAACTATTCCTGGGATGCAATTTGGCAATCTGCTGGAACTATTACGGCAGATGGGTATGAAGTGGAAATTCGCATACCCTTCTCTTCCATCAATATACCGGCTGAATCTCTGCAAAACTGGAGAATCAGCGCGTTTCGGAATTATCCCCGAAGCGTTCAGTACGAGATCCGTTCTCATCCCATTAATTTAGATCAGCGGTCGGTGATGGCGCAATTCAATCAAATTAATGGGTTCGAAGATCTTTCAAGCGGACTTAATCTTACGTTAAATCCTGTGCTTACGGCTAAGCGTACTGATACTTTCACACCCGAAAACAGCGATGGACGTGAGGAGGGGGCAATCACTTTGAATCCCGGAGGAAACCTACAGTGGGGCATCAAGCCGAACCTGAATCTGAGCGCCACGATAAATCCCGATTTTTCTCAAATTGAAGCCGATGCGCTCCAGCTGCGTGAAAATCAGCGGTTCGAGCTATCTATCCCCGAAAAGCGTCCTTTTTTCCTGGAGAGTGCAGAGATTTTTGATACTCCTCTTGATGCTGTATTTACCCGTTCTATCATAGAGCCGCGCGGCGGACTAAAAATAACGGGGAAAATGGACTCTCACAGCTTTGGTGCTTTTGCAACGCAGGACCAAAGCACCCGCATATTGTTCCCGGCCAATCAGCAGTCGCAAAACAAAATCTTGACTAATCGCAGTTACAGTGAAATTGTCAGATATCGCAATCAGCTGACAAATAATGCTACTGTCGGTATAATTGGAGAAGCAAGACAATCCGTGAATACCAGCTATCAAAACTATGTGGGCGGAATTGACGGCTATTTTCAGTTTTGGGAATCAAATACGCTGCAATTTCAATACCTGCATTCGAGCACGGATTACACTGAAGAAACAGCTAGTGAGTTTAATCAGCCGGCGGGTAATTTTGGTGGCAGTGCACTGCAGGTAAACTATGATCACAGCAGTGAGAACTGGGCAGGTCAGGCAGAGTACAGATCGTTGTCATCGGGTTTCAGAAATGATAATGGATTCTTTCCCCGCGCCAATTTCCAGGCAGTCAGCGCTGCCGGTCGGCGGATATTTCGCGGTAACTCCACTGGTTGGTTTAGTGCTATTCAATTCGGACCGGCTTTTGAGATTACTACAGACCAGTCGGGAACGCTAACCGATCGATCAATCTCTCTTACTGCTAATTACAGGGGACCTCTGCAAAGTGAAGTGTTTACAGAATATACGATTGAAAAGCAGCGATTCAGCAACCGCATCTTTTCGGGATTGGATAAAGGCATATTCTTCTTTCGGATCCAGCCTTCCGGTTTTCTTTCAAAGTTCAGAGTTTATACAGCTTACGGGAAGGCGGTAGATTTTACCAATGTTCGAAAAGCTAATGAGCTTATCGTTCACCCGGGATTAACCCTGGATATCAGCAGAAATTTTAATCTTGAAATTGATCCCAATTACCAGCGGCTTTCCTATAGAGGAACTACAACGTTTTCAACCTATCTTCTGGGGACGCGGATGATTTATCATTTCAACAAGAACGCTTTTTTCCGCTCTATTCTTCAATATCGATACGTTGATCGAAATCCAGGTGAATACAATAGTCCGGATGCTGTGGATCCGGTGACGCAAGAGTTTTTTTACCAGCTGCTTTTTTCCTATAAAATCAATCCGCAGTCGAAGCTGTTTTTGGGATATTCCAGCGACTACCAGAGAATAAATGAGCGACCACTGGATATCCGGAACAGAACCGGATACTTTAAGATTGGCTATGCCTGGGTGTTTTGATTTGCAATCCTATAGGCCGCCTTACTTATTACCAGAGATAGAAAGTTCTCCTTATAATGTCAATGATACTCCCCCTACTATGACAGTAATGCTCCCATTATAATGCCAGTGATACTATCATTACTAGTCAGTGACACTGTCATTATTATATTAGTGATCCTGCCATTACTATAATAGTAATATTGTGCTTATATGAATCTTTATGGGTATGGGATTTCAGAAAAATACAGAGCTCGTTTTTCCGCAGTGCTTCAACCATGCAAGTGTCGGACATCGACTATGTACAACAGTCGTACATCACTGATGTACTGGTGAGGGACGTAGTAAGGTTAAGGTGGGCGACACGACTATGTGGTAACTGACAAGACTATGTCGGGTAGTGTAACAAAAATGTGTCGGTTGATTGGATATCGCTGAGGCACGTTAAAAAACAGGATTTGTTTTCTTTACCTAAATAACTCACCTTTTAGAGTCATTTTCGGGGAAACAAATTTATAAGTATGAATTCATTACTTGAGCTGTGTACAAAATCCTATAACTCAGAGCGTTGGTCGGAGGAATCAGAAAAAGCTTTTGAAGAGCTATTCGGCTCAACTGGAGGACGCTATCCAGTAAGAGCCCAAAAAGATATTCAATATCGTACTCCAGCGGCGAAGGTTCCTTTTTCAGCTATAATTCATGAGTCTAATCCTACCAGTGGAGGATATAGTGGGATGAGCTTTGTAATTTTTCCTGTTGAAGAGGGGCCAGCTATGATTGCAATGGGAGTGGGTACGCAGGGATTAAGCCCGGACGAGAATATTATCGGTAAACCGGGACATTCAAGAAAAATGAATGCCATTGTTCGCTGGTTAAATGAGCAGTATTCAGGAAACGAGCCTATCGCCTGGGCTAAAAAGGATGCGGTCCGTACTGATATCACCGTGCCTCAAAACGTGATCAATGCCTATCCCGAATATAAAAACGTTTTCGATCGCTATGGAAAGGAGATTTATGGATTTTGCATCGCCAAGGATGAAGTGGCAGATCAAGCTTTAAAAGCTTTTTTAGATTTTAATTTTGAGGAACGCGGCCATACACCTTTAAGCGCTGCTTCAGACGAGTATGATAAGATTAAAAGTAGCTACTTTTCTTATTTGATGCCGACCGTAACTCAACAAAAGGTTGGCAATCTATTAAAGCAGCGGAAATACGTTGTGCTTCAAGGACCGCCGGGTACGGGCAAAACCCGACTGGCGAATAAGTTGTTGGAAGAAGATTATGGAAGTCAGGGAATGACTATTCAGTTTCATCCTAACATTACCTATGAAAATTTTATGGGAGGGTTATTTCCTGCATCAACAGGTACAGATTTGGGATTAAACTTTAATGTCACCAAGGGACATCTATTGGAGGCAGTGGAAAAAGCCTACAATACAGATGGTGATGTCCTATTGGTAATTGATGAGATTAATCGTGCTGATTTGGCAAAAGTTCTGGGTGAGGCTATTTATGGATTAGAGCCATATGAGGATCGCACCATTCAATTGCCTTATAATTTTGGAGGTGATATTGGCCAGGAGTTAACCTTCCCTGACAACCTGCATATTTTGGGAACAATGAATACTGCAGATCGAAGTATTGCTATTTTGGATGTTGCTATCCGACGACGGTTTGCTTTCCTGAATATGTGGCCACAAATCGAAGTTGTAGAGGAAAAGGGCAGTGATATTACGATGGAAGCATATCAGAAATTACTGTCAATTTTTATTAATTATGCTTCGGAGGATTCTTTTGACTTGATGCCCGGTCACTCTTATTTCATTGCACACGAAGGAGTTGATGCCGCCAATCAGATGCAGACGAATTTGATCCCGCTCCTGAAAGAATATTTGGCTCAGGGATATGTGGCTAATTTTGCAGATGCTGTCCACGCATATATTCAGGAGATTGAACAACTTTAGAAATCGTTTGTCATGGCTAATAAGCAAACAGCTGGTGAGTGGGCAAAGGGATTACAGGCCAATCATTCAGATGTATTAGAACTTCAGGATAACCGTACTGAGTATTTAAGCACAGACTTTTTATCCCAGCATGTAAATGCCCGCAATGAAGATAAAATTACGGCAAAACTGGGACGTCAGTTTTTAAATCTGAATAGAGACGTTTTTAATAAGTTCAACATTCAGCCAGAAATTTTCTATTCGGGTGACGAACTTAAATTAAAGGTAAAAGCCCATACCCGAATTGGTGCTATACCGCTGCTATCTCCTGTAACTCATAAGTATGAGTATAGTTTAATCGTCAAGCCCCGTTTTGGATGGCAGGGGATTGGACCAATCTTGTCAACCACAGGATGGAAGATTTTGCCGAATATTTTGAATCTACCTCAACTAAAGATCTCGGAGCGGCGCGTACCACCATGGGTTTTATCTAGTGTAATTCTAGGTCGCCTCGATAAAATGATTCAACAGTTGAATCGTCGCTTCGAAATGGATGAAGTGTATCGATCGAAACCGAAAGGGTGTGTAAACTGGGTTGATTACGCCCAGAAGCAAATTCCAAAAGGGCAGTTTCTAAATTTCCGCTGTCGTTATCCTGATCTGCAAGAAAATAGAGAAATCAAATCCATCGTGCATTTTGCACTTAAAAAGCAGCGGCAAAGTTTGGAAACTCAGCGAGATTCTGGTGTTTATGTACTACAGCTTATTGATTATTGTAATCAGCTTATACAAAAAGTAGCCGACTGTCAGCCTAAGCGTCCTAATATTCAGATTGATTATTTGCAATCATCGCCGATGCAGGGGGAGGTTATCCAGCATGGATTGGAAGCTGTAGCGTGGACCACTGAAAACAAAGGATTGGCTGGGCTAGGAGATTTAAGCGGCTTGCCATGGATGATGAGTATGGAAGAGCTATTTGAATCATATGTCGAATCCATAGTCGAACAAATAGTACAGCAAACCGGTGGCACGTTAAAAAGCGGACGTAACCGAGAAACAGTAGTACCCATCTCGTGGGATCCTCCATTCCTAGGTTCGCAAAGTTCATTGGTTCCAGATCTCGTGGTTGAGAAAGAGGATACGATCCATATTGTAGACGCGAAATACAAAGATCACTGGGAGGATCTGAATACCGAAAGCTGGTATAATATCGGCGATACTATCAGGGAACGTCATCGTAATGATTTGCTCCAAATATTGGCTTATGCTTCTCTTCCAGAAGACAGAGAAATTCGTTGCTCACTTATGTATCCCTGTAAAAAGGAGACCTGGGAATCATTGATAGAGCGTGATCGTCATGTACATACTGCCGAGATAACACGAGGAAACAGACATATCCAGCTTAATCTCACTGCGGTCCCATTTTCTATGGAGGAAAAGGAAATTGATCTACTACAGAGGTTATTTTAGAGTGCCGCCATGACCGAGCAAGAAATCCTAAATAAATTCCGTTCTCTCACCATTTGGAAAAATGGTGACCGCCGGGCTCCCCATAAGCCGTTGCTGGTGATGCTGGCCCTGGGATATCTGCAGAACCAAGATCAGCGACTCCTTCCTTACAAGATGGTTGAACAGAAGCTGGAACGGCTGCTAGAAGAGTTTGGAACTCCGCGCAATGCCGGCAACACGCATTATCCATTCTGGAGACTACGGAACGACGGGATGTGGGAAGTGGAACGTGCTGATGAGCTGACGTTAAACAGCAGTGGAGGAGTGCGAAAAACCGAACTCAGAAATAAGGACATCCGTGCCGGTTTTACGGCGGAAGTATATAATCTCCTAAAAGAAAATCCTTCTCTGGTCAGTGAGATCTGCTCGGAGCTGCTGGATGCGCATTTCCCCGATACGATCCACGAAGATATTATTCACGAAGCGGGACTGAACCTGGAGGATCAGGCGGTGACGAGAAAGCCGCGTGATCCGAATTTCCGATCAACAGTGCTACAGGCGTATGAGCACCGGTGCGCGGTCTGTGATTTTGACGTCCGCATCGGTGCCAAAACCATCTGCATCGAAGCTGCCCATATCAAATGGCACAGTGCCGGTGGTCCTGATGATATCACAAACGGCATTGCCCTGTGCACGATGCACCACAAGCTGTTTGATCTCGGGGCTTTTACCCTTAATGAAGATCAGCGATTCTTGGTATCAGAAAAAGTGATCGGTACCGACGGCTTTGATCTCTGGCTGGGACGCTTTCATGGCGATGAAATTCGTCAGCCGGTGCGGGCGGTATATGAGCCGAGGGTCGATTATATTGCCTGGAACCACGACCAAGTGTTCAAAAGTCCGGGTCGGGTGTGACCTGGCCCCTTCACTACTACGTTAAAACTTCGTAGCACAAGCTTGTTTCAGGCGAAGTTGATGGCCCGAAAAATGAGCGGAAGTGTTGGCCAAATGAAAACTTGTTCAAAAGAGTCTCTCTCCTCCATACGTGTAGGGAGGAGAGAACAAGAGAGGTGGGTCGGTTTCTACCACTAAGGCATTCAGGACACTTGTAATTGTGAGGCAACAGATCTACACAGATCAGAATTGATGGGATGAACTTGCCCAGCGGGAGAAGCTGAAACAGTATAATGAAGGGACAAAACAGAAAAAGCCCTGCGCTTGCAGAGCTTTATTTCGATCAACTGTTTATAATATACCATGATTACCCTACACAGAACAAGTTTTTATTGGACCTTGCAGGTAATCAGTAACTAATATGTAATTAACGGGTATGTGATAATTAATAATCGGCGGGTAATAGCTGTTTCATCGGATAGGAAATAGTGGATGATAAAGCTGCTTCTGCCATCCGCCTGTGCGCGTATAGAACCTTTGACCAGCGAATAACGAAAAAGAAAGGTTTCTCACTTCGCTACGCTTCATGCGAAACGAGATCGAGATGTGAGACACTGTTCTCCTACCAGAAAGCAGTGTACTGTTTAGGCTAAATAATCTATTCGTGGACCTGGCATGCCTCAAGCAGATTATCATCAGGATCAAACAGGTGAAAATAGATCACGCCGTTCCCTTCAAGCAGATCACCGGTTTTGACTCCTTTTTCGAGGAGTCGCTTTCTTGTTTCCCCGGCCTGGTCTACTGAAAAGATCGGGTAACAACCGGATGATGTTGCCGGAATAAACTTCTCACCACGTTTAATTTGCCAAATGGTTAAAGAGGAATTTTGCCCTGTATCCAGGACAACTAGTTTTTCATCTTCGTCAAAGTAAAGAGAATTTAGTTCTAACTTATCTTCGTACCACTCTTTTGATCTGATTATATCCCGGACGCGGAGAATAGTAGTATCTAATTTTTTAAACATGGTTCGTTCAAAATAGCTTGTGTTTGTAATTCTCAGGCCGCCGTAGCCTTAACTGGTTTCTTTCGTGTGAAAAAGGCAACGATTGCCGTTGTTAATATCCCCATGATGGGCGTGCCGATCAGGGCCTGAACAATATAACTATTTCGGTTAAAATAGCTTTCCGCCTCAGCCTGGGACATTTGACCGCTTTCTACGGAGTAGGTGATAATGTTCTGGAAATAGTCGGGCGTGATTATCGTCGAAATGCTCCATTGAGTCAGCGGACTGAGAACAGTAATGATCACCGTGATGATCAGACCAGTTATAAAGCCCTGCTTGTAAGACATAATCCCATCGAAATAGTTTTTCCGTTTATCCAGGAGTGCCAAAACATAAATCGCTATGGCCGGAATGGCGATGAAATTTGTAAAGATGGCATGCTTATCGATATGCTCACCGTGAAGCCCTGCGACTCTTTCTAGCAGCAACCATGCTAACGTCATAACGACAAAGATGAGCGCCCATTTTATCTCAATCCGATATTTTTTCATAGTGTCATTTAGTTTTTGGGTAATCGGCCAATAAGCACTATCCCAAGTAACTCATTTCCCCAAATATTGTCAATGAAGTTGGATTCTATTTTTAAAATTTAATCTGTTGACATAGATAAATCCTGCACGAACAGGCAATGGAGATCTGTTCGACTTCGCTCCGTCGGTGTGGGATTACATACTTTCTGCCAGAGATGGCTTTTGTGTATATATGTAGCCTTAAAAGAATAGTCATTCACCAATTCGCAAATGGTCTGCTCATTCAATAGTTTCGGAGTGAATAAATCTCGGGATCATACAAATAGACAGGGATACTTATGAGTTCTAAAATCAGGTTCATTGCTCTTTTTTCACTATTACTGCTGATTACTCTCCCATTTGGAAGCATGGCCCAGCACGAACCATTTCTTCCGGATGCGGAATACAAAAGCGAAATACCGACTCCGTCTTCCTTTTTAGGTTATGAGCTCGGTTCCGATCTTACGGAACACCATCGGATGGTGGATTATATCCACGAGCTGGAAAAAGCGGCACCCGAACGGGTGAAGGTCGAACATATCGGGCAGTCGCAGGAAGATCGCCCAATGTACCTGGTGATCATCAGCTCTTCCGAGAATATGCAGAATCTGGAACAGCATCGGCAGGCGGTGTCTCGCTTAAAAGATCCGCGGAATACATCACGTGCGGAAGCCGAAAAAGTTGTAGCGGAAACTCCGGCGATATCGTGGATGAACTATGCCAATGACGGTGAAGAGTCGGCTTCCTTCGAAGCGGGGCTACAGGTCGCATATCATTTTGCGGCAGCTACCGACCCGGAAACGATGTCGACCCTTGACAACTCTATTATTGTGATCAATCCGGTCCACAATCCCGACAGTCATCAGCGTCACGTGGTGTGGATGAAGGGCATGAAAGTAGGTGAAAACGGTACGGCCGATCCAAACGCCGCCGAGCACCAGGCCGACTGGTTGATGTCTACCAGCGACACGCACTATCATATCGACAGCAACAGAGATGCTTTTGCCCTCACTCAGAAAGAGTCGCAAATTGTTTCGGAGAATATGCTGCACTGGAGTCCGCAACTCTGGGTGGATTATCATGGAGAACCCGAAGAGTACTTTTTTGCTCCGTACGCGATCCCGGTGAATCCCAATTATCCGGAATCCACAAGCCAATGGGCTAAAGAGTATGGAAAGAATAATGCCGCGGCCTTCGATCGTTTCGGGTGGACGTACTATGCCCGTGAAGTTTTTGATCTGCATTACCCCGGATACTGGGATTCTTATCCTGCCTTCAATGGTGCTATCGGTATGACGTATGAGACCAACGGCGGCGGTGATAAAGGTTTCCGGTATCGCAAAGCTGACGGGACGATTGCCACGCTCCGCAATGCCATTGCCCACCACGTGGTAGCAAGTATTGCCACGGCCAAGACGACGGCCGACAATAGCGAAAGTCTTCTTCTGGATTACTATGATTTCTTTGCCGAAGGGATGCAAGAAGTAGAAGATGAACAACTCAAACAGGTTGCTCTTCTGCCCGGAGATCAACCCAATGATGTCGAAGATCTGGTGAGCCTGTTATTAGATCATCACATTGAAGTGTGCCGGACCGATCAGCCCGTTTCGGCTGAAGGTACCGATTATCTAACCGGGGAGAGCGGAGAGGTTGAACTCCCGGAGGGGAGCTATATCGTGCCGATGTCCCAGCCCCAAAAGCGACTGGCCAAAGTGCTGCTGGAAAGAAATGTCGACATCCAGCCGGAGTTCCTGGAGGAGGCACGTGCGGCCCATGAATACAATAAATCGGTCGGTGAAAACGCTCCGAAAAAAAGTCTGGGTTTCTATGATGTTACCTCTTGGTCGCTGCCGCTGACGTATGGGATCGACACTTACGGATTAACATCAGCAATTGATAGTGACACCTCACGAGTTGTTTCAAACCCGGAAAACGGAGGTGAAATCACCCAGTTGGAGAAAGCCAATTACGCTTACATCTTCCCATATGCAACCAATGATGCCGCGGGACTTTTGAGCCGTTTAGTGGCTGAGGGGTTTCGTGTGGCCGTAGCTACTGAATCATTTGTCAAAGGAGATAAAGAGTATGACCGCGGGATCGTAGTGGTAAGGGTAGAGCGCAATCCCGATAACTTGCACGACCGCATCAGGGAACTGGCCGAGGAAACCGGTACAAATATTGAGGCGGTGGATGCTGCGTGGACGGACGAAGGTATCTTTCTTGGTTCCCGGAATGTTGTTAACCTGGAGAAGCCCGAGATTCTGGTACTGATGGATGAGCCTACAAATGGCCGCAGTTATGGGGCTTTGTGGTATAATCTGGAGAAGCGTTATGGTCTGCCTTTTACAGCTCTGCGGACAAAAGATTTCAATCATATCGACTTGCACGAGTATGATGTGGTAGTCATGCCTCCGGGTTCTGCCTCGGGATACAAAAGGGTGCTCGGCAGCAGCGGCACTAAAAAGCTAAAGCGCTGGATTGTCGACGGTGGTACTTTTATCGGGATAAAAGACGGCGCGCTGTTTGCCGCCGATAATGAGGTTGATCTTACGAGCTCCCATTTGCTGGGTGAGAGTTCGGATTCTGTCAGTGTAGGGCATACGCCGGGATCAACATTCAGGATCAATCTCGACCGTAATCATTTCTTGTCGCTGGGTTACGAGGCACAGATCCCGGTCCATATAGACAGCGATTATATCTTTACACCCTCCGAGAAGGGAGCCAATGTGGGAGTATTCGATGAGGATCCGCGAATCAGTGGATTCGTCTTTGACGAGAACGAGGAAAATTTTGCGGGCAATGCGTATCTGATCCACGAGCCGCAAGGACGCGGTGATGTGATACTTTTTGCGGATCAGCCGGTTTTTCGCCTCTACTGGCGCGGACCGGAGCGATTGTTTATCAACAGCGTATTGCTGACACCCTCTTTTTGATTTTATTGCGTAACACGTTGACCGGCTATCGAAATTTATTCCAGGAGTTTCTCTCCTCCATACTTGCAGGGAGGGAGAACAAGAGAGGTGGGTCCGTTGTCGGACCCCTTCACTACTACGTTAAAACTTCGTAGCACAAGCTTGTTCTTCCCCTAAAGGATTAGAGGAAGAGACTCGTTGATTACAAATGTATTCCATTAAAAAGTTTCCCTCCCCAGCTTCTTAGGGAGGGAACAAGCCTGCCTCCGAAACCTTGGTGTAGGAGTGGGTGGGTCCGAAAAAAGGACAAGCCCTGTGGAAGGCCACGCTGTGGTCTCCCGAGCATCGGGAGATTCCACAAGGGCAAGGGTGGTCCGGGAATTAATACTCACCCAAGCTACGCTAAAGTTTTGGTCAGAGCGACTCATTGATCACAGATATCATCTGTTAAAAGAAAGTTCCTCTCCCTAAATCATTAGGGAGAGGACAGGAGTGGGTCCGAAAAAAATTATCGCTCTAATAGTTTTTATGATTGCTAAATGTCGCATGTTAGAGCTAATTTAATTTGGTGTGTCAAGAGATGCAGATCACAACATTGAGCTCGTTTCTTGTCTACATGTTAAATTGCCATTTTAATATTATGGAGGAACAAAATGGTAAAATTATATATTGTCAATTTTCTGTCTGCAGCGTTTCTGATTTGGTTTGCATTTGCAAGCAGTAACAATTCATCTGAAACCACAAGTGACAGAATGTATGGTGGAATAGCCGAAATAGGCAACGGAAAGGTTGAATCCTATGCTGAAGTTGATCCGGATGGCGTTCCACAGTCTATTGGAGTGTTATTTTCGAAAGGTTCACTGGAGAATTTACCGACCGCAATATCCGACGGCAACCGCTGTGCGGATTTAAATAGCGATGAAGTGATCGATAAGGAAACCGAATGCCTGATGTGGCATGAACGGGTGATACCCCTGCCATCCGACATTAGTCGCCGAAGTGATATCCCTTTTAAATGGGTCTTGTTAAATTATAATCCCCACGGCCATCTGCCGGAGGGAGTGTGGAATGTGCCGCATTTTGACATCCATTTTTATATGGAAAGTATTGAAAAAGTGTTTTCACTTATGCCCGGACCTTGCGGACCGGAGAAGATGCGCTGTGATCAGTACGAAACAGCCATAAAACCGGTACCGTCGAACTATATTCATGCAGATTATAAAGATGTCGGGGCAGCCGCACCGGCAATGGGTAATCATCTTGTTGATCCTACGGGCCCGGAATTTAGTGGAGAACCTTTTACCCGTTCGTGGATATATGGATTCAATGATGGCCGTGTTACGTTTTGGGAAGAGATGATCGCGGTGGATTATATGATGTCTAAACCCAATAAATGTCATGATATCAAAACTCCTCCAGCTGTGGATCGAAGTGGATATTATCCCACCAAAGTCTGTACGGTATACAATCCGGAGGATGAAAGTGTGGTCGTTTCAGTGGAGAGGTTTGAGTATCGGAATGCTGAATCACCTGTAGCAGGTGTTAAGGGAACTCCAAATAATTAAACAGGATACTACAATGAAAAAAGATGATCTGATTTTAGTGACCGGTGCTACAGGTAAACAGGGAGGAGCTATTACGGACGAGCTCCTCTCCAGAGGTTATTCCGTGCGGGCAATGACAAGAAAACCGGATGGTGAATCGGCCGAGAGGCTGAAAGTAAAGGGAGCAGAGGTCGTGTATGGTGATTTCGATGATAAAGATTCCTTGGTCGAAGCACTGGATGGCGCTTGGGGCGCCCTGGCAGTACAAAATACCTGGGAGGCTGGTGTTGAACGCGAAGAGGAGCAGGGAAAAAGATTTGCCCGGTTAGCCAAAGATGCGGGAGTGCATCATATCGTCTATCAGTCGGTGGCTTCGGCACAGCACAATACCGGTATCCCTCACTTCGAGAACAAATGGAGAATCGAAGAAACCATCAGAAGTCTCGGCTTCCCTTCCTACACTATAATTCGCCCGGTTTTCTTTATGGATAACATTGCAGGCCCCTGGTATAAATCGGGTATTGATCAGAATGTATTTGCTATTGGCATCCGACCCGAGACCAAACTCCAGATGATAGCAGTGGAGGATATCGGCAAGTACGGAGCCATGGCATTCGAGCGGCATGAAGAACTGAATGGCCAGGCCATAGATGTTGCCGGTGATGAGTTGAGCGGACCCGAGGCCGCGGATATATTAAGTGAAGTGACTGGACGTACCATTAAATACCAGCATATTCCTATCGAGGAGATCCGGAAATCCAGTGAGGAATCGGCTGTGATGTTCGAGTGGTTCAATGAGGTGGGCTACAGCGTAGACATTGAAGATAATGCACGTAAGTACGCCATAAAGCCGACCCGCTTTCCGGAATGGGCGGCCCGACAGAATTGGAGAGTAAAGGTTGCCTGATATGATAAGGCTTGATTAGGTGATTGAGTTAAGGAGATTGAGGGTCCGGAGACTAAGCTTCGGATCCTCTTTTGTTTTCTTTCCGATAGCATTCGGAACGGGCTCCTCCGTGGCAGGAGAAAGACTTCTTGATCGGGAACGAAGTCGTTAAAAGTTTCCCTCCCTAACTCTTTAGGGAGGGAACAAGCCTGCGCTCCGAAACCTTGGTGTAGGAGTGGGTGGGTCCGCAAAGGGAGCAAAGGTGGGTCAACCAAAGGGTCCAAATTCGACAAAATTTATTGAAGTGTTTATTGCATCTCCCGCGGGAGAGGACTAAATCCGCGATGATTTGCCCCAACAGCGTCATCCGCGTTCTCTTTCACCATTCAGAATCTTATTAATTCTCGGATCCAGACGACGCCGGTGCGAACCTGCCCAATACACCTGTCCGCAGTCGGAGCACTGGGCAAAATCATCGAAGTGGCGCTTCGTCAGCGGCTCAAGCTGATCTAGCACCTCTTCTTTTGAGACGTTTTGCAGCATGCCGTTACAGTTGGGGCAGCGGGTGTAGGGTTTAACTTCATCAAAAAGATCAAATCGGCGAAGCACTTCCTCCAGCTGCTCGGCCGCATCATCGGATCGCGGCAGATAGCCATACTGGACCACTTTGTACATCAGCAGATCACGGTCGCGGGTCAGAAGTGCGCGATTATCCTCCAGCATCTGCTTGATCAGCTCCTCATCATCGGCATCATTCCGATAGGCGGTATCAAATCCTGCCATACGGAGATACCGCGCTAGCTTGCCCAGGTTGACATCCGCCAAAAATCGGGTGTTAGGCAATTTTGGTTTCTGCAGCCGTTCGGCATCAGGAAGCTCGATCGAGCTAAAAAATGGGTATACACTGATATGTTCACCATCTTGTATAAGTTCGGAAAAGTTGACGGATTCCCCGTCGATCAAGATTAGATCTACCTCCGTATGAGGCACACCGCATCCTTCGATCAGATCCTTGACAGATGTTGGTCCGGGCAGGCGACGTGAAACTGTCCGCTGTGATTTATTGGGGGAAATCAGGTCGCCGAGATCTCCATAAAAGCGGAGGGTTACGTTTAACATATCAGCTATGATAATTATGATATTACTATAGCATCAAAAATATACATTTGTTGTTGGTGATTTCGCAATTTTGGAGATGGGTATTTAGGGATTAGTTAATTGTATAACTAAGTTGCAAAGGTGCAGAGTGACTGGGTACTGAATGCCCGTTTTGAAAAGTAGCTCTTTTGATTAGGTGGAGATGGTTAGATACTGTACGGGTTCACGGATTGTATTTGCACAATAATCAATTGTCAAACCAACCCCATTTGGCTAAAGCCAATTGATATCCGCCCCCTCTATGGAGGACTATTAGTGCAGTTCAGCGGTAACCCTCAAATCCGTTTCATCAGTGTTCTATTAAATGGTATCAATCAGGATTCAGCCTCCTTTTCATACACAATCTCTCCATCAACAATCGTATATATTACTTCCGTATCCGGCAGTTCAGACGGGTCGACAGAAGTTATATCTTTTGACAATACCACAATATCCGCAAGTTTGCCGGGTGAAAGAGATCCTTTCACTTCTTCTTCACCGGCTGCATAGGCATTGTTCACTGTATAGGCCCGCAGTGCCGTTTCCATACTTACCCGTTCCTCAGGATACCAACCCTCTTCCGGTTTGCCGTCGCGCGTTTGACGCGTAACTGCTGCATACATTCCCATCAGTGGATCAGAGGTATACCACGAGGCATTGGTCCCGGGCCAGTCGCTGCCGAAGGAGAGCATCACTCCGGCATCCTGGAGCGTCTTAAAAGCATACGCCCAGCGTGATCGATCTCCGATACGCTCCTCCATCCAGCGCATATCATCAATAGCGTGGTAAGGTTGGACTTCGGCAATAATATCCATTTCGGCCATACGATCAGCTGCTTCCGGACCACTTAACACCTGACTGTGGATGATCCGAAATCGACGCTCTTTTTCTTCATTAGTTTCAAGCACATGCTCATACAGCGTGAGCAGCGAGTCGATAGCATGATCGCCAATAGCGTGGACCTGCGGCCAATGCCCGGCTTTATCCGCTTCTACCAATAGCTCTTTCATATTACCAGGTGGATACATCATATCACGCCACCGACCCAATTCACCGGATGTTAGATAGGGCTCGTAAAAACGAGCCGAAGAGTTCCCCATGATGCCATCCACAAAGCCTTTGAGTCCACCGATTTTGATCCATTCATCCCCAAAACCATGTTCAATACCCACTTCGGCCAACGCTTCCCATTTATCCAGCGTGGGACGGGCGTATACTCGGGTGGTGAGTTCGCCGCGGTCTTTAAGTTCCTGGAAAACACGCAGTTGTTCGGTTCCGGTAATGTCATGAATGGTGGTTACGCCATGTTCCCGCAGGCGCTCCAATCCTGCTCTTGCCTCCGCCAGATGTTGCTCTCTGGTTTTTTCGGGGATGACTTCTTTTATCCTGTCGGCAGCGTCTGCTGTGAGGCGGCCAGTCATGTACCCATCCGCGTCGCAATCGACTCCCTGCCAGCTGCAGTCGGCCCCGGCTGCTTCCAGAGCCCATTCATTTGCCAGGTATTCTGAACCATCCCATTTTGATAGCAGAACAGGATTATCTGTTGTGACAGAATCGATCATGGAGCGAACGGGTCGAAAAGGCTTTTTCTGTGATTCCCGGTTCTGATCGGTGCCTTCTGAATCTTGCTCCCACTGCTCATAAGCACCCCACTGTCCGCCGACGATCCAGGCACTTTCGGGCAAACGATCCCGTGCTGCTTTTACTTCTCGGATTAACCCTTCCTCATCGGATACGGCAAGCAGATTAATTCCCAGGAGCAGTTCTCCAGCCCGCTCGAAATGAGTGTGATTATCAATGAAGCCGGGCAGGACAAGTGAGCCTTCAAGATCCAGTACGTCAGTTTGGTTGCCGATATATTGCCTGACTTGCTCATCGGATCCTACTTCGAGAATTGTATTATCCTTTACAGCTATCGCAGATGCTGTGCTTTGTGTCGAGTCCATGGTGATAATCTTTCCGTTGATCAGCACCAGGTTGGCCGAGTTTTCTGGGGATTGATTGCATGCCATGAAAAGCAGTCCGGCAGCAAAAGTTACTATTATGATTTTTGATAACTGATGTACAGAGCGTGCTATTTTTCCCATCCCAATCCTTTTTAATTGATATGCTGAATATTCTTTGAAGGCTTTACCAAGTCTTTCTTTATAAATAGGTATGGTAAGAATAGCAAGTGGGTCGCCAGGTTAATATCTACACCAATCCTGTTATTTAGAGAAACAAAGAATTCTCATTGTGTCCGTAATGACAGATGAGATTTTAAGGGAATGGAAATTTATCGAGGATTGAGGAAGGCTGAAAAGAAAAAAGCCCTGCGGTCGCAGAGCTTTCTTTGATCAACTGTTTACAATATACCATGATTACCCTATACAGAACAAGTTTTTCTCATACTGTGTAAGTAATCAGTAACTAATCTGTAATTATTACAGGATGATCCAATATAATGATCGGGTAATGTTTATTTTCCTAGCCGGGATAAAATTAGAAACACAGGATTATAAACGGAGTTCTGTGCTGGTATTGAGTTATTTGCAACGACAAGTTCATTTCTCCCGATATATCGGATCATTTGAAATGACATACGATACATGGCTTTTTCTGCTAACCAGCAACCCATCCTGACATCTCGACCAGCAGATGAGATCTTTGTTTGCTTTTAAAGGGCAAATTACTCTGTCATCACGTTCCTGGCTATCAGCATTGACTGCAGAGATGTGGCGCACGTATCACTGCATTAGTAAGCATGAGGATTATCAGTACTATTGTTTATACTGACGCAGAGCGTCCGAAGGAAGCCGGAAGGAGTGTTTTGTTATGTCGATGTCATAAAGATATCTGTTAAATATGTCGATAAATTATGTATATTTCGACATATTTAATCTAAATGCTTATAATTTCGACATGTCTCATAATAATCCCAGGCGACCTTATAACGATCTTCCGACACTACCACCTGATGTGGAATTGGAATCACCCGCTGTCCTTAAAGCGGCGATTGGTGCCAACCGCGTGTTGGCGGAGCTAAAGGGGAAGGCCGAGAGTATTCCCAATCAGTCGATTCTTATTAATTCGCTGATCCTGCAGGAGGCGCGGGCCAGCTCTGAAATTGAAAATGTGGTTACGACCAATGACCGCTTGTTTGAGGCATTTTCTGCTGCTGATCAAAAGTATGATCCGCAGACAAAAGAGGTACTGCGATACCGCGAAGCTTTATGGCGGGGATTTAATGCTCTGCGGGATCGTCCGCTTACCACTAACCTGTTTGTAGAGATCGTACAGCTGATTAAACAGAATGAGATGGGTGTTCGAACTACGGCGGGCACTGCTATCGGTAATGCCTCGACGGGCAGGATTATTTATCGTCCGCCGGAAGGAGAAGAACGTATCCATTCACTGCTGGCCAACCTGGAGAACTATATTCATGAGGAGGATGAGAATATCGATCCCCTCATAAAGCTGGCGGTAATTCATTACCAGTTTGAGGCTATTCACCCGTTTGATGACGGGAATGGACGTACCGGACGCATTATCAACATCTTGTATCTGGTACAGCAGGATTTGTTGAATCTGCCCATTTTGTATCACAGCAGTTATATCATTCAGAAAAAAGGAGAGTATTACCGGCTGCTCCGTGAGGTAACTGAAGATGGGGCCTGGGAGCCGTGGATTTTGTTTATTCTGACCGCTATTCGGGAGACAGCAACAGATACAATGCAGAAAATAGATGGCATACGGCTACTTTTGGAGGAGACATTGGAAAAGGCACGGTGTGAATTGCCGGACCGGGTATATTCCAAAGAACTGGTCGAGCTACTTTTTGCTCAGCCTTACTGTAAGATCAAATTTCTGGTAGAGCAGGGGATCGCCAAGCGTCAAACAGCGGCGGATTACCTGAATGAGCTCGAAAAGATCGGTATCCTGAAAAGCAAAAAAGTGGGACGGGAGAATCTTTATTTAAATGTAAAGCTATACGATCTGTTGTCAGGACATCCGCCGAAATATGATGATGCCATCGACACGTAGAGAATATATGTTTATTTATGTGGGTTTTATCGACACATATATAGGACCTATTATTGATAAACACGATCCTAAGGCTATACCTGCACTTCCAATGCTCTGCGTTTGGTTTCATGTAATAGATTTACAAAGGTAAAATGGGACGCCGGAGCGTCCACAATAGTTCAGCCGCAGAGCGACTGAACGAGGTATTTTTCTATTTAATAGATTACTTCGCGAAGGCGGATATTGTGAAATTATCTCAAAATCCTAAATCATCACATCTCGTCCCAATGCCTGTCCTCCAAGAGCTTTAGCGTAGGAGGGCTCCGCGCCGACAGGCTCTGCTTGGGAGTCCTATAATAAACCAACCAATCATCTTGTCCCGGTGCCTGTCCTCCAAAAGCTTTAGCGTAGGAGGGCTCCGCGCCGGGACTCACTTGTTACGCTCCGCGTAACGGTTTTGCACTTCCTTGAAGGCAGAAACTACAAGTAAGACGCTAATAATTAACGAAATTCAGGATAGAACGCAGAGCGTTCTTTTGACTTCAGCAGATGAAGGAAGATTTAAAATAATTTTATTGTAAGGAATAGCGAGTAAAAGAGTCTTATTATTAAAAAGCTATTTCTTTTATATGAGCCGCTCCTATAAAATATACGATCACAGTTACCCTTATTTCGTTACCACTGGAATAGTATTTGGACTGCCTATTTTCAGTAATTCTAAGGCTGCAGCTATTATTCTTGAAAATCTGGTATTCCTACGGAATGAGCGGGATGTAAGTCTAAATGCCTATGTCATAATGGAAAATCATTTTCATGCTATACTGAGTGGTAAAGATCTTGAAGTCAAAATAGCTCAGTTTAAATCATTCTCTGCCCGACGAATTATTGATTTGTTAAAGCATAATCACCATACCCGTTGGTTGAAGAGATTTCGAAAACTTAATTCTAAATCAGATCGGGATTATCAACTTTGGAAAGATGGTTTCCATCCAAAGCAAGTTATAGGTGATAAGATGATGAGACAAAAGATTATGTACATCCACAATAATCCGGTGAAAAGGGGATATGTCGATGAACCTGAACACTGGCGTTATTCGTCAGCCAGAAATTATGCCAGAATGGATGGGATGATTCCTGTTGATCTGATTTGATTGTGCAGTAAGGCTCGATATAGAGCAGCGATTATCTCGTCTCGGCGCTCTGTGTATGGAAAGGGTAAAAGGCTCTGCGTTTGGTATAAGCTTAGTTAGAAGGTACAATGGACGCGGAGCGTCCCTCATAGTTCAGCCGCAGAGCGACTGAACGAGGTATTTTTCTATTTAATAGATTACTTCGCGAAGGCGGATATTGTGAAATTATCTCAAAATCCTAAATCATCACATCTCGTCCCAATGCCTGTCCTCCAAGAGCTTTAGCGTAGGAGGGCTCCGCGCCGACAGGCTCTGCTTGGGAGTCCTATAATAAACCAACCAATCATCTTGTCCCGGTGCCTGTCCTCCAAAAGCTTTAGCGTAGGAGGGCTCCGCGCCGGGACTCACTTGTTACGCTCCGCGTAACGGTTTTGCACTTCTTTGAAGGCAGAAACTACAAGTGAGACGTTCAATAATTAACGAAATTCAGGATAGAACGCAGAGCGTTCTTATGACTTCAGCCGCAGAGCGACTGGAGGGCAATTTATAGGTCCCCGGTAGAAAGTGTCATGGCTTAATTATCGCCGGACGACAATTTCAGCCGACCGGCGAAGACAAAATTTAGTCAACTACATCTGCCGGTAGGTCGATTGATTTTTTAAGCTGATCCCAGTCAGATTTAATATTCGTCAGCTGCTCATTAAGCGTTTCAAAACGGGTATAAGCATCATCACCGGGACGTTGATCAGCAGAAATTGCCATGCGATAGAGATATCCAAGCTGATCAATGAGCATTGGTGGCTGATAGCTTCCTTCCTCGGAGGTTACCAAGCGATCATAAAGCTCATCGAGTTTATCCATTTCAGGAGAACTACTTGATGCATCTTCTTCTCCATCCGCTGACAGCCGGTTTCGCACGGTATCTATTTGGGCGGCTATTTTATTTGACTCTCCTATGGCGTCACGAATTTTGAGATTCAGATCGTGCTGTGCCTGCAAATCCTCGTTGGTTACCCCAATCTTTTCTACGCGCGGATCGATCTTGATTGTAAGATCCTGCGTTTCACTCTGTTCACCTACCGAGAGACGTATTTTATAATCGCCGGGCACAGCCATGGGACCGGCAAAGGTGCCATGGTAATTTTCTCCGTCATCAGCCGGGATTGTCTTTGCAGGATAACGCAAGTTCCAGGTAAAGCGATTATGCCCTTCCTGAACAGTGATGGAGTCAGGCTTGCCGAAGGCATTCACTTCGGATTGGATCATGTCGCTATGTTCTGTGGCCGACTGCTCGGTGTTATTGGATTCACCGCCTGCTTTTCCTACAAAACGCCGAACAATGTTTCCGTCGTCATCTAAAATATCCAGAGTGAGCTGGTCATCGGGCAGTTCTTCAAGATAAAAATCGATCATCGCTCCGGATTGCGGATAGTCAGGAGCATTCCCATCAATCCCGCCGCCGCGATATCGCATCCTGTACGTGTCGCGCGGAGTAAAGAGATGATGTTCTTTCTCCGCCAGTTCTTCATCAAGCTGATAGATCGGAGACAGGTTATCCAAAATCCAGAAACCGCGTCCCATCGTAGACATAACCAGGTCTTTATTCTTGATCTTGATATCTGTTATAGGGGATACCGGAAGCCCTTGTTCAAGCTGTTTCCAGTGTTGGCCGTCATCCAGCGAAAAGAACAATCCGAAATCAGTGCCGGCATAAAGTAATCCTTCACGATTGGGATCTTCATTGATACTTCGGACGGGAAAATCATCGGGAATACCATTTTTTCCGTCAGTGAGGAGAGTCCAGCTCTCTCCGTAATCAGTAGTGTGGTAAATATAGGGATGAAAATCATTCAGCAATCGTCGCTGCACAGCAATATAGGCAGTGCCAGAATTGTGGGGCGAAGGCGCAATGCCGTCAACACGTCCATTTGGTGGAACGTCTTCGGGAGTGACGTCCATCCAGTTTTCGCCGCCGTCTCGGGTTACATGCACCGGACCATCATTGGCGCCGGTCCAGATGACATCAGCACTATGCGGTGATACCTCTACGTCATAAAGCGTACTGTAATGTTCTTCGCCGGTAATATCGCGGGTAATAGGTCCACCTGAAGCTACTTGAAATTCATCTTTGAAGGCAGTAAGATCGGGACTTATCCGTTCCCAGGTCTGACCGCCGTTCGTAGTGCGGTGGACGTACTGTGATGCGTTATAAACTACGCTGGAGTCATGCGGAGAAACTTCGATAGGTACCACCCGCTGGAATCTGTATTTCAGCTTTTTGGGATTTCGCCCATACATATATTCGGCCCCTACGTAATAATTTCGTTCCTGTCCGGTGATTTTGCTGTATTGGCCAAAACGTCCTTTACAGTTGGCAAACACAGTAGAGGGGTTATTGTATTGTGGTACGGCAGGACCTGTTTCGCATCCGCCTGCCATATGCCAGAGTCCCTGGGCATTTTCTGCACTTTCGGCGGGAGGCAGGCTCGGCACTGAAATAGTGGAATTATCCTGCTGTCCCGCGTACAGCCAATAGGGAAATTGATCGTCAAGATTTACCTGATAGAGTTCGGCCGTAGGCTGATTGTACTGCGTAGACCATGTTTTGCCCCCGTCCAGAGTGACCGTAGCGCCGCCGTCGTTACCTTGCACCTGTATCTCGGGATTATCGGGATTGATCCAGAGGTCATGAACATCGGCATGAGTAACCGGCCGTCGCTCAAAATTTTTCCCCCCGTCGGTGGATACCCAGTAGCGTACATTTCCTACATAAACAATATCGGGATCTTTAGTGTGAGCCGTAATATTAGTGAAGTAAAAAGGTCGGCTCATAATGCTTTTCTTGTCGCTGGTTTGTTGCCAGCTCTCCCCGCGGTCGTCAGATCGATATAATCCCAGCTGATCACCAGGTGCTTCAACCAGTAGATAAATTCGATCGGGATCGGCAGGAGTGACCGCCAGATCCATCTTACCGGTTAACCCGTCCGGCAGGCCGTTTTCAAGTTTTGTCCAGTTGTCGCCACCGTCAGTTGATTTATAGAGTCCGTTTTCTTTATCGGCGCCGCTGATGATCGTCCACGGTTTTCGTTCGGCGCGCCACATTGTCGCATAAATTTCATCCGGATTCTCGGGATTTAGCTCCAGGTCGATGGCACCGGTAGAGTCGGATACAAATAACACGTTCTCCCAGGTTTCACCGCCGTCTCTGGATCGAAAAACGCCCCGCTGATCATTTTTCCCGAAAGGATGTCCGAGTGCGGCCACATATACCAAGTCCGGATCATCGGGATGCGCTTTTATCGCTCCGATCTGTCCGCCCTCTTCGAGTCCCAGGTTCTCCCAGGTTTTTCCGGCATCGGTCGATTTATACATTCCTCGTCCGGTTGTCACATTGGCGCGGATTCCATCACTGCCGGTACCCACATAAATTACGCTGGTGTCCGATTCCGGAATTTCAATTGCCCCGATCGAGGTGCTTTTAAATCCCTTGCCGTCGGTGAGGTTTTCCCAGTCCTGACCGTAATTGGTTGTTCGCCATACGCCCCCGCCGCCTGCGGCTCCCATGTAAAAGGTGTAGGGATGGTCACGATGTCCTTCTACAGCTGTGACCCGTCCGCCGCGGGTTGGACCAACTGTGCGAAACTGCAGATCATTATAAAAAGATGTATCTGCTTGCACAGTAGAAAAGGATGTTTGTTGAGCTTCGGCTTTTTGGGATGGGGCGAAAGCCAGCGTGAAAGTGAAAGAGAGAATGAAACTGATTGTAACAAAGAGGGTGTTGAGCTTTTTCATAAACGGACGATTGTCTGGCGTTTATTAGTGGAATGATTTCGAAATCCTAGAACATAGGTAAGAATTTCGTTCCTTTATTAAAAATATAGCCGGAGAAATGCAGGGAAATTGATATTTTTTAACACTCCTTTTGTCCTAATAATGCTGATCCCAGAGGGATCCGGCTGGGGCGGCCGCAAACTAGTCTCTCTAAATTGTATGTAAGCGTATGAGAGTTTATCCATTTAAAGCAGGTAATGGAGGCCCTTCAGTTACTCCCGACAGCCGTCGTAATCCATTCAGGGTGACATTGCTTGTAATCAACGCCGATTTCATGGTGAGCGGAATGGAGCGTTAGCGTAATGGAGTCGAATCCATCTCCCGGAAACAGCCCGCAGGTGTATGGGAGTATATCCTTTAGAGTTCTACGCGAGCCTCGGCAGGGAGATCCCTCTCCCGAAAGCTTTCGGGACGAGATGACACTGCTTTTTAGTAAAAAATATTATCTGCGCAGATCTGTGGCAATTCTAACAGATTATGAAATTGGCGATATACAAGTCCCCTCCGGCGGAGGGGACTATAAATTGCTTAATTTTAATGCTCATCATCCATAGTTACAGTTTCATCCATCGGCTGGGCCTCAGTTTCAGTGTGCATAATAGCTTTCCACTCACCATCAGAATCAACCCATGTTGAGGTTGAATAATATGTTCCGGAAAACATTTGATCATTAAATTTTCCAGATGCATTAAGAGTGTAAGCAATAATGGCAACACCATCAGCAGGCTGAATTACTTTGATGTCAGAAAACTCATAAGTGTCAATAGTCAAATTGCTCAGCGTTTCGATCTCTTGATCTTTGTTGGCATAACCCCTGTTGTATATACTCAATAGATCATCTGATGTATTTGCTTTAAACGTCTCCATATCGCCATTTTGAATGGCTTCATATATCTCTTTTTCTTTAGCAGTGATTGTTTCTTTAACATCTGTCATTTGACTGAATCCGACAGATGCCATTAATAGAAATAGCACTGTTAGAAATGCTGATTTTTTCATAGTTATCTCTCCTCTTATTATTAAAGACTGCCATTCGTGGCATTACATTACTTTCTTCTATACTGTAGGTGAAGGCTTTTCTTCTCAGTTATTATTACCCATCGACTTATCGGTCATCTGCTGTTGTGATGTTGCCAGATACACCGTAGAATTGTCGATCATATCCATATAGCTTTGCCAAATTTGGCCGGCTTTGTCCGCGCCGCCTTCCTGCTTGACCATCTGTGCCCACCATTTTTCGTCGTCGGGATGAATTTCCCACTCCATGTCGGTGATATCATCCATCGTCCAGACAAACATCATGTCCCATTCACCGGTTTTGAAATGAATCATTTGAGGACCATCCATGCCAGACTCCATTCCGGCTTTTGCAAAATGATTGTTAATGATGCTTTTTGCAGAATCAATGGTTCCCGGCTTAAATTTCACCATCACTACTTGATGCCAGGTATGTCCCTCCATCTTCTTAGCTTTGAGCATTTCTTCTTGCTCTTGATCCTGGGCCAGACCGGCCGTTGCGATCATTATAAGACAGGCAAATAGAAAACCACTTATTACTTTTTTCATAGCTCTCCTCACTCTTGTTTAACATGTTAATCAACTATATTTAGTTCGTTGATCAATAAATATAGAAAAAACAGAGACTTATAGGTATAAAAATTTTTATTTTAAAAAAGTAATAGTCGCTAATCAGGCCTTTTTTCTGAGGCACATTTATTCAATGACAATCTTTTTAAAATCCCGATCGACAACAAAGGAATATGTGCTGGCGAATTTGTTTTCTTCCTGAGAGAATTCGACCGATTTTTCATCTGAGCGGATATGTAATGGTTTCCCCGGAAATCCGATAAGAGAAATTTTCACATCGTTATATGCGGGAGTGTAACTGCCTTCCCGTTCGGCAGTTAGCTGTACAGTTTTTCCCTGTTGATCCGGTTTTAGACAGAAGCTTGTCATCCGATAGTTGTCATCGACATAAGAAAATCCCTCTCCCTCATCTTCATAGAAATTACTTGTTGTCTCTCTCTGGCCGTAATATACCTTTAACTCCAGCTGGTCCGGATTTCGTTCTCCGATATGTTGCACCACTTCGTGCAGGGGAAGTACGGTTCCTTCTTTTATGAAAAACGGAATTTCAGAGAGTGGGGCATCAACGGTTTGGGTGGATTTTCCTTCAAACAGTCGGTTATCACGGAAATCATACCAGCGCCCCTCTGGAAAATAAGTGTCAACTTCGCGCTTGCTTCGGTTGAGCACCGGCGAAACCAGGATCTGATCGCCAAACATAAATTCGTCGATGTGTTCAACGGCTTTTTCATCATGTTGATCTACAAATGACAGGGGGCGAAGAATCGGTGTGCCTTCAGCAGAATACTGCCGAAATGCCGTGTACAGGTAATGCAGCAAGCGATATCGCAGCTCAATAACAGATCGATTGATCTCGGTGAACTTTTTGCCGAATGTCCACGGTTCCTGTTCGCTGTCACTCAGTTGTTTTTGCAACTCAACCTCGTCCTCTTTTACGGCCGCCGCGCCATCTACGTTATAGCCCATTGAGTGGTTGCGAAACAGCGGATGAAAAACGCCGAGTTGCAGCCATCTCGTGAAGAGTTCGGCGCTCGGATCGTCGACAAATCCACCGAGATCACTGCCTACGAATGAATAACCCGAGATACTGAGGCGCTGGCACTGTTCATTAGCCAGCTTCAGATGATCCCAGGTAGCGATATTGTCACCCGTCCATAGTGCCGCGTATCGTTGTCCACCCGAAAAGTTGGCGCGTGTAAGTAAAAAGGGACGCTTGCCTTTGTTGTGTTTTTTAATGCCATTGTATGAGGCGCGGGCCATCTGCATCCCATAAATGTTATGGATCTTTTTATGACTGGCCGGCTGACCATCGAAATAGTGGCGGATGGTTTCGGGAAAAGTCTTTTTGGTAATTTCAAAGACAGCCGGTTCGTTCATGTCGTTCCAGAATCCGGCTACTCCGTCGCTTTTGATCAGATCTTCATGCAGGTCGGCCCACCAGTCGCGTACATCGGGGTGAGTATAATCGGGGAAAACAGCTTTGGAGGGCCATACCGGCGCAATCATCGTTTCACCGTCGGGACGCTTGCAAAAATAATCACGTTCCATACCCTGCCGGTAAACATCATATTTCTCATCCACTTTAACGCCAGGGTCAATCATGACAATCGTTTTGAAGCCTTCTTCACTAAGCTCCTCAATCATTTTCTGTGGGCGGGGAAATCGCGCATTATCCCAGGTAAATACCCGATAATCATCCATATAGTCAATATCAAGGTAAATTGCATCACAGGGAATTTGGCGGTCGCGGAATTCTTGCGCCAGCTCTCTGACGCGTGATTCCGGGAAATAACTCCACCGGCATTGATGATAGCCAAGTCCCCATAACGGTGGCAGATCAGGAGTCCCGGTGAGCTGCGTATAGCGCTCGCTGACCTTCAAAAGCTCCGGCCCATAAATAAAATAGTAGTTCATACATCCGCCGGCGGCCGAAAAACGACAGGTGTTGTCGCCTTTGGAGTCGAAATCAAAAAAAGAGCGATAGGTGTTGTTCATGAAGATACCGTAGGCGTGACCATCACCGGTCAAGGCTGAGAAAAATGGGATGCTGCGATACAGCGGATCATCGCCGCGTTCGTAGGTATAGGAGTCGGTATTCCAGTTTTCAAATTTCTGTCCCCGTAATCCTTCGTCGCATGCTTTGTCGCCCAATCCGAAGTAACGCACTTCGTCCGGCGCTTTCTGAGTAATCTTAACTTCGGTAATCCCTTTCATCAGCGTGTCGCGACGTGAAAACCCTTCGCTGTCCTTGCAGAGAATATTATCCTCACGATCCAGAAATGTGACTTTCATATGCTTTTTAGCGATGAGGCACTTCAGAGATTCGGTCGTAATCTGATAGTGCGCATCTTTTTCTTCCAGTTGATAATCGGCCGGATCAGGATCAAAATCGGGATCCACAGCATAGGAGAAATCAGTGGGACGATCGCCTTCAACGATATATTTAAGCTGAACGATTTCCGGGGTGTGGATGGTGAGTTGCAGCTCAATATCGTTTTCGGATAAAAATACTACTTGCTGTCCATCTTTGTTGTATTTGCTGATGGAATTGGGGCGGCGGCGGTAGAGCACGTCGGGCTGTCGCTCGTCACTCTCTTCAGCCTGTTTTTGTTTTGCTTCGGTATCAGTTTGAGACATGGATTAGTACTGGAATTATTAAGGACTCCAGAAAATATGAAAACATGGATTTAATGCAACGCTGAATATGAAATTCAAACTTTTATGTAGGATGTTTGCGTTCATTCCTTATGTGTTGCTTTTTTAGCCGTAGATAGCTAATTGTCATCCCAAAAAGCACAGAATAACGAAGAGTTTGAATGGAAGGCTGGAAAAGTTTTTTCTTTCCCTCTTTGAATGTAATTTAGCGGATGGAAATAATGAAGATCTGTGGCTTATTCTCAACGTCACTTAACTTACCACACTACGATTACAGATATCCTTTCGCTAGTTCCGTATAATTATCAATTTGCTGTCGCTTCCAATCTTCATCGCGACCTAACTCATCAGCTAACAGATCAGCCACAGGTTCGGCCATCTCAATACTAGCCCGGGCGTCCAATAACAGGGCACGGGTGCGTCGTGCCAGTACATCTTCCACGGTTTGGGCCATTTCGTTACGAGCTGCCCAAACCACTTCGGCCGGTTTATACGGCAAGTCGGAATGCAGAGGCTGATTCCAACCATCATGATCTTGTGTTAGTTTTATGAGCGAGGGTGCATCCGATCCATACAACTCAAAAGGCTCTGCAGCTTCTGTGTTTTTCAGCCAGCCGTGCAGGCGAAGGTTTTTAGTCACCGATTCACGCTCATCGAGTCCGGCTACGACAGTGGCCTCATTAATAGTATCTTCCGCCATCTTTCGATAGGTGGTCCACTTGCCGCCGGTAATTGTGACCAAACCAGAGGGATCGATCAAGAGTGTATGATCGCGTGAGATGGAAGCTGTATTGCCGCTCCCGTCTCGAGAAACGAGCGGACGAATGCCTGCAAAAACGCTGAGTACATCATCAGGTTCGGGATCATTGGTGAGATAACGGGCGGCATGAGAGAGCAAAAAATCAATTTCTTTATCGGTTGCGCGGGGTTCCAGGGATGGAGCATCGAGCGGCGTATCGGTAGTGCCCACTATTATGTGGTCGTGCCAGGGAACCGCAAACAAAACGCGTCCATCATCGGTTCTTGGCACCATGATGGCACTTTCACCCGGCTGGAATGATTTGTCCAGTACCAGATGCACACCCTGGCTGGCCTGCATGATAGATTCCACATCGGGATTATCCATCTGTCGGATTTGATCGGTGAACATGCCCGTAGCGTTGATGACAGCACGTGCCTGCAGCTCCATTGTTTTATCACCCAACTGGTCTTCAACTTTGACGCCGGAAATTAATCCATTGGCTTTGAGCAGGTCAGTCACCTTCATATAGTTGAGGGCCACACCATCGTGATCGAATATCGTTTGCATCAGGTTGATTGCCAGGCGGGCATCGTCAAATTGTGCATCGTGATAGATGACGCCGCCGTTGAGATCATTCGGCTCCAGCGTGGGAATATATTGGAGTGTTTCTTTTTTGGAGAGATGCTGGGAGCTGCCCAATCCCAGGTCACCGGCCAGTTTATCATATATTTTGAGTCCGATGCCATAGAAAGGACCTTCCCACCAGTCGTAGTTGGGCACAATAAATGACTGATTTTTTACCAGGTGAGGCGCATTTTGTCGAAGAAGTCCGCGTTCACGAAGCGCCTCTACAACCAGTGCTATATTTCCTTGGCGAAGGTAGCGTACACCGCCGTGGACAAGCTTGGTACTTCGGCTTGAAGTACCTTTGGCAAAATCATGCTGTTCGAGCAGAAGGGTGCGATATCCCCGGGAGGCCGCTTCCACAGCTGTGCCGAGGCCGGTGGCACCGCCGCCAATCACAATAAAATCCCAAACCTCAGGGTCCTCGGCTAGTTGATGAATAAGTTTATTGCGATCCATAAAGCATATAATTTGCGGCAGTTTACACTGGATTATAACAGATTTTGATTAAAGACACGGAGGATTCCGGCGTTAGAAATTTATTATCTCCTCACTAGTTTAAATTTCGTTCCGTACCTCTGGTGCGGAACGAGATTAGAATGTTGCATTTTAGATTTACTTATTCATCAGCATATCCGAGTAAGATTCGGCGATTAGCTGTTCATCAGCAATATCAAACAGCTCGAGATATTCATTACACTGCTTGCGCAGTTTTTTTTCACCAATAGAGCCATCGCGGTCAATCGCTTCGATTTCGACGAAATCCCCCAGCTCTTTAACCTCGTCGATGTGAAATTTCACATTATCGATGAAATAGATTTCACGTTTTTTATTGACAACGACTTTCGTGCCGAGCGCATTTTTGAGCAGTGCATGCAGTTCTTCGGGTTGTTCAGTTGTTACCAGGTTGATATTTGAAGGTTTGGGTGCTTTAGAATCGGAGCGACAGTAATAGATAAGTTTCTGCTCGATATTTCCCTCGCGTAACTTTAATCGTCCGTTCGGCACATTAAAATAGGTATCGATTTGATGATCGAGTCCCATATAATCCGCGTTGTGCTCTTTCAGGAGAGAGCGGATGCGCTCGGGATTATCACAGTGTGCTTTTATTTCAATGTTCAAAATACCCATAAGGAGTTAATTCTAAATAAGTTCATGTGCTGAACCTTTAGTCCTGAACTGATTCAGGATCTCTTTCAGCTCTATAAGCAATTATTCCTAAAAACTTCAATATTAAATGCACCTGGCTTCAAATTAACTTTTCTAACGAAGGCTTTACAACACCCAGTGTCATTGCGAATGGAGCGAATGAAGTGAGCGAAATGCGGCAATCTCCCTGTGTGGAGATTGCCACGGTCCGAAGCATCGGACCTCTTTAGCAAGATTTTGTTGGTTTATTCCAAACAAAAAAGCTACCGACCCTTCAGGATTATAGTTCTCGTTCTTTTGTTACAGTGATAGCCTCTTCAAGACAGCCATAGAGCACTTACAGTCGATGTGCCGACGCGGAGCACCGGCACGAGCACCTAACATATGAGGAAATTGTACGATGAATATGATCTTAAGCAATGGCTTTTACATCATCATGTTTTACTCCGGCCCATTTGATATAACGCTGGCGAACTTCCCGGATATGTTCTTCCAAATTTTCAAGTTTCCAATCAGAAACATCGATAGGTTCGTGAATATGAGCCGTGAGGTTGCCGGATTTCGTGAGAAAAGCTCCGCCTTTGCTGAGCTCCCGATTTCCTTCAAAATAGATAGGCACAATCGGATATTCCAGATCCATCGCCATACGAAACGGTCCCTTTTTGAAAGGGCCGATGACGCCCGGATGTTTTCGGGATCCTTCCGGCGCCATCATAATTGACAAATTATTCCTCTGTATCCGTTTATACGTCTTTTGAAGCTTGGCGATCGCCTCGTCCGATTTTTCGCGCTTGATAAAAATCTGTCCGGTCAGACGTCCTAAAATCAGGAAAATAGGATTATATTGGAATTCCCATTTGGCTACGAAGCGAATTTTTGGCAATCCAAGTGCCAACAGTGTAAGCACATCAAGCGTAGAGCTGTGGTTAATGATAAAAATGGCGGGGCTGGTAATTTCTTCGGAGTGTTTTTTTACATCAAAAGAGAGACCACTTACCCACATTACCGGGTAAACCATCAACGGAGCAATACGTTCGACGATAAAGTTGGAAGCTTTACCAAATGTGATAAGCAGCAAAAAAAGAATTATTGGTGTGGCTATGAGAAAAATCAGGAAGAATACTATAGTAGCCAGAAAACTACGAAAGTAATCAGAAGCGCTATAATCCGGTTGATTCATTGTAAAAATTGCTGATCCCTAATGATTCGAGAATATAGAGAGGATAATCAGAAGTGGCAAAGGGGTAAAGACAGCATATATAACTATGATTTGAAAACTTTTACAAAAGTCTACTTGAATAGACGAAAATGTTTTTGCCTATTTAAGCTAATGTTGAGATGGTGTTGACTAATCTTTTTTTTGGTTTTAAAAGTATATTAAATATTAAGCATCGGATGGTGTTTGACAGACTTTATTGGGTTTAGCTTTTTCTCTTCTAATAAAGGGTTTTGATTTTTTGGCTGTTAGTATAAGGAATACAACTAAGTAGTTGGTTATGTAATACCAGTAATATTAATGCTCTTAAATATCCGAGGTACTTCTGATATGATTAAAATGCTGCCTACCGCTAATATGAAGATCGCATCATTAATATTAATTGTGACGTTTATTTCCTCTCTGTTTCTGCTGGGATGTGAATCCGAAGATAAAACTTATCGTGTGGCAGTAGCGAATTTCTCGCACGAAACCTGCACATTTTGTCCCGGTGACAATCCGGGAATAGAAGACTGGACCTACCGGGGCGAACCTCGGCAAGGCGATGATGTGCTTGAGATGAGTAGCTTTATCCGGGGATTTGCAACGCAGGCCGAAGAATATGGGGATGTTGAAATGATAGGCCTATCGTCGCCCCGCGGTGTTTTTGGCGGAAGCTCTCGCAATGCAAATAAAGAAGAAGCCTTTGATCATTTTGTTGATCTGATGCTGGAGGATTTGGAGGAAGCCGGTGAGGTTGATGGAATTTATCTATCACTTCATGGTGCTATGGCCGTCAATAATATTGAGCGTCCCGAAGCTGAAATAGCGAAACGATTTCGGGAAAAAGTTGGTGACGACGTCCCTATTGTCGGAACATTCGATCTGCACGGGAATGAAGACGAGGCTTTTCTGGAGTGGGCTGATGGTTCTTTTGTTACTAAACGCTATCCCCATTACGATACCTACTATCAGGGAGAGCGAGCTGCCCGGTACCTGCGCAATGTGATGCGTGGCGATTATCAGCCGGCAACAGCCGTGCGGAATCCACCCATCCTTACAGCCACCGTTTTACAGTGGACAGGACAATCGCCCGTTATGGATATTATGGAACGGGCCCGGCGTTGGGAAAACCGTGAGCCTGGAACATATGTGAATGTTTTTCTCGGTTTCCCCTGGTCTGATGTGCCGGATGTGGGGACCAATGTTCAGGTGATGACCGATAACGATCAGGAGCTGGCGGACGAAATTGCGGACGATATGGCAGAATTTATCTGGAGAGTCCGCGACGACTGGGCACATGGTGAATATGCGAAGCCGGAGGAAGCAGTCAACACAGCTCGTCAGGCAATTGCCCAAGGAGAAACACCCATAGTACTGGCGGATTACTGGGATCGTCCCGGTGATGCCACATGGACCTTGAAAGAACTAATTGATCAGAATATTAGCAATATTCTTTATGCAGCACTGACCGATGAGCCGGCAATTGATGAGATTTGGGAAAAAGATATGCAAGTCGGCGATGCTTTTGATATGGAAGTAGGAGGATACACAGGCGAACAGGCCGGTGATCCGGTTCGGATTACGGGAGAATTGGCCTGGAGAGGATCGCAATGGGGGTATGATCGTGTGGCGGCCGTAGAGTTTGGTGATAATAACATGCTGGTGCTGACACCAGCTTACCAGCAGATTCGCACGCCCGAACAGACAACGTTTGGTCCCGTTGATCCGGATGATTACGATGTTTTCGTGCTCAAGACAAGAGTTCATTTTCGCCGCGGCTTTGACGAAACGGGATATGCCAAAACAATTCAAATTGTGGATGCTCCCGGTGACTGGTTCGGCACGGTTCGCCTGAATGCTCTCGATTATGAAAAAATCGATCCGGAAGATTACTATCCATTTGGAAATCCGGATTATAATCCAAAATAGAATTCGTGCAGTTTAGAAGCTAAAGCAGTTATCAATTAGAACTTAACAACGAGTTACTATGATTTCTCGAAGTAATAAAAATATATCATCTTCAATCCCAACATGGCTTGCTCAAAGTTTGAGCTTGCTCCTTCTTGTTGGATTCCTCTCCGCCTGTTCGTCCACAAATGAATCTGAGGAACAATATTTTCCGGATGAAGAGTGGGAAGAGATAACTGATTTAGAAGCGGCTGGATGGTCAGAAGAAAAGCTGGATGAGGCTCGGGCTTTTACCGAGGATTTAAATACCGCGGCAGTGGTTATAGTCCATGATGGGAAAATCCTGCGCAAATGGGGAAATGTAGAGAAAAAATATAAATGCCATTCCATCCGTAAAAGCTTTTTAAGTGCTCTATATGGGGTTCATGTAGATAAAGGAAATATCGATATAACGGCTACCCTCGCTGATCTTGGAATTGGTGATAATGATCCGCCGCTGTCTGAAAAAGAGAAACAGGCTACGGTACAGATGTTGCTTCAGGCTCGTTCGGGGATTTATCACCCGGCTCTCTATGAAACGGATGCAATGGCTGCAGCACGGCCCGACCGGCATAGCCACGAACCAGGTACAAACTGGTACTATAATAACTGGGATTTCAACGCCCTTCTGACCATTTTTGAGCAGGAAACGGGTACGAAAATATTTGAAGAGTTCGACCGGTCAATAGCTCAACCTATCGGCATGCAAAGTTATAATCCGGAGACGGATGGCGAATATTACGAAGGAGAGGCTTCCATTCACCCGGCCTATCCATTTGAGATGAATGCTATGGACATGGCTCGGTTCGGTCTGCTTTATGCCCGAAACGGTGAATGGGATGGTGAGCAAGTTATTCCTGAATCATGGGTTGAAGAGAGTACCACTTCCTATTCTGATGCCGAAGAGGATGGAGGCTATGGTTACTTATGGTGGGTGGCTGTTGATGGTCAGCATTTTCCTGATGTGGATGTTGATGTGCCCGACGGGTTATATACAGCTCGGGGTTACAGGGGACATGTTATTGCTGTGGTGCCAGAAATGGATTTAGTACTTGTGCATCGGGTTGATACTTTTACCGAGGATGACCGTGTTTCGTACAGCGAAGTAGGTCAGCTGCTGATGAAAGTTATCGAAGCATACGAACAGGAAGTATGATCAGAAAAACGCGCTAGTTCTCAAGTCCTTAATATTCAGAATAACAGTATAGATCTATAAAAACTTATGAACACTTTTCTCCGTTTGACGATATTGAGTATAGCCTATGCACTGTTTTCCTGCGCTACTGGATCGCACGTTGTGCAGGATACAAAGAATGAAAGCCAGATTTCTGATGATTCTTTATATGCAAACCTTGCAGAACAGGTATTAGTAAAACGGACAGATTATGGGGTACCTCATATTCAGGCCGAGAATATACGCGCAGCGGGATATGCTATGGGCTATGTGCAGATGGAGGATTATGGCGAAGAGGTTATTGAAAGTTTGATTCGGGCACGTGGTGAATGGACCCGTTATAATGAGGAAAAGATTGATGATTTTGAATATGCTATCGATTCGGACGCGGCAAGCAGACGAGATTATGCCCGGGCGGTAGAAACATGGCACGATCTGCGGAAAGACACACGCGAGATTACCAAAGGATTTGCCGCGGGTGTAAATCGTTATATTGAAAAGCATCCGGATGAGTTTGATGATTGGGTCGAGCCGTTTTTCACGGAATACGATGTGCATGCGCGGGGAATTGGCGGACCCAGCAGTTATTCAATCCGGCAGTTTTTGGATGCCCTGGAACGCAAACAAGAGCGGGAGGAGAAAAAAGATGTTGCTTCACGGCAATCATCGGAAGCTAATCTGAGTGCTCAATCTACAGTGTGGGCGCGCCTTGCCGACCGGGCAGAAGAACCGCATCCTGATGTAGGATCGAATGCCTGGGCACTGGCACCGGAACGCACCAAGTCCGGTAACGCAATTTTGGTCCGCAATCCGCATCTGTCATGGGATGCCGGCTATTACGAAGCCCAGGTTACAGTCCCCGGCAAGTTTAGTTTTTATGGGGATTTTCGAATGGGAGGTCCGCTCGGCATTATTGGTGGATTTAATGAACGACTGGGCTGGGCTACAACCAATAACTATCCTGATCTGGATGAGATCTATGCTTTCGAAGCCGATCCGGAACGGCCGGATCACTTTTTGGTGGATGGCGGATCGGTACCTATTAAAAAGGAAGAGATCACTGTTGAGTTTAAAAACGGTGAGAGTTTCGGACTGGAAACGCGTGAATTTTTAAGTACTCCTTACGGGCCGGTAATCCATCGTGGGAATGGAAAGGTATACATCATCAAATCAGCCGGAGATGGTGAGTTTCGCATGGGAGAACAGTTTCTGGAGATGATGAAAGCTCAAAATCTGGAAGAGTGGAAAGAGGCCATGCATATCCGGGGACGAACGGCTTCTAATCTGACATACGCCGATGCCGATGGAAATATTTTTTATGTATGGAATGCCTCCACGCCTGATTTACCGCACGAATGGGGCGCGGATACAACCGCTGTGCCGGTGGAGAGCAGTGATCAAATGTGGAGCGAGTTAATCCCCTGGAATGATCTGCCTCAGCTTTTAAATCCCGAAGGCGGATATCTGCATAATGAAAATGATCCGTTCCACTTTACCAATTTGAATGAGGTTTTTGACGAGGATGAGTTTCCGGAACATTATCCCGAGCCGCGCTTTCGCCTGCGAAGTCAACACTCTGATCTTCTGATCAATAATGACAAAAAGTTTTCTCTTGAGGATATCACCGAGATCAAGCACAGCATGAACATGCTGCTTGCCGATCGTGTAAAAGATGATCTGGTGGAGGCGGTCAATAGTGCATCCGATACTTTAAGCGAAGAAGTTACGGATGCGATTGAGCATATCGACGAGTGGGATAACACCGTTGCCAAAGACAGCCGGGGCGGAGTTCTTTTTAAAACCTGGTGGTGGAGATACCAGGATACTGCTGATTCGACCAGTGTGGACTCTTCACCCGAATCGGCTGGTTTTTCTGCAACGCCCGAGCGACTGTTTAGTGAAGTCTGGACGCCCGACCATCCCACAGAAACACCCCGTGGACTGGCTGATCCGGATCGTGCAGTAAAAGCATTTGAATGGGCTGTAGACAAAACTCATGAGCGG
This sequence comes from Fodinibius sp. GM108, assembly GCF_058386985.1. NCBI lineage: Bacteria > Pseudomonadati > Balneolota > Balneolia > Balneolales > Balneolaceae > Fodinibius > Fodinibius sp. GM108. The sequence continues at coordinate 640,846 of NZ_JBYEIR010000001.1, forward strand.
TATGGTGGTTGGAACTTGGCCTGGGGCGATGTTCACCGTGCGCGTATCGGGGACAAAGATCTGGCGGTTGGCGGCTGTACCGGTTTGCTGGGATGTTTTCGCGTGCTCTGGTTTATCGAGCATGAAGAGGACAAGCAAAAGCGCGAAGTAAGAGGCGGTGATGGCTGGGTCTTGGCCGTGGAATTTGGTGAGGTGCCAAAAGCCTACTCGATTTTAGCGTATGGACAAAGCACGAAAGAAGATTCTCCCCACTTTAACGATCAGCTGGAACTGTTTACAAATGATGAAATGAAGAAGGTAGCACTTACTGATGAAGAGATCGAAGAGCAGGTTATCCGGAGCTATCATCCCGGTGAGGAAAAATAATGCAAAAAATCTGCTAACCGATTTTTACTAACGGAGAAATATTTATTACTTCTTCCTTAGTTTTCCAAGAGGTCTGCTGGATTTAGAGAATTACAACCAGAAGAAGTCGACTTGATTCAAATTTTGAGGTTTTTGAAGGGTATAGCGGGACTATTTAATCCCGACTCATAGGTGCAGTAGATTAAGCTAAGTCGACAGACTCCTGGTGCGCTGATTAATAAATAAGTATCTAATAGGTTTTAAGAAGTTGAAGTATCTACCCCGTTGTCATCCCGAATTCGCCAGCTGGCGGATGAGGGATCTCAAATGTATCAGAAACTCTGACTTGTAGGGTGGAAAGCTTGTATCAACGATTGAGATCCCTCGTCACCCGACGGTTGTCGGTATCCTCGGGATGACAAATTTAATACATATTAACAAGTCATACTATCTTTTGCCTCATGACGTAGACCACCAAGCACAAAAACACAAAAAACTAGTAATTTCGTCCTGCTATAGGATAGATAGCTCGTTGGTAATTAATCATAAAATAAACAGATATCATGTTACCATTTAGAAAAAAGGTACCGGTTCTTCTTTTCATATTTTTGGGATTTTTTGCTGCTTGCGAAAATCAGTCGGTGAATCAAGAGGCCATTGAAAAAAGTCGTCATGTTGTTGATACGCTAATGACCGGTGAAAATATTCCCGGACTGCAGATTGCGGTTTGGAAAGAAGGTGAAACCGTATTTTCAGAAGGATTCGGATATGCCGATGTCGAGCATCAGGTGCCAATGAATCCCGATGTTAAGATGAGAATTGGCAGTGTATCCAAAACGCTTACGTCGGCGGCTATTGGAAAGCTGTATGAGGAGGGGAAGCTTGACCTGGAGGCGGAGGTCCAGGAATATGTCTCTTATTTCCCCGAAAAGCGATCACCTGTCACCGTTGAACAAGTAGCTGGTCATACAGCCGGTATTCGTCATTACCGCGGTGATGAATTTCTGATGAATAAACGCTTTGATACGGTAAAAGAAGGCATCGAAATTTTTGATGACGATACGCTTTTGTTTGAGCCTGGAACCGATTACAGCTATAGCAGTTATGGCTGGAATCTGATCAGCGGAGTGGTAGAAGGCGCAGCGGATACTACCTTTCTTGCTTATATGAAGGATGAAGTTTTTGAACCGCTGGGGATGAATCAGACCGAGGCCGAATATACCGACAGTCTCGTATACAACCGCACCAGCTATTATGTAGAAGGAGAAAATGATGAAATACTCAATGCTCCTGCCGTGGATAACAGCTATAAATGGGCCGGCGGCGGATTTATCGGTACAGCTGAGGATTTATTAAAGTTCGGCGAAGCAATTTTTTGGGATGATTTTCTTGCCCCTGAGACAGTGGAGATATTGACAACTTCTCTTGAATTAGAATCGGGAGATAAAACCAATTACGGCATCGGCTGGGGAATTGGCGTTGATGACGAGGGACGCCGGCACTACGGACACAGTGGCGGCTCGGTCGGTGGAACAACGCAGTTTGTTGTATATCCCGAACAACAGGTCATTGTAGCGATGGTTGCTAATAAAAGCGGGGTATCATATCGCGATGCACACCATGTTATCGCCGACTTTTTTATGGATGAGGTGTCAGATTCATCTCAGGTGGCAACCGAATAAGAAGGAAAACTGAAGCTATGCGGAGGATGTCTAATAAGTGGTTTTTCCAAAACTACCCATGTCATGCTGAACTTGTTTCAGCATCTATAAGCAATCGTTCTTTAAAAGCTTTTAATACAACTTTTGCTCCAGACCCTGAAATAAATTCAGGGTGACATATCGTGTTTTACAAGATCCAAATAAGTGTAACTAGCAGTTATTAAGGCTTTTGACCTCTATAGCGACAACATAATTTCAATTATTATGTATATTCCAATCCGAAGGATCAGTATTACAAAATTATTCTGTTTCACTCTCTTGCTTTTGCCATTGGTTTCGGCAGCCCAGCTGAATACGGATGTTGATGAGGATCAAATTGATAAAATTTTTAGTGAATGGAATCAGCCCGGGACCCCGGGATGTGCTGTTGGGATGTATCATGAGGGAGAGCTTCTGTTTAGCAAAGGATATGGAGAAGCAATACTGGATAACAACGATCCGATAACGCCACAGACTGTCTTTTACGCTGGTTCGGTATCCAAACAGTTTGCATCTGCTGCAGTCGTCTTGTTGAGCCTGAAAGGAGAGGTTGACCTGGATCGTCCAGTAAAAGATTATATTCCGGAGATGCCGTCATATCCGGATAATCCCGATCCGACAGTCCGGCAGCTTATCCATCATACCAGCGGAATTCCGGACTTATACTCTCTTCTATCCCTATATGGATTAGATCTGGAGAACGTTGTTCCATTTGAGAGAATGGTGGAAATTATAGCCAGTCAGTCCCATCTGAATTTTGAGCCGGGCAGTGAATATATGTACAGCAACAGCGGCTACACTCTGTTGGCCGAGCTGGTGAATCGTGTTTCAGGACAAACCCTGCGAGAATATACCAGTGAGCATCTTTTTGAACCTTTGGGAATGGAGAATACGCACTTTCATGACGACCGCAACCATGCATTTGATAACAAAGCTCTCAGTTATCAGCCGAAAGATAACGGCGAATTTGAATTAAGCTATTTGCAGAATTTTGAAGGCGTTGGTCCCGGTGGATTGTATACCACGGTCGAGGATCTGTTAAAATGGGATCAGCAGCTTACCAGAAATCGTCTTTCCAATGCGGATGGATTTAATGAGCTGATGCACCGCCGCGGGATCCTAAGCAACGGAGATACGCTTGATTATGCTTTTGCCCTGCAACATGATGAATACAAGGGACAGAAAACGGTAGGGCACAGCGGCACTTTTATGGGTTTTAAAGCTCACTACTGGCGATTCCCTGATCAACAATACGGTTCGGCGCTATTGTGCAATCTTGGTGATATTAACCCTTCGGAGCTGAACAGAAAGCTGGCTGATTATTTCATGGCAGATCTCTTCGAAAAATATTTAAACAAGTATGTAGGAACGTATCATAGTAAGGATTTAGATCTGAATTATAGGTTGCAACTTAAAGACAATCAGCTGTTTCTGGATCGGGAGATGTCCCCCTCAGGCACTTTTAAGTATGTGGACAGGCATACTTTTCGCTCAGGCGGCTGGGAGATAGAGTTTAAAGAATCTGTAGACGGCAATATAGAGGGTTTTTCGATCTCATCGGGAAGAGCTAACAATATCTATTTTGAAAAAGAACAGTGATCATTCACCGAAGGTTATACAGCAATTCAGAAAATTGGCATTCAAATTGATTATATCAGAATGAAACTTACAGACAGCAACGGTTTAAAACTATTTATAATTGGATTGGTTAGCCTGCTTTTTGCCAGTTGTGCTACCTTGTCTATCGGTCCGGCTGAATATGACACCGTAATCATCAACGGCAAAATTCTGGATGGTACCGGCAACCCCTGGTTTTCTGCGGATATTGCTATCAATGATGATGAGATAGTGAAAATCGGTGATCTTAAGGATGCCAAAGCACGCAGAACAATTGATGCCGAAGGTAGGTATGTGACGCCCGGCTTTATTGATGTACACACCCATACCGCTTCGGGACTGACGGATCCGGAGCTAAGCAGTGCAGAGCCGAAGTTGCGACAGGGTGTTACAACAGTGTTTGTTAATCCTGATGGAGGAGGAGCTGTTGATGTTGAAGAGCAGCGCGAAGAGCTGCTGGAGGATGGGCTCGGAATTAATGTTGCCCAGCTAACTGCACATGGATCAATTCGGAAAGAAGTAATGGGTATGGAAGATCGAGCTCCGACTTCTGAAGAACTGGAAGAGATGAAACAGCTGGTTCGAACGGGAATGGAAAGCGGTGCTTTTGGAATGTCGAGCGGACCTTTTTATTCGCCGGGCAGTTATGCATCCACAGGTGAGCTGATTGAGCTCGCTAAAGTGGCGGCGGAGTTCGGAGGTGCTTACACCAGTCATATTCGGGATGAATCGAATTATACTATAGGACTCGAAGCATCTGTCAATGAAGTAATTGAAGTCGCGGCGGAGGCCAATCTACCGGGCGTAGTTACACATATTAAAGCGCTTGGTCCGCCGGTCTGGGGAAAGTCGGAAACAATTGTGGACAATATAGAAAAGGCACGATCAAAGGGCATCGAAGTTTATGCCGATCAGTATCCCTACAAAGCTTCGGCAACGGGATTGATTTCTGCATTGGTGCCACGATGGGCTGAGGAGGGCGGATATGATTCGCTGAGAGTTCGGCTGGAGGATTCAGAACGACTTGAAAGAATTAGGTCGGCCATGGAGGAGAACCTGGAGCGCAGAGGTGGTCCCGATCGCATACAGTTTCGCTATTATGGTCCGGATTCTTCGATTGAAGGAAAGACACTTGAAGATGTAGCAGACAACAGAGACGAGAATGCATTAGATACCGCCATAGATTTGATCAAAGAAAGCGGTCCGGGCATCGTTTCCTTTAACATGAACGAAGATGATGTGCACCGATTTATGCGCCAGCCGTGGACGATGACCAGCTCCGACGGCGGCCTTGTCCAGATGGGAGAAGGCGTGCCGCATCCGCGGAATTACGGTACATTCCCGCGGAAAATTCGAAAGTATGTATTGGAGGATGAGGTGGTCGGGCTTACAGATGCGATACGGAGCATGACCACCCTTCCGGCACAGGTTTTTGATCTTCCGGACCGGGGGCAGATTCGTAAAGGAGCAAAGGCGGATATCGCGATTTTTGATCCGCAAGAGCTGAATGACAAGGCTACATTTCAGCAGCCGCATCAGCTTTCGGAGGGCATAGAATATGTGCTGGTGAATGGAAATATAGCACTGGATAGCGGCAACTTATCCTCTGAACGATCGGGAAGAGTATTGCTTCATGCGGACAGTAGTGAATGATAAAGAGCATTAGTTAAATTAAAAGAACGCTTTAGTGTTTAAACTCTTAATAAACATCGCTGCTGTCATCCCCGAATCCCACATTATTGAATTTTAACCGCTAAAGGCGTTAATAACATAAACCTTTACTAATTAGACCTCATTTTTCTACAATACAATATTATTAACCGCAGAGGAACCGGAGGGAATCGCAGAGTTACCTCAGATCTCAGAGGATGTTTGTATACCCTCTGCGTTATTCTCTGCGCAACCTGTGGTTCAGATTTTAACAATTGAACTCTTTGATAAACATTCTAAATACACTTATAACTCAAATAACATTTATAAATGATTAAAGTAGTACATATTGGCGTCGGTCCGCTGGGCCAGAAAGTTGTAAATTATGCACGTGAGCGAGAAGGGATTAAAATTGTAGGAGCGGTCGATCTGGATCCTCAAAAAGTTGGCAAGGATCTGGGCAAACTTTGCGGATCGGACGCGCTGGATATTCCCGTTAAAAAAACATTAGACGAAGTGCTAAGTGAGCAGGATCCCGATGTTGCCGTAGTTACGACGCTTTCGAGCCTGGAAAAAATAGAGGATCAGCTGATCGAGCTGGCCGAGGCTGGATTAGATATTGTATCCACTTGCGAAGAGCTTTCATATCCGTGGGAAACACAGCCCGACGTTGCGCGGCGAATCGACGAAGCTTGCAAACAAAATGATGTCAGCTGTCTTGGTACAGGCGTGAATCCCGGTTTCCTGATGGATTATCTGCCTTCGGTGTTAAGCTCAGTCTGTCAACAAGTAGAAAAAGTCACGATATCGCGCGTTCAGGATGCTTCATCGCGGCGTATTCCTTTTCAGCAAAAAATCGGGGCCGGGCTTACCGATGAGCAGTTCAAACAAAAAGAGCAAAATGGATCACTTCGTCATGTTGGACTGCCTGAATCTGTTTATATGATAGCAAGTGCCATGAACTGGAAATTGGATAACGTTGAGGAAACGCTGCAGCCAGTGCGTGCTAAAAAGCATATCAGTTCTGGCTACGCGGAAATTGAAGAGGATAATCCCAGTGGTGTTGAGCAGATCGGAAGAGGATTCATTGATGGCGAAGAAAAAATAACATTGCACTTTCGGGCGGCAGTGGGCGAAGAAAAATCTTATGATAAAGTCGTAATTGAAGGGACACCAACGTTCAGCTCTGAAATTGAAGGCGGAATTAATGGCGACATTGCCACCAGCGCCATCACCGTGAATGCAGTGGCATCGGTTAAAAAAGCAGGCAGCGGACTCAAAACGATGCTCGACGTGCCGGTTCCATCCTGCTTTTCGAAAGTTTAATCTGCCCTTTCGTTTTCGTAATATCAGTGCAGCATTTCTAATTAAATAGGATATCAATGGCCACAGATACGTTAGACAAAATTTCCAAAGGCAATAAAATTAATCTTGGGATAGCTCTGATCGTAATAATCCTGGGAGTCATCTTTGCCGGACAATTTCCGGAGCAGGGTGACCATTACGGTTTCTGGTCGGTATTACCACCGGTTATAGCTATTGTACTGGCATTTTGGACCAGAGAGGTTGTTAGTTCACTCTTCGTTGGAATCGCGCTCGGTGGGGTGATATCGGGGAATATAAATCTCGTGGACGCCTACTTGATTCCCTCTATAGGGACCGAAGATTTTGCCCTTATTTTGCTCGTATATCTGTGGTCGCTTGGGGGGCTTATCGGCATATGGACACGCACAGGCGGCGCACAGCGTTTTGCCGATTGGGCCAGTGCCAAGATGGTCCGCGGGCCTAAAAGTGCGAAATTCTTCACTTGGCTCATGGGATTGGTTTTCCATCAGGGTGGGACAATTAGTACAGTATTAACTGGGGCTACAGTACGACCTATTTCGGATGAGCAAGGGGTTTCTCACGAAGAAAGCTCATATATGGTAGACTCGACGGCGGCACCTGCAGCCACGGTGATTCCGTTCAATGTTTGGCCTATCTACATTGCGGGCTTGGTAGCGGGGTCAATTCCTATTTTCCAGAGTAATCAGGATGTTATAACCTTTTTTATACAGGCTATTCCATTTAATTTTTATGGAATTATTGCAATTCTGATGACTCTGCTATTTGCCTGGGAGCTGTTGCCCTGGATTCCAAGCAAAAAGATGCGAGAAGCCATGGTCCGTTCTCGTGAAACTGGGAAATTGGATCGTGATGGATCAGAGCCTATGTCTTCGGATGAGCTTACCGAGATGGATATACCCAAAAACTACAGTTCGGGTCTTGTGGACTTCTTTGGTCCCATAGGTACTCTGCTGGGCGTAGCAATCGTCCCCTATATTGTTACCTTTTATTTTATGGGTCAAAGAGAAGATCCCACACTGCTAATTGCTGAAGCTTTTGTGCTGGCTGTACTGGCGGGTATGTTTATCGCTTTGGCAAAAGGTATGGATCTTAAAACGGTAATGGATGGTTTTGTGGATGGCTGCAAGGGAGTGACCATTGGCGCTATCGTACTGGCACTGGCGGTGACGCTTAAAGAAGTGGCCGACTCGGTCGGAACCGCCGAATATGTGGTTGAGATGGTTGGTCAGGCTATTACACCTGTTTTTTTACCGGCTATCTTAATGGGATTATGTATGCTTATTGCTTTTGCGGCAGGGACATCCTGGGGAACCTATGCAGTAGTGTTTCCGGTGGCAATGCCGTTGGCATGGACGGTTATGCCTGATGAGTTTTTTATTACACTCTGCTTTGGAGCTGTTGTTGGAGGTGCTGTCTTTGGTGATCAATGTTCACCCATTTCGGATACCACTATTCTGTCATCACTAGCGACGGGCAGTGATTTGATGGATCACGTCCGAACGCAGATTCCACTGGCGTTAACTGCGGCAGGACTGAGCGCGGTTCTTTATACGCTGATGGTCATGTTTTTCGTCTGATTTTAACTTCGGGCGGGTGTGATCCAGGTAAAAAAGCAGGCAGGAAAAGTTCCGAGGGAGTTGTACTCCCGAGGATATAGGTTCGCAGGTACAACCTCCTCACAACTCTAAAGGGCTCAGCGAACCTCTGCGAGTCCTCTGCGTTACTCTGTGGTTAAAAATCCGCACATGCATAACACGAGTATCTGCGCGTGCTGTTACTAGCTTTTCAGCTCAGAAGTGCAGTGCGGGCAGCGAGTGGCTTCAACAGGAATATCCGAGAAACAATAGTTGCACTTTTTGATCGTCGGTGTAACAGGCTCGGGTTTTTCTTGCGGACGTTTTAACTTATTGACGTATCGGATGAGGACGAAAACGGCAAATGATACAATCAGGAAACTGATCAGCGTATTGAAAAACACCCCGTAATTTAGCGTAACAGCACCTGCTTCTTGTGCGGCTTTCAGCGTAGGGTATGGTGCGGATGTAGTTCCTTCCTTAAGCACAAAGAAAAATTCGGAGAAATCGACGCCTCCCATTAGTAACCCCAGCGGCGGCATAAGCACATCTTTAACCAGAGATTGAACAACGCCTGTAAAAGCAGCGCCTATAATTATCCCCACCGCCATATCCACCACATTGCCCTTTACAGCAAACTCTCTGAATTCTTTTATCATCTTCATTTTTACAATTCAGGTCTTGATTGATATCCCTATGCTCCTATCAGATTACAAAACTATACCTTTAAAACCGATCGAAAGATGAAGTACACAGGTTTTAAAGAGTTCTGGCTCTTCTTAATAGGTACAGGTTGTTAGTCCTGTGGAATAATGGCTGAAATATGATTGAAGTTAAGATAGATGTCTTCAATCTCTTCGCCATCGGCCCCCTTGATTTCCACTTTGTCGAGCACTTCATTAGAATTGACAGATTCGGCTTCAATAGTAGTAGTGACTCCGCTTTCGAAGATGATTTTGTATTCAGTCATTCCTCGAATATCTAATTCGGATTAATTACTATTCTTCTTCTGTCTCAGGTCTACCTGCTTGTTCTTTTGGTTGTTCGTTTGATTTCCCGTCGGTTTTAGCTCTGCTATCCTGTTGATCTGTATCTTTTGCTTCTTCTGATTTATCAACCTCCTCTGATTCATCCTCTTCATCTTCACCGTTCAGCCATTTCATGACTACTTTACCGGACACTTCTTCGTTTTCAATCAGCTCATCGGCAAGCTTATCAAGGATATCCCTGTGTTCTTTTATAGCTGTTAGAGCTCGATCATATGCTTCTTTGAGAATACGCTGGACCTCTTCATCAACCTCGCGGGCCGTGCTGTCGCTGTAATCACGCTGACTGCCCATCTGTTCACCAAGGAAAACCTGTTCACGCTGGCCTCCAAAAGCAATATTGTTAAATTTTTCACTCATACCCCAGTCAAGCACCATCTTGCGGGCAAGTTTAGTAATCTGTTTTAAATCATTTTCGGCACCGCTGGTAGCCGTATCAAAGATGAGATTTTCAGCAGCTCGTCCGCCCATCATTACAGCCATACGGTCGAGCATATATTTTTTCTCATAAAGCAGTTTTTCTTTTTCCGGAAGCTGCATAGTAACGCCCATTGCTTTACCGCGAGGAATAACCGTTACCTTGTGAATGGGATCAGCATTTGGAAGTACAGCAGCTACGATAGCATGTCCGGCTTCGTGATAAGCCAATAACTTTTTCTCGTGATCAGAGAGGTTGATCCCCTCGCGCTTAAGGCCCATCATTACTTTATCACGAGCCTGATCGATATCTTGTTGTTCTATGGCTTTACGCTTATATCGTGCTGCGATTAAGGCTGCCTCATTCAGCAGGTTTTGCAGATCAGCGCCGCTAAAGCCGGGTGTTGATTTTGCAATTTCCTCCAGATCGACTTCGTCGGAGAGTTTTTTATTCTTTGCGTGAATTTCCAGAATCTGTTCGCGGTGCTCCTGGGTAGGCAAGTTTACGGTTATCTGGCGATCAAAACGACCAGGGCGTAATAGTGCTTTGTCCAGGATATCGGGACGGTTGGTAGCCCCCATAACCACAACGCCTTCATTCGGTTCGAAACCATCTAGCTCAGCAAGCAACTGGTTGAGCGTTTGTTCTCGTTCGTCGTGTCCGCCACCGAGGCCGGCTCCACGTTTACGGCCGATAGAATCAATTTCATCTATAAAGATAATCGCCGGAGCTTTGTCCTTGGCCTTGTTAAACATATCGCGAACCCGTTTGGCACCGACGCCTACGAACATCTCCATAAAATCAGAACCTGTAATCGTAAAGTAGGGAACCCCTGCTTCTCCAGCTACAGCGCGCGCCAGCAGAGTTTTGCCAGTACCGGGAGGTCCCACCATAAGCAAGCCCTTGGGAATTTCTCCACCCAGAGAATCAAATTGATCAGGATTCTTAAGAAAGCTGATAATTTCCTGTAATTCAGTCTTGGCACCTTCTAATCCCGCCACATCATCAAAGGTGGTATCTACCTTTTCAGCATCCTGCAGCTTGGCTTTGCTTTCGCCAATTTTGAACATGTTTTGTCCCTGCATACGCATTTGTCGGAAGAATTGTATGCCGATGAAAATCAGAAAAATAAGCGGCAAGCCCCAGAGCAGTACTGTCCACCAGTCGAAATTACTTTCAGGAAGGGTTCTAACCTGAACTTCATGTTCCTCCAGCAGGGTATTGAGTTCGTCATCACCGAAAGAGGGCACATAGGTGGTAAATGATTCGTAGCGGGTAGTGTCGTTGTCGGCAGCTTTCAACGCGGTTTTTTGCTTCAGTTCTCCGTTTATTTGATCACCGCGTACAGTAACTTGTTCCACATTGTCGGATTTTACCTGATTGCGAAACTCACTGTAATCAATAGTAGGAGTTCCCCCGAAGAGTCCGCCTTCTTGCGAACTAAACAGCCAAAATCCAAGCAGAGCTGCGATAACTATCCAATAGAATGTATATTGGTGTTTGCCGCCCGGACCTTGAAGTCCTTTATTATTTTTTTGAGATTTCTTTTTATCTGATTGTTGCTTCTTATTCTCAGGCATAAGGTGGTATTAAGTAAGATCAACTAAAGTTGGGATAAATATTCATCACATTCAACGAAAGATAAAGTGATTGTATTCCATCTTTCCATTGCTGAATATATGAAAAAAGCCTCTGAGGCTATCAACCACCAGAGGCTTGAGAGAGAGATTCATGATTCTTGAGTGAGTCGGGAGGGGATCGAACCCTCGACCCACGGCTTAAAAGGCCGTTGCTCTACCATCTGAGCTACCGACTCTCCTGCTTAAAAGAGAGTCCAAATATACAGGTTTAACGGGGGTAATTTCAAATGAATTTTTGTAATTTTCTTAGCTGATCAAACCAACCGTTGAAAGCCGTTTTTTGTCTGTTGTTTTATGGCTAAGTTTCCCTTTTTGCATAAATATAATTCTTAATTCCGACTCATTGTCAAAAGAAATCTTAGAGCGTGCAAATGTTCATCCTATTCAAATTTCTACTCCTTTTGCCGTAGGAGACGTATTTTGCTATCTCATTACAGATGATAAAACGGTGCTTGTTGATACCGGACATTATGCTGAAAATGCTTTTGAAAAAGTTCTTAAGGAATTTGAAAAACATAAACGGGCTGTGCGAGATCTGGACGAAATTTGGCTTACCCACGGACACCCCGATCATTTTGGACAAGCAGCTAAGCTGGCGGAGCGTTCGAATGCTCAAGTTTATGCGCATCCAAAAGAGCGGGCAAACTTAGCGGGAAATGATGACGGGGAGCTATTTGATGATTTTTTTCGTAAACATCGTATTCCAGATGATTTTATCCAACAGATGATCGACCAGCTTGATTGGCTTCAGCAGTTTCAGCTGCCGATTGAACCGAAATGGGTTGAGGAGGGCACAACGCTAAGTAGCGGTAAGCTGTCGGCGGAGGTATATCACACACCTGGACATGCACCCGGACACCTTTCCTACACAACCAATCAGGATATCATATTTGGCGGAGATCTGCTCCTGGAACATATAAGTACAAATGCTCTTATCAATTTTGATCCCGATACTAAAAAGCGTAATAAAAGTTTACTGCAATATCGGGAATCACTGAAGTGGATATCTATGCAGAATGGAGTAGTGCTGCCGGGGCACGGTAAAACAATCGAGCGGGTCGGAGAAGTCGCTAAACATCATTTGTCAGAACACAAAAAACGATACCAAAAAATTCAAGGGCTGCTGCAACAACAACCAATGAGGTTGATGGAGTTATCTTACCGGATGTTTGAGGATGCAATTGCAAACGGAGCTATTTTCCTGGTTCTTTCTGAAGTATTGGGGTATCTGGATTGGGGTATTGAAGAAGGGAAAATTCAGCTGGATCAAGAAACGATGAAGTACTATAGAAATTTAGAATGATGAATTTGGAATTACGAATTAGGAATTATTTTTGGGAAATTTGACAATTGTGTTTGCTATAAACAAGATACCTGTAACCTGTAACCTGTAACCTGTAACCTGTAACCTGTAACCTGTAAATCATGGCTACTATATTTACAAAAATCATTGAGGGCGAAATTCCGTGTCACAAAGTAGTGGAAACCGATGATCACATTGCATTTTTGGATATCAATCCGATTGCAGAAGGGCACACGCTTGTTGTTCCAAAAAAAGAGATTGACTACTTCTTTGATTTGCCTGATGAATTATATCAGAGCACAATGGATCTTTCCAGGACGATTGCTCATGCCATTGATGAGGCGCTTGATCCGCTGCGAACAGGAGTGATTGTACAGGGATTAGAAGTACCGCATGCTCATTTGCATCTTATTCCACTCTACAAAACAAACCAGGTCATGGCACTGGGACATAATGTGGCAGTGAGCGACGAGCGTATGGAAGAGCTGGCAGAACAGATCGCATCAGAGGTGGAGATATGAAACTGTCTGTTTTGAATGGGCCTAACCTTAACATGTTGGGCAAACGTGATCCCGAACAGTACGGAACCGAGACACTCAAAGATATCGAACAGTTGCTTATCGATTCATTTCCCGATCATGAGATGGTGTTTTTTCAGAGTAACCTGGAAGGAGAACTGGTGGAGTCGATTCAGTCGTTGGCAGACAGCGATAGTGACGTTGATGGCGTTTTAGTCAATTTTGGCGGTTATTCTCACACTTCAGTTGCCATTCGTGATGCTTTGGAATTAGTTGATATTCCGATTGTAGAAGTTCATTTGTCCAACATCCATGCGCGCGAAGAATTTCGCGAGAAAACGCTTACCGGGGCTGTAGCCGATGGAATTATAACCGGATTCGGCAAGCAAAGCTATGTATTGGGGGTATATGCACTTGAAAAATTAATACGTAATGCGTAATAAATTACGAGCTTCAAGCTTGTTCCTGATTGTCAACTGAATAATTAGCAGGTAAACACCCTCTTTTTGAAGAAACTACGAGAACTCCTTTCTGACACTCTTGTTTACGGCATCAGCAATGTACTGGCGCGGTTCATCGGTTATCTGCTTGTGCCCCTGCATACCGATGTCTTCAGTACGTCACAGTATGGAATTGTCAGTCTGGTGTATGCGGCACTCGTTTTTTTGAATGTGATTTTCACCTTTGGCATGGAGTCGGCCTATCTGCGTTATGCCAAAGAGCGCGAAAATGCCAAAAATGTATTCAAGACAATTCAGTTGGGATTGGGTGCGCTTGCTACGGCACTGGTTGTCATTCTAATATTTTCGGCACCACTTCTGATGCCCACCATGAATTTGGAGGCTACAGGCAGCCAAAATTTGTACTGGATGATGCTGGGCATCCTATGGTTTGATACTATGGTGTTGGTTCCTTTTGCAGAGCTGCGCCTTGTACGCCGGCACTGGCTTTTTGCATCTCTTAAAACAGGAAATATTCTCGTTAATGTGGGACTACAGTTCTACCTGATTCTGGAGCTCAGTTGGGGAATCGAAGCCGTCTTTTTTGCCAGCTTGATTGCATCGGGGCTTACGGCTTTTGTCATCTGGGCGGCGACGGCACGCATGTTATCGGGATCGTGGGACACGCCGATTCTGCGAAAAGCGCTCTATTTCGGACTGCCGTTTGTCCCGGCAGGATTGGGCTATGCGATCAACGAAACACTCGATCGCTTTTTCCTTGGAAATTACCTGTCGCAGTCCACGGTCGATCAGCTTTACGGCGGTAACATGGTGCCCGACGATATTGTGGGGATTTACAGTGCTTGCTACAAAGTTTCAGTTTTTATGCTATTGCTGGTACAGATGTTTCGGATGTCTTGGCAGCCCTTCTTCTTACGTCATTCTGATGATCCTGAGGCGAAATCACTTTATCGCGACGTATTTATCTACTTTAATGCTGTAGCCGCAATCTGCTTTCTCGTAGTCGCGTTGTTTGTCCAGCAGATCGTGCAAATACGAATTCCTTTCCTGGATGCCTATCTCGTGGGAGAGAATTTTTGGATGGGTCTTAACATCGTCCCAATTCTGCTTGGGGCCTACTGGTTTCAGGGATGGTATATGAATTTTTCTGCAGGTATATTCATCGAAGAGGAGACGAAAATATTGCCTGTTATAACCCTTATTGGAGCTGGAATTACTGTAGTAGCCAATCTCATATTAATTCCATATATGGGCATGATGGGTTCGGCGACAGCCACGCTTATCAGCTATAGTACAATGGCGATGCTTCTCTATTACAAAAGCGTGCAGATTTATCCCATCAACTACCAACTGCTGCGGGCTTTTATGATGATGATATTGGCAGCCGGAGCATATCACTTTTTGCCCTGGGTAATAGAGTGGTTCGATTCGGAATGGACGGGTCGCTTCCTGATGTTAATAATTAGTAGCGCAGGGATAATCATGTTATCTATCCCAAATTATTTCAGTAGTAAATAGACAATATTGATTTCCGATTCGATTTAGGAGAGAGAGCCTGCGCTTTTCTAAAATTATTAGAGAAAGAATTAAGAAACTATTTGGAGATAATATTATGGAAGGTAAAGTAGGTATTTATGTTGATGCAGTAAATGTAACAATGAATGGCGGTTTTGGTCTACGATATGATATTCTTCGAAAATTTGCCTGCCGTGATAGTGCAACTCCTTCCCGGATGAATGTGTATTTGGCTTACGATGAGCAGCGAGCCAAGGAAGATGAGTCTTACAAGAATAAGACAAGACGGTTCAGCGAGGTGTTGCGCGACTTTGAGTATAAAGTAATTAAAAAGCCGCTGCAGTATTATCGGGATGAAGAGACAGGCGAAACTATTACAAAATCGACCGTGGATATGGATATGGCGGTGGATATAGTTACGCAGGCTGATCATCTTGATAAAGTGGTGCTGCTGACGAGCAACGGTAGCTATGTAAGTGTGGTGGATGCCGTTCAGCGAAAGGGTGCTCGTGTTGAGGTTATCGGCTTCGATAATATGTCGGGTAATCTCAAGAAAGAAGCCGATATGTATATTTCGGGATACTTAATTCCGGGATTGTTGCCGATAGAATCTCCCTATGCCTGGGGTAAGCCGGGATCTCGGGTACGCGGTGTTTGCTACGATTTTTCTCATAACGACGGATATGGTTTCTTGCGCTTTCTCGTTGATATGAATGAAAATCTATGGGTTACGGATTCCCGTTTCGAGGAGTCTCCATACAATACTGTATTTGCTCATATTTCGCAGTTCGAAGATAATTTTGATACCAGTTATCTCCCCAGCCGCGATCTGATATTTGAATTTGATCTGGTGGAGAATGAAAAAGGATTGGTAGCCGAAGATATTATCCTCATAAGTGCCCCGTAACCCGTAGGTCGGACAGCCTGTTGTAATTTTTTTAAGTCCGTTTCTTCTTATGGTGAAAGCAGAAGGCGGACAAGCTGTGCGGCCTTTTGAATTATATAAGGCTGCGACAGGAGTGATATAACATAGCTAGCGCGGGATTTAAATCCCGCGCTTTGTGTTTTTAATTCTTGCCGGCACGGGAATAAATTCCCGCGCTAGTTATTTCTTTGGTATAAAAAAGGACGCGGAGCGACTGATGCGAGATAAGATTTAAGATTAATGATCTCGTCCCGAATGCTCTGCGTCGGGACGAGGGGAAAACACTCTGCGTTTGATTTAGCTGTGCAACTGATAATGGGAAGCTGAACAAAAATTATTAGTGAAAAGAGTTAGAAATCACTCATTAACTAGTCATTAAATTCCACTACATCTGCTCTTACAGATACTTTGGGTTGTGTATAAAGGATTAAGTTAAGTGCGTCAGTATCAAAGCGCACGTTTACAAGTGCTAAATTACGCCCTTCTACTTCACCATATTCTCCCCTGAAGTTGCGCCACAAGTCCTCAATAGCTTCACCATATATCATTCCACTTCCGGAAACCCGCGCGATGGCGAATGTCTGCATTTGCTGTGTACCTATTCCAGAGCTTAAACCAAGAAGGTATCCGGATGTGGCTTCACCGGCTACATTCGTAGCGACGATCTCGTAATTGTTTTCTGAAAGCTGAACTTCGGTAAGGTTAGCGGAATAAAACGCCCCCGTTGAACTGCAGCTGGATATGAAGATTGATAGAAATAAAACGGTTGCCAGATGTTGGAATATTTTCATGATGAATATATTTGTTCTTAAAGGTATTTATTTTAAGACTATAGCTGCAATAGTAAACAGAGTACTTACAGCAATTATATAATGAAGTTACTACGTAGGATGGGGATATTAGTTTCTTAATTTGTTTCAATTTGGATTTTTTTCGATAGCGCGAACACCTGTTCTTCGAAGCTTTAGTGTGCTGATGAATACTTTGTTCATCATAACGCGGCCGCGTGTTAGTATTAATACGCTCGGGCTATAATCTTTTTGTCCAAGAGATGTTGACTTTTGGTTTCTTGTGTCTCAATAATTTTTATTTCTCTGGCGCGGGAATAAATTCCCGCGCTAGCAATATTGAGAAAGTTAGGGTGATGAATACTGTAAGGAATTTGTTTCTCAATAGTCTTAACAATAAAGACAGAATTATTCAGTAATTTTACTCGACATGAAAAGTTATTCATCAATATGGATTCATTGTATTTGGACAACTAAGGATCGTCAACCATTATTAGATAAGAGATTTCGTATTCAAGTGTTCAAATTCATCAAGGAGAATGCTCTGAAAAATGAATATGTGGTGGATGTGATCAATGGTGTTGAAGATCATGCTCATTGTCTTTTACGGCTGCTTCCTAATCAGAAGTTGTCTGACCTTCTTAAACAAATAAAAGGCGCTTCCTCCAGATATATAAATGAAGGTAATTATCTTAAAGTCAAATTTGGTTGGCAGGTGGGATACGGGGCTATTTCAGTCAGTCCTGATGATTTGGATAAAACTAGAAGCTATATAATCAATCAGAAAAGACATCATCAGCATTGGAAACTAGAAGAAGAGCTGAACAGATTTAAATTTTATAATGACTGAAACTTTCAAAGCTGTGGATGGAATTTTAAATCATCGCTACCAATTGCTGCTTTTTTGAAAGTCTGTCATGTTTTCCGATGAATGACTCTTGGCAAAGAATGGGCTTTACACTATACATAATAATTTCGCCGCCGGCACGGGAATAAATTCCCGCGCTAGAATAGTTCCGAGGAAGAATCATTCCATCCTTAAGAAGAATCATTCCATCCTTAAAAAGAAAAAGGGCTCCGGTATGGTCTGCGGAGCCCTTTTTAAAATGCAAGTAGTGAAGAAGCCTAAGTCTTCATTTATTTGCGATTTATTTTTCCATCAGCTGACGGAACTCTTGGAGAACAGAGTGAACGTGATCAGCCGATTCATTTAAAAGATCTCGTTCTTCGTCGTTTAAGTCAACCTCGATTATTTCTTTAATTCCGCCTTTACCCAGTTTAACGGGAACTCCGAGGAAAAGATCTTCCTGTCCATATTCGCCGTCGAGATATGCAGCACATGGGAAAACACGGTTTTGATCGAGCATGATAGCTTCAACCATCTGTGCAGCTGCTGCACCGGGTGCGTACCACGCAGAGGTACCCATCAGATTGACAAGTTCGCCGCCGCCGCCTTTGGTGCGGTCAACAATTTCTTCGAGCTTGTCATCATCAATAAACTGGGTAACCGGCATTCCGCAAACCGTGGTAAAGCGCGGCAGGGGAACCATAGTATCTCCATGGCCGCCGAGCAGCAGTGCCTGAATATCTTTTGGAGAGACACCGATTTCTTCGGCAAGAAACGAGCGGTAGCGAGCCGTATCCAGAATTCCGGCCATACCCATAACACGGTGAGACTCAAATCCACTTGTCTCGAGTGCCACCTGAGCCATTACATCCAGCGGGTTAGAAACAATTATTAGAATAGTGTTGGGTGATTGCTCGACCAGGTTGGTAACAACTTCTTGAACAATATTGGCATTGGTTTCGAGCAGATCATCGCGACTCATTCCCGGCTTACGAGGTACGCCGGCGGTAATAACGCATACATCCGATCCGGCGGTATCTTCATAATCAACTGTCCCGGTAAGCTTTGTATCAAATTGATGAATAGGCGACGATTCCCACTGGTCGAGAGCCCGACCTTTGGAGGGATAAATTTTTTCACCGTTTTTCTCTTGCACGATATCAACCATTACTACTTCTTTGGCAAAGTCGCGTTGCGCCAGAGCCATAGATACGGTTGAGCCGACATTTCCACCGGCACCGACAACTGTTACTTTCATGAGACTAATAATTTTAGAAGTTAAAAATTTTAGGTTTAAGATAATGTTTTCTCTCCTGAATATCAGGACGTGTTACGGGTTGAAAAGTTGAAGATAGATGTTGGAGGTCGGAAGTTGGAACTTTGATAGTCTGAGTCTTGACTAAAAGTTTAATAGGAGGTCCAGTCTTGGTGTAGTTTGTATAGCATCTTACCAACAGTATCCAATTCGTATCAGATCCTTGAACTCATCCTCGGATAAATACTGGCAATCTTTAGCAAAGTTTATCCAATTTTTGGTTTCTGCATTTGAGCCCAACGCATGTATCAAGTGTTGCTTAAAGTAATTTTCATACTCTCGTTTAGCCCAACCCTCTGTAATATTCGAACTCACAGATCGTGACGATCTAATCACTTGTGAAGTGAGCGAATATTTTTCTTCTTGAGGAAATTCTCTGCTCTTCCAGAATATATTCATGGCTAATTGATAGGCTCGTTCGTACACCTCAAGATCTTCATAAGACTTAATCATAATACTCTCCTGATTTAATTAAGGGTTAATAGATACTACCTATATAAATGTTCGGATATAGAATTTCCAGCAATTTATTATCTTCAATTTCTAAGCCCCAACTTCCAGACTCCAACCGCTAGCCTCCAACCTCCAACTTCTAGCCTCTATTCCGCGAATCCATGCCCCACATCAGCTTGTTACGAAGTGTATCAAAATAGTTTTGGTTGGGTAGTTCTATCAGTCCAATTGTAAAGTTTGATCGTTTGATATTGACATGAAAGGGATATGAGGCGATCTCTTTTATCTGACCATCGTATGAGAACAGTACATCGTGCTCCTGTTTTTCAACAGTAATTTTTAGGTTCTTATCAGAAGGCAGTACCAGTGGACGCGTTGTGAGTGTATGAGGATTAATCGGCGTTACCACCATGACATTGGTATTGGGCATCACGATGGGACCACTGGAGGAGAGATTATAGGCTGTAGAACCTGTGGGAGAGGCGACGATCAGTCCATCAGCCCAATAATTATTGATAAACATCCCGTTATATTCTGCACCTACATTCACCATCGAAGTGGAATCTCTCTTTGAAAACAGGAACTCATTTAAAGCATGATAGATATTCCCATGGTTATCTTCTGCTTCCAGCAAGTAGCGTTTTTCAATACGATAATTTTCCTCGAGCAGGTATTCCAGCGCCTGGTATAGATTCTCTTTCTGTGTGTTTGCCATAAATCCCAGTCGCCCCGTGTTTACGCCCAGAATCGGTTTGGGGATACTCTTGACCAACCGGGCGGTGTAGAGCATGGTACCGTCACCGCCGAGAGCTATTACGATATCTGCTTCGTCAATAGCTGATTCTTCATCATCCATAACCACAGCCGACGCATGCTCTTCGCCATCGTACAGCTCTTTCAGTTCAGCACTGAAAAATACCTGCACATCTTGATCGTCAGACCAGTTAAGCAGATCAATGAACGGTTCTTTGACAGAATATTTTTGAGGATTTGCTATGACAGCAAATTTCATAGTCTATTAATTTAGATTTTCTTCAGCCGGCAGTGTTACCCCGCGTAAATTGAACCACCACGGAAATGCATTAAATTCAAGATTTTCAATTTCAGATCGCTGGAGTGCCAGATGCTGGACCGAAAATCGGAAAAGTTCTTGATAGTTGTTCAATTGGCTGTTGGGGATGAGCGGAAATTTTTGGGTGAAAAGTAAACCGGTGTCGCGGAAAGGGGCTCGTATATCCATCATCTGTAGTTGAACATCATGCCGCTCGCGTAGCGTTTCAGAAAGATTGCCAAGATACGTTTTTACAAATGGATCATCCGAAAATACCGTCAAAATTTGATCGGGTAGTTCTGGTGCTGAAGTAATGGTTGTATCATTTATCGGTTGTGCTGTTACCAGATCATTATAAAATTGATTAAAGTAATTTGAGTCAGCAGCTAACTGGGAAAGCGTGCTGGTATTACCGGTTGTTAGATTGGCGTTAGGATTGTATTGCAATACATATTCTGTTTGTCCGCCGGGTTTTTGGAGAGTGTAACGTTCAGCATAGGTAGAAGATAGTTCACCATTATCGTTGATAAGCTCTTCCATCAGCTGGGGACCAAGCTGTGGTATCAAATAGATGTCACCGGCTGCCATTGCTTTAAAAAGAGCAGACTCCGATGTAATTGAGATGATATCTACCCGGTTCAGATCCGTATCAGAAGCTGCATAATAATTTTCAAACTTAGAGAAAATAAACGTTGAGTCACTTCGCTGTGATGATAACTCGAAAGGACCGGTCCCGACAGGTGTGAATGACTCGTTAGGCTGATCAACCGCTTCTTGCGGATATATGACGGCCAGAGGCGTTGCCAGTTTTTTAAGGAATTGAGAATCTTGATTCACCAGTTCAAAAACAACCGTACTGTCATTGGGTGTTTGAATGCCTGTAATGCCCGTTAATTTGCGATCAGATGGATGGTAAATATTGCGTTGCTCGCTGAAAAAAGGATCAAAGCCCCGGATATCCATAAACATTTGCGCTGCCGTAGGCGGCACTCCTGCCCGGGCCATTCGTTCAAAAATAAATTTGATATCCTCAGCTACCATACGTCGTCCCGTTCCCGTGCTGAAGGCGTTACTATCGTGATAAAAAATATCCGTCCGAAGCTGAAACGTATATTTTAGCGAATCATCACTGACTTGCCAGTTTTGAGCCATACCAGGTACAGGCGATCCGTTGTCATCCAATCTCACAAGTCCTTCATAAAGCAATTGTACAGCACGCATTTCCGCGGCATTGTCGGCAAATAAAGGATCGAGTGAAGTAATTGGGTTGTACTCACCTATCACCATCTTTCGAAAACTTGCCTCCTCGACCGAAGCGTCGTCGGCCGTGTCTGCAGGCGCGGTAGGTTTCGGGTCTTTATCAACCACCACCGTTTCGGGCTGGGAGCATCCCACCCATAAAAAAACAAATACAAAAGCTGTACATAATGTGTAAGAAGAGATAAATGATTTCATATTAGCGGCTAACTGATGTATAATTAATCCTCTGACTGTTTTTTGCCTTTAAGTCCTTTGATTCCCTGTACAGCCTTTTCATCCAGTAAATTCGTATCATATGAACGAATGCGCCCTACTTTTTTCTGATGCTGATCAGCAGCGATATCAACTAATTCTAGCATTAATTCTCGCATATTCATTCCACTTTCCTCCCAAAGGTAAAAAGAAAATGAGCCGGGAATGGTGTTAATCTCGTTAAAATAGATCTGATCGGTATCGCCATTAACTAAAAAGTCGAGTCGTGCGACGCCGCTGGCCCGGAATAGTTTGAAAATTTTAGAAGACAGCGACTGGATTTCTTTTGTCATTTCATCTTCAATATCGGCCGGGATCACGCGGTCAGCCGAGGCCATGCCTTTTTGGCTGCCGTCATCGGACTGATACTTATCTTCAAACGAGAGCGTTTCTTCTTGTCCCAGCGGCCGTTCGCATACGCTGGTTTTTCGATTTTGTGGCGTTCCCAAAACCGAGCAGTTAATTTCAACCAGCGGAGTAACTGCCTTTTCAATCATCAGGTTATCATCGTAGCGGAATGCTGTTTCTATAGCTTCTATGAGCTCGTTTTGGTTTTCAGCGCGGGCGACGCCAATGCTGCTGCCCAATCGCACTGGTTTAATAATGACGGGGTAGCTTAGGGTGTCAGCAAAATCCAGCACTGTTTGTTGATTTTCTTCCCACTCACTTTCATAAAAATCAAAACCATCGACTACGGGAATATCATGAGCACGGCATATTTCTTTGGCTTTTACCTTATCCATCCCCAGACTTGAGGCAAAAACACCGCTGCCGGCATAGGGAATGTTGTACATCTCGCACGTACCCTGAAATGAACCATCTTCGCCTTCCGAGCCGTGGAAAGCGGGAATTACTGCGTGAATGGAATGGCTGTCCGCAGAGCCGAACCATCCTTTTTTTTCTGTTTCCATCAGGATGGGTTTGCCCATATCATCATGAGAAAAAGTGCAGTGTGTAGCTTTATTTTTGAGCTCATCAAGGTCTTGAAAGTTTTCGATATCGAGCAGTGGATCTCCTGTCAGCCACCGTCCTGATTTTGATATGTACAGTGGAATGAGATTATAACTTGTTTCTTTGAGAGAGGCAATTACCTGCATTGCGGAGAGGACCGAAACCTCGTGCTCGGGAGAGATTCCGCCAAACGCTACAACTACATTTTTTGAGCTCATAAGATAGTGTCGTATTAAATCCTGTTTTTTGTAATGATAAGAAAAGATCGTCTCATATGTGAGATTCCTGTAAACACAAAAGCCTGATGATTGCTCATCAGACTTAGGTTAAAAGTATTCCGGTCCAACCACTGTATTTGCGGTCGGACCGGTCTAAAGTAAAACTCTCTAAAAACTAAGATCCGTTTTGCTGTGCCATATAATATAATTGCATGATGCGCAATTCGCTGTAGCTCACAGATTTATCAAGCTCGGTATACACCTTGCGCAGCATGTGTGTTGGAACATCATCCATGACTTTAAGCACTTTATCACGCTGCCGTGTAGAAAGCGAAGATACCTCAACGATACCTTCGGGACGTAGGTTGTTACCCTCTTTTAAATACGTTTTCAGGTGCTTGATGATGGTCACATTTTTTACACCGAACTGCTCGGCCAGGTGATCAATCGATTTGCCTTCATTATAGGCTTTGCCGATCCGTTCATACTTTTCACCGGATTCTTCTAATTTCTCTTTCTTTTCCTGGATCGACTTCTCTTTTTCCTCGATATCGTGGTCGCGGCAATATCTGTTAATAATTCCGAGAAAGTCAGTAGCATATTTTTTCAGTTTTACGGATCCCACGCCGTAAATAGGAGTGAGGCTTTCTTTTGATTGTGGGAAATAATATGCCATCTCCATCAGCGTGGTATCAGGAAATATAGCGTAGGGTGGCACAGACTGCTGATCGGCCAGTTCTTTGCGTTTATTACGCAGCTGCTCGAAAAGATCCTTATCGTAGTTATTTTCAACCTCAGATGTGGTTCGGTCTATGGCATCATCACCGATTACCGTATCGCTCCGATCAAGCACGCCAAACACATTTTCTTTGCCGTCAAGCACAGCCTTTGCCTGATCGGTAAGCTTAAGTGCCCCATGCTGTTCTTCACGCTCAAGATAGTCTTGCTTTACGAGCATACGAGCCAGAAGTATCCACTGCTCTTTGGCCCATTCGTTGCCAATATTATAGGTTGAAAGCTCGTCATGACCATTTGCCAGCACTTTTTCCTTGGTGGATCCACGCAGGATGTCGGCAATGTAGTAGGCATCAAATTCTTCGTCGGTACGGGCGATACAAGAAAGGATCTTCTGAGATTGTACCGTAAGATCTTCAACTTCGGCATCAACCGAGAGGCAGTTATCACACATGCCGCAGTTATCCTTCTCATAGGTTTCGCCGAAATATCCCAGCAGCGGTTTACGTCGACATTGATCGGTCTCCATAAATTTCAGCATCTCCTTGAGATGCTTTTCGGCAACCTCTTTTTCCCGACCTTCTTTTTGATTTATGAAGTACTGGATTTTTTGCTTGTCAGAACGGTCATAAAGTACCAGGCAATCGGCGCGGAGACCGTCGCGGCCGGCACGGCCAATCTGCTGATAATAGGATTCGATATTTTTTGGCAAATCATAGTGCATCACAAAGCGTACATTTGGCTTATCGATCCCCATTCCGAAAGCAATCGTTGCCACAATGATCTGGATATCATCCCGGATAAAAGCTTCCTGGTTACGGCTGCGGATATTCTTAGATAATCCCGCGTGATATGGTTTTACAGAATGCCCCTCTTTTTTCAGCTCAACATAAAGCTCTTCTACCTGTTTTCTGGAAAAACAGTAGATAATACCGGATTGTTTTTTTCGCGTGTATAAAAAGTCGAGTGTCTGTTCCAGGGGATCATTCTTTTCAGCTACCTTCAGAAATAGATTTTTGCGGTCAAAGCTGGCCAGAAAGGTATCAGAATCTTTAAAGTTGAGTACATCTTTGATGTCTTCCCGAACTCGAGGTGTTGCTGTAGCCGTCAGTGCCAGGCTTGTGGCGTTGTCAAACTTTTTACGAACTTCGGTAAGCTGGCGATATTCGGGACGAAAATCGTGCCCCCACTCCGAGATGCAGTGTGCCTCGTCAATTGTAAACAGCTCAACATTTTGGTCTTTGAGCAGTTCAAGCGTTCTATCCATCAGAAGTGTTTCTGGGGCCAGATACAGAAGCTTAACTTCTTTGTTTTTTAGCTTTTGAACATTCTCCTCATACTCCTGCGGAGAAAGTGAGCTGTTAAGGTAGATTGCTGGGATGTCGTATTGCTGCAGCTGTTCGACCTGATCTTTCATCAGCGAAATAAGTGGCGAAACAACGATCGTCAACCCGTCAAATAACAGGGCAGGAATTTGGTAGCAGAGTGACTTTCCGCCGCCGGTGGGCATAATGACCAGAGTGTCCTTCTTATCCAGGACGTGCGAAATAACATCTTCCTGTAGAGGACGAAAATCCTTAAATCCAAAAACGTTATTGAGTTTATTCTTTGCTTCTTTAATCATTTAGCGCTGATATATTTGATTAATCTGATTTCGCAGATTAAATCGATGTTACAAATTACTGTTAATAAATCGTTTAAACTTTAAGCTGTTTTCACCAAAGTTTATGAGCAGTCCAATTTCCAGCTCAAAAGCAGTTAAATAATTCAAAACTTGGTTATAATGAGTTTCATTAACTTCTGATACTGCTTTTAATTCTACAAGAATTTTTCCGTCAATTATAAAATCAGCTCTTCGGGAACCGACATTTTGCCCTTTATAAAAAAGAGGCATCGATTCTTCACGTTGATAACTAATTGACTTGCTTTGAAGCTACAGTGCAAGACTTCGTTGATAAGTTACTTCCGGAAATCCATTGCCAGTTCTGAATGCACTTGCATTGCTGCTCCAATTACAGAACCGGTCAGTTTACTATACTTAAATTTTTCAGCCATGATCACAGATTATTTTCAGATTTCGTTCCGTAAGTAAGACCCAATCCAGGGGGAATACTTACAAATCAACGAACGAAATCTGATAAATCTGTTTAATCTGCGATCCTATTTGCTGAGATAGAGGTTCTTGAATTCGTACGGCTTTTTAAAGTGCTCGTCATTGAAATCCTCCATAAAGTAAATTGTTTCTCCGGTGGATTTCATCTCAGGTCCCAGCTCTTTTTTGACTTCCGGAAACTTGTCAAAGGGGAAAACCGGCTCTTTAATCGCCCATTTATCCAGTGTGGAAGTCAGATCTTTTTCATCAAAATCTTTGAGCTTTGCACCCAGCATCACTTTTACCGCAATACGTGCTTCCGGACGTCCGGTCGCTTTGGCCAGGAACGGAATCGTTCGTGTTGATCGCGGATTCGCCTCCAGCACATAAACGTCATCGCCTTTGACAGCATACTGCACATTTAAAAATCCTTGGATATTCATGTTCGCGGCAATTTTTTCGTGATATTCACGAATTTTCTCAATGGCTGTATCACTAAGCGAATAGGTCGGAATCACAGCTGTAGAGTCACCTGAATGAACGCCGGCAGGCTCGATATGTTGCATGATTCCGGCAATATGCATCTGTTCGCCGTCATAGACTGCATCTACATCTACTTCCACGGCATCCTCAAGAAATTTATCGATCAGGAAGGCGTTCTCGGGATGCGTAGCGAGTACACGCTCGGTGTAAAACTCGAGCTCTTCCTGTTTTACGGCAATCCGCATACCCTGTCCGCCGAGAACATAACTTGGACGTATCAGTACGGGATAGCCAATGCGATCCGCAATTGCAACGGCACCTTCTACATCTTCGGCCGTACCATAAGAAGGGAAAGGGATGTCGAGCTTTTTAAGAAATTCTGAAAATGAGCCACGATCTTCGGCGAAATTGATCATTTCAAAATCAGTACCGAATATATTGATGCCTTCTTCAACAAAGCGTTTACCGAGCTTCAGGGCCGTTTGTCCACCTACTTGCAGGATGACACCCTCGGGCTGCTCATGCTCATAAATATCAAGTACGCGCTCCCAGAACACTGGTTCAAAATAGAGTTTATCGGCAACATCGAAATCAGTAGAAACGGTTTCGGGATTACAGTTGACCATGATGGCTTCGTAGCCCATCTCCTGGACGGCTTTCACAGCATGGACACAAGAGTAGTCAAATTCAATACCCTGTCCAATGCGGTTGGGGCCGCTTCCCAGGATCATTACTTTCTTTTTGTCGGATACTTCGCTTTCGTTTTCTCCCTCATAGGCCGAGTAGAAATAAGGTGTTTCGGCCGGGAATTCTGCAGCACAGGTATCCACAACTTTGAATGATGGCTTCAGGTCAAACTCTTTCCGTTTTTCTCGCACTTCGTTTTCAGTGACTTCGCCGTTGCTCTGGCTGAGCATATAGGCAATCTGTTCATCTCCAAAGCCAGCTTGCTTGAGTTCAAACAGGTCGTCTTTGGTCATGGAATCCAGCGATTGGCCCTCGGTGCGATTTTCGAGCGATACCATGTACCGGATCTGCTGCAGGAACCACGGGTCAACTTTCGTGATATCGGCAACTTCTTCGACCGATGCACCCAGCTTGAATGCATTACGAATATTCAGCATGCGATCCCAGTATGGCTTTTTAAGCCGTTCGCGTACATCTTTGCGGTTGATCTCATTGTAGCCGTCGGAACCGAGCCCGGCTCTGCCAATCTCGAGTGATTGAAAGGCCTTGTTCAGAGCCTCGGGGAAGTTCCGTCCGATCGACATTACTTCTCCCACCGCTTTCATCTGTGTAGTAAGTTCTTCATTCACGTTGGGGAATTTCTCAAAGTTGAATCGCGGTGCTTTAACGATTACATAATCGATGGAAGGTTCAAAGCAGGCTGAAGTGTTGCCGGTAATTGGATTCGGCAGTTCGTCCAGGCTGTAGCCTACCGCCAATTTAGTTGCAATTTTCGCAATCGGATACCCCGTTGCTTTGGATGCAAGAGCCGAGGATCGGCTCACACGCGGGTTAATTTCGATTGCCACAAAGCGGTCGCTCCCCGGTTCTACGGCAAACTGCACATTGCATCCGCCGGCAAATGTTCCGATCGAACGCATCATTTTGATGGCGGCATCGCGCAACATCTGGAACTGTTTATCTGTCAGCGTTTGTGATGGTGCCACAGTAACTGAGTCGCCGGTATGTATGCCCATCGGATCGATGTTTTCGACGGTACAGATGATCACGACGTTGTCATTGGGATCGCGGAGCAGCTCGAGTTCGTACTCTTTCCATCCAAAAATAGATTCTTCAATAAGTACACGGTGTACCGGACTCATTTCCAGCCCCCGCAGTACTTTGCGTTCAAACTCTTCTTCTGTCCAGACAATACCGCCGCCGGCTCCGCCCATCGTAAATGAGGGACGAATCACAATCGGGAGGCCTCCTAAATCTTCAGCAATTTCTTTAGCTTCCAGTACCGATTCGGCTGCGCGGCTGCGACACTGTGGGATATCGATTTCGTCCATCAGATCGCGAAACTGCTGGCGATCTTCGGTAATATCCACGGCATCGATATCCACGCCAATTATCTTGATATCCCGCTCAGTCCAATAATTCTCGTGCTGTAAATCACGAGTTAGATTAAGACCCGTTTGTCCGCCCATTGTAGGCAGTACCGCATCAGGCTTTTCTTTTTCTACGATTTCTTTGATCGAATCAATTGTCAGCGGCTTTAGATAAACTTCGTCGGCCATCATAGGATCGGTCATAATGGTGGCCGGATTCGAATTGATGAGAACAACTTCGTAGCCGTCATCCATAAGTGAACGGCAGGCTTGTGAGCCAGAGTAGTCGAACTCAGCAGCTTGGCCGATTACAATTGGTCCGGAGCCGATGATAAGAATTTTGTTGATGTCGTCGCGTCGTGGCATTAGTTAGTGAGCTTCTAATTTCTGATTAAAATTTTTTTCGTGTCTGGACGTAACATGCTACGTCCGACTAAAATTAGCTTTTAAGCCATTTCCGTTTTTTGTTCCTTGACCATTTCGAGGAACTGATCGAAGAGATAGCGCGAATCGTGCGGGCCTGGTGATGCTTCGGGGTGGTATTGTACCGACATGCCCGGAAAGTTTTTGAAGCGCATTCCTTCAATCGTTTTGTCATTCAGATTTACGTGTGTGACTTCCACTTTCGACTCGTCGAGATCATCCTCATCGACGGCGAAGCCGTGATTTTGTGTGGTGATTTCGACGAGTCCTGTTTCCAGGTTCTTAACCGGCTGATTCGCTCCACGGTGGCCGACAAACATTTTTTTCGTATTGATTCCTTCTGATAGTGCCATCAGCTGGTGTCCCAGGCAGATACCAAAAATGGGCTTGCCGGTTTCTTTTGCATAATTGACTATATCCAGGGCGTATTCGCTGGTGGCTTTGGGATCGCCGGGGCCGTTGCTGAAAAAGAATCCGTCGGGATTCCATTGTTTAAGTTCTTCTTTATAATCCCCTTTGGCCGGAAAAACACGGAGCGTACATCCGCGATCCACAAAATTATCAATAATGCTTTGTTTAATGCCGTAGTCGAAAGCGGCAATTTTAAAAGGCCCATCGCTGTGAACAGTCTGTGGTTCGCGGCGGGTGACTTCGGTGGCCAGTTCCAGGCCTTCCATATCATCCCAGTTTTGGGCCTTTTCCACCAGTTTATCTTCATCAAGTTCCGTAGAGGAGATGACAGCATTCATTACACCTTTACTTCGGATATGGCGCACCAGTTTACGTGTGTCAATGCCAGAGATGCCGACAATCTCATTGCGTTCCAGATATTCTTGCAGGTTACCATCGGCCTGTGGGTTGCTGTGTTCCCACGAAAATGATCGGACGATAAGTCCCGCAATCATTACTTTGCGTGCTTCGTCATCACGATTCATGGTGCCGTAATTACCGATATGGGGGTAGGTCATCATCATCAGCTGTCCATAGTAGCTGGGGTCGGTAAAAATTTC
Organism: Fodinibius sp. GM108; assembly: GCF_058386985.1. Taxonomy (NCBI): domain Bacteria; kingdom Pseudomonadati; phylum Balneolota; class Balneolia; order Balneolales; family Balneolaceae; genus Fodinibius; species Fodinibius sp. GM108. Next base: position 670,840 of record NZ_JBYEIR010000001.1, read on the forward strand.
CTGATAGCCAACCATGCTTGTATTAAAGCACAGTTCGCCACCTGTAGTACCTTTTTTCCCGATGGCGAAACCGTGTTCGACGGTGCCGTCAGATAGAGCAATGATAGCTTTATCGCGTTGATAGAGTGACATATTGGTCGTGTAGTTTTGAGAGGTTGAAAATCAGATATAAAAAAAATCCGATCACGAGTGCCGTGTCGGATTTCGGAAAAGGGAATGACGGATCTGTCACCCGATGATAATCGGATGTGTGCCTATTTTTTTTCGGGCAGTTATATCTGCCGTCACATGTTAAGGGGGTTCCCTTGGGGATCAAGTGTTAGTGATTAAATCGTCTGTCATTAGTGTTATTTTAGTACCGGAGTAATTCCAGCGCAAAACTGTTCAAAGATACAAATCAGAATTTCTATTTTCAAAGGAATTTTATCTTGCTGATTTACTGCGATTGACGGCTTTGAATAATAAATTCATCGTTCCATTGATCGTAGGAGACCGAGAGTTTATTTGGTCGGCAGCAGACTTGGCAGTCTTCTATATAGGTTTGGGTTTTTCCTTGCGAGGGATCAACAAAAGCGTGATTTATTTCTCCGCAGTAAGCGCAGCGAAATTCAGATCCTTGTGATTCTCCTTGAAACTTCATGGCGTCAAAATTAGAAGTAAACTTTTTCATTGAACATTTTTTAAGAAGGAGTGTTTCCGAATAAATCTGGTAAATTTGAGCGCTGCTCCGACAATATAACTCATGGACGGATTGGCCCCATTTCTACAACTTCAGAATGGCTTAAATCCTTTCCTTCCTTTACATTCCGCACCAGAGGTACGGAACGAGGTTTAATGGTGGAAGTATGGAACGAGGTTTTATGGTTGGAGATACGGTACGAGGTTTGAGTGATGGAGGTACGAAAGAGATATGGAGTTGTGGGGATTTGAATAGTGAATAAGGATTGGCACGAATTACCATTAAACTAGTCGTATACCTCTGGTGTGCGACAGTAGTAAGTTGGAGTACTCCGACAACGGCTTTTGAAAAAACTCATAGAAACTGAAACTGGCCCGTTCCTGCATACTACGGGTCGGGAGTTCAACTCCCTCCCAACTAAAGTTTCCTTCCTGCTGATAGTCCGATCGGACGCTCGAACTATCTATTAGGATATTAGAAAAGACGCTTGGAAACTGGCCACAGAATGTCACTACTCATGACTCATTACTACCAAAGAAGCATCTTCATACAAAACACACTGCCACCGCTTTTGATGAATTGGTAAGTACTTACTTCGTGAACAGAAAATCCGTTATCGCGCAGGTTTTTGTTTACATCAGTGCAGCCTTGCTGAATAATGACATTACGTCCGTCGGGGCAAGAGGCATTGCAGGCAAAAAGTTCTTCCGCTTCATATTTAGATGCCTGAATAACAGTATCAAAGAGCTGATTGATGGTTTCGAGTCCTTTATTAGTAAAAGCTTCAGGATAGATAAGAGCTGTATTCTCATCCAAAACACAGAAGCAGGTGTCGAGGTGGTAAAATGATTCATCGATAAGTTCCAGGGCAATAACCGGCACATCATATGTATCGGAAATAATTTCATAGGCTTTTTGAGAGGACCGATAGCCGTAACCGCCCCAGAGCAACCGTTTGCCCGTATGCCAAATAGCATCGCCGCATCCTTCAAAATTACTGACCTCATCCTCATCAAGGTAGTGTAACTCGTAGCCATGCTGGCGATACCATTGTTCAATATAGGGGACCTCCTCTTTTCTTTGATCAGCATGCATAATGCTCATGAATACATGGCGTTTACCATCTTCATCAATATAAGGAAGGCTTTGATTGGCACAGAAAACCATATCCGGCAAGCCTTCTTGATCCTCAATTACATGAACATTTATGCCAATTTGATCAAATAGTGATCGAACCAGATCCCATTCATTGTTGGCCTCAATTTTGTCTACTTTGCCTACTTGGTCGGCCATATGCGGGTTGATTACATAGTCTACAGAGTAGTGCAGAGGCCGTACCATCAGTACATCCGTAGGTATCGGCATTGAAGGAATGTCTTCAATAGAAAAATCTATTTGATCTGCTGAGGTATATATTTGCGCCATAAATTATTGGCTTGTGCTTTACAATGCGTAATTATTTGGGTTCCTAAGATAATCATTTGTTGGAAAGAATAAACTTGTGAGCAGATATTCTAACAATTGATTTTGTAATCTTTCTAAGATAAATGAGCTGAAATGTTTAGGTTTAATACAATTGAACTTTTGATGATTCAAAAGTTCTAGTAATGGTTAAAGAGTGAAGGAATATGTTACTAGATCACGAACTGCTTTCGCAGCTGGCTCCGCTTGAACTTCGGGCCCGAAAAATTGTAGAGGGGTTTATTTCAGGATTGCATAAGAGCCCGCACCACGGGTTTAGCGTGGAATTTGCAGAACACCGTCCTTATAATCCCGGCGATGAGATAAAGCATATTGATTGGAAAGCATATGCCAAGACAGAGCGTCTGTACGTAAAGAAATATGAGGAAGAGACTAATCTCCGCTGTTATGTGTTGTTGGATACCAGCAGTTCGATGTTTTATAAATATTTTAGTCCGTGGACCAAGCTGCGTTATGCTATTCATTTTGGATCTTCACTGATGTATTTGATGCACCGCCAGCGTGACGCCTGTGGGTTGATAACATTTAGTGAGGAGATCAATAAGTTTATTCCCGCAAAATCATCCTATTCTCATCTTCGTTTGCTGTTTTCGGAATTTGAGCAGCTTCTTGAGCAAGAAGAGTCAATTGATCAAGAGCAGCGAAAGACGGCCACAGCTAAAGTAATTCATGAAGTGGCCGAGCGTCTTAATCATCGAAGCCTGGTGATTATTCTTACCGATCTGTTTGAAAATGTCGATGAGCACGACCAGTTGATTTCATCTCTAAAACATCTGCGTCACCGTAAACACGAGGTTTTACTTTTTAATGTACTTGAGGAAAAGAGTGAGCGAGAATTGGACTTCCCCGATCGCCGGCTCGTAATGCAGGATATGGAAACTGGTTCACAGATGGAGGTAATGCCTGCACAAATCCGCGAGGATTATAAGAAGAAAATTGAAGAGCTTACCCACCGTTTTAAGATGGCGTGTAGCGAGTTCCAGATTAATTTTGAACAGCTTGATACTCAGCGCGAGTTTGATCTAGCCTTACTGGCCTATCTTAATAAACGCAAGCGACTGGGATAGGGATTCATTATTATGTGCTTTATTAAGCTAAAGGGAGTTTAGCCTATCTCAACTTTGGTCAAAAAGAAACAAAAAATCCTCTCTTATAGCAGAAGCTAAACTGATGAGCAGACGTGCATCGTAAAAGGTTTAATGCTTTTTTTGTTGAAACAAATATTAAGTAACGGCATAAAGAATAACGTGCAATAAAGAACAAGTGCTAATGTTTTGAACTGTTGCATGATCTTCTTAATCAACAATTCAATAAGTTAAAACTCTTCTTATTATGAAAACTATCTTAAAAAGAATAGCTACCGGTGTCTTTTTATTATTATTTGCCGTAGCTGTGCATTCTAACACGACGATTGCCCAGCAAACAGAAGCTCCACCACAGGGAGATACGGTAGTTGATAAGGTACAGTCCAACGAGAAAACTTCTGACTTTGCTGAAATTCTGCAAGTATCTGGTTTTGCTGAAGTGCTGCAAGAGCAGGGCCCCTTTACGGTATTGGCGCCCACCAACGATGCCCTTCAGTCTAGTGAAGTAGATGTTGAAGAAGCCAAAAACGATCAAAAAATGGCTCAGCAGGTAGCTCAAAGTCATCTGTACCAGGGTGAATTGCCGAAAGAAGAAGTAGAGGCATCAATGGGTGTTAAAGTTGAAGACAGCGACGATTCTCCATCAAACGGAACTATCTTCTTTGTAGATCAGATGGTTACCCGGTAACAGCTAATCTCTTAAATATATTATTAAAAAAAGGCCCTTCTGGTTCAGAAGGGCCTTTATATTGATGTTTGTCAGGTAACTTCAGCCTTTCGCAATACTCTGTTTAACAGTCGCGGAAAGAGACGTTTGAGATAAACGGCCCAAATTTCTTTTCCGCCGATGTAGATTTCCTCTTTTTGTTTGGAAATTTTCGGTAACAGTTTTTTGGCAAATTCTTCGGCGCTCATCCCTTCTGATTGCCCCTTGCCCATTTTGTTGTGTTTGCTGCCGTCCCCTTCGAGTGCATTTTTCGTTACATTGGTCTTAATAAATCCCGGGCAAACCAGCGAAATATTGATATTATCATCATATACTTCATGGCGTAGTGAGTCGAAATACCCGTGCAGTGCATGCTTGGAGGCAGCATAGCTCGATCGCAGATGAGTGCCAAATTTTCCCATCACACTGCTGGTGACGATGATATGCCCTGTTTGATGTTCAATCATTGAAGGGAGCACTGCCTTTGTTAATATTACAGATCCGAAAAAATTGATTTCCATCACCCGGCGGGTTACCTCCATACTGGTATCAACGGCCAGCGAGCGTTGACTAACGCCGCCATTATTAAAAAGGAAATCAACTTTTCCATAGATATCGAGAGCCTGGCTCGCTTTTTCTTTCAGTGAATCTGGTTTTGATAAATCAAGAGGCAAAACATGGATGTTAGAAGTATCACCAGAGCAGTTTTGTTTAACTTCCTGTAATGTTTCTTTCCTGCGGGATGATAAAATGAGCTTAGCTCCCTCATCATGCAATGCGTGAGCGATCGCTTTGCCAATCCCCGATGAGGCACCGGTAATCCACGCAATTTTATTATTGAACGACATGAAAGTCCGCTTTTCTGTGGTTTTAAATTTGGTTAAAGATGGTGAAAGAACGTCAGCATGACAAGAGATGTTCTGTTGTAGTTTTGATCTGTGTTCAGATACTACCGAAAGTTTGCTATTTTATTCTGAGTATCAGATAAGTAAACCTATGCGTGTATATTGTTAAGTAAAAGCAAAAGTTGTGAAACACAAACATAGCATACTGTTAGTTGAAGACGAAGAAGAGCCGGCCGAAATGTTGGCTAATTTTCTTGAAATGAATGATTATGAAGTGCTAGTGGCTCATGAGGGTAATCGCGCGCTGGAACTGATCGATGAATATGCTGGCGAAATTCACCTGGCAATTCTTGATATTATGGTTCCTAACGTAGATGGAAAAGAAATTTGTCGGCGGATTCGCAATCATCCGGTACTGCACGATATTCCCGTTATCTTCCTGACAGCCAAAGATGAGGAGCAGGATGAAATTGAAGGACTGGAGCTTGGCGCGGACGATTATATTCCAAAACCTGCAAGTCTGAACCTGGTGAAAGCACATGTTGAATCTTTGTTGCGGCGCCAAAATCCCCAGAAAGCCAATTGGCTGCAATATGGGGATACCTATTTAGATACCGATGCCAAAGAGCTGTATGTGGAGGATGAAAAAATCGATCTCACTTCAACTGAATACACATTGATTGAACTCTTCTATAAAAATCCCAAGCGGGTATATACAAGACAGGAAATTTTAGAGCATATAACCGAAGAAGATCATTTTGTATTTGATCGCACAGTTGATGTCCACGTTAAAAATCTGCGATTGAAAATGGGGGACTCCGGCAACATTATTAAAACCTATCGCGGCATCGGCTACGGACTTAACCGCGAAATTGTAAAGGTGTAGTGAAAAACGAACCGCAAAATAATGATCAAGGAATGTTAAATGAAGAAATTCGAAATTCTGTAATCCTTGATCAATATTCATTATTCGTAACATGAAGATACGATCTAAATTAGCTTGGACATTTATCCTGCTCTTGATCTTTGGGATTACCTCCATCAGCAGCTATTCGATTTTATTTATTCGCGATTACCTGCTCGAAGAGGGCCGTGCAGAAATGGAACAGGAGACCCGGTGGCTGGCAGTGACAGTTTCTAACCTGCCCGCAAACGGGGAGTTCGAAAAGTATCTGGCGGATGCTGCACGCACATCCGGCTATCAACTAGCTCTGTATGATTCTACCGGTCAGCTGATAAACGCTTATGCCAACGGTGATTCTGCTTTTGCTTTTAGTCAGCAGCTACCGGAAGGTATTCTGGAAAGCTTAAACAGCCGGGAGAATCTACCGCTGTTACCGCGTAATGAGGACTCTGAACTATTAACAAGTTATATCTCTCTCACCAATATTGACGGCACCTTACGTTATCTGCGGGCCAGCAAGACCAAAGAGCAGATTTATGAGCCTATCAAAACTATTCGCTGGATTATCTATTACGGCATGTTTATTTCCATCGGATTGGTGGTGCTTGTAAGCATTTGGATGGCACGCTATCTTACCAAGCCGATAACCCAGATTAAAGACGCCGCACAGGATATCGCCGATGGCGATGTGGACCGTGAAATAGATATCAAGCGGAGTGATGAGTTCGGTGCCTTGGCTACATCTCTTAATCAGATGGCTTCAAAGCTGCGGGCCGATACTGAGCAGATCAAGCAATTTGCCGAAAAGCAGCGGCAGTTTTTTGCAGATATTACTCACGAGATACGTAATCCGCTGCATACAATTTCCGGTGCCCTGGATATGCTGGAGTTGGATGAGCTGCCTGCAGAGAAAAAGAGTAAGTATATCCAAACGGCAAAAAAACAGACCGATCGTATTTCACGTCTATTTAAAGATCTGAAAACACTGCAGCGTTACGATTCTGATGAACACTTCGTAGAAATGCAGGAATTTGATCTGGCTGATATCGCTAATCATATGCTTGACTGGCATGTCGAGAGAGCTAAGAAAAAGGGGCTCGATCTTAACATAGATAATCATTCTTGCAAAGTGATCGGTGATCCCGCAAAAATTGAGCAGGTGATAGATAACCTGGTTTCTAATGCGTTGAAATATACGAGTGAAGGCAGTGTAACACTCCATTATGCATGTAACGAGGATGAGGTAAGAATTGAAGTTACAGATGATGGCATCGGCATTTCGGATGAGCATCTAAACCGCTTGTTCGATCGATTTTATCGTACGGATAAAGCACGCTCTCGTGACAAAGGAGGTACCGGGCTCGGACTGGCGGTCGTGAAAAGTATTCTCAATGCCCATGATGCCGAGATTAATGTCAAGAGTGAGGTTGGCAAAGGGACCCGTTTTTGGTTTACTTTGCCTGCCGCATAAATGTTCTGAATTTAGCAGACAAAAAACTCCTCAATTAGAATCATTCTAAATAGAGTTCAGCTGCTTTTCTTCAAATTTTCTTCACAAAGAATGATTTTCTTCACCATGATGATAAAGCAATAGTCTTTAGACTAATAACAAGAAGATTTATGCCAGAAGAGAAAAAGAGAATTGGTATTGTTCTGATGAACATGGGCGGACCTACCGCCGATTATGCGGTGCGTCCATTTTTGTATAATCTTTTTCGCGATCATGATATCATCAAGATGGGGGGCGGCAAGATTCAGGATCTGTTTGCGAAAATTATTTCCAAGTTTCGTGCTCCCAACGTGCAGGAAGATTACGAGGAGATTAACGGTTGTCCCAAAGGATGTATGGGTAACAAGCACTGCCTGAACCGTAAAAACAGTATCGTGTCAACTTGCTGTTCGCCCATCAATAGTTTGACAGAAAAGCAGCGTCGGGGCCTTGAGAAGCATCTCAAGAACATTATGCCGGACGATCAGTTTGTTAAAGTTTATACCTGCATGCGTTATTGGCTGCCATTTGCAGAAACCACGATGGATGATATGATTGAAGATGAGATAACGCATGCGGTGATGGTGCCGTTGTATCCACAGTTTTCATGGACGACTACCGGAAGCAGTTTTCGCGACTGGGAAACCAAACGTGAGGATAGGTTTGGTGATAACACGCCGTGGAAAGAGTTTCATGTAAAGAATTATCATCTTGATGAGAAGTATCTCACAGCACTGAATGATCGCATCGACGAGGCACTGGCCGAGATGGATGAGGAAACGCGTAACAAAACGCATTTTATTTTCAGCGCTCACGGAACGCCCATGCTCGAAGTGGAAAGTGGCGATCCATATACGACAGAGATCAATCAGACGATGGAAGCGATTATGGAGATGCGGGGCTACGACCATGAGTATTGGCTGGGATATCAGTCAAAAGTGGGGCCTCAAAAATGGACGCAGCCTAATACGGCCGAGCTTGTCGAGCGGCATATTGAATACGGCATCAAGAATTTTCTGATGATTCCGATCGCTTTTGTGACCGATCACGTGGAAACGTTATTTGAGCTGGGTATAGAACTGGTCGAAGATCTCGAGGAAGAAGGATATGAGTTTGAAAACCTGAAAGTGATGCCGGGCATAAACGATCATCCTAAATATATTGAAGCCTTGGCCGATCAGGCTCTGGATAAGCTGGGTCATGAAATCGATATAGATAAAGAAACAAAGACGAAATCTAAAAAAGTATCTGCCTGATAGATGTCAGATCAACTTCAAATAACTGATTTCGGCGCTGTTGGCGTTAACCACTGGGAGGCGACCATTGATGTCCGCGAACGGTTTAGTTTAAATGATTCCCAGAAGAAAGATCTTATCGAAGGGGCCAAGCGCGAAGGTATAGACAGCTTGTTTATAGTTTCGACATGTAACAGAACCGAAATTTTTGCTCAGAACGCCACTCCTCAGGAACTTATACGGCTGCTGGTAACTTATTCCGATGCTACACTCGAAGAATTTCATAATTATGGATTTGAAAAAGAGGGCCAGCAGGCAGTAGAGCACCTTTTTCAGGTGACGGTGGGCCTCGATTCTCAAATTCTTGGAGATGTACAGGTTATAAAGCAAGTGAAGGAAGCTTATGAGATGGCAAGCGAGATGGATGCTGTGGATGGAGAACTCCATCGCCTGATGCAGCATGTTTTTCGGGCACACAAGCGATCCCGCAACGAAACATCACTCGGAGAAGGTGCAGCTACGACAGCTTACGCAGCTGTAAAGTTTGCGGTTGAAGCATTTAATAAACTCAAAGACAAAAATATCTTGCTGGTTGGGACTGGTAAGATCGGTAAAGTAACCTGCAAAAATCTAATCAATATGGGCGCTCGAAAGTTGACGCTCATAAACCGAACCCGGGAACGAGCCGAGTTTGTGGCTGACAAATTTGACTTGAAAGTAGCTGATATGGATCGGCTACCCGAAGAGATTGCCGAAGCCGATCTTGTTATTGTTGCTACAGGAGCCGAAGAGCCAGTTGTTACGCTCGACGATATGAAGCCCTCGCTGATCGATCCCAAATTTAAAGTAATGGTTGATCTGTCGGTACCGCGCAATATTGATCCGGAAATCGGTGAAATGAAATTTGTGGATCTGGCTAATATGGACTTTTTGACAGATGTTACCGACGAGGCTTATCGCAAGCGTGAAGAAAATATCCCGTTGGTCAAGAAAATTATTGATGATGAGCTGACCGATTATAAGAACTGGCTCAGCAAGCAAAAAGTGGTACCTACCATTAAGGCACTAACTAACAAATTTGATGCGATTCGCGAAGATGAATTTGAGTTTTTCAAAAATAAAATATCCGATACGGATAAAGATAAAGTTGAAAATCTGACCCGTCGCATTGTCAATAAAATTGCAGCCTATTCCATAGAACATCTGCGTGATCATCACGAATCTGAGGAAGTAACCCAGGTTGTACACGATATGTTTAAGCTTGAAACGAATATAGGAGATGAATAACAACATAATTCGCATCGGTACCCGCGACAGTCAGCTGGCCACATGGCAGGCAAGGCAGGTTGCCAAGGAACTTCAAAAGCTCGGCCACGAAACCGAGCTTATTTTTGTTAAATCAGAAGGTGATCTTGATTTGTCAACGCCCCTTTCTGAAATGGGTGGTAAAGGCGTGTTTACAAAGGCACTGGATAATGCCCAGCTCAATGATGAAATCGATATTGCAGTTCATTCGTTTAAAGATTTACCAACAAAGAACCCGCTTCCGCTAAAAGTAGGTGCAATTATGAAGCGAGCCGACGCCCGTGATTCGCTGGTTGCGCCTGACGGCACCGATTTTTTGGATGATCCTGACTATAAAGCCACTATTGCAACCAGCAGTAACAGGCGGCGTGCACAGTGGTTGCATCGTTATCCAAATCATGAGATTGTGAATATCCGCGGAAACGTGAACACGCGACTCGAGAAAGTGGACGCCAACGATTGGGATGGTGCTATCTTTGCCGCAGCGGGATTGGAACGCATAGATCTCGGACATCATATAAGTATGTATCTCGACTGGATGGTTTCGGCGGCAGCACAGGGCGCCATGGCCGTGATGATTCGTGCAGGAGATGATGAGATTGAAGAGATTGTTTCGCAGTTGAATCATGATGAAACGGCAATTTGCACAACTATTGAGCGGGATTTTTTGCACGACATGGAAGCTGGCTGTTCAGCACCTGTAGGTGCATATGCGTTTATTGATGATGATCAAGTGCATTTTAAAGCAGTAGCACTCACACTTGACGGACGAGAACAATATGACTACAAAGATACAGTTCCTGTAGGTAAAGCCGGTGACCTAGGTCACACTGCAGCACAAGCTCTTTTGAAAGAAGGAGCTATTAAAGTAATTGAAGAGATGAAATCGTAACGCAGATTAAGCAGGTTTTGTTGATATCAAATCAGCGAAATCAGCGAAATCAGATTAATCAGCGACCCATGAGGCAAGACAAACGAAATATTTTAGTAACGCGACCTTTGTCTGCACAACAATTTGAATACGCCAGAATATTGGGCTTGGAACCAATAATCAAACCGGCGCTTCAATTTAACTTTCCCGAATACTGGGATACCGTGCTTAAAGTGATAAATGAGCATCCTAAATCTGACTGGGTGTTTACAAGCACCAACGGCGTAAAAGCGCTGGAAGAATTAATGAAGAGCGGTTTACAGGTGCGTCCGGAAACGCAGCTTTTTGCGGTGGGATCGAAAACCCGTGATGCTCTTCAGAATCTGGGATTGGATGCAAAGATCCCGCGGACCCAAGATGGTAAGCACCTTGCTGAGCTGATTATTGAAGAGGGCAAAATTAATTCAGTGATCTATTTCCATGGGAACTTGAGCCGTGATGAGATGACTGATCGACTGGAGGAAGACGGCATTGAAGTTATCGAACTGGAGGTATATGAGACGATCATAAATCCGGTTCATATGCCAAATAAGCCTGTCAGTGGTATCTTATTTTACAGTCCCAGCGCTGTTGAAGGGTTCGCAAGAGGCGAAGGATTTGAAGGCGATTTGCCACCGCTTTTTGCTATTGGTCCTACAACTGCCGAAGCGCTGAAAGAGCGTACCGATCAGTCGGTGGAAATTGCCAGGCAGCCTGATACGAAAGTACTCCTCCGTACCACCTCCAACTATATTTTTAATCAAAAAGGAATAGAACACGGGTAATACAGGTTTGGCAGATTTACACTGAATTATCTGTGGAGATCAGCTAATCCGAGAAATCTGTGTTCCATTATTATGAATAACAATTTTCCAGAGTTAAAAAACGATTTATTACTCCGTACGCTCCGCGGCGAAGAAGTTGAACGTCCGCCGATATGGATGATGCGCCAGGCCGGACGTTATCTGCCGCAATATATGGAGCTCCGTAAGAAGTACACATTTTTTGAACGAGTTGAAACGCCGGAGCTGGCCTGCGAAATAACTCTTCAGCCCATCGACGAGCTCGAGCCCGATGCGGCCATCATCTTCTCGGATATCCTGACGATTCCCCAAGCCTTAGGTATCGATGTGGATCTGGTGAAAGGCAAAGGACCGGTAATGGAGAATCCCATCCGAAGTGTAGACGATGCTTTTTCGATACTGGCTGAGGACGTGCCGGAGAAGCTCAATCATGTGATGGAGGCGATAACACTTACGCGCAAAGAGCTAAACGGACGCGTGCCGCTGATCGGTTTTGCCGGGGCGCCGTGGACGCTTTTCTGTTATATGGTTCAGGGCGAAGGATCGAAGAATTTTGCCATGGCAAAGGCATTTATGTATCAGCATCCGGATGCAGCCAAGCACGTGATGAAAGAATTGACCAAGGCGACGATCGATTATCTGAAAGCGCAGATTGAGGCCGGTGCGCAAGTAGTACAACTTTTTGATTCATGGGCTGGATTGCTTAGTCCCGATGATTTTAATGAATGGGCAATGCCATATCTCATGGAGATTTGTGATGCAATTGACGAAGTACCGGTAATTCTTTTTGCCAAAGGTAGCTGGTATGCCCTGGAGCGGCTCAGTTTCAAAGGTAATGCTTCAGCGCTGGGGTTAGACTGGACAATTACCCCCGAATATGGACGCGAAGCAACCCGTGGAGAAATTGTGCTACAGGGTAATTTTGATCCTTCGAAACTAATGATGCCGCGGGATGAAATCAGGCGACAGACCAAGCGAATGATTGCCCGCTTTGGTCCACAGAAATATATCGCCAACTTGGGACATGGTATCCTGCCCGATATCCCCGTCGATAACGCCCGCACTTTTGTGGATACCGTTAAAGAATACAAAACAGAACGCTGATCTTGTCCCCCTTCGAAGGGGGATTAAGAGGGATGGCCAAAGCAATAAACATATTATTGGCAATGACTGAATGCAAGAGCACCAAACATAAAATTGTGATAAGTCATAGTAATGGAATTAACGATTCTACGCCGGGCCATCCTCCTTTTTCTTCCGGCTGTCGCCGGAATTCATTTTCCTCCTTCAAAGGAGGACAAAAACCGGAATCCCCAAAATACAAGTGCTCTTGGCTGGAAAAGACATAAGAAAATGGGAAAGAAATTTGATCATTTAGGTTACAATAAGAAGCTCAAAGAACTGGCTCGAAAACTGCGGAAAGACTCAACTCCTGCAGAAATACGCCTTTGGTCTGAATTATTACGAGCTGGAAAAATGAAAGGCTATACATTTTTACGTCAGCGTCCCGTTCTGAATTACATTGCTGATTTCATGTGTAAAGAGCTTCGGTTGATTATTGAAGTTGACGGTTATTCCCATGAAAACGAGCGGCAATGGTATAAAGATTTAGAACGTCAAAAAGAACTGGAAGAGAAAGGATTTACAGTTCTACGTTTTACGGATGAGGAAATAATGAAGGATTTAAGAAATGTTGAAAGTGCTATTAAAGGATGGATAGAAGATCATCTCTCTGCCCCCCCTTCAAAGAGGGACTCTAACCAGCCTTCGATCAAAAATCGTTTCGAGGCCTATATTCGAAATCTACAGGATGAGATCTGTGGTCGACTGGAGGAGATCGATGGTAAGGAAAAATTCCGACACGATGACTGGGAACGCGAAGGAGGTGGCGGTGGACATACGCGCGTAATCGAAAAAGGCGATCTCTTTGAGAAGGGAGGCGTCAATATTTCGACCGTACATGGAGAGCTACCCGAACTGATACGTGAGCGTTTCGAAGTAGAGCAGGGCTGGTTCTGGGCAGGCGGCATTTCGCTTGTCATCCATCCCCAAAGCCCAATGATTCCGACGGTACATGCGAACTTCCGGTATTTCGAGCTCTATGATGATGCTGAAATGAACGAGGTGCGTGATTGTTGGTTTGGCGGCGGTGCCGATTTAACTCCTTATTATTTGTGGGATGAAGATGCCGTCCATTTTCACAAAGTGCTTAAAGCCGCTTGTGATAAACATGGCAAAGATTTATATCCTGAGTTTAAAAAAGAATGCGACGAATATTTTTACAACGATCACCGCTCGGAAGGACGTGGTATCGGTGGATTGTTTTTTGATTACCTGCGTCCCAACGACGAGCGTTCAGCCAAAGATTGGTACGAATTTACCACAGAAGTAGGCGATGCTTTCCTGGAAAGTTATCTGCCGATTGTCGAACGGCGAAAAGATGAATCGTATACTGATCGCCAGCGATACTTCCAGGAGATACGTCGCGGACGATATGTTGAGTTTAATTTGATCCATGATCGTGGTACTTTATTCGGGCTGAAAACCGGAGGCAGAACGGAATCGATTTTGATGAGTCTGCCTCCGCGCGTGCGCTGGGATTACGATTTTGAAGTCGAAGAAGGTAGCGAAGAAGCGTATCTTATTGATCGACTTAAAAATCCCATAGATTGGATTGAATACGGTAAAGAGTTGGCCACAGATTAGCACAGATAAATCAGTTTTGATCTGTGGGAATCAGTGGCTTAAAAATAATAGAAAAGCTCGTGTCATCCTGAACTCTTTTCAGGATCTGTTGCAATGGATGCTGAAACAAGTTCAGCATGACATGTTAAGTTAAAATTTGTTTTAGAATGTCACACGGACAATTTCCATACATACGCGGACGTCGTCTTCGAGTGAGCTCTGCCATCCGAAAGATGATTGCTGAACATGATCTTAAACCGGCAGACTTTATTGCTCCGGTTTTTGTGATGGAAGGAGATAGCGAGAAAGTCGAAATCCCTTCGATGCCGGATTATTATCGCTATACGCTGGATCTGTTGATGGATGAAATTCAAGAGCTTAGAGAAGTTGGGATTCAATCCGTATTGCTATTTGCCAAGGTGCCCGACGAGAAAAAAGACAACAGAGGCAGCGAAGCGGTTAATCCCGATGGATTGATGCAGCGAGCAGTACGTGCAATAAAAGAGGAATTTCCCGATATGTTGGTAATGACCGATATTGCAATGGATCCATATTCGAGTTACGGTCATGACGGAATTGTTCAGGAGGGCGAAGTTTTGAATGACGAATCGGTAGATGTACTTGCGAAGATGGCGGTAAGCCATGCCGAAGCAGGTGTCGATATGGTTGCACCGTCTGATATGATGGATGGCCGCATCGGTGCGATGAGAGAAGCGCTGGATGCAGAAGGTTTTGAACATACCGGAATTATGGCGTACAGCGCTAAATATGCCTCCAGTTATTATGGCCCGTTTCGTGATGCTTTGGATTCTGCGCCCGGTTTTGGAGATAAGAAGACGTATCAGATGGATCCGGCCAATGTTAAAGAAGCTATCAAAGAAGCTAAGCTCGACGAACAGGAGGGAGCTGATATTGTGATGGTCAAACCTGGTCTTCCCTATCTGGATGTTGTTCGCGCTGTACAAGAAAATGTATCGGTGCCCGTTTCTGTTTACAATGTATCCGGAGAATACGCTATGTTAAAAGCCGCAGCTGAAAAGGGCTGGCTGGATGAAGAAGAAGCTATGATGGAAGCACTGCTCGGGTTCAAGCGAGCCGGTGCCGATTTAATAGCCACATATTTTGCCAAAGCGGCATCGAAAATTATTAACGAACGGTAAAATAATTAAACGTCGGGACGTGGCATGCCGCGTCCGTACAGAGAAATTTTATCTGATTATGCTAGAAACGAGTAAAAAATTATTTGAACGAGCACAGCAATTTATTCCCGGCGGAGTAAATTCTCCGGCCCGGGCTTTTAGTTCAGTCGGGGGTACACCCGTCTTTTTTGAAAAGGCAAAGGGATCGATCCTTACCGACGTCGACGGGAAAGAATACATCGACTACGTGGGTTCCTGGGGACCGATGATTTTAGGGCACTCCTATGAGCCGGTGATAAAGGCGGTTCAGGAAACGGCGGCCAAATCAACCTCTTTTGGCGCTCCCACCGAGATTGAAGTAAAAATGGCCGAGCTTGTTAAGACAATGGTGCCAAATGTGGATAAAATCCGTATGGTAAATTCCGGTACCGAGGCATGTATGAGTGCTATTCGTGTGGCACGAGGTTATACCGGACGAGACAAAGTGATTAAATTTGAAGGCAACTACCATGGTCATGGTGATTCGTTCTTAATTAACGCCGGCAGCGGCGCGCTTACCCTGGGTCAGCCAAGTAGTCCGGGTGTGACCGAGGGAACAGCCAGAGATACTTTGACGGCTAAATTCAACGATTTGAACTCTGTCAAACAGCTGCTCAAGGAATATGAGGATGAGATCGCAGCAATTATTTTAGAGCCTGTAGCTGGTAATATGGGTTGCATCCCGCCTCAAAAAGGATTTTTAAGCGGCCTGCGCGAACTATGTGATGCACATGATGTGGTTCTTGTTTTTGATGAAGTGATGACTGGCTTTCGTGTAGCCAAAGGCGGGGCACAGGAACGTTATGGTATTTCCGCTGACTTAGTGACTTACGGCAAAATTATTGGTGCGGGGCTTCCGGTAGGCGCTTTTGGCGGTAAGCAGGAAGTGATGGATGTTGTATCTCCCGTAGGGCCTGTTTACCAGGCAGGTACACTCTCGGGCAATCCACTTGCTATGGCTGCCGGGTATACACTTCTCTCTGAGCTGCATGAAAATCCGATGCATTATGATGAGCTGGAAGAAAAAACAACCTATCTCTTTTCTGGATTGAAGGAGGTTTTTGCTGAACATGATGTGCCTGCACAGCTCAACCACGTTGGATCGATGATGAGTGTCTTTTTTACAGATGCGGAGGTCATAGATTTTGCAACTGCCAATACTACGAATCAGGAATTGTTCAGGGCATTTTTTCACGAAATGTTAGAGAACGGTATTTATCTGCCGCCTTCTCCTTTTGAATCATTCTTCCTGGCTAATTCGTTGACAGAAGAGCATCTGGATCGGACAATTGAGGCAGCTAGCCAATCAGTAGAAAAAGCACTTGAAAGGGTTAAATGAGGAGCATTGTGGGTGAATTGATTGAGAAAATGAAAAAACGATGGGGAGTTGAAAGCCTCGGCAGCTTGGCGCTTATCCTCTTCATTTTTTCAATTACCGGCATTAGTGCTCTTTATGTGCGTAAGCTGGCTTTTGGCTGGTTGGGTATTACCCAGGCTACTCCTTTCTGGATTGAGCTGATTGCCTGGGTAATAATCGTGTTTCCTGCTTATCAGCTTCTTTTCCTCATGTATGGTTTTGTACTGGGGCAGTTTGAGTTTGTTTGGAATTTTGAAAAAAAGAGTCTGCATCGAATAAAAAAGCTGTTTTCCCGTAAAAGCGTTTAGTCTTTCATTTTTTCAAGCTTCTTTTGTTTTTTCCGCGATAACCCCTCAACCACCAGATTATAAGAATCCTTGATCCATTCTTTGATCAGCTCATCGTCTAACTTACCCTTGGGATCGACGGTGTTCCAGTGCTTTTTATCCATGTGATAACCCGGTTTAACCTCTTTATACAGATCGCGAAGCATAGCTGCTTTGACGGGATCACATTTGAGGTTTATACCGTCAAATTCTTCTACATCAGTGAGTGCAAAAATTTTATCCATCACCTTAAAGGCCAAAGTTTTGTCGTCGAAAGGAAAGTCTTCGGATACTCCTTTAAAGGAAAGACAGAATTCTCTAAAATCTTCTATATTCATGGAAAAATAATTAGTTATAGCGTTGGTAAATAATGGAGTTAATTAGTTCTGTTTATGCGATTGTAATCAACAATAAATTCTTCAATAAGATTCTTTGCTGCATTATTAATCAGATTCAACTGGTCGTGAGAAACTACGCCTACCGAACCGCTTTCCCAGGTTACGGCAGAGGTTTGTACATCCCTGTTGAGGGTTAACTTTACCGGTTGATAAAAATATAAAGACAGCGAAAATGGGATAATTCCCTGCCCGGCATCCATGCTGTTTATATGTAAGTGCAAAAAGGGTATTTCATCCGAGCGTTGTATGTTATCATCCGGAATTAGCCGGATATTATTATTGAGGAGCTGATTTTTTCCCATTTCAATTAATGAGGTTACTTGCAGTTCCTCGGTTCCCGTTAACGGATCATTAGTTTCTACATTAACGGTAAATCCCATGGCCTCAATACCCCTTAGGGAACTTCGTTCTTTTGCAATTTCATTCTGTGCCAGTGTCGTTGAATGAATCAGCCATAAGAATATGACAAGCAAAAATTGCCAATACGTTTTTGCAGTTATGGGCATGCCATTTTATGAATTCTATTAAACTGATATTCATCAAACGATATTTTTTAAGAAATCGTGCGCTTATTTGTGTTGCAAATTCGTCTGTGATCGTTATAACCATCTTTTTGATTAGTGTTAAGTTATAATAATGAATCGGAACTGCAAGTTTGTTTTCTTAAATGTAGATTAAAGGAAATTAAACCCAACTTCGGGAAAAGAAGAGCAATTATAATCCTTTCCAGATGGCAAGAGCTAAAACTATCCAGGAGGCAATAAAGCAAATTCCACCGATTGGCGTAATAGCACCTAACCAGCGAATGCCGCTTGTTGAAAGCAGGTACAGGCTACCCGAAAAAATGAATATGCCAAATATCATTAGCCATCCCGACCACTCGAGCAATGCAGAATCAGGCAAATAGTGGGCAAGCAGCCCCACTATTAGCAGACCTACTGCATGATAAAAATGGTACTGTACCCCCGTTTCAAAAATATCGATCATTTCTTTTGTAAGCCGACTTTTTAAACCATGAGCACCAAAAGCACCTAAAGCTACTGCCAGCGCCATGGCAATAGCACCGGCTATCAAAAAAAACTTTTGCATAGTTATATATTATATTTTTTTGAATCTGAATCCGGACCAGTTTTCATTAATTGAAACCATAGCAACACCTTTCAGATCCATTGAAGTTCCGTATTCGGCAATGGTGTCACGGTTAACATCCGTATCAATCGAAGAAGATCCTTTATGATAGGCGATCCAAAGGGCCCCATCTTCATGAATTGCTTTTTTAAGGGAATGGAGATAAGCCTCGAGCATTTGCCGGTCTTCAATAAAAGCTAAAATCAGATCCAGCTCTGTATTCTCTAGCTCTTCGGCGACCTCAACACCTTCGGGAAGTTCGCCTAACAACTCATCAAGGTTATCAGGCTGATTGAAAAAGCCGATACTCATACCCGGTTTGATGTGCATTTTTTCGGCTACGGTTTTTGAAGACATGATGCTAGTTCTGTTTTGATGATAAAGTCGCCCTATATTATTTGTTGTAAATGAAGAAAAAATGAATTGTCCGTGGTGATTGGGGTCGTGGTTGCTAACCGCAGAGCAATCACAGGATTTCACGGAGTTGCGCAGAGATAATTATTCGTTCTGCGGATACCTATGCCTCTGCGCAACTGTGCGGTAAAATACTTCCTCAGCCCTCAAAACCAACATCCTTATGGGTTCCGTCACAAAAGGGTTTTGAAGCAGATTTTCCGCAACGGCAAAAGGCTACATTCTTTTTGCTGCTTACGCGCTGGTTAGCAATAGAGCAGACCTCATATTCACCTTCTACAAGGATAGGACCATTGTCCATTAATCGAAGGATCAGCTTGTTATGGTCCGCTTCTCCGTTGGTAGTCGGCCGCAATTTTGATGCATCAAAGCTAGCCGGAGCCTTAAAGGCAATATCTTCATGTGTATTATCGCAGATCGGCTTGTTTTGTGATTCGCCGCACCGACAAAGAGCGACTCGCGTATCCTCCAGAAGTGTCTCTCCATCAGCATTTTGAATCTCAATATTACCCCGCAGGTATAACGGCCCGTCGGGACCAACTGTAATTGTATTAACGCGGGATGGTTTTTCTTCTTCATCCGCATCGTGATATTGCAGCGCTCCGGTGGGACAGTGGTGAACAGCCTCTTTTATCTCTTCAGCTGAGGCATTTTCAGGCTGTATCCATGGTTTCTCATCAGGGTTAAAAACCGAATAAAGGTTTTTAACACATTCTTCGGAATGAATGCATCGTTTGTTGTCAAAACTTACAGTTATATCGTCGGCTTCGTATTCGTATCTGTCCTGATCCATGGTAACTTTGTTTCTTGTTAGAACTCCAACAAAGACTAAGGATAACAATGGGAGTTTACTTTCACAATGAGGATTTTGAAATATTCTACTGATTGGAAAGAAGATGTCATCAGCTCCCTCCCGACTCAATATCCAAATTGCTATTGACGGCTATGACCCCTTTTACATCGGTAGCTATCTGTTCGATCTGCTGTTTATGGAACTCTGAACGAACACTGCCATTCAGTTCAGCGATTCCGTTATTCACATCTATAGAGATGTCACTTTTTTCAACATAAGGATCTCGTAAAATACCGTTTTCAATTCGTGTTTTGATTCCCTCATCAGTAGTGGGAACCCCGGGAGTAACAATAACTTTACGTTCAACCGAAATGTTATTTACAACTTCATCTATACCGGTGGTATTTTCTGCATCTTCACCCGCAGCTATTTTAGAATTTAGATTTTCAACGGTTCCGGTAAGAATAGCTTTACCATCTTCAATTGTTATTTCGATATTCTCTGCTGGAACACGCGGATCATAACGGAGGGTATTTTGAAGAGCTTCTTTGATGTCTACAGCAGGTGGAGGAGAAGCAATTTGAGGTAAAAGTTGGTTATTGCTGGATGCCGGACGTACTTCAAGACGGTCTGCTTCTACGGCCTGTATTCCCTCCACATACGCTTTTTCCATGGCCAGCTCTTTTTCTTTTGCACTGCCAACAAAACCCGATAGACTAGCAGTATCTTTTTCTACATCGACCTCAATCATGTTATTGCGAATGCGTGAATCATACGTCAATGCATCCGATATTTCCGACTCAATGGTAGTGTCGGCACGGCTAGAGCTGATTGATGTCTGAATGTTGTTTTCGATATTTGTGACTCCTTTAACACCGCTGGCAATAGTTTCAGCAAGATTTTTCTCTTGCCATGTTTCCAAATTGCCTGTAAGAGTTACCTTGCCATTTTGAACCTCGGTAGCTATTTGCCAGTCTTCTGTAGCAGGATCGGTATTTAATGCCTGTGTTACGTCTTTCTGTATAGCATCATCAGGACGCTCAGCAGTAACTTTCAGATTGTTTATCACAGAGATAACGCCGGGAATACTTTGAGAAATTTCAGTAGCGCGTTCTTTGGCAAGAAGATTGTCAATGGTTCCGTCAAGTCTGACAATACCATCTTCAGTAGAAACTTTGATCTGATCCGCCGGAATCTGAGCCGCACTTTGTAGCTGAGTATGAATGGAATCTGAAATAGCTTCGTCAGAAGGTAATTCTGGATTGTTCGCATTCTCTTCGTGACTACATGCAAACAAGGCAAAACTAAACAGGAGCAATAAAATGATGTGAAAAGAATAAAATCTCTCTGTTGATTTCATTATAATCCCTCGAATCGAACTCTCTTATGATTTATTCACGCCATAATAACATCTTATTTCATTATTGAGTTTCTATTAGTTATCCGCTGAAATCCATCGGATTAGGATACATAAATTTATAGTTCAGCATCTGCTTTACTTTACGATTAGAGACTATTTTATACTTTTCATTTTGATCTTCTGTAAACGTAGGGGGGTCCATATCCAACTCCTTTGCGGCAGCGGGATAGTACATTTTTTTGGGCGGATGCCCATCCGAGACTGCATTAAAAATTTCACCGGTTATTTCTTTTTCAATTATCTTGTGAATAATACCAATACAATCTTTCTGGTGAATGAGATTTACCGGTGCATTACCATTGTTAAGATTTTTCTTGCCCGCCAAATATTTAGCGGGATGGCGATCATATCCGTATAACCCGCCAAAACGGATTACAGTAGTTTTAAAATTATTTTGCTTTAAAAGCATATCCTCGGCTTGTAAAAGAGCATTTCCAGAGGCTCGGCTGGCTTCGCCTTTAATAGTTTCTTCTTCTGAAACAATGCCGCAATTTTCTGGATAAACAGAGGTAGAGCTGATAAAAACGACAAATTTGACAGGTGAATCCTTCAGCTCGTTAATGACTGCTTGTATTTGTTTTTCATGGAACTGTTCAACGTCGTCTCTGTTTCTTCCCGGAGGTATATTCAATACTAACAGATCGGCATTCCAGAAATCACGGCAATTTTCACATTCCAGGTAGGGGGCAAACTTCAACAGAAAGGGAGTAATATTCTTTCCACTGAGAAGTTCCAACTTTTCTGGTGAGGTAGTTGATCCTTTTACATGATAGCCGTTATCGCGGAGATGTTCTGCAAGAGGCAGTCCCAGCCACCCGCATCCTAATATGCTGATTGTCATAAATGAAGTAAGATTTAAAAGAATGTGGTGAAATATCTAAAAAGCATAATTGAATATCATACCAATTATAGAATGGAACAAAATCAATATAGCTCGGTATCACCTAATTGATAGTTGTCACTCACGATAACAAAACAATAATGCTATGAAAAGAGTAATATTTATTGCAGTAATCTCGATTCTATTCGGACTTAGCGCCTGCTCTGAAAATACAGAAGACAGAGCAGATCAGACGCAAGAAGAGGCTCAGGAAGCAGTTGAATCTGTTGAGGATGAATTTCAGGAGGGCAAAGACGAATTTGTCAGTAATGTAGAAGAAGAGCTGAATAATCTCGAGGAAGAAATCCAAGAGTTAGAAAACGAGATTAGTACTGAAGGCGGGGAAGCACAAAGTGAAATGCAAACAAGACTGGATAATGTACGTGAAGAAAAAGATCAGCTGCAAAGTGATCTTGATCAGTTGCGAACTGGTTCTGAGGAAAATTGGGAGAATCTAAGACAAGATATCGATGCCCGGATTGATAGTCTCAATCAATCGGTGCAAAACCTGCGGCAAGAGATCGGGATTGATAGCTGATTATCTGCTTATGGATTTTTGAAGTAAGGTAGAAGTAATGTATCAATACCTTCTGCCAGGTAACTTTTTGGCTCAACGCGTGGCTATTAATGAAAAAGGCTCCTGACTGGTAAGGTCAGGAGCCTGAATTATAGCCTGGGTCAAGTCGTTTGCTCTGTTTCCACAGCTCGCTCTTCCTCCATCATAAAAGGATAAGTCCAATCTTTAGGCGGTTCTTGGGTTTCTTTGATAGAACGGATAGAAATCCAGCGCATCAGATTCGCAGCGCTCCCCGCTTTATCGTTTGTACCTGATTTCCGGGCTCCGCCAAACGGTTGTTGATTCACTACGGCTGCCGTGGGCTTGTCATTAATATAGAAATTACCGGCTGCCTGTTTCAAGGCCTCATCCATTTTTTCCAGGGCATAGCGATTTTGAGAAAAGATCGCTCCCGTCAATGCATAGGGAGAGGTATTGTCACAGATTTCAAGGGTTTCTTCAAATTTGTCATTTTCATAGACAAACACAGTCAGTACAGGTCCGAAGATCTCCTCTTCCATAGTCTTGAAATGGGGATCGTAAGCCTGAACAAGTGTCGGTTCGATGAAATATCCCTCGGAATCGTCGTAGTCTCCACCAAGAAGGATTTCCGCGTCATCCGCATCTTTCACAAAATCAATATACTCTGTAATGCTGTCAAATGCTTTCTGATCGATGACAGCAGTCATAAAATTGGTGAAATCTTCAGCTTCACCAATCTTTATTTTGTTGACTTCCGCAGTAAACTTATCCCGGAATTCATCCCAGAGTGATTCGGGAATGTACATGCGTGAAGCAGCCGAGCATTTTTGTCCCTGATATTCATAAGCGGCACGCAGAGCGGCTACGACCAACGCATCCACATCTGCTTCTTCATGGGCAAAAATAAAATCTTTACCACCGGTTTCACCCACAATGCGCGGATAGGTGTTGTATTTCTCTAAATTGTCAGACATGCTCTTCCACAGATGTTGGAATGTGCCGGTAGATCCAGTAAAATGCAGTCCCGAAAGATGTTCGCTTTCTATGACTGGGTCTCCAACATCAGCCCCGTTTCCCGGGAGGAAATTAATGACACCATCTGGCAGTCCGGCCTCTTGTAGCAGCTTCATCACAAAATAGCTGGAGTAAATAGAAGAAGTAGCCGGTTTCCAAAGGGCTACATTTCCACAGAGTGCGGGCGCTGTCGGCAGATTTCCGGCAATGGAAGTGAAGTTGAACGGTGTCACCGCGAATATAAAGCCTTCCAACGGACGATATTCCGAGCGATTCCACATACCCTTCGGTGAATCGGGCTGATCTTGATATATTTGTGTCAGATAGTAAGCATTGAATCGGAAGAAATCCGCAAGTTCCGCCACAGCATCAATTTCGGATTGATAGGCGGTTTTCGATTGGCCCAGCATAGTAGCTGCATTTATTTTATATCGCCAGGAACCCGACAGCAGATCTGCTGCTTTTTTAAATATAGCTACACGGTCTTCCCATGGCATTTTGGCCCACTCTTTACGTGCTTCGAGAGCCGATTCAATAGCCATCTCAACTTCTTTTTCTCCGCACAGATAAGTTTCTCCCAGTTTGTGGCTGTGATTGTGAGGAATAACAACATCGGCCGTGCGATCGGTTGTTACCTCCTTTCCACCGATGATTGCAGGAATTTCTATCTGTTGCTCTTTTTGTCGTTCTAACTCTTTTTTCAGCTTTTCTCGTTCAGGTGTCCCGGGGGCATAGGAATATACCGGTTCATTTTCCGGTTCCCGGATTTCAAAAATTGCATTAGCCATAATTCCGTTTATTTTTTTGAGATTTCGTTGCTGCTAAATACTTTTGTTTCAGGTCTTTGAAGGTACAAAAAATATTGTGGAATTGATGCAACCTTGTCTGATATCAATCAGCAGATTTAATAACTTTTTGCACCTTTTCAGCAGTTTTTAATCCCGATGAAATACAGTCGGGCACTGAAACGCCGCCACGAAAATTTCCGTCGATAAAGAGATTGGAATAATTGCTTTCAATCTTGTTCATCACTTCTAAATAACGATCATACCCAACTTCGTACTGCGGAATAGTGTTTTTCCAGTAGCGATGATGCGAAATAACCGGTTGGCCGCTAATGCCGAGCAGTTCGCCTATCTCATCCAAAGCAATCTCCTGTATTTTTTCTTTGGATTTTTTTGCCAGCTCTGGATTTCGAGCCCCGCCGATAAAACAGGTTAGAAGTTCGTGATTACTGGGAGTCCGATTGGGAAATAGCGTAGAAGAGAAAAGAACGCCCAGCGTTCGATAGTTTTCAACTTCGGGAATTAACATGCCAAAACCGTCGAGCGGATGTTCAATCCGATCAGCGGAAAAACCGAGAGCAATAACGCTTAGCGGTGCATACGGCAACTTAGTAAGCTCCTCAAAAAGAGGTAAGTCGAAAATGGAAGCCAGCTTGTGAGCCGGCAGGGCAGAGACTATTATATCGTGTTCATTTGAAAATTGTTTTTCATCGGTTCGTCCTTTAACCAGCCAGTGATCGTCCTGGAACTTGGCAGATGAAATTGTTGTACCAGTTTTTACATCGCCGGAAATTGATTCTGCCATTTTTTTGGGCAGCGTTTGATTCCCGTTCTCAAAAGAAATTAACGCTCTCTTCGGTACCGGCTTTTTTCGATTTCGTTTTATCATTCCCTTGAGCAGACTTCCGTGATTTTGTTCCATCTCCCAAAGTGGCTTAAAAGTATGTTTGATCGATAGCTTTTGGGGATCACCCGCGTAAACTCCCGATACGAAAGGATTGATAGCATAATCCAGCGGCTCGCTCCCCAATCTTCGGATTATAAATGAGGCAATGGATTCGTCATCCTCAGTTGTGATATTCGCAAACGGCTCTTTAAGCAGCCGGAACTTTGCACCGGTCGAGATCAAATCTGTTGTTATAAATTGCCATGGTGACAACGGAAGCGGAACTGGATGACTATCTTTGACGATAAATCTTTTTTTTGCCGCGCCACCGGCTTCCATTATGCTGTTCTCCAAATCCAGATCATCTAAAAGCTCCCAAATTTCTTCCGACCTAACCATGATGGTATTGGGACCTTCTTCGACAAGCCAGCCATCGTAGTTTAATGTTTTAATGGCTCCGCCAACCTGCACCTCCTTCTCATAAACGGTAATATTAATATTGTTTCGTGATAAAGCATACGCCGTTGATAGCCCGGTGATACCCGCCCCAAGCACGGCAACGTCCAAATTTTTTTTAGTCATTGACGAATAAATTATATACTTTTCGCGTCTTAATTAGAACTAATCTAAATAACAATTCGTGTTACTTTAGCCGTGGTGAACGGGCTAATGATAGACACTATATATAAATGATAAGTGAAGATAGAAATATGAGCATGATAAATAATTTTTCGAAAGCACTTCTTGTTGCATTATCAGTATTAATGCTTGTGGGATGCGGCGAAACTACTGATGATGAATTGATTGTGTATTCGGGACGTAGTCAGGCGTTGGTGGATCAGCTGGTGAAAGATTTCAGAGCTGAGACCGGTATTAATATTGAAGTACGCTATGGAAATGATGCTGAATTGCTTGCAGTAATGAGTGAAGAAGGCGATCAGAGTCCAGCAGATCTTTTTTGGGCCAATACAACCGGGGCATTGGCAAATGCATCACAGCAGGATATGTTGGTGCCGTTACCTGACTCACTGACTTCTAAGCCGGCTGCTTACAATGTAGCTTCCGGAGAGTGGGTTCCGGTAACGGTTCGTTTCCGCGTTTTGGCATATAATCCGAATACTGTAGATCCTTCGGATTTGCCGGGTTCAGTGTTGGAGTTACCGGAGATGAGTGAGTTCGAAGGAAGAGTTGGCTGGACTCCTACTTATTCTAGTTTCTACGATTTTATCACAGCACTGCGACTTACAGAGGGCAATGATACTGCCAAAAATTGGTTAAACGGTATGCAAGAATTAAATCCTAAAGCTTATAGCTCGAATACGCCTATGGTACAGGCTATTACTGCCGGTGAAATTGATATAGGACTCACGAATCATTACTACGTAATACAAACCAAGTACGGTGGCAAAGAGGGCTATTTCGAAGATCACGAGCACTATGGCGAAAAGGGACCCGATCCCGATGCAAGTATTGGAACATATCACTTTAATAAAGGTGATATTGGAAATCTGGCTTTGGTAACTGGTGCTTCTCAATTGCAAACAGCGGATAATCCTGAGCTGGCACAACGTTTTTTGAGTTTTCTGTTGTCAAAGCAGGCACAGGAATATGCTGCAGAGTCGGTAAATGAGTATCCTGTGATCCGTGAAGCTGATTTGCCGGAGTACATGCTAAATGCCGAAGATGCACTGGAGCTGAGTCCGGATTATGATTACGAACAGTTACAGCAGCTCGAGGGGACATTGAACTTACTGCGTGAAGTGGGTCTTATTTAAGACTATACTTATTTAATCTGCATTCCAGAGCCCTGTCATCTTACGGCAGGGCTTTTTTATTTCATGTCTATGTAGATCAAGATTCATCTCGATCTACCGTGAGTCGTGGTGAGCGGAATGAAGCGGTAGCGGAATGGAGTCGAATCCATCTCCCTGAATTAACCTGCAGGTGTATAAAAGGTAAACCTCAGTTGTTAACGCTCATGGCGCGAGCGTCCGCTCGTGCCGTACGTTACAATTCTACACCCACAGAAAAATAGAAGTTGCGAACTTTGGCAGGAATAATTCCCGGACCGGGATAACCAGTAGCCCGACGCGTAAAATATTTTTCATTCATCAGATTATTGACGCCGCCTTCAAAGCTAAATCGGTCAAAGCTATATTTTGCAGACAGATCCATTACCTTGTATGAGGGGATGAGACCTTCGATAGCTGTTGGCGTTCTTCGCGCGTTTGAAGCGTCAGAAAAATGTTCATGTACGTAACTGAATTGATAAGAAGCCTCAAAACCTGCTTTTGAAAAGGTGAATCCTGTCTTGAAGTTAAGAGGCGGTACAAGTTCTACCTCGTTGCCTTCGATACCCGGCTCATCGGAGTTAGTATAGGTTGCGTTAAGAATTGCCAGATTTGTAAATAGTGAAAGTCTTATATCGCTCGAATGACCGAAAAGTTTTAAAAGATCAGTCTCGGCGAACGATTCAATGCCGTAGATATTGGCGTCGGCAATATTGGTTCGATATCTGAAGGTGCGATCAACAAGGTTGTTAAATTTGGGATTGGGTTCTGTTCGCAGAACGGTGCCGATGCGATCTTTATATGAAAGATGAAAAGCAGTCACATCATAGCTAAACTGGTTATCGATTCGGCCGCGAATACCAAGATCTGCGTTATAGCCTCGTTCATCTTTGATATCGGGATCGACTTCAAGGCTGCCCATATCTATGCGTATATCGTTGAAATTCATGGCACGATAATTCTGTGAAAAGTTTCCATAAATTTCGAGCTGCTCGCTGGGGCGGTAGCTTGATCCGATCCCGAAAAACACAAATGATCGCTCGCGGCTGCGTTCTTCCTCGATGCGTTCATCCACTAAAATATTGCCGGCCAGATCTTTGACGATATTTCTGTAATAGCCATCAGCCTCTGTCCTGATATATTCGAAACGAACTCCGGGTGTAATGCTGAAGTCAGGAGTAATATTAAAAATGTTTTCTATGAATACTGAGCGATTACTACTGGGCAGATCAAAATCAGACCCTGTTAAATTTTCCGGATTTAGATATCGGAAATCCGGATCGCTGCCGTCACTGCCGTTACCCTGCCGGCGGTGTGTGTAACCATTATAGAAGCGTGTGCCGGCCAGGAAAACCGATATCCCGTCAAATATCGGATAGCGGTGAATGAGTCGCGTTTCGTTGCCCCAGTTTTGGAAATCATCTTTGAGCAGGTTGCGTTCGCCCCCCTGGTCCAGTCGGTCGATACGCTGCAGATTGCCCAGGGCATCACGACCAGCGTGCAACCCGAAAAGGCGACTGTTGATCTTGGTCATACTGTTGACATTGTAATCCACATCTAATGCAAAAAGATTCCAGTTTACTTTAAACCAGTTCCGACTGCGATTCGACTGGCTTGGATCGTTTTGAAATTGTGCATCAGTAAGTCCGCCAGGCTGTTGTGCAAGGTAATACATATAGGTGTATTCCGGCGTAATCGTGAGGTTGGGAGTAACATCCAGATCAAATGACAAGTACGCAGTATGTTGATCCAACTCGGAATTTGGTCGCCAGCCTTCGCTTGTTTTGTATTGATAGAACCCATAATAGCTTATATCATCTTTTGTACCACCCACACTGTTGAAGGAGTTGAATAATCCATAAGAGCCGTACGACTGATCGGTGGTAAACTGGAAAGGAGTGTCTTCAGGGCCATCTTTGAAATCAAAATTGAGCATACCGCCAAATTGAGTACCATACTGCAGTGAAGCAGCCCCGCGGATAATTTCGATGCGTTCGAGTGCCTGCACGGGCGGCGTGTAATAGCTTTCAGGATATCCCAGAGCATCGGCGGCGATATCGTAGCCATTCTGTCGTGTGTTGAAATTGGAATTGCGCTTGGGACTCAAACCGCGCCCGCCCACGCTGGTTTGAATTCCGGCGTCATCGCTCTGCCAGATATTAAGTCCCGGTACTTTTGAATAGACCTGCCGACTATTATTAGTTGCCTTATTCAGAGTCATATCATCTATAACAAGAACTTCGTTTTTCTTGCTCTCGTTAATGGTGACTCCCTCGACGGATTTCAACCTTGTTATTCCACTGGTGCTGCGTTTCGTTTGGCCGCCAACCACAACTTCCTCCATCATATCTTCGAATATCACAAGCTCAAAATCCTTTGTAATATTGCTATCTGTTATTGTAATTTTATGGGTTTGTGTTCGCTTGCCGGGATGATAGACAATGACCTGGTACTGGCCCTCTGATAAGTTCTCAAACCTATAATTTCCATTCTCATCGGTCATCTTTTTCGCCTCATACTGGAACGGGGCTGAACCGGCGTTGATATTCAATTCATCATGTGCCAGATAAATACTCACATTTTCAACAGGAGTATCATTTTCATCTGTTACTGTACCTGATAACACGTAGTTCTGGGCAAAGGCTGTATTAGCATAGAAGAATAGTGATACTGCAACAATAACAGAGAATGTACGACAGTTCATTGTTTTAGCTTGCTGAACCAGTTTTGTTGATTTTCGTTAAAAGGGAGAATCCAGCTTTTATGGGCAAATCCCCGCTGTTGTTCGGTGAGGTCTACATTGGGGTTTACCATCAGTTGACTACGCCGGCCATTCAGTGTGACATAAATCTCAGCCGTAATTTTTACATCATCTATACCTTGACTGCGATATTCTTCCTCTAAATAGTGTGCAAACTGAAGAATCATGTCGGGTTGGGTGGACATCATTTTTTCCTGATTTGGTGTCAGGTAGTTATAATTTTGTACTTGCCACTGCCGATTACTATCACGATCGGTAATATGTAAAGTTGTATGCCCGGCTTTTTCCATCAGCATAACCCGCCACGAAAAACGGTATCCCTGCTCTGTCCAAAACAGGTTGCCAGGGTAGAGCGCAAACCGAAGCGGCAACAAGAGCTGGAGCAAAAAATGAATAATGAGGATTCCGGTAATAATCGTATTACTGCTTTTGCTAAGCTGGAAGACCTCTTTTTTTGCGGGAGTAGATCCAGAAAATGAAACTGGCAGGTAGTTTTTTAAACCAGAAATGAGCGAAATAATCTTCTTGTGGAAATCAGCCGAGAAGAAAATGAGTGTGCTTAAGATCATAATGAATGGAAACATGCCGATCTGGAACAGGAACCAGGTGAACATATGAAAAACGATCACGGCCAGATATGCCAAAACCCGCGTCCGTTTCCAGAGTAGGAAAAAGGCAATCGTTAGATCGTAAAAAGCGCCTGCCCAGCTGAAAATATAAGCGCTGGTCGTGTATTCCAGCAGAGGACCAATGATTGGCAGATCAGCGTTTGCTGGCAACCAGATCCGGAGTGGCATGGCGTTGAATAGCCAGTCAGGGTTGAGCTTGGCTGCTCCGGCAAAGAAGTAAACGAGCCCCAGTTGCAGCTTAAAGATGTTAATTGTCCAGGCCGGCACGTATTCTTTGCGGAGGGACGGCTTTCGAAGTACGTCAAGTGAAAAGCTGCGATTAGCCGGCACCCAGATCAGAAGAAAACTGATGATGCTGACAAAATAGTAGTGATTGAGATAGTTGGTTTTGTCGATGAGCTCGACGTAGGTAAAAGTCAGGAAAAAAGCGATAATGCCGATCCGGTAATAATAGCCCAGCATGACCGAAAGGGCAGCGATTCCCATCCCCAAAAAGAGCAGGTACATACCCGTTTCGCCCAGCGGTGCCACCCAGTCGAATCCGTAAAAGGTAAAGAAGTACTCGGGTTCTACATAAAGTTCATATATCCAGCCGTTGGCGGCAAAGCGAATAATGCTGATGAGCAGGATGAATCCAAAGAGAAAGCGGAATACCGCCAGTGGCGCAATGGATACCGGTGAAGTGATATGCTTTTTTACGTTCTCCGGAATCATGGTCGCTTAGTCACCGTCGTTGTCTTGATAAGTAATAGTGATACCCAGTATCGATGTCATATCGGCTTTAACCAGAGTTACAACCTCTTGCATTTCTTCAAAGGCTGTCAGTACCGGTTCGTTATTTTCCTCAATCTGCTGCGAAAGTGGATCGCTGATATCTTCGAGTGCTGATTGCGCTTCATCGATCTGCGATTGAATTTCTTGTGAGAGATCTTCCGCATCGAGTGCTTGGAGGTTGTCATCCAATCCTCTGCCACTGGCACCGGTAAAAATGCGCTCTACCTGCTCAAGATTTGCAATCGCCAGTTCCAGTGAATATCCGCCGTAATAGGCTTCTACGGCAACAGGACGTGGAGTGCCGGCACTTCTGACTCCGGCCGGAATACCAATTTTACCATCGCGCAGAAAACGTTCGTAATGCATAACATAACTGTTAATCAGCATGCCGAGCGAGCTGCCCACGTCAGTGCCGGCATTCTCTTCACTTAAAAAAGTGCCAGTATAATCACCGCCGGATTCCTGCCATTCATTGGTCACTGTATCTACTTTTTCTTTAATGAATGAGATATTATCAAGAAGATACGTCATGCGGTTTTCGGCTTCATCATCGGTGGTATACATGCTGACGATCTCATCATTTGTTTCACCGACTCCGTGCAGCAGATAACCAAGAGCGGGCAGGCCGGCAGCATCACGACTGTCGATCGTGCCGAAGCTGTAGTCACCGGATGAAATTCTTTCATCAATCTTTTGATTGTCCACGGGATAGGTATTCAGCGAAGTACGAAGCAACACAGATTCGGAAGGACCGAACTGAAACGGACTCACGTCTTGCCATGCAAGTCTGGCATCTTTAAGAGCTGATTGCAGATTTTCAAGCTGTTCGGATGTACGTTCCTCTTCAAAGTTTTCGGCTGCTGTATCTAGTTGATTAACGGCAGATTGCATTTCTTCGAATGCAGGTAGAATAATGTTGTTGCCATAAATTTCGAGCATTGCCGGGCGGTCGAAGTCGACATCATCTTCTGAAGATGTGCTGCTTCCGCAGGCTGCAATCAACAATAAAATCAGTATTAAACAGTAGGTTGAGATCTTACAGCGCATCATTTTTGTTAAGAGAGCTTAAAAAAATGAACCCTGTCGGTTTTAAAACCGACAAGGTTCTGAGTGAAAATTTCAGTTCTTATAATTGATTCTGAACCGATTCGAGCTCCGGATAAGTTTCTACAAGTGTAGATTTGGCATTATTCAAACCGGTTGAAGTAACATTCCAGAAATTACCGTTATCACCGAAATCGGAATTGAGAATTTCGTCGATCTGGTTGTTTGTGATTTTTCTTTCGGGGCTGTATTTAAGTGCATTGACGAAAGCCCACGCTTCTGAGAGTGCATGAAAAGCTTCGCCGGTATCTCCACTATCGAGATGGCTTATAGTACTATTGATGTAATGCACAGCGGTAGCTGCCGAGAGCAGTTCAAGCTGCTCATAAAGCACATCAACTTGTTGATCGAGCTCGCTTTGGTTGTCGTTAACAATGGCCGTTCGTCCGGCAATAAAAGCATCCATAATAATATCGTTGAAGCCGAGCTGTTCATCAGAGCCGTTCGAATACTTGCTCCAGAAGCGAAGCTCATCGGTGCGTGATTCCGGCCAGTCAGATTCAAAATCTACCGGTGCATTGAAGTAGCCGAAAGCTTCATCAAAGTGATGTTCCTTTGGAGTGTAATTTGCTCCTTCTGCGGTTTCAGTATTTTCAACATCAGGACCAATTTTATCATCGGTCAGATATACGTTGAAAATCTGGTGATAAAAGACTGCTCCCATTAGTCCTTTTTCAACAAGCTGGGTAAATTCACGTCCTTTTTCATCCACTAAAATTTGACCATCTCCACGTGGTAATAATCCAGCTTTTCCATTGTCTGCTTCTCCGTTTTCACTGGCGGCTGCAGCATCAGCAAAAATGTTCTCAAAGAGGTTATTATCGAGATCTACAGGAAAGGTTTTATTTTTGAGCTGCTTTTCAGATTCAAAGGAGAAATGTCCGCCGCCGTTGCCATCGGTGTTTTCAAACATGTCGTTCAAAACTTCTTCTGAGAGAATCTCACCTTCGTGTGATGTGGCAATATAAGCTTTCATTTCTTCTACCATATTCAGGCGATCCGTTTGCCCCGGATAGGCAACTGTCGATTCACCGTCACGAGTAAATTCGTAAGTTTCGGGCTGATCGATTGTATCATCACCATCATCGTCGCTATCGGTAACATCACAACCTGTAAATAACAGGGACAATCCCAGGAGGGAAACAAATAAATATTTAGTTAGATTGATTGTGCGGAACATCTTTCCTTTTATTTTTATTTAAATTAAATCTAATTAAGGAGGAGAAAATAATAACTATATAGACTAATTCTAAATAAAATTAACCTTGATTAGCATTTTGTATAGGGTTTTTGCCAAGGTAAATAGGAGGGAGTTTTGAAATTTAATCCTTGTCCCGAGCCGAAAAGATATCCATCAGTTGATTCAGAAGCCCGTTGCCAAAGACCGACAGTTTTTCCTGGCGGCCAAGTGATAAAAAGCGCAGGAAGTTTCGCAGTTCCACGAGTATGAAAGGAGGATCGGTTACCAGGGAATCATTTTTTATAATATAGTCCCAATCCAGAGGTTTATCGAATGAAATGCCATGTGCTTCCATCGTTTGTTTGTAAAGGTGGGCAATCAAGCCATAGCCAATGGTAGTCGGATGAATACCGTCGAGACTGAAAATACCACCTTTGTATATTTTTCCGCTATCATGATCTATCCGCAGGTAATCGGTGCTCAATTTGGGATTATCGGGGTCAGAAACCAAATGTTTCGTATCGGGATTTCGCAGCATAGCTTGTCGAAAATCTTCGGGATAAGGAATGCGTTTTTTGTTGCCCAGCCGGCGGCGTGCAATACCGCTCACATATCGATTTAGTGGTACGGTAATCCATCCGAATTCATCAGCCACATCACGGATAATTTGGTTGTACTCATCCACATGCTGGTCCAGCGAAATCGCCTGTTCTTTAGTCAGATGTGGATGACGGTCGGGATTAAAATCTGCATCCCAGATCCAAAAATGGGTATAGTAATCGAAATATCCTCTGTGACCTTTTCGGGATTTATCAGCATTTACTCCACGGGAAACAGGTGGAATGGTGACATAGGGAATGGTCTGAGTGATAACCCGCTCGGCGCCAATTTTTGAGACCTTTTCGGCAAGTCTGCGGTATTCCTGCTCAAAATGTTCGGGACGATAAACGGTGTAGTCGCGCTCTGAAGGAAACTTTTGAAGATCTTCTTCTTCAGAAAGCACGTATTTTAAGTCAGATACGGCACCAATAACGTTATTATGTCCCATCGAGACAATCAGGTTTTCAATACCGCCGTGATTTTGCAGGTACTTTACATTATCAAGTTGGGTATTATTTTTGAATTTTTTGCTGAATGAGGGATTCAAAACCAGGCGGGCTGTTACATACATAGCGTGATCCGGCAGCATATCGAAGATGGAGTAGGTTTCGGGCTGTGTCTCAATATGCTCCCGACTGTTTTCTTCGGTGATCATCCATGCATCATTCATGGCAAATCCCCAAACCGACTGATTATGATAGGGTAATTTTCTGGATTGTTTCAGCGGTTTTGTTTTGCCTTCCCAATATCGTTTTACACGTCGTAATGTGGAATATATGTGGCTGAGGGCGGGCAGATACTCATTCCATTCTATGGTATCTCCGAACTCATCTGAAAGTCCGCGCGCCAGTACTTCAAGATTAAGAGGAATCCCGGCCTGTGCGGTAAACAGGGGCTGTTCAAAATCGGGTGGGGGTTTCCAGCATCGACTCAAGAAGCTTGGGAAATTGAGATCGGTGCGATAGATACCTCCATTTTGAAATCCCTGGCTGACACTGTCGCCGAGTACAACTAATTTATGTTTGGGGGATCTGTTGCGGCTCACGTATTTCTAAAAAATTAACCGTCTGACTTTGAATTTTGATTAAAGTTCCTGAGAATATGTAGTATCTTTAGGCTCTTTTTCAATCAGAAGGTAGTAAAAGGATGAGCAAAATAGAAAGTAATCGTCTGGAACAGTTTCGTAAAGAACGTGAAGAAGCCAATGAAAAAATTTTTGACCTGGATCACCTGGGTATCAAGCGTTTTTTCAATCTTGATAATAATACTTATAAAGAGGGTGCTCTTCCGGTGCAGACCAAAGAGTTACTGGGGCTGGTCGCTTCCACGGTATTGCGGTGTAACGATTGTATCGATTATCATCTGGAACAATGTGCCAAGAGCGGCTCTACAAAAGAAGAAATTGTTGATGCTTTAAACGTAGCTTTGGTAGTAGGCGGCAGTATTGTGATTCCGCATTTGCGACACGCCGTAGAAACGCTCGAAATTTTGGAAAAAGAAAATCATCTTGATTCATAAAACCCCGCTGATTTGATTCGTTATCTCTTTTTGTTACTGGTTTTTGTTGTGCTGACGTCCTTTTCGGCACGAGCCCAGATGATGGACCCACAAATGGGTTCCGATTCTGTATCAACAGCGCTGGTGCCTGCGGTGGGATACAGTTCAAATGAAGGGTTTCTGGGCGGTATCATATACAGCCGATACGATTATACTGGCAATCAACAGCCGTTTAATAACTATCTCGAATCTTCTGCTATTGCTACTACTAAGGGATTTATTGAAGTCGATTTCCGCTATGAGAAAAAGCAAACGTTTGATCGCGACTTGCGTTCTATTGCAGATATTTACTTCCACCGCTATACCATGGATACTTTCTTTGGCGTCGGTAATGAAACGACTTTTTCGGATGATTTATGGGATGAAGAGTATTACTACTTTGAGACGATAAGTTTTGGTTTGGATTACAGGGTTCGAAAACCTGTTTATTCCGATAATAATCGACAGCTCGATCTTCAGATAGGAGCGGCAACAGAATATCATATACCGTATACCCGGCAGCAGGAATCCTCATTTGCCCGGCAGACCCCCAACGGCAGCGAAGGCGGCTGGATAAATAATATAAATGCTGGTATGATATGGGAAAACAGAGATAGTGAGTTTGATCCGCATCGTGGAAACAGGGCAGAGCTGGAGCTGCGAGCGGCCCCGGATTTGATCAGCCAATATGGTTTGGCCACAATGCGACTGGAGCTGCGTCAGTATTTTTATCTTTTTGATTTTGTGACAATCGCAAATCGCCTGGAGGGTCGCCACGCCACCGGTGATGTACCATACTGGGAGATGTCAACACTGGGCGATAATAAAACATTGCGTGGCTATCCCCTCAATCGATTCAAAGGCCAAAGCTCGCTGGCATACAGCCTGGAATTACGGTCTTGGCTTATAGAAGTACCCGACTTCTATCGATTTAAATTGGGCGGACATCTATTTACCGATACCGGACGTGTTTTTAGCGAATCCGACAATGATGATTTATTTGACGGCTATAAACAGACGTGGGGATTTGGCGGGGCGATGTCGCTGTTTAATCCCGATTTTATTTTGCGTGGTGAAATCGGCTTTTCGGAAGATGTGAGTCGTATTTATGTTGGTATTGGGTATGTTTTTTAGAATGACTTTACCAAAAGAGGATTTTTAGGGCAGAAACAGAGAATTAATAATTTGAAAACAGAAGATGATTCGATCAGTTGTACTTACAGCAGCTAATGAAGACACTGAAGTTATTCGAGCAGAGTTAGAACAACAGGATATAACTGTGTTACACTATCCCCTTGAGCGGTACGTAGCCGTTGAGGATGATCAGGAGATACAAGATACCCTTAACCTGCTAGACGAGTTTGAAAATATCGTACTTGGAAGTAAACGTAATGCTCAATTTTATGTCCAGAAAGTTAAAGAGTATAATAAACTGGATGAGGCTCGGGATCGGCTGAATCTGGCGGTTGATCAGCACACAGCTGATTATCTCGAAGAGGAAGGGATACCAGCAGTTCATCCACATTCCGATGGAGAAGCAATTGACTTGTTGGAGTTCATTTTGCGTATCCGGCGAATTGGAGAAACACTTTATCCTTGCGGGGATAAAACGCCAGAAGATTTACCAGCCTTACTGCGTGAATTAGATATCCCCGTTGAGGAGCTTGTGCTTTTTACCCTGGAGGGACCAAAAGAGAAAAATCTACAAAAGTATCGAAAAGATCTGGCAGCTCATGATCCTGATATTCTTGTTTTTCATTCGAGACGGTCAGTTAATCGTATGACAGCCGCATTTCCCAACTTTAACTATAAAAATGTTCAGGTGATATCAGGCGATCAGGCGGTAACAGAAAAGCTGGAGGACGCCGGCATAAAAACCGACATCCAGGCCGGGGGTAGCTGGGATTCCATTCTGGAAAATATCAAAGAGTTTTACGGAGGATAGCTTTAGTCGGATCAACAAGTTACAGTGAATTTAAAACCTGCCTAATCGGAAGATATCGGATTGTAAAATCATGTGAATAAGAGAGGAGAGTTGTTTTAACTTTTTTATTTCACTGACAAATTTTAGCCTATTCATTATAATTGGTGCCCCTCTGCTAAACTGAAGATATAGATGGCTTCACAAATATAATGAATAAAGAAGATGTATAGATTTTTTAAGAATGATTTCCGGTACCTCCGCTTCCAAATCTTTCCATTTATCAATGGCAGAACGAAAGTAAAGCTCCTATCACTGATAACTTTATTTCTTTTTTTCGTTTTCTCTGCATCTCATGCTCAGGAATCTGGAACTAATGGTTCTGATACCCTCCAAAATGGACGTCCAGATATTTATATAGATTGCAGTTCTTGTGATTATGACCATATACGCCGTGAAATCACGTTCGTAAATTATGTACGCGATCCAAACCAGGCTGATGTACATGTTTTTGTAACGGATGAAAGTACAGGAAGTGGCGGACGAATGTATGAGCTCACTTTTATTGGTCTACGCAGTTTCAGTGATACAGAATATACCTTTACTCATACTACAGATCGCAACGCTTCTTCCGATGAAAGGCGAGAGAGCTTGAATCGTGTCTTAGAGATGGGGCTTGCTCCTTATGCAATGCAAACATCAACCACTTCTTTATTTAGTCTGAATTATGAGGAAGAGGATGAAGCTACAGTTCAGGAAATAGATGATCCCTGGAACTATTGGGTTTTCGAAATTTATGCCGGCGGCCTGCAGCTGGATCTGGAATCAAATCAGCAGAACTTTGACTCGCGATGGGGGTTGTATGCCAATCATGTGACCGAGGAATGGAAAATTCAAGTACGACCTTATTTTAATTTTGAATTTGATGAAATCGATCGAGAAGGAGAGGATGAGCCGGTTACCAGCAGGCGTCACAGACATGGTATTAACAGTTATGCGATTAAAAGCTTGAGTGATCACTGGTCAGCCGGACTTTTCAGTAATTATCTGACAAGGAACGATCGCAATTTACGGCATCGATTTCGACTTTCACCGGGTATTGAATACAATATCTTTCCTTATCAGGAAGCAACTCGAAAATCTTTCACTTTTACCTATCAATTAGGTTATGCATATGCCGATTATTACGAGGAAACAATTTTTGAAAAGCATAGCGAAAACTTACTAAATCAGGAGCTTTCTGCACAAGTACTGCTTGAACGGCCCTGGGGCGGCATAAGAGGGGGACTAGAGGGTTCTCATTATTTCCATGATTTTACACATAGACGTGCAGAGATTTTTGGTAGAGTTTCTGTCCGGTTAACTGAAGGACTTTCGCTAATTTTTTTCAGTCGATTTGAGATGATTCAGGATCAGCTCTCGCTGCCTATTGGCGATACATCACTTGAAGATGTGCTTTTAGACCAAAGAGAATTGGCAACCGACTTTTCATTCTACGGTTCTATTTCTCTTTCCTATACCTTCGGTTCAGATTTCGCAAACATTGTTAATACCAGATTTTAAGTTATGAAAGTGCACCGATTTAAATCTCATTTTATTATTCTGATAGCCTTTGCTCTATTATTTTTAAGCTACTCAGAAAGTTATAGCCAACAAGCCGAAACGTCTGATACTAATCTGAATTATTGGATTCATTCCGGTGTTTCTGCGAGTACACTTGGATTAGGAGTTCAGGGAGGCATTTCATTTGATTATAACCGACATCTGTTTTCGTTACGGACTACGAGCACTGATCCGACTTATGGGGCTGAAACCTGGGATATAGCATTCCTTTATGGAAGGAGTATGACTTTTCGCTCCTTTTATATGTCGGCTGGTGTTGGCGCTTCGGTTATTGGTGGAAAAAAATATTCTCGACTTTTTGGTGGTATTCAGCCAGAAGAGGCCGAAAGAACCTTGGGCTTTCCATTAGAGGGACAGCTGTTATGGACACCCATCAGATTTGTGTCGCTGGGGATTTACAGTTTTGCTAATGTAAATACCGAGCAGCCTTTCGGCGGTATAGGATTGAACATTCGACTTGGAGACCTGGATTGAGTATTGAGTAGTCAGACGTGAGTATTGAGATTTAAGGATGCCATTTGATGAGTTTTGAGGGAGGTTCTGCTTCCCGCCTTCTAAGAGAGGAAAGCGTCCTTTTAACTATTGTTCAAGCGTCTCTCGGACTGTTTGTTTCGTTCATTTGTGATATAACTAAAATTTCTGGGATAGATAAGTTAGCCAAAAAGGGCCGGTTTGAATTTTATTCTGAAGGTATTCGTTCATGTCATTGTCGGAGTAGCGCTCCGACTTACATACCTTTAACACCCGTGAAACGCGTTCAGCTAACCCTCCGGCGCCAGCTCCTCGTTCCGTACCTCCGGTGCGGAATGCATCATTTTATAAATCAGAGCTTTGGATGGGCAGGATCATCAGGAATTACATGATTGGGTTTATCTCACTACTCATTACTCAATACTCACTACTAAAATCACTTAAACTTCACGATCGTACAGCCCGCACCGCCCTGTTCAATAGGTGCCATCTCATAACTCTCCACTTCTTTTCGTTTGTCAAGGTATTCGTGCACCAATTTCTTTAGAATTCCTTCACCTTTCCCATGCACAATCTGCACCTTTTCTCGTCCCGCAGCAACGGCATCATCAATATAATGCTGTACCTCTTTCATCGCCTCATTCCCCCGCATCCCCCGTATGTTGATCTGCGGTTTAAC
Organism: Fodinibius sp. GM108; assembly: GCF_058386985.1. Classification (NCBI taxonomy): domain Bacteria; kingdom Pseudomonadati; phylum Balneolota; class Balneolia; order Balneolales; family Balneolaceae; genus Fodinibius; species Fodinibius sp. GM108. Next base: position 711,153 of record NZ_JBYEIR010000001.1, read on the forward strand.
CATCTTATATCGGCTGCCGCCCTCAAAATTCACTTTTACCTGCTGTTTCTTCTTTTTTGGAGATGCATCCTCAACCTTTACCAGGTTTTTATACTTTGTCTTCAGGCGAAGCCCGTTGGCCGACACTACAGCTTTATTCCCCTGGATCTCTTTAAGTTCACCGGTTGTGTTGGCATCCTGTAGTCGCACCCGATCACCAACTTCCGGTTTTTCCGATGCATCTTTGTAGCGTTCTTCCTGTTCTTCTTCTAACTCCTGAAGCTCCGATTCTACCTGTTTACGATGTGTTTCAACCTCTTTGCGGGCTTCCTTAATCGTCTCGTCATCCTTTTGACCTTTTTCAACAATTCGTTCCACCGCCTCTTCAATTTTCTGGTTGGCCGAATCCATAATCGACTTCGCCTCTTTGAGTGCTTTTTCCCGAATTTGGTCCTTTTCTTTTTCAATGGCCGATCGCTTTTCTTCGTATCGATCACGCTCCTGCTGCATTTTCGATTGCAGTCGATCGTACTTACTCTTCAGCTCTTCCGCCTCTTGCGTCTTGGTTTCCAGCTCCGATATCAGTGTCTCCATATCACTTTTGGCTTCTCCCAGCAGATATCGGGCTTTATCAAGTAAGAAATCCTGCAGCTTCATGCGTTCGGCAATTTCAAAAGCATAGCTGCTGCCGGGAACGCCCTTCTTAAATCGGTAGGTTGGTGAAAGCGTATCCTGATCGAATTCCATAGAGCCATTAACCGCATATTCATGCTCATGGGCAAAAATCTTGAGCGATCCGTGGTGCGTGGTGACAAGCGTTTTGGCCTTACGCTCCATCAGTATTTCAATAAGCGATTGGAATAGCGCCCCGCCTTCTTCGGGATCGGTCCCGGCTGCGGCCTCATCAATAAGTACGAGACTTTTTTCGTCCGCGTTAGACAACGTATGTTTCATCCATTCCAGCCGCGAAGAAAAGGTACTCAAATCATTTTCGATGGATTGATCGTCGCCCATATCCACAAAAATGCTACTGAAGATCGGAATTTCTGAACTATCTCGGGCAGGGATGGCAAATCCGGTTTGAATCATCATGCTGCACAATCCCAGTGTTTTTAGCGCTACCGATTTCCCGCCGGCATTGGGACCAGTAATCACCAGGCAGCGCTCATTTTCAGTAAGTTCCATATCCAGCGGAACTACTTCTTCCTGCTTATTCTCTGGAAGGTCCAGGTTTTTAAGCAACAGCAATGGATTATATGCCTCTTTCAGATAGAGGTGAGGCTTTTCAGAGATTACAGGCACAAATCCATCCAAATCGATACTGAGTTGTGCTTTGGAGGCAATGACATCAAGCGAGGTAAGGGTTTCGAGATTTTGACGAATGGAGCTATGATTTGTCCGGATCTCTGATGTCAGCTCGCGCAAAATACGTTCAATTTCTTGCTGCTCTTCGGATTCGAGCTGTCGAATTTCGTTATTGATCTCAAGCGCCTCTACTGGCTCCAGATAGACAGTTTGTCCCGACGAGGAAACATCATGCACAAATCCCTTAATCTTCCGCTTGTATTCGGCCTGTACCGGAATGACCATGCGTCCGCTGCGAATAGTCGGGCCTTCGTCAGAGGTCATGCCCTGTTTAGAGAGTCGCCCCATCACCCGGTTGATGGTCGTACGAAGATCATTGCGCCGTTTATTGATCCGATTGCGGATTGATTGCAGCTTGGGACTTGCATCGCTGCGAAGTTCTCCATTTTCCGTAAGAACACTCTGCAGCGTTTCTTCGAGCTCTTCAAGAGGAATAAGTCCGATACTGATCTCCTTGAGCGCGGGATATTGCTCCTTTCGCTGATCGAGATACGATTTTACAACCCGGGCTGTAATAATGAGCTCCAGGATTTCAACAAAAGCATGCAGTGGCAAGATACTTTTCTCCGGTCGCGCCTTATCGAGGTGATCGCGCACATCGTGGAGATTACGTAGCGGAAAAGCGGCATCATTAAGCAACAGATCCATCATCTCTTTTGTTTGTTGCAGGCGCCGATCGATAACGTTACGGTCGGAGAAAGGCATCATTGTTTTAAGCTGTTCCCGCGCCATATCCGATCGGGCCTTTTTCAAGGTAGCCGCACGAATTGTCTCGTATCCAATTTTATCGCTCAGGTGTTCCGGAAATAAATGCATACTATTTAAAATATAATTTCATCCTGAATTTACTTCAGGTGTTTAAGTCTTCAGGAGTAAAAATGCTTTATAATATAAGCTTATTCCCGCGGAAATGATGAATTTGAAAAGAGTACTGAAAAAGATTATCCGTTTATATAATTGATGGTTTTAGACATAAAACCTTCCCAGTTCTAATGACAGTAATTATTCTGTTCAGTCATGGTATTGATAATTTAATCTGGGTTTGGGGCTATTCGGGGTAAAGTATAAGTAACGGTTAAATGAGTTTTTGGAACGGACGGAGGGTGTAAAATGGCGTACGTTTAGCTGAACAAAAAAACTTTTAAACGTTTGGCATAGTAAATCTCGTTGTTCTGTACCTTTTTTGAATGAGCAAAAAAGGTACCCAAAAACTCACCGGCTGGGAATGCTGTAGCGCTCCACCCATCGGGTGGAATAATTTTGATGGTCCATTAACTACAGAGATAATTTCATAGTTAATAACCGGTACAAAATTATTCTTTTCACCCTCCGGGTTCCGCACACCATTCATTATGCCGGATGGTTAAAAACTGTAAAGTTGAATCTGATGGGATAGTTTTACAGGTCTCTTGGAGCCTGTCCGCCACTGGCGTGATTAAGCTAAAAGACCTATAAAAAAAAATCCGGGCCGGTCGAGCCCGTACGCCGAAGTTCCGACAGTTTTCGGAATGAGTTTTACTGCACCTTTTGCTCATTCAAAAGGTACAAAGAAAACCATGGGTGTTTGGAGCAAAGATTGACAGACTCGTCAGGCTCTATGAGAAATATTTTTATATTACTTTGAGATAGATCTTGAGCGGAGGGCATCATTAGGAAAAGGAGCTCATGAGGATAGATTAATTTTTATATTTTTGTTACCGATTACTTTTTAATAGAAGTTCCTATTAAGATTCAGATAGTGTTAAGGATCTTTGTCATGGATTTTTTCTGCTTGTATGGAAAGGAAGTCAATGAATTGTTATTGAATTTAGAATAAAGTTAGTATGAAACTACCGATTTACCAGGTCGACGCTTTTGCAGATAACGTTTTTGAAGGTAACCCGGCTGCTGTATGTCCACTCGATGAGTGGCTGGACGATGAGCTTATGCAGCAAATTGCCATGGAAAACAGTCTCTCCGAAACGGCATTTTTTGTCGAACAAGATGACAGCTATCGCCTGCGCTGGTTTACGCCCGCTACCGAAGTTGACTTGTGCGGACATGCCACACTGGCTTCGGCACATGTGCTTTTCGAGCATCTGGGTTATGATGAGTCCGAGATTCACTTCGATTCTAACAGCGGGATGCTGAACGTTCAAAAAGAAGATGATAAGCTTCTGATGGATTTTCCGATCGCCGAGCTGAATGAGACGCTGCCCCCAAGATTTCTGGATGATGCTGTTGGTGTGCCGCTAAAGGAATTATATCGTGATACAGATTATTTGTACGTAGTTGAATCGGAAGACCAGGTTCGAAATCTTAACCCGGATATCCGAACCCTTAAAAAGGCAGACGTACGAGGAGTTATTGTTACTGCACCTGCCGATGGAAGCAATGATTATGATTTTGTATCCCGTTTTTTTGGTCCCGCAGTAGGAGTAGACGAAGACCCGGTGACCGGCTCAGCTCATACGATGCTTACGCCTTACTGGAGCCGCCGGTTGGACAAAGATAAGTTAATAGGTCGACAAGTTTCTGCCCGCGGAGGAACGGTATATTGCCATCTCCAGGGGGATCGCGTGGAGCTCGGAGGCAGAGCTTGCACCTTTCTGCAGGGAGAGATCGCCCTATGATGCTGCTAGTATTATTTTTTCTGGGGATTGTAGCCGGAACCGTAGCCGGACTCTTTGGCTTGGGCGGCGGCATCTTGTTTACGCCCATTCTTTTCCTGGTTTTTAGCGATGCCGACATTTCCAATCCTGTTGTGCTGACGATAGCCAGCTCGTTATTTTGCACCTTTATTGCTGCACTTTCCAGCTCGATACGTCAATATCAGCAGCAGAATATCTATTGGTCGGAGGGAATTAAAATTGGCTTACTGGGTGCGGGGGGTGTATATCTGGGAAAGCTGGTGATTACCTCTCCTTATTACAGTCAGCAAGAGTTTGTGATATTTTTCAGTTTATTGCTGATCTATGTGGCATTTATGTTTTATCGAAGAGGATCCCAAAGAGAAACAAATATTACTGTACGAAATAAACCGCTGGGATGGACTGAATCGACGGTTACTGGTGGGTTGGGTGGTTTTGTGGCGGCTCTGGCGGGAATTGGTGGGGGCGGGGTCATGGTCCCATTACTCAATCTGCTCTACAAAAAAGAGTTTGTTAAAGCTGTTAGTATTTCCTCGTTAGCGATCGTTCTAATCTCTCTATCGGGATGGTTACAGTTAGGATTTGCAGGAAGCGATATTGAGACATTGACCACTTATCATTGGGGTTATGTAGACTTTGGAGCAGCATTGCCGCTTGCAGTTGGAGGCTTACTGGGAGGATTTTTGGGAGCTTTTATTAATCTCAAAATCAACCGGCGCTATCTGCAGTACGCTTTTTCTATTCTGGCAATAGTTATGGCCCTAAAATTGCTGGTCGAGGTATTTTAAAAGAGGCTTACGATTTCCACCATGGTTGTTCCCGGACTTCAAAGTCGTACTCTTTACTTTTCTGAATGATTTCAGATCGTAATTTTTCGAAATCATTTTTGTTAATGTACGGAATTTTGAAATTTTCGCCACTACCGCTTTTATAATGAACCTGCAAGGCAAATCGGGTAAGAACAATTTCGTTCAGTGTGTTCCAGCAGGCTGAGCGCGTAATAGTCATTTCATCGGTCAGCTTGATAAAGTCATCGGTTAAAATGAGTGTGTCGTTGCCACCAAACAGCGAAAATGGGTTGATTACAGCGGGTACAAACAAGAAGAGTCCGATAACCTTGAGCAGTAGTGCAGAACTACCCGAGGTAATAAAATCTGTAAAAATAAATAAAACAACCCCAATAGTGAGCAGCGTATACCGCAAAATATTTCGGGAGATTGCCGTATGCTGCGATTTTATGATCATTTTATCCATACGGAGCGCTAAGTTGATTTGAATTGACGATTGATATTAAAAAGGTGCTGGTGAATATTCAAAGAAAATGGTTTGCAGCCGTAGTTTTAATTTCACAGATTATCAAAAAATAGCGGGTAAACAATAATATGGTGGCTTGATAGGAGGATAGATGGTAGACAATTTAATAAATAGTACAACAGCCAATCGTTGGATTCCGTTACCACTGGATTACCTTTTAGCCGAGTATGAACCTGCCTCTAATCGCGTTATCTCCTTATTAGGATTGTGGATCTTTATTATTACGGTTTCAATCGGATCAGTGATTCTTATTTCCCCCTCGGAATTTTTGCTTCTTGAAAGAGGAGAATCAACCATTAACCAATTTTTCTTATTCTATCCGCCGGTAATACTTGGCACGTTATTGCTGTTTTGGTTGGGATTTGAATGGGGCTTTATTCCACTTTTTTTATCCAGTTTTGTAATAACAATTTCGGCTTCCGTAACCTATTACTGGGGATTATTATTTGGGATAGCTTTTGTCTTGGGGCTGGGTATCTACGCTTTGGCATACTACTGCGTACCTTTTGATCCGGGCTTGAGGGATTTAAAAAGCTTCGTCTTCTTTACGATCATCTCCTTTTTTGCTGCTATCGCCAGTTCGCTGGGCTCATTCGTGTGGAGCGATTTTTTTGAGCTGAATCCTTTCCAAACTATTACAATTTGGAAGGGATGGTGGACCGGCATGTTTTTGCAATCGATGTTTATTGTGGCTCCACTTTTATATCTGTTTACACCGGTAGTCAGATCTTATCGAGAACAGATATTTCCTGATTACCCCCAACCTAAAGTCACTTTAACGTGGATTTACAGTGCCATTGGCAGCGTAGTGGTTGTGTTATTGCTGTTTATAATTGGAGCAACAATTCTGGGGACAGAAGGGCTCTATCAACAACTTGGTAGCTTAGACACAGGCATGAGTCAAAGGCTGCTGCAGTCTGGTGAATCTCTGCAAATTATTTCATGGATATCAGTTGGACTGGTTTTGATGTTGGGAATCGGAAGTATATATCTGGTAGGTAGTTGGAATAAAAGTTTGCGGGAACAGGTTAATCGTAAAACTGAACAGCTGAGCAAGAGTCAAAATAAGCTAGAAGAAGCTTTAGTGGAGCGTAATGATTTATTGAATACTATTCATGACAGGATAAAAAATAACCTGACGATGGTGCTGGCACTGTTAGAGCTACAACTTAAAGGCAATGATGGCAAGTCAAATGAAGAGATATTGAAAGACTCCCATGCTCGTATCCGATCAATGGCCCTGATCCATGAAACCATGGTGCAGTCAGATTCTCTGGAGGAAGTTAACCTTAAAAATTTCGCAATTAAGCTGTCGAATCGTCTTCAAAAATTATTCGAAGATAACGAACAGAATATCGAGGTTTCGATGAACGTGCCGGAAATAATTGTGCATATAGACCGGGCAGTTCCTATCGCTATGATTCTGAATGAGTTAATGGTAAACGCATTTATGCATGGTTTTAAAGGTCTGGAGAAGGGAGTGGTATTTGTAAGTATGGAAGAAAATAAAGACCAGCTGCTTCTGGAAGTACGCGACAATGGCCACCCGTTACCTCCGGATTTCGAGAGCGTGGTTAATAAAACATTGGGCTACAAGCTCATACGTACATTGGTCAAACAGCTTCAGGGAGAGTATAGAATTGTTGACAAAGAAAATCCCTGTATCGAAGTAAGTATACCTCAGGAGATGTTGAAGCCGCAGTTTAGTCATGAGTAATGAGTATTGAGATTCCGTGCCCATATCTCTTCACCACTTGAATCTCGTTCCGTACCTCCGGTGCGGAACGTACAATACTATGAACTATATTTTCAGGTCTTTATAGTTCCAACCAAGTTGGGATGTATGCTACTATAGTTATATAGTATGGGAACGGACTTTCAGTCGAACATGTGTCGTTTTAAACTCATTGTCGGAGCAGCGCTCCGACTTACTATTCGCGCACCAGAGGAAACGCGATCAGGTGGTGGGCGATTTGGCAGTTCTTCACAGTTTCAATAGATATTTGACCAAATTATCGGTTGAATTTTTAGTTTAGAGGGAGCTCTGCTCCCGTATTCCGGTATTTATATAAATGGTGACTTATACTCCTAATCGGGTTGGGGATTGCTCACCTTAAATTAGAATATTATCGATTGTTATTACCATTCTCTTCTTGCATGGCTGGACGTTCAATAAAAGGCAGTCCTTCTTTGATCCACTCGGGAGCTTCTTTCCCAAGCAGATAATGCTCGTGCCATTCAAAGGCCCGGGTAGCATAATCGATTTGATTTTCTTCACGGGCAAGACCGTGATTTTCGCCCTCATAGACGAGCATCACAAACGGATTCTGCATCCGCCGCATCGTATTGTAGATCTCAACGCCCTGATTAAAATCAACAGCCCCGTCATCAGTCCCAAACTCAACCAGCAGTGGTGTATTCATATTTTCCATGTTGAATATGGGAGAATTTTCTACAAAGTTATCCAAGTCTTCCCACCATGGATCAGGAAAACGTCCCTGGCTGGTTTCAAATATCTGGGCATCAGTAGTGCCGGTATTCCAGTAGATAGAATTATACATGCTGATCATATTCGTAAGTGGAGCTCCGGCCACCGCAGAATTGAACAGATCAGTTTGAGTAACAACAAATGAAGTCTGGTAAGCACCCCAGGAATGACCGGTTAATCCTATTTGATTTTCGTTTATCATACCTGTCTCAATAACTTTTTCTACCGCCGGGACAACACTCTCAACGGCTGAGATACCAGGTTCGCGGAGTTCATAGGTGATATCCGGCTGAAATACGAAGTATCCCTCTGATGAAAACCGGCGAATATTGTAAGCACTTTTGCGGGAGGGCATGCTATAGTTATGCATGGTCTGCGAGCGCTCTTCATAAATATAGGTGATCATCGGGTATTGCTTATCGGGATCGTAATTTACCGGATAGAGCAAACGTCCTTCTAGTTCTTCTCCATCTGCATTGGTAAAAGTGATGAGCTCATCATCGGCCCAGTAGTAATTTTCTTGCTGGGGATTGGTATTTGTAAGGGCTACGGGATCCTCAAATGAGTAGTCAACATGGAAAAAGTCCGGTGAATCAGTAGCCGTTTCGACCTCATACGCAAAATGTTGTGAAGAATCGGCCTTGGCAAGACGGCTAAATCTTTTGGAGTCATAGATCAGTGTTTCCGGCTGGTTATCACCTTCTAGTCTTGCAAAGCCACGGTCCTTTGTTTTATCGCCATACATCAAGAAGTAGATTGGAGCATCGACAGGCATGCCATCCTCGTAATCCAACCGCACTTGTCGATAGCGGATCTGATCATCACCACCTTCGGTTAATTTCTCATAATTACTGCCATCCGCCCATACTTTATAGGCATCATATTGATCGTAAACCAGTACCCAGGAGTCGTCTTCGGCCCATTCGCCAGTACCGAAGGGACGCCGGTTTTCGCGTCCGTTGACGTTCGTGAAATTTTCAAATCGCGTGTCAATATTTTCCGTTACATTTTTATGCTGATCGTTATCAATGTCATAGCTCCACCAGTTTTGATCCTTAAAATAAAACAGGTAGTCCCCAGCGGGAGAGGTACGTACAAATTCGTGCTTATTTAATATTTTTTGGGATTCTCCACTGGATATATCAATCAAATATACATCCTGCCATTCTTCTTCGAAGGCGGGTTCATACGGAGTTGTATCGTACCCGATGGCGTGTTTTTTATCACCAGTCAGATGTACTTCATCAAATTTTTCTGAACCAACCTGTACAAACTTATCTTCATTCAGGTGCCATGCAGACAGATGATTTTCCTGTTGCGCACTTTTGGCCATCAGTTTTTGTCGCGGCTGGATTTCGGCATCCTGCCAGTGCCATACTTCTACATTTGAGGGATCGAGATCCTCATTCAAATCATTTTGAGCTGTATCTTTTTCAGCATCTTTTGGGGGAGCTGCCTCCCATTCCTTGATACCGAACAATACCGTGTTGTTATCTTCTGACCAGCTTAACGAACGATAATCCACAACACGAAAGCTGTCCGGAAATGCTGAAACTTTCTGGTGATCAAAAATCTGTTCTTGTGTTGATGCATCCAGGTCCGGATATGCATAAATCTGATGCGTCGGATCTTTAAAACTATCGTCTTCTTTTGCTTTCAGAAAAGCAAGTCCGGAACCATCCTCATTCCATGCTAATTCTTTGTAGGTTGTTGTATCACTATCCAATACAGTAATTCTTCCTGATTCCAGATCATATAGATGCGCGCCATTGCCGAGTTCTTCTTCAGCATCAAGAAGAACGGCCAGTTTTGTGCCGTCGTCATTAAAGCCATATTCCGTTACGTTTCCGATCAGCATGTTGCTACCTGCAGATAAGTCGCGCAGAACCAGATCGGCACTTTCACCATTATTTTTTTCTGGCTTATATTTTCTCATAGTCAAAAAATTGCCATTGTCGGCAAACTCATAGCTCTGTACGTTTGCAAAAGTATCAACTTCTGTAGTTGACAGATTCATAAGTCCGAGTTTATTCCGCACTTGTTTATTCTGTTCTTCAAGCTGTTCCTTTTTGTCTTCCGAAACGCCAATCAAGAAAGCCGCCCACTGGTTGTCCGGTGAAAATTTAGGACGCATTCCATACATGAACTTGTGCGCACCGGTAGTATCAGTCCCCACTTCTTTAATAGTCAGCCAGCCGTCGCCATCTTCCAATCCGATATTATAGGCAAACCAATCCCCATCGGGTGATAGTTCTGCCGTAGTGATTCGCTGCCATTGTCCATAGTCTTCAGGTTCCAGTTTTTGCTTTTGAGCAATCAAATAGGAGGTTGTAAACAGCAAGAAAACTACCGATAGGATGGTGGGTCGTATAAATCTTTTCATAACAGCTTTATTTGATTTGAACATACTAATTATCAACGGTACAAAATTTGTTTCTTTTCACAAAGCGGTTGTTACATACGATTACATCAGGTCATTGGTTCGTATTAAAATATATCTTCCTTCACATGCTCCGCGGCTGAAGGCCTGCGGACGCTCTCACATCCGATTTGGTTACTAAAACAAACGCGGAGCGTTTATTTGCTGTCCCGACGCTGAGCATCGCGACGAGATTAGGGAATAATGAATAAGGAACTGTAGAATGTTGAAGTTTCTTACATTCGACATTCCTACTTCCTTGTTCGGTGTTCGATATTCCTTTTTGCACCAAGCAGTACAATATGAAATATAGAGCATCTGGACGAGTTGTTTGGTTTCTTTCGGGAGGATGAGGGCAAAAGCTATACCTTTTCAGCTGCTCCGCTTAGAGATGCGAACCATCGGGACGAGATGAATGAGTTGTTTTTTGTCCCGGCGCGGCAGCCGGCGGAAATCTACTATGTCATGCTGAACTTGTTTCAGCATCTGTTGCAATGAAAGGTTTAGATGCTACTAATGGTATTTCCTGCAACAGACCCTGAAATAAATTCAGGGTGACACGAGTTTTACAAAGATCTCTTAAAAAAATATTGTTACACGTATTTGTGTAGAGAATCACGACGTATCACAGAGATTTCTTTGTGTCTCTCTGTGCCTTCTTTGTGTAGCTCTGGGTATAACTTAGCTGCTACAAATTCTCTAAAACCAAATAAAAAAAAGGAGTCCCCGGTCAGAGGACTCCTTTAGTGGTAGCAATCAAATCCCGAAAGGTTTCGGGAAGAATGGCTCTAACGTTAATTAGTCACAGCCATCATAGTACATAGCAATCATTGGAGGATTTCTCTACTGGTTAATCCATAATTTTTCGCAGAAACGCCGGTTGATCAGAATCGGTTTTGTCGATTCGTTCACGCCGGTTATTCAGCAGTTCATCACTTTTCTTTTGTTCATCCTGTATATCCTGCTCTTCCTCTTCTTCATTCTTATTTAAAGAACTGACGTTCTTAAGGCTTCTGCGGTGGAATGCCGGCTGATCCATCTGCTTTAGGTTTTTCTCACCTTTGTAGAATGGCTCATTTGTTGAAGAATACCGGCTGTGTCCCGTAACATCGTTGGCCTTAGGCATCTCCAGGTCGTCAGAAGGCGATTTCTGCTTATCAGGTTTCTTACTCTTATTCTTCTTCGAATTCGGAGCCACCCGCGCCTCATCTTTGCTGTCAGCCAGATCAAATCCGGTAGCAATAACGGTAACCCGCAGCTCATCATTAAAGCTTTCATCCAGCACCGTACCGAGAATAATTTCGGCATCTTCTCCGGCTTCCTGCTGAATGATGCTGGTTGCCGTATTGGTTTCCTTCATTCCCAGATTGGCACCTGATGAAATATTAACCAGCACGTTTCGGGCACCGTGGATACTCACTCCGTCAAGCAATGGAGAATTAATCGCTTCGCGGGCAGCAATCTCGGCGCGATCTTCCCCTGTGGCATTGGCCGCACCCATGATAGCTGCGCCACCGTCGAGCATCGTGGTTCGGATGTCGGCAAAGTCGAGGTTGATCAGCCCGGGCATCAGGATGAGATCCGAAATACCACGGGTGGCGTTGTAGAGCACTTGATTGGCCTGATCGAACGCCTCGAGCAGGGTCGTATCCTCATCGGCAATATCCATCAATCGCTCATTGGGGATAACAATCACCGTATCACTGTTTTTCTTAAGTTCAGTGATACCTTCAAGTGCATACTTCATTCTCTTAGGGCCTTCACAGTCGAAGGGTGTTGTTACAATGCCAACCGTCAAAATGCCTTTGCGTTTGGCTATACCTGATACGACAGGAGCTCCTCCCGTACCCGTGCCACCGCCCATGCCGGCTGTCACAAAGACCATATCGGCACCTTCGATGGCTTCTTCGATTTCGTGCCGATTTTCTTCAACCGCTTCACGTCCGATTTCGGGACGAGCACCGGCGCCCAATCCGTTGGTGAGATTGGCTCCCACCTGGATGGTGATATCAGCTTCATTATTTTTCAGGGCCTGGGCATCAGTGTTCAGAGCGATATACTCCACACTGGTCAGTCCCTTATTTATCATGTTGTTAACGGCGTTACCTCCGCCGCCACCAACACCAATGACTTTTATTTTCGCATTGTCTTGACCGTCGATGTCAAAACTAAAACGAGAGTTAATGTTAGACATAATGTTACTCCTTTTTTGATTGCTGTGTACTGTTATTGCTACTTGATTGCTATGTAAATTCTTTTCTAAAAACTCTTCTGTCTATAGTTCCTTGAACCAGCTTTTCATACGCTCGGCAATTCGGTTCATCACTTTTTCCACGCTCGACCCTTTGGTGGATGATGGCACAATGGCCTGGTTTGCCGGCCCCGATCCGGTTTTAATTGCGTGCATAACCAGTCCTACTCCGGTGGCATAAATCGGGTTATTTACTTCCTCAATGAGCCCACCGCTGAGCCCGATCGGTTTGCCGATTTTGGCATCCATGCCGAGTATTTCATTGGCAAGCGGACACACATTGTCGATTAGTGAACCACCGCCGCTTAGCACCACGCCGGCACTGAGGTTGTCAGCATATCCGCTGCGCTTTACTTCAATGGCCACGATTTCCAGAATCTCTTCCATCCGCGCCTGGATGATTTTGCCTAAAATACTTTTAGTAATCTCTTTGGGAGGCCGCCCCGCAATACCGGGTACGGTGATAGCTTCATCTTCCTCAATCAGGTCCACATAGGCTTCGCCGTGTTCATGCTTAAGTTTTTCGGCCTGATCATCAAGTACGCTCAGACCAACGCGGATGTCATCCGTAACTTTTTTACCGGCGATGGCAATGACTGCCGTGTGGCGTATTGTATTATCCTGGAAAATGGCGACATCTGTTGTACCGCCTCCAATATCCACCAGCACAACGCCAGCTTCTTTTTCTTCTTCGTCGAGCACTGAATATGAAGAGGCGAGAGGCTCAAGGATGATGTCAGCTACCTGGTACCCAGCGCGTTCTACACATCGATAGATGTTTTTGGCTGCCGAAACAAGCCCTGTTATTATGTGTACTTCAGCCTCCATACGCATTCCGCTCATGCCTACCGGGTCGCTGATTCCATCTTGTCCGTCAACGACAAATTCCTGCGGGATAACGTGGATAATCTGTTGATCGGTTGGCAGCATAATCCGCTGGCAGTCTTCCAGCAACCGCTCTACATCATCAACCGTAATTTCATTATCGCGATTGTTGATGGTGATCACGCCCTTGCTGCGCATGCTTCGGATATGATCTCCGGCAATACCTACATTTACCGAGTTCACTTCAATGCCGGAAGCCAGCTGCGCTTGTTCAACAGCCGTTTGGATGGCATTGACCGTTTTATCAATGTTAACAACGACACCGCGATTTAAACCATCACTCGGTGCTTTGCCCACTCCCAGGATGTGAATGCGATCCTGTGGATCAATAGAGGCAACAATTGCACATACTTTTGTTGTACCAATATCCAGCCCAACGACAATTCTATCTTCTTGTTCTTCCATACTTTTATCCACGTACTGTTGTTTTAATTAAATCCTGCTATTCATTTCATTTTTCCCGGGTTACAATTTGCCCTTCAAATCGCAAATCGATAGAGCGCATCGCGTCAATGCCTTTCTGTTTGACGATTTCACTGTAAAAAGCTTCCCAGTTACGCAACCGTGTGGCAAAATCACCTTTGCCGAAAACCAGCTTTACGCCATTTTGGTTCGTCAGAGCGACTACACCTTGATCGTTCGTCCATGCTACTTCGCTAATGGTCGCATTGCTTACCTTTTTATTAAGTGCCATTGTTAAAAAATCAGAGACTGTTTTAAATGCATCGCTTTTCAGGGTATCCGTCATTGGGTTAGCACTGAATCCGTATAAAATGGGAACGTCGGCCGCTTTGCCCAGCTTCATAGGCAGGCGTATGCCTTCTTGATCTATATATATTTTTTCCCCGCCATCCGATAGCAGTGCAATAGGTTGTCGCTCAGTAACATCAACCATTAACTTTCCGCTTGGATCTACACTAATATCGGCCTGTTTTACATATGGAATTTGCTCAAACTGGTTCATGATTGCGCTAAAATTCATGCTGTCGGGAGACATTCCTGTCGGAATGTCAACCTCCCGAAGTTCTGATGTTGATACATAATGATTGCCTGAAAATTGTACCTGATTGACAGTCATGGTTGAGCTCCAGTAAAGCCCTGCCATCACGGCCAATCCCAACACGAAAATAACGCCGGCAATCCACGGCAGCGCACTACTGCTTTGTGAAGAAGCAGTATCAGTGCCTTCAGGTCCTGTATTTTTGTTAGTTGTACTCATTTCTAATAATCTCTATTTAAATATGTCATCCTGAACTTGTTTCAGGATCTTCTGCTATTAACTAAATCAGTGATTACAGATGCTGAACCAAGTTCAGCATGACACTTACTTTTTTATACTTGGTTTGTATCATTTCAGTTTTGAAATTCCTGATTCCAGTGCTTCCACAAACTGTTCGCCGTATTTATAAATGTCACCGGCGCCCATTGTTATGACCACATCACCGGGTTCTACAATCTCCTTCAGCCGAGCCGGCAGTTCTGCTTTATTTTCTACATAGTGCACTTTCTGATGACCGTACTCTTTGGCCACATCAGCGATAAGTTTGCCGGTTACACCTTCAATTGGTTCTTCACGAGAAGGATATACATCCGTGATTACGCAAACTTCGGCATCAAAGAATGAGAGCCCAAACTCTTTATAAAGCTCTTGGGTCCGCGAATACAAATGCGGCTGAAACACAGCCACAATGCGGCGATCTTTCCATCCTTTGCGAGCCGCATCCAGCGTAGCCTGTACTTCCGTGGGATGATGGGCATAATCGTCGATAACCAACACATTGTCCTTTTCAGCTTTGAGCTGGAATCGTCGAAAAACTCCTTCAAAGCGCTCCAGTCCCGACTTAATCTGCTTAAAATCTACATCCAGTTCTAGTCCTACTGCCACAGCTGCCAAGGCATTTTTTACATTATGCTCACCCGGAGCATTTAATTCGATCTCACCGAGTGTTTCATCACCATTAATAACTGTAAAGGTGCTGGTAAAATGATCAATCTCAATATCGGTTGCCCTTATTTTGGCCTGTGGAGTAAAACCGTACGTAATCGTACGCCGCTCGATCGAGGGAATAATACTCCGCACATTTGGATCATCAAGACACAGAACAACAGCCCCGTAAAACGGTACTTTGTTTGCAAATTCTATGAAGGCATCTTTTACATCCTCCAGATTATCGTAGATATCAAGGTGTTCAGCTTCGATATTGGTGATAACGCCCAGCGATGGAGTAAGTCGCAGGAATGTCCGGTCAAATTCGTCGGCTTCGACAACAATGATATCACCCTTGCCCACAACAGCATTGGTTTCAGAAAAACTGTGTACTTTACCGCCGACGATGATGGTGGGATCGAACTGGGCATCCTGTATAACATGGCCGATCATGGTTGTGGTTGTCGTTTTGCCGTGTGTTCCGGCAACGCCTACTCCGTATTTCATACGCATCAATTCCGCCAGCATTTCGGCGCGTTTAATTACTGGTATACCTTTCTCCAGCGCGGCCCTGGTCTCAATATTCTCTTCCGCCTCTACGGCGCTGGTGTAAACCACTACATCGGCACCTTCGATATTTTTCTCGTCGTGTCCGATTTTGATATCGGCGCCAAGCTCCTGCAGGCGCTCGATCGTGTCACCCATATTTGCGTCAGATCCGGTTATGGTATAATTTTTTTGCAGCAGGATTTCAGCCATCCCGCTCATACCAATCCCGCCAATTCCCACCATGTGGATGTGGCGGGTGCGTCCGAATATGGGTTGTGTTTGTATTTGCTTACTCATGAATATTAATCATCATCGTGTCATTTCGAGCGGAGCGAGAAATCTTTGTTTCTAAAGATCTCACCCTTACGGTCGAGATGACTCATTACGTAGTATTTGCTAGTTCTAAAACTTTATTTGCTATTTCTTCGGCGGCATCGGGCCGTGCAAGCTGTTTGGCCGCGTTACCCATTTTAGTTAATTGTTGTTTGTCAGTGATTACGTATTTGACAGCCTCAGTTAAACTTTGATTCAAATCCTTATCCTCGATCATTTTTGATGCACCATTATCAACCATCGATTTTGCATTTTTTGTCTGGTGATCACCGGCTACATTAGGCGACGGTACCAGGATACTTGGCTTACCGGTCAGTGCCAGCTCCGCACAGGAGAGGGCCCCGGCGCGACTGATAACCAAATCAGCCACGGCGTATGCTTTTGGCATATCATGGATAAAATCTTTGAGTCGCAGATTTTCAAAATCATTAGGTTTCAATTTACTTCGCAGCTGATCGTAATAGCGTTTTCCACACTGCCAGATAACTTGCAGGTTCAGCTCGTTGTGTAACTTGTTAATGTTCTGCAACATCGCTTCATTAATCTTTTTGGCACCACCGCTGCCGCCCAAAACCAAGAGTGTCCGTTTGTTGCTATTAAAATCGAATGATTCATAAGCTTCGTTGGCATCCACTTCAGTCAGCGATTTCCGCGTTGGATTACCGGCTACTTTTGTTTTATCGCTTGGGAAATACTGTTCGGCATCTTTAAAGGCGGTGAAAATGAGCGCGGCGTCACGTCCCAAAATTCGGTTCGTCACACCCGGATAGCTGTTCTGCTCCTGGATGACAAGTGGAATGCCTTTTTTAGCTGCAATCCATCCTACAGGTCCCGCCACATATCCACCACAAGAAATTGCAATATCTGGTTTATACTTGTTGATGATCATAAAACTCTGTATCAAACTTGTGCCGAGTTTAACCGGAAACAGCAGGTTTTTAAGCGTGAATCGCCGGTGAAAGCCGCTGATCCAAATGCTGGTAATATCATAGCCCGCTTTGGATACAGCCTCCCACTCCATGTGGGTTTTTGTGCCTACAAACAGAATATCTACATACTCTGATGCCTTACGCAGTGCGTCAGCAATAGCGATAGCAGGATATACGTGCCCACCTGTACCTCCGGCTGCTATGAGCACTTTTATTTTCCGGCCCATAGCAGTAGAGGTTTGTGTGTCCTGCGATGATATGTTCTTTGCAGCGCTATGCATAAAACACGGGGCGCTTGTTGGGATTTTGTTTCGAAATATTCATTAAGATACCGATCATCAGCCCTGCGAAGAGGATGCTGGTACCACCGTAGCTTACAAAGGGCATAGGCAGTCCCGTCACGGGCAGTAGCCCGCTGGCTACACCGGCATTGATAAATCCATATAGTACAATTGTCAGGGTGCAGGCCACTGCTATAAGCATGCCGAGCGTATCGGGAGCGTTCTTAGCGATTTTTCCGATACCGCGGAATAAAATTACCGTGAAAAGTAATATCAGCGACACAGAACCCACTAATCCATATTCTTCGGCGATGATGGCGAAAATAAAATCGTTGTAGGGAGCGGGAAGAAAATCTCGCTGTGTACTCTGGCCAATTCCCACACCTAAAACTTCACCCTGGGCAATGGCAATATGAGCCTGTTGTGCCTGGTATCCTTCCCCGATATTGAATTCCTGACTGTTGATATCCACAACCTGATTTACATACTGTTCAATGCGGCTTTGCCGTTCGGGCGATTGAGAGATTAAAACCGTCGCTCCCATCAGCCCAATAAGTACAAGCGCACCCAGCTGCATTGTACTAATGCGTCCTATAAACATGACGAGTAGTGAGAGGACCAGTAATACTGCAGCACTGCTGAAATCTTCGAGTCCAATTAGTCCGCAGGTGATAATTACCCAGAACATGATGGGCAGAAAAGCTCGTTTGAAATCTTTTATATATTCTTGTTTTTGATCGAGCAGGACCGATATATGAATGAGCAGCGCCAGTGATGCGAAGGAGGCCGGCTGAAATGAAAATCCAACAATGTTGAGTGAGCGTTTGGCACCAAACACTTCTGTGCCGTATATCATGACTGCAATGAGCAGCAGCCAGCTTCCAACTACTGCCAGCCGACTGAATCGAGCCAGGTGATGGTAGTTAATTTTGGAGAAAATAAGCATGGCTAAAAAGGCGATTCCCAACTTCATTACATGATCCATCACCAGTTTTCCGGCTGTCGTATGACTGCTTTCAGCGAAATAGGCAATGGACGAGTACACAGCCAGTACTCCAAATACCATCAGTATAATGACCGATACCAACAGCACACGATCACTGCCCTGTTTAGGCGTATCAATATCATCAGGGCTGGTGCCCATGATGGAAGAAATATTTTTATTTGGCGTTGTATAGATCACTTCGTGATAAATTTCAAAGATTCAAAACTCAAATTTCAAATAGCTGGGTTTGAATTTATTTGTAATTTGTTGTTTGCTATTTAGACTAAAGTCTGTTTACTGCTTTTTTAAATTCATTTCCACGGTGTTCATAATTATCATACATGTCGAACGAAGCACAGGCCGGACTCAATAGCACAACTTCTCCGCGTTTAGCTACATTTTTTGCTTCCCGAACGGCCTCATTCATAGTTTCAGCTGTTTTAAACATTGGTACTATTGATTTCAGCTGTTCCTCAATCATAGGTCGTGCTTCACCAATGGCGATAACGGTATGTACTTTTTGGCAGATTTGGTCAGCCAGCTCTGTATAATCGTTGCCTTTGTCACGCCCACCCAGAATTAATGTTATCGGTACGTTAAAACTGTCAAGGGCGTACCAAACGGCATTGATATTGGTTGCTTTACTGTCATTTACATATTTGACGCCCTGAACGGTACGAACCTGTTCCAGGCGATGCTCTACGCCTTCAAAAGTGCGCAGACTTTCGCGAATGATGTCGTTTTTAATTTCAGAAGCTCGTGCAGCCAGTGCTGTAGCCAAGCCGTTATTCAAATTGTGCTTTCCAGATAAATTTACATCACTCACAGGCATTAATACCTCTTCTTCTTGGTTAAACTTCAAAATGATGTTCTGATTGCGGACGAATGCTCCTGCACTTTCCGGTTCCTGCTGGTTTGAAAAAGCCAGCAGTTGCGGTGTATCCGCTTTTTTTTTAAGGGTTTCCACATGCCCGGTAATGGTCGGATCGTCATAATTGTAGATGAACCAATCCCGGGAGGTCTGGTTCTCTGTAATACGAAATTTTGATGCCGCATACTTTGTAAAATCATTTTCATATCGATCCAGATGATCGGCTGTAATATTTAGTAGTAGTCCAATATGCGGGTGAAACGTGTCGATATGATCCAGCTGAAAACTGCTCACTTCTAGTAGTGCTTCTCCATCTTCGCTGGTTTCCTCCACTTTGTCAGAAAATGCATAGCCGATATTGCCTCCGGTAATATGTTGGCGATCGGCCAGCTTCCATGTATGATCGAGCCAGTTTGTTACTGTGGTTTTGCCATTGCTGCCGGTCACGGCTACTATGGCACTTTTGTTGAACCAGCTGGCGATCTCTATTTCGGAAAATACCTCTTTGCCGGTTTCCAAATATTCCTGCACCAGGGGAGCCTCTGTTGGCACTCCCGGACTCAAAGCCAGAAAATCGCCGCCGCGTGCTTTTTGCGTGTGACCGTTCTCTTCAAAGGGTATATCAAGCTCTTTCAATTTCGTTTTCACCGATTTGTCGATCTTGCTGTGATCGGTGACAAATACACGAGCTCCCTTCCGCTTCAGCAGAGAAGCGACGGCCAGTCCGCTGCGTGCGGCTCCGGCAACAACGATATGTCGATTCTTTACTTCTCTCATCGCAACTTGAGGGTTAATAGGCTTAGAATTCCGAGGAGTACAGCAATAATCCAGAATCGTACGACAATCTTTGATTCCGGCAGACCTTTTTTCTCAAAGTGATGGTGTATCGGGGTCATCAGAAAAACGCGTTTGCCTTCACCATACTTTCGCCTGGTGTATTTGAAATAGGTTGTTTGAATAATTACAGAAACAGTTTCTACAAAGAAGATGCCGCAGATTATTGGCAGCAGTAGCTCTTTGTGAAGCATGAGTGCCAGGGCCCCGAATGATCCTCCCAGGGCAAGTGAGCCTGTATCTCCCATAAATACTGATGCGGGATACGTGTTATACCAGAGGAATCCCATGCAGGCCCCAACAAGGGACGTACAGAAAATGGTGAGTTCACCGGCACCGGGCAGATAAAGGATATCGAGAAATTCCGAGAAGTCAGTTCGTCCCGACACATAGGCAAAAATTCCGAGTATTAAACCTGCAATAGCTGATGTACCGGCAGCCAGCCCATCCAGCCCATCCGTGAGATTAGTGGCATTACTTACAGCTGTTATCACAAAAATCACCATGGGTATGTATATCACCCAGCCAAGAGCTTCACCGAGAAAAGCGTAATCGATGTTTACATTTTTCAAAAATGGAACAGTTGAAAGCGTGTTGAATTCCTGAAATTCAGGCCAGAAATAGAGCGTAAGCCCGAGCAGTAACCCAACTGTAATCTGTCCGGCAACTTTTAACCTGCCGCTTAATCCGGTCTTATCCTTCTTTACCACTTTGATGTAATCATCTACAAATCCCACAACGCCCAGGATGAGCGTTACCAGAATGATCATCCATGTATAGATACTGTCCATGGGCATCCAGAGGATGGCAGGAATGAGGATTGCCAGCAGAATAATGATACCGCCCATGGTGGGAGTATGAGCTTTTCCCAGGTGCGTATCGAGACCGATATCTTCACGGATAACTTCACGAAGCTGCATTCTCTCGAGCCATTCGATGATGCGGCGACCAATCAATAAGCTGATAAACAACGCCATGGCAGCCGCAATAGCTGCTCGAGTGGTAATAAACTCAAATGCACCAAAACCAGGCGGTTCATAAGTAACTTCAAGCCAGTGTAAGAGTTCGTACAGCATCAGCCCTCCATGTTTTTAGGATTGGCATTTCTGTGCTGTAGCGCAGTTCTCGCTATCTGACGGTCATCAAAATCGTGACGCTCACCCATAATTTCCTGATAGGTTTCGTGCCCTTTTCCGGCAATTAAGATCATTGTATCGGCATCGCCGTCTTTAATTGCGTTTTCAATTGCTTGCTTGCGATCCGTAATGCGATCAATGACATTCGGATTCTCAAAGCCATTCATAACTTCATCGATTATTGCATCGGGATCTTCATCCCGCGGGTTATCGGAGGTAACGGTCACTTTGTCGGCGTACTGCTCGGCAATCCGACCCATTTTAGGTCGCTTTGTTTTATCCCGGTTACCGCCACATCCAAAAATGATGTGTAGTTGTTGATTTTCTTTTTTGATTTCGGCCAGGGTAGAAGCTACATTTTCCAATGCATCGGGAGTATGTGCATAATCCACCAGCACAAGCGGATGGTCATCTTCTCCGGCAATACTAACACGTTCAAGACGTCCCGCAGGACCCGGCGCGGCCTCTAGTGCCTCTTTTATCTCATTATCTTCATATCCCAGTGCGCGACAGATCAAAAATGCCTCAGTAAGATTATAGGCGTTGAAGGTGCCGATCAGAGAACTTTTGATCATCGTTTGATCGATGCGGACGACCAAACCTTCCATCGTATTCGATAGCACCTGGCAATCAACTTGCAGCGCTTCCTTAAAGCTGAAGTTTACCACACGGGCCAGACAGTCCATGGTCATAAAGGCGGCTTTGTCATCATCGCCATTGATGATTGCGGTTGCATCAGCGTTGAGATCGTCAAAAAGCCGTTTCTTGGATGCTGCGTAATCCTCCAGCGTTTTGTGATAATCCAGATGATCGTGACTAATATTGGTAAATGCTGCTACATCGAAATCAATCCCGTTAACTCGTTTTTGGTCGAGTGCATGTGATGAAACCTCCATGACTACGTGTGTGGATTCGGCATCGACCATTTCGGCCATATCTGCGGCCAGCTCAATAGGGTCGGAGGTTGTCAAAGAACTTTGTACCTGTTGGCTGCCGATCCGCTTGCCTGTAGTACCAAGCTGTGACGGATTAGCTCCCAATTGTTGCAAAGTCTGATATACCAGCGTGGCAACGGTCGTTTTACCGTTGGTTCCGGTAA
Organism: Fodinibius sp. GM108; assembly: GCF_058386985.1. NCBI lineage: Bacteria > Pseudomonadati > Balneolota > Balneolia > Balneolales > Balneolaceae > Fodinibius > Fodinibius sp. GM108. The sequence goes on from NZ_JBYEIR010000001.1 coordinate 733,428, forward strand.
TTCCGATCACTGTTAAATTCTTAGCCGGATTACCTTCAAAAGCTTGTGCCAGCGGACCAATCAGCGATCTGGTATCATCAACCCGAATGGTGCAAACATTTTTGATGGGATATGAATCTTCACTAATGATAATTGATGCGCCATTGGCAACAGCATCCTCAATAAAATCGTGACCATCTGTCTGAAAACCCCGTATAGCAATAAATACTGAATTATCCTGCACTTGGCGGGAATCCTGCGTGAGCGTACCAATCTCATTCGGCTCCGGACCGGAGACGTTGATTGGGTCACAAAGCGATATGAGGTGATCAAATGTCACTCTGTTGCTCCTTTAGCTGTTAAAGATTCCAGTGCTTTGGCTTTTCCGCGGATAGTAACAGTACGGCCCTGTTTCATCTTATCACCGGGACGGGGAAACTGTGTGTAAACCGTTCCAGAACCAATGGTTTCAGCTTTATAGCCGCGACTATTGATGAGCTGTGTTGCCTTACGCATGCTCATTCCGCCCACATCGGGAATTATGGAATATTCCTCCGCTAACTCTGCTGTATCAACAGCAGCAGTTGAAGATGATAGTTCAAGAATAATTTTATCCTCGGGAGATAGAACAGATCCCGCCTGTGGAGTTTGTGCAATAACTTGGTCACCGTTTCCTTTTAAGTCATATGCCAGTTTTTGGTTTCCTAAAATTGCTTTTGCCTCATCTTTAGACAATCCTTTTAGGTCGGGGGCATAAGCCCAGGTGTTACTGTCTAAATCCTGTTGCAGGATCTGTTTTTCAATTTCGTTATCAAGTCCTGCGATCCGATTAGCCGTCTCCCGGAAAATTGGTCCGGCTGTAATACCACCGTAAGGGGGATAGATGTCGGGGTCATCAAGCACTATCAGGCATACATATTTCGGATCTTCGGATGGGAAATATCCCACAAAAGAAGATCGATATTCATTGCGATAACGGCCGCCGATATATTTTTGAGCGGTGCCGGTTTTACCACCGATAGTAAGTCCTTTGACCTGGGCATAATCGGCGGTACCTGAATCGGAAACAACATCCTTAAATACAGGATAGAGCTTTTCAATCGTAGATTTCTTTGCAATTTGTCGTACCGTCACATCACGGTGTTGCCATACAATATTGTCACTGCCGTCTGTCATTTTTTCTACCAGGTAGGGCCGCTTCATTGTTCCGCCGTTTGCAAAAGCTGCGTACGCCTGGGCCAACTGAATGGGGGTTACCTGCACTTCATAACCGATAGACATCCACGGTAATGTAACCTGGCTCCATTCAAAAGGTTTCGGCAGCCGTCCTGATTCTTCATTGGGCAGGTCAATATTTGTGGATGTGCCGAATCCCAGGTTGCGCGCATACTGGTAATATGAATCCCGGGAGAGTCGCATAGCTATTTGGGCCGTAGCTACGTTTGATGATTTGGAGATTACTTCGGGAAATGTAAGGGTTCCCAGCGGTTCGTGATCGCGCATCCACTGGCCGTGAATAAGCACTTCTCCATCTTCAGGAGTTTCAAAGGTCTCATCGAATTGTACTTTCTGCTGTTCTACAGCAGCGATGGCTGTAACGAGTTTAAAAGTAGAGCCGGGTTCGATCATATCCGAGATCGCAAAATTCCTGCGATTCGTATTGTTGAGAGAGGAAGGGTTGTTGGGATTGAATGTGGGATAGTTAGCCATCGCTTTGATGGCTCCTGTTTTGGGATTCATGACAATAGCCGAACCGTAGGACGAACTCGTTCTGTCAATCCCGGCTTTAAGTTCTTCTTCCAGAATTGCCTGGATGTGAGAATCAATGGTAGTATAAAGCGAATATCCCTGCTGCGGCTGTTTACGAGGTGCTCCTATATAAGCAGAAATGTTTCCATTTCGATCCCGACGTACTTGCTGCACTCCGTCTTTACCGCTTAGTGCGTCATCATATTCTTTTTCAAGTCCTGTCACTCCATCCATATTGTGATTTACAAATCCAATAGAATGAGCCGCAAGAGAACCAAAATTATAGCGTCGTTTATACTCTTCTTCGAGAATAACGGCGCGGTTATCGAGTTGCCGGAGGGCTTCGTATGCTTCGGCATCGATATTCTTGCTTAGTACGACATAACGCGAGCTAGCAGGAGCAGAGTCAATTTTTTGCAGAAACTGCCCAGCCGATTGTGGAGTATATTTAGCCAGGGAATCGCAAAGTTGCCGAATTTGTGAACGGGTGATACCGTTTAGTTTGGGATCCACAGCCACTTTGTAAGCTACCGAATTGGTAGCGAGTAAACTCCGGTTCTCATCGTAAATATTGCCGCGTTGTGCAGGTATTGAGATATAATCAATAGCTTGCTCATTCCAGAGTTCGCGCAGTTCATCGCCTTCTACAAAATTGATGCGGAATAGCTGCATACCAATGGCACATGGCACCAGAAGTACCAGCCCAAAAACCACAAACATCCGATTTAGTATAGAAGACCTGTTTTTTTGCATTATTTTTGCACCTCAATCACCTTTTCGGCGGGCCCGCCGTTGATAAACCCTCTGTTTTTGGCTTTTTCATAGATCTCAGAAGGACCTGTCATACGGTCATATCTTAACCGGTAATCATCGTGCATCCGTTTTACCTGGTTATATTCCCGTTCAAGCTGATTTACTTCTTGAAGAAGCTCTTGAGTAGCAAATACGTGATTCAGATATAATATGCCGAGTAGTCCCATAGCAATAGTACCAACGATAATTTTCCACGGCTTTACCTTCGGAAGTGAAAACTTGCCGTTCTTACTTTCTTTGGATTTTATACGTTTGCCATAATTCCCCCCGTTAGAGCGGAAACTTGTTTCTCGGCGTGTTTTCTGCTGTTTCCCATTAGAGGGGGTGCGCTTGTTCTTTTTGACTTTATCTTTTTTCATCGGAGATTTTATCAGCATACTACACCTCCGGCTGTTTTATCTTTTCCGCAACGCGCATTTTTGCACTTCGTGCCGCGGGATTTTTTTCTACTTCTTCTTCCGAAGGTCGTATGATGCCGCCAGAAATTTCTTCAATAGGAGTCAGGGGGTTTCCATAAAAATCTTTTTCAATTTCTCCTTGGTGGTTCCCGGCTTTAAAGAATTTTTTTACAATGCGATCTTCCAGCGAATGATAGCTAATAGCAACAATACGTCCGCCGACAGGTATCAGCTCCAGAGACTGATCCAGAACGTTACGCAGCATATCCAGCTCGCGATTTACCTCGATTCGTATCCCCTGAAAAACCCGGGCTACGCTTTTGATTTGGTGTTGCCCGTGAACAACAGCTTCTACAGCTTCACGCAATTCCGTAGTTGTTTCTAAGGGGCGACGATTAATAATTTCGCGGGCAATTTCACGGCTCAATCGTTCTTCACCGTAATGATAGATTACATCGCGCAGGTCTTCATACGAATATTCGTTAACAACCTGATATGCTGTGATACCGCGAAGATTGCTCATTCGCATGTCCAGCGGACCTTCTTTTTGGTAGGTAAATCCGCGTTCTGCCTCTTTTATTTGATGTGTGGAGAGTCCGAGATCAAGAAGGATTCCGGCTACCTCCCCATGGAGTTCTGGGGGTAATAGCCTGGAGAGGTAACCGAAATTGCCTTTGATCGTAGAAAAACGCTTATCGCTGCCAATGCGAGAACTCGCGGCAGCAAGCGCTTCGTCGTCTTGATCGATTCCAATAAGTTGAGCGTCGTCATTTAAGTGGGATAACAATGCCTGGCTGTGTCCTCCACCGCCAAGCGTAGCATCGACGTAGATACCGCTTGGATCCGTAACTAAATAGTCTACGGATTCTTCCAGCAATACCGGCTGATGCTCATGATATGTATCATTGTTGTTCATTATTATGGTCATCGCCACCCATCACGCGCTCAAAGAGTTCTTGATACGATTCGAAATCAAGGTCGGCATCAACTTCATCGAGTTTCTGCGGCGCCCATATCTCAATTCGTTCGCCGCTGCCAATAAAAATGGCTTTACCGTCTATGCCGGCCCATTCTGCCAGTTGTGAAGGGAGAGGAATGCGATTCTGGTTATCCAGTGTCAGGTCTTCGGCAAAACGCAGGAAATTGCGCTTGACCGTGCGACCTTCTTTTGTAAAGCTGTTGATCTGGGAAAGCTTATTCTCTACTTTCTGCCACTCATCTTCTGGGTAGAGATAAAGGCAGGGTTCAAGACCTCGCAAGATAGTGAAACGTTCTTGCGCCTGGGGATTCAGGGACTTACGCAGTTTAGCCGGGAAGCTAACGCGTCCTTTTTTATCAACACTATGTTTATATTGACCCTTAAAGCTAGGCATATAAAGTCCCCAGAATTACAGCATTATATCGAATTCGACCAAGTGGACATGAACTCCCACATTCTCCCACTTCACCCCACAATGTACCCCGAAAGGGAGGAATATGTCAAGAAAAGATTATGATAATCTTGTAATAAAGTTTTGATCTATTTAATAAAGCGATGTAAATGTCTACTTCTGCACACAGAGGCGGGTTTTTGAACGGTTTTTCTTTATTTGCAAAGGATATGGGAAAAGAAGTGGTAGGTTGTGGGGAATGTGGTAAGATGTGGTAGAAGCGCTTATGCAGTTGCTCAAATATTAGTTTGGAGAATAACTTTCTGAAACTCATTGTATATCTGTTTTCCATGTAGAATATCGAAACAGATAGATCGTGAGTAAGTCGGAGCGCTGCTCCGACAACAAAATCCAAGGGCAGACTGGCAAATTAGATAAATACCCACCAACTTGGTTGCATTCCTCTGATGTGCGATCTATCGGGACCAAAAGTAAAGAAAATGAAATCCATAGTCCGAACGGACGCTCGAACTATGATAGATTTATATAAACCCTGGGCGGGAGCAGAGCTCCCTCCAAACTTATAAAGTTGATACGTTCCGCACCGGAGGTACGGAACGAGATTAGTGAGAAAGTTGCCAAAAAATCTCACTACTCAATACTACCGTTGCCTCCTTATATTTTTTAAGCTATTCTTGCAAGCAGTAACTTTTGCCAATTGAACGGCAGGATTTGTATCATTATGAGTTATTTAAAAATTAATGGCTGGAATTATGAAAAGGACTACTAACTTATTTTTATCAGTTTTACTACTAACAATGTTTATGCTGGCAGGCTGCTCTTCACAGCAGGCGGCGATGGATAATTCGGAGATAACTGCCGATGAATCAGAAGGAACAACTTCAGAATCCGTTACGCTCGAGGATTACAAACGCGCCGAGCAGTTTCTCTGGCAAAATACCAGTGATAAGGTGCTGGGGGAGGTATCCGGAGAAACGTGGACAGGCGACGGTGTTTTAATCTATAATACTCGTACTGCGGATGGCAGAGAATATATTCTTGCCGATCCTGTTACGGGGAAAAAACGTGAAGCTTTTGATCACCAGCAATTGGCGGAAAGTCTAAATGAGTTGACAGAGCGAGAGCAGGATCCAAATAATCTGTCTCTGAGCTCTATTAAACTTTCTGATGATGGAGATACACTTACCTATCAAGTGAGGGGGATTCGCTATCAGACAGATTTAACAAACTATGAAACTGAAAAATTACCTCCGATCAAGGAACCCCAGGAGATATTATCGCCGGATGGTAAAAAAGCGGTTTATATTAAAGATCATAACCTGTGGATGCGCAACACCGAAACCGACGAGCACACGCAGCTCACTACTGACGGTGAAGAACATTATGGTTATGCAACAAATAACGCGGGATGGATTAAAAGCGATCGGCCGGTATTACTGTGGGGGCCAAACTCCGAGAAAATCGCCACCTTTCAGCACGACAGCCGCGGAGTCGGAGAGATGTATCTATACAATACCAAAGTGGGGCATTCTGATTTAGAAAAATGGAAATATCCGCTGCCGGGAGACAGCACAGTCTTTAAAATTGAACGCGTGGTAATTCACGCTGATGAAGAAAATCCGGAAGTAGTCCGTTTGGATATGGAGCCCGATTTCCACCGCTCAACGATTTCTGATCATATAGCTGACTGGGACGGTACATTTCTGGATGCCGAGTGGAGCGACGACGGATCGCAGCTGGCTTTTGTCTCTTCATCCCGTAACCACCAGGTGGCACAGTTACGTATAGCCGATCCGAATTCTGGTGAAGTACGCGATGTGCTGCGCGAAGAGGTTGATACTTATTTTGAATCGGGTTACAGCGAAGAGAGCTGGCGTGTGCTTGAAGAATCAAATGATGTAATCTGGTTTTCGGAGCGTGACAACTGGGGGCATCTTTATTTATATGATCTGGAAAGCGGAGAGCTGAAACATCAGATTACAGAAGGGGACTGGCGCGTACTGGATCTGCAGTTTGTAGATGAGGAAAATCGCACACTTTATTTTACCGGATCAAATCGCGAAGAGGGAAATCCCTATTACCACTATCTTTATAAGATAAACATGGACGGGTCCGGACTGACAAATCTGACTCCGGAGCAGCAGCATCACCAGATAACATGGTCAGATTCAAAAGAATATTTTACGGATACATATTCCACACCCGATACCCCGTCGGTTTCGGTAATTCGGGATCTCAATGGTGAAGTTGTTATGGAATTGGAAAAGGCGGACATCAGCCAATTAAAAGAAGAAGGTTGGGTGGCTCCTGAGCAGTTCAGCGTAAAGGCACGTGATGGTGAAACCGATCTGTATGGACTGATGTATAAACCAACAAATTTCGATTCTACTAAATCCTATCCCGTATTGAACTATCTGTATCCCGGTCCGCAGTCGGGCAGTGTGGGCTCTCGTTCATTCAGACCTTCGCGTTCTGATAAGCAAGCGCTTGCCGAGCTCGGATTTATTGTTGTTGAAGTAGATGCCATGGGTACGCCGGGACGGTCTAAGTCATTTCATGATGCCTATTACGGTGACATGGGCGACAATGGAATCCCCGATCAAATAGCTATGATTAAGGAGTTGGGAGAACGCCATTCGTGGATGGATCTCGATCGAGTAGGTATTTGGGGACATTCCGGTGGTGGATTTGCCTCAACACGTGCAATTTTGGAATATCCTGATTTTTACAAAGTAGCAGTGTCTGGTGCCGGAAATCATGATAATCGTAATTATGAAGATGACTGGGGTGAAAAATGGCATGGACTTCTTAAAAAGAAGGAAAATGTAGATGAAGACGAGCTAGGCCTATATGAACAAGGCGATAATTACGACAAGCAGGCTAATCAATTGTTAGCTGAAAATTTGGAAGGCAAGTTGCTTATTGCTCACGGTATGATGGACAGCAATGTGCCGCCTACAAATACGCTGCTGGTTGTTGATGCTTTGATCAAAGCGGACAAAGATTTTGATATGGTGGTATTCCCGAATGCAGGGCATGGATTCGGAAATTCGCGCTACTTTATGAATCGTCGATGGGATTATTTCGTGAAGTATCTGAAGGGAGAAGAACCACCTTCAGAATTTTTGTTCGGGGACAATATCCGATGACAGGATTCTTACCCATTCCTGTGTGTGTAGTTGCGAGGGAGCTCTGCTCCCGAGGTGAAATAACATTATTATCTCGTCCCGATGCCTGCCCTTCGTAGCTTTAGCGTAGTTGGGCTCTGCGTCGGGACCGGAGAGAAGCGCTCTGCGTTTAAACTGTTTATTTACACGCCAGCGGGGGATAAGTCTGAGAAATGCGTTGTTTCGATTCGTGTAACAGATGCGGAGCGTCTTTTAGTTGTTCAGCCGCAGAGCAACTGAACGAGAAATGGATGGGAAGTAGTATCAGCATGCTAATTATAAAAATCCGTAAAAATAATAAAGGCCGGTCTAGGCGACCGGCCTTTATTTTTCGAGTGACTACCCAATGGCCACTCTTTTGTGCAGTAAACAGCACCTGTAGATGTTTTGGCTCTCCCCATTAATTGTTTTGCTTGAGCTCTCGACAAGCAGTGTGTGTTTTCTTATCTCTCTCGTTCTTTTCTCTTGTTTTTCTCTCTCAGTCCTCTCTCTTAGTTTTCTTTTTTAAATTAATTTAGCTTTCTGATTAAGGACATTTTGGTTTCCGTCATTATCATAATGATTCACTGACTAAAAAACATATAAGTGAGAGCAATCTAACCTAGGTTAAAAACTCTTATAGATATATAAGAAGCCTTTATAAAACAGGCATTATAAATTTCTAAAAGCGGTAATTTTAAAATTGGCCATGCGTAATTTCTCTGGTCAGGAAGTAAGCTTGATCAGCATACCAGCTGAAGCATTTTATTGGTTTGGCTCCGTTCATAAGTGCTTGACTAGCTTCCGGTTAGCGGTTTTGTAATATCTAACAATCAGGCAATAAGTCAGATCTAATGTCAAAATCTACTAAGGATGCTATGGCAACTCCGTAGCACCCATTAAATAGCGATCACATTCTCGGGCCGCACCGCGGCCTTCATTGATAGCCCATACAATCAGGCTTTGTCCGCGACGCATGTCTCCGGCAGCAAAAACGCCATCCACATTTGTATGATAGTCGCCGTGTTCTGTTTTGGCATTAGAGCGTTCATCGCGTTCTATTTTCAGTTGATCCAGTACCGGGCTTTCAGGACCTAAGAATCCCATTGCTAACAAAACCAGGTCGGCCTTCCAGGCTTTTTCTGTACCGGAAATTTCTTTGGGTTCTTTTTGACCCTCTTCATTGGTTATCCATTCTATTTCTACGGTATGCAGCTCTTTTACATTACCGTTGCCATCACCTACGAATTTCTTAGTCATCACCTGGAATTCACGCGGATCGTCTCCAAAGTGAGCCTGGGCTTCTTCCTGTCCGTAATCTACTTTATAAACATTGGGCCATTCGGGCCATGGATTATCCTGCGAGCGACTTTCGGGAGGTTTGGGTAAAATCTCAAACTGTGTCAGACTTTTACAGTTATGCCGCATAGAAGTACTAACGCAATCGGTGCCTGTATCGCCGCCGCCGATAACAATGACTTCTTTATCTTTTGCAGATATATATTCTCCGTCTTTGTGATTGGAATCCAACAGACTTTCTACATTGGCGTGCAGAAACTCCATCGCAAAATGAATACCGTCGAGATCCCGCCCCTCGATTTCCAGATTGCGTGGATTGGTAGCACCACAGGCAAGAATAACAGCGTCATAATCGTTGCTTAGTTTAGAGGCATGAATATCCTCTCCGATTTCAGTATTGGTAATAAAGTTGATGCCCTCATCAGCCATTAAATCCACGCGACGTTTGACGACCGATTTATCCATTTTTTGATTCGGAATGCCATACATCAACAAGCCGCCAATTTTATCATGGCGCTCGTAAACTGTCACATTATGCCCTGCTTTATTGAGTTGATCAGCGGCGGCAAGTCCTGCAGGACCAGATCCGACAATAGCCACTTTTTTGTCGGTTCGATTTTCCGGGGGATTTGGTGTAACCCATCCCTCCTCAAAGCCTTTGTCGATAATTGCCTGTTCAATACTCTTGATGGCTACCGGCGGATCGATAATCCCGAGCACACAAGAGCTTTCACAGGGAGCAGGGCAGGCGCGGCCCGTAAACTCCGGGAAGTTATTGGTTTTGTGAAGCCGGTGCAGAGCTTCTTTCCATTTTCCCTTGTACACCAGATGGTTCCACTCAGGAATAAGATTGTGAATCGGGCATCCCATCGTTTTTCCATTTTTTTCTTCACCTGTCTGGCAAAAAGGGATACCGCAGTCCATACATCGTGCACCCTGTTCCTTTAGTTTTTCTTCGGAATGATGTTCATGGTATTCTTCCCAGTCTTTGATCCTTTCCTTAGGATCTCTGCTTGGTGTCTCTATACGCTCGAATTCCATGAATCCGGTTGGTTTACCCATAATATTTCAGCTGATTAATTCTGATGTTAAAGTTTTGCGAACTGGTATTGCGCTACTGTTTGTTTTGGAGGAATGCTTCCATTTCAGCTTCTTTTTCTTCAAGGCCGTTTTCTTTAGCCTGCTTGATAGATCGCTGCATCTGTTTATAATCTTTGGGAAGAACCTTTACGAAACTAGGAATCATTTCCTGCCACTTGGCCAGTACTTTCCAGCTGCGGTGGCTGTCGGTATATTCCGCGTGATTACGAATCATCTCCTGTACTTCTTCAATCTCATCATTATCACGGAGTTTGGTAAGTTCTACCATCTCAGTATTGCAGCGCTTGTGAAACTGTTGGTCCAAATCGAGGACATAGGCAATACCGCCTGACATACCTGCTGCAAAATTACGACCTGTATCTCCGAGTACTACTACGCGACCACCAGTCATATATTCGCAGGCATGATCGCCGACTGATTCCACCACGGTATGAAGCCCGCTGTTACGAACACAAAACCGTTCACCGGCTTTGCCACGAATGTAAGCTTCTCCATTAGTAGCTCCATAAAAAGAGACGTTACCGACTATAATGTTTTTAGCCGGGTCAAATCGTGCATCTTCCGGGGGATAAAGAATCAGCTTGCCGCCCGAGAGTCCTTTGCCAAAGTAATCATTGGCATCTCCTTCAAGTTCCAGGGTCATTCCCTTGGGGATAAAAGCACCAAAACTTTGTCCTGCTGATCCCTTGAATTTCAGATGGATTGTATCTTCCGGCAACCCATCGGAACCGTGACGTCGAGTAATTTCGCTCCCGACAATAGTTCCAACCACCCGGTTGGTATTTTTGATTGGGAGAGTTGCCTTAACACTTTTCCCCTCCGAAAGTGCCGGGGCACAAATATCCATTAGTGTTTGGATGTCAAGGGCATTGTCAAGCCCATGATTTTGGCTTATTATTTTGTGGGTCCCGACCCTGTCAGCAGCATCAGGCCGATGCAGAATCGGCGACAGATCCAGATATTTACCCTTCCAGTGATCGGTTTCTTTTTGTTTGAGCTTGTCAACGCGACCGACCATTTCATCAATATTTCGGAAGCCAAGTTTTGCCATGTGCTCCCGCAGGTCCTGAGCCACAAACTTCATGAAATTCACCACATACTGTGGATCACCGGTAAACTTTTCGCGCAGCTCGGGGTCTTGTGTAGCGATTCCTACAGGACACGTATTGAGGTGGCATACACGCATCATGATACAACCGAGCGTAATCAGGGCACTGGTGCCGAAGCCGAACTCTTCGCCGCCGAGCAAAGCGGCAACGGCAATATCGCGTCCTGTTTTAATCTGGCCGTCCGTTTCAAGAGCCACGCGGCTTCGCAAATTGTTCATCACCAACGTTTGATGCGTTTCGGATACGCCGAGCTCCCACGGCAGGCCGGCATGTTTGATACTTGTTTGTGGAGAGGCTCCTGTTCCGCCGTCGTGACCGCTGATCAGGATGACATCAGCTCGTCCTTTGGAGACGCCGGCAGCAATTGTACCCACTCCAACAGCCGATACCAGTTTAACATTGATAGCTGCATCTTTATTGGCATTTTTGAGATCGTGAATCAGCTGGGCCAGATCTTCTATGGAATAGATGTCGTGGTGCGGCGGCGGTGATATTAATCCTACACCCGGTGTGGACAGGCGAACCTCGGCTATCCAGGGATAAACTTTCCGGCCGGGAAGCTCGCCACCTTCGCCGGGTTTGGCTCCCTGTGCCATTTTAATTTGGATCTCCTCACTCTCTGTGAGATATTCACTGGTTACCCCGAAACGTCCCGACGCTACCTGTTTGACCGCACTGCGTTTCGAATCGCCGTTGGGTTCCGGTGTATATCGAGAGGGATCTTCACCACCTTCGCCGGTATTACTCTTGCCGCCGATGCGGTTCATTGCAATAGCCAGCGTTTCGTGTGTTTCTTCACTGATTGAACCATATGACATTGCTCCCGTTTTAAAACGTTTGCATATTTCTTCCACCGATTCCACTTCCTCAATAGGAATCGATTCCGACTCATCAACATTGAAATCCAAGAGAGACCGGAGGTTCGGCGGAGGATCATCCTGCTCGTCAATCAGTTTGGTGTATTCCTTGTAGAGCTCGTAGTCACCATTTTTTGTGGCGAGCTGCAGCGTATGTACCGTCTTGGGATTATAAGCGTGATACTCGCTGCCGTTTCGCCATTTGTATTGCCCGCCTTCATCCAACACCTGTCCATTTGTTTCATAATTGGGATAGGCACGCTGATGACGCAGTTTTGCCTCCTTGGCAATGGTATCAAGCCCAATACCGCCGATGCGAGAGTCGGTCCAGGTGAAGTATTTATCAATCACTTCTTTATCGATTCCGAGCGCTTCGAAAATCTGGGCGCCGCGGTACGACTTAATCGTGGAGATCCCCATTTTGGACATTACTTTTACGATGCCTTTAACTACGGCTTTGTTATACCCATGTTGAGCCCGTTGAAAGGAGAGATCAAGGTGACCTTGTTCGATAAGATCATGCAGGCTTTCATATGCCATATACGGGTTAATAGCTTCCACACCATATCCTATAAGTGTACAAAAATGGTGGGTTTCGCGCGGTTCCCCGGATTCAAGCACCAGGCCGACTTGCGTGCGCGTGCCGGATCGAATCAGGTGATGGTGCAGACCTGCAACCGCGAGTAATGCGGGTATAGGGGCTTTTTGCTTGTTGAAATTGCGATCGGAGAGAATCAGTATGTTGGCACCTTTGGCAATGGCTTGATCAGCAGCTTCAAACAGATTATCCAACGCCTGTTCGAGACCATCGCCTCCTTTATCCACATCAAAAAGAATAGGCAGTGTTTTGCTTTTGAAGCCGGGCTCGTCGATGTTTTTGAGCTTTTCCAGCTCATCATTTTTCAGAATGGGATCTTCCAATCTGATCTGTCGGCACGATTCCGGCCCGGGGTCCAGAATATTCCCCTCGGAACCCAGCGTGACTTCAGTGGAGGTAATAAGCTCTTCGCGAATGGGATCGATCGGTGGATTTGTCACCTGTGCAAAAAGCTGTTTGAAGTAGTTGTAGAGCAGTTGAGGTTCATTGGAGAGTACGGCAATAGGGGCATCATTTCCCATTGCACCCACCGGTTGCAGCATGTCTTCCGCCATGGGGCCGACGTTCACATTCAGATCCTCATACGTATACCCAAAAGCTTTTTGGCGGTGTATGATATCCTCGTGATCGAGATCAAGTTCATCTTCGAAGTCATGAGCCAAATTTTTAAAATCGATGAGATTCTCATCCAGCCACTCGCGATAGGGATGTTCGCGGGCAATCTCATGCTTAATCTCTTCATCACTTTTGATGCGTCCCTCTTCAGTATCAATCAACAGCATACGACCTGGCTGCAGTCGATCCTTATACACGATATCTTCTGGTGGGATATCCAAAACTCCAACCTCAGACGAGAGCACAACGTTGTCATCATTGGTCACATAATAGCGCGAGGGACGAAGCCCGTTACGATCAAGTGTAGCTCCGACAATTTTTCCATCGGTAAAAGCAATAGATGCCGGTCCGTCCCACGGTTCCATGAGGCAGCTGTGATATTCGTAAAAAGCTTTCATCTCATCGTCCATGTTTTCATGCTTTTCCCAGGGCTCCGGAATCATCATCATCATAGCGTGAGGCAGTGACCGTCCACTTAGCAGCAGGAATTCAAGACAGTTGTCGAATTTGGCAGAATCGCTTCCGTATTCCTGGATAATCGGCGTTATCTCTTCCAGGTCATCTCCAAAAAGGTGAGAACCTAACTGTGCTTCGCGGGCATGCATGGCATTCTGATTACCGCGCAGAGTATTAATTTCTCCGTTGTGAATCAGGTAGCGGTAGGGATGAGCGAGCTCCCAGCTTGGAAAGGTGTTCGTACTGAATCGCGAGTGTACCAGGGCCAGGGCTGACTCCATCCGGGGATCCGAAAGGTCGGGATAAAAATCCTTAAGCTGCGTGGAAGTGAGCATACCTTTGTAAATGATGGTCCGCGACGAAAGGCTGGGGATATAATAGTAATCTTTACCCGTCAGCTCACTGTTAGCTATGGCTTTGGAAGCTCGGCGGCGTATCAGGTAGAGCTTTCTTTCAAAATCGAGATCCGTTTGGAGATCTGAACTTCTTCCGATAAACAGTTGCCGGACGGCCGGCTCTGCGTCGATAGCAGATTGGCCGAGATAATAATTATTGGTTGGGACTTTTCGCCATCCGAGTACCTCTTGTCCTTCTTCCTCAACGATATCTTCAACGACTTCTTCGCAGGGTAGCCGGTTTTCACGATCCGGTGGCAGGAAAAACATTCCTACTGCATATTGTCCCGGCCGTGGCAGATTAATTCCCAATCCCTGGCATGAATGATCCAAAAACTTGTGGGGGATCTGCATCAGGATGCCGGCTCCGTCGCCAGTGTTGGCCTCTGCACCTGTGGCACCCCGATGGTCCAGGTTGTGTAGTACAGTTAGGGCATCCTCAACAATCTTATGAGACTGTTTGCCCTTGATGTTTACGATAAATCCTATTCCGCATGCATCATGTTCGTGTTTGGATTGGTACAACCCTTGGTCGGAATCCATGATATGTATGATTTAAGTTTATAAGCTAATAATACGCAGGATGATCAGGTTAAAATTATACGTTCATGTAAGTAGGGAAGCTCAAGTATCAGTTAGGATAGCGACTTGGCTGTTTTAAGAATGTCGGTTAACACACCGGCGGCAGTTACTTTTTTGCCTGCCCCAGCTCCCTGTATAATCAATGGAGTTTGATTATACAGTTCTGAAAAAATCTGAATTAGATTATCTGTTCCCTTTAGTTGCCCCAGAGGTGAATCTTTAGGGACAGACTGAGTGCCAATTTTGATTTTTCCATTCTTAAGCTGTCCCGTATAACGTAGAGTTTTGTTTTTCTGTAGAGCCTCTTGGATATGTTGTTCCCATTCACTGTCAAATTGTGGCAATTCCTTCAGAAAAGTATCCTGGTCTGCTTCTGCTAACTCTTCGGGAATCAGTGATTCTACCTCTAGTTCATCACGCTCAATGTTAAGCCCCAGGGTGCGGGCCAGCGTCAGGAATTTACGGGCTACATCTTCACCGGAAAGGTCATCACGCGGATCGGGCTCGGCGTATCCCTTCTCGCGTGCATCAACAATAGCTTTACTAAACGGTACGCCTTGTTCCAGCTGGTTAAATAAATAGGTCATCGTGCCTGAAACTACCCCCGAAATTTCACGAATTTTATCGCCTCCCGCTTGCAGGTCGTTAAGCGTAGAAATGACGGGAAGACCTGCTCCTACGGTGGTTTCGTAGCGGAATGAAGTATTATGCTCTTTGATTAATGACCGAATTTCATCAAAAAATGACTGTTCAAAGGTGTTTGCCAATTTACTTGGCGTGACGATATGAATGCCGCTGGAAAATAGTTCGGGATAGAGCCGGGCTACTTCTTCGCTGCCGGTTGCGTCGACAAAGATGAGATTATGTCGAAACGGCTGAGTTAATTTTGTGGTGAGTTTGTCCCAATCGGTGTCTTCGGATTGTGACCAGTCAAGCCCGGAGTTAAAGCTGAGGCCTTTATTGTCCCACAGTGCATTACGACTGTTGCATACCCCCAGCAGTCGGAAACGAATACCTTCAGGTTCTACATTTTTCAACTTTTCCAGAAGTGTTTTGCCTACTGCACCTGTACCAGCAACAAAAAGGTCTATCACCGTTTGACTATCCTGCAGGTAGTCATTCATCAGACGCGCTGCCCGCTGGGCATCATCCTCTTTAAATAAAAATGAAATAAAGCGCTCATCGCTGTTGCGTTCTGTACTTATCGGTTGCAGTTGATTCGAGCTAAGAAGATTCCAAATTCGCTTGCTTAATCTGTCATTATCACCAAAGTGATTGCTGAACTTCTTCACTTTATACAGGTCATCCTCGAGATCAAGCACAATGTTTTTATCCACAGCCCAATTGGCCAGGCGATCAGAGACTTGTTCAAAGAACGATTTACGGAGCAGGAAACGGGCAGGTTCATATCCGGACTGTCGTTTGTAACCTACAGCTTCAGATACATGACTTTCTTCCTGCCATTCATTCAGTTTTGAAAGAAGTTCAAATGCATAGCTCTCCTCGATTTGAAGCTTTATAAAAGGACCAGACAGGGTTATCGTCTTCAATGTACCATTTGAATTGTATTCCGAAGTTATCAGAGTACCCGGATGGCTTGGGTTATGACTGTTCTTCACAAGTACTGAAGTTTCTTTATCTCGAATAGGCTGTATGGTTTGTGGATGGATGACTTTGGCGCCATGAGCAGAGAGTTCTGCGATGTCGGCAAAGCTCAACTGTTCGATAGGTTCGGCCGTGGGCACCCACTTGGGATCGGCGGTGAGTACGCCATTGACATCGGTCCATATTTCTAGATGGTTAGCATCAAGGGCACCGGCAATAAGACTGGCGGAGTAATCAGAGCCGGAGCGTCCCAGCGTGGTAATTTGATCAGCAGAATCAGAACCTATAAAGCCGGTAATAACAGGTACGGTATCAACAGTACCTAAGAATTTCCGTACTAGTTTGAGAGTCAGGTTTTGGTCTACTTGTGCCTGTCCATAAGTTGCATCAGTTTTGATAAAATGATGAGCTTCAATAGGTTCGGCAGGCAAGTTTTTGTTTGAAAGTACCGCCGCAAAAATTATAGCTGAGGCTCGTTCCCCCACGGAAAGTATTCGATCTCTCCAAACCCTTGGCTGTCGTTCTCGAAGCGAATGGTCCTGGACTGTGGCTCTCAACTCTCCGAAAAGGTCTTGCAGATTTCCCCGCTGTGGATGATCGGAAGAAATTAAATCATCGAACAACTGTTGATGGAGTCCTTCTAATTCTTCCACTTTTTGAAGTGCCGTCTCCAGATCATCTGCATATTGGTCAGCAAGCTGAATAAGGGTATCCGTAACACCGCCAACAGCAGAAACAACAACGTAGGGATGGGCTTCCTGCATCCGTTCAATGACAATATCGGCAGATTGATTTATGAGTGAAGCTGTTTTTAGCGAAGATCCGCCAAATTTGATGATATGTTTTTGGGGTGAAAGCATATTAGGGTTGTACTGTACGTTGAGTTAGTTCTGATTTAAATGATTTGATAATTGCGTTAAGCTGATCGAATTCGATAAGAAACGCATCGTGCCCGTGCCGCGACTCGATTTCTTTGTATTGTCCACGGGGTAATAGCCGGGCCAGCTCTTGACACTCTTCCCGCGGATAAAGCAGATCGCTGTCGATACCAATAGCAACGGCGGGTATAGACAGCTGCTGAAGGACACTTTTAAAATTGGAGCGTTCGCGGGCTACGTCATGAGAATCCATGGCCTGCGTAAGCCGGATATATGATACCGCATCGAACCGGCCGACAAGTTTTTGTCCCTGGTAGCTGAGGTACGATTCTACCTCGAACTGATCCGTGCCATCCTGCAGGCGGCGACCAAATTTCTTATCGAAATCACTGGGATGGCGATAGCTGTTCATTGCAATCATGCGGGCCAGCGCCAATCCTTTTTCAGGAGGATTCTCTTCCGAATAGTACCCGCCATTCCAGTTCGGATCGTTAATAATGGCCTGTCTTTGGGTGTGACTGATGCCAATAGCCCATGGACGGTGCTTTTTGCCCATGCCAATGAGTGCTGCGGATTTCGGTCGCTCATCCATAATGCACCACTCGAGCGCCTGCATGCCGCCCATTGATCCGCCGATTACCAGTTCAATACCGCTGATCTGTAGCTCATCAAAAAGCTTTTGCTGCAGGCGAACGATATCTCTGATGGTAACCTCGGGAAAATCGATGCGATATAGGTCTCCGGTTTGGGGATTTACAGAAGTTGGCCCTGTTGTGCCATAAAAGCTGCCCAGTACATTGGGACAGATAATAAAATGCTTGTTGGGATCCAGGGCCTTGCCAGCTCCAAAAAGGCCGCCGAACCATTCATCCGCTTCGGTGTTGCCCGTCAGAGCATGACACACAAGCACTACATTATCCCGTTCGGCATTAAGTTCTCCCCAGGTTTGATAGGCGATCACAGGTTCGGGAATAGCCGAACCGCCTTCTGTGACAAAGGGCTCATCAAAACTTTGTGTTTGTTGAATACTCATTATTTAATAGTTCATATAGTACGAGCGGACACTCCACTATATTCATTTTATGCTGTTGTTTTAATCTTACTGAACGCTATTTCGAAGTCTTCTTTGATATCATCGATATGTTCGATGCCTACAGAAACGCGAATTAAATCAGGTTCAACCCCGCTGGACGCCTGTTCTTCGTCGCTAAGCTGTTGGTGTGTTGTCGAAGACGGGTGAATGACCAGCGTCTTGGCATCGCCTACATTGGCCAGATGACTGGCAAGCTCTACGTTCTCAA
Source organism: Fodinibius sp. GM108 (assembly GCF_058386985.1). Taxonomy (NCBI): domain Bacteria; kingdom Pseudomonadati; phylum Balneolota; class Balneolia; order Balneolales; family Balneolaceae; genus Fodinibius; species Fodinibius sp. GM108. The sequence continues at coordinate 751,700 of NZ_JBYEIR010000001.1, forward strand.
TAAATGTTCGTGCTGAATCGAAACCGCCTTTGACGCCGAATGTGAGTACTGCACCAAACTTGCCGGGATTTAAATATTTTTTAGCTCGCTCGTGGTAAGGATGGTCGGGTAATCCGGTATAGTTTACCCACTCGACAGCATCTTGTTCCTGCAGCCACTCTGCCAGCGCAAGCGCATTTTCGCAGTGTCGTTCAGTACGCAGTGACAGCGTTTCCAATCCCTGTAAAAACAGAAAGCTGTTAAATGGAGACGGTGCCGAACCGAAGTCGCGAAGGGCCTCTACCCGCGCCCTGATTGCGAAAGCGATATTTCCGAAAGGACCGTCGGGACCGAATGTCTCCCAAAAGTTAAGGCCGTGATAAGCCGGAGATGGTTCGGTAAATACGGGAAAGTTGCCATTGCCCCAGTTAAAGTTGCCGGCATCCACAATCACTCCGCCGATGCTGGTGCCGTGTCCGCCGATCCATTTTGTGGCCGATTCTACGACGATGTTCGCGCCATGTTCAATAGGTCGGGCAATAGCACCCGCAGCACCAAACGTGTTATCAACGATGAGGGGAATCCCGTACTTTTCGGCAAGATCAGAAAGTCCGTCAAAATCAGGCACATTGCCGCGGGGATTTCCTATCGATTCCACATAAATTGCTTTCGTATTATCGTCAATGGCAGCTTCGTAGCTTTCAACTTTGTCGTCTTCAACAAAGTTTACATCGATACCCAGTCGGGGCAGGGTTACTTTAAACTGATTGTATGTGCCTCCATACAAAAAGCTGGTTGAGACGATGTTGTCACCGGCCTGAGCGATGGTGGCAATGGTCATAAACTGAGCCGATTGTCCCGAAGCGGTGGCTACGGCAGCGGCTCCGCCTTCGAGTGCGGCGATGCGCTTTTCAAACACATCATTCGTAGGATTCATGATCCGCGTATAGATATTGCCGAACTCCTTTAGCGCAAAAAGCGTGGCTGCATGTTCGGTATCATCAAATTCGTATGATGTCGTTTGATAAATGGGGACAGCTCGCGATCCGGTTGTAGGATCGGGCTCTTGTCCTGCATGAAGCTGTAGTGTTTCAAATTTAAAGTTGCGTTCTTGTCCGTTAGTACTCATAGTGTTATAGATGTAAAGTTACTGTTGTTAATTTTCGTCTGACTCTTCTTTTGGTCGTATTAAAAACTGGTGATCGACTTTAATACACCGGTTTTCGTAAAGCTCAATGCCCGATCCGTTAATCTTTTCTGCTTGCTCAGGTTGTTCACCCGTTCCCAGCTGTAGCCAGATAGCGCGTGGTTGTGGTTCCAATTCCAGAGCCTGATCCACCGCTTTATGCAGATGGTCGGGTGGCAAGAATACATCCACCACATCAATGGGGTGGGGGATGCTTTTAAGGTCCGGATATGATTTTTTACCCAATATTTCATCCGCATTGGGATTAACCGGAACAATTGTGTAGCCGGCGTTTTGGAGATACCGCGCTACAAACTGGCTGTCTTTGTGAAAACTGCGCGAAAGACCGACAACAGCAATCGTCGAAACTTGCTCGAGCGTTTGCTCGGCGCGATCAGTTTCGGCGTTGAGCTCTTCTGTAGCGCGCATCTTTTCATCGTACCAGTTGTTAAACGTTGATTTCATGAACTTATACATACCTGACTGATGCCATCACTGAAAGCGATGGCATCAGTAATTAAAATTTCTCAGCAAATAAAAAAGCCTCTTCCAAGATCTTCGGCCGGTATAAAGGAGAAGATCTTAGAAGAGGCTTTGAAATAAACCCGTTGCGGGTAAATAAATGACCTCATCTCTCATCTTTCCCCGGTATACCGGAGCAGGAAGTAGCACCTAACCCCCGACATAATATGTGCGGGGCGGTTGCCAAGGCTTCTTCGGGCCTGATCCCTCAGCCTTTCTTGATAAGAGTGTTCAGTAATTCAAAAAGAACAATTAACAAAAAAGCCCTTCGGGATTCGCCGAAGGGCCTTAAACTGCTTCACAAGTGGAAACGAATTCAGTCCTCCGGTTGCAGGCGTAGCATACATAGCATGCACATGCAACAGAGGCAGCAGATATTTTCAGTGATTCGATTCATAGATAACTTGTGTTTTAATTTCAGCACTAACTTAAGGTATTGTCTCAACCCAAACAAGTGTTAAATAATTTTTTTCTAACGCGTTTAGCGGTTGGGAAAAAACCTCTCAGTCATCGCGGATCGGAGTTCAGGATGACTAAAAGGTTTTTAGAAGAAATAGACCAAGTATCTTCAACCACTAAATGCGAATTTTCTAATTACAGATCTGTTTTTCATACGTTTTAAATTTAAGACGTATGATCATCTTCTTGTTTTATAAAATACATCTCAAATTTGGTTCCATCTTCAGAGATCAAGTCGTATTCGCCGTCTAACTGCTGGTTCAGTGTATCAATTAGTTTTAATCCCAGTGAATTTGTGTTTTTAATTTCAAGATCCTCGGGTAATCCCTTTCCGTCATCTTTGACAATCAAATGGATTTTTTCGCCTTCTTCTTTACAGATAATAGAAATTGTCCCGCCATCCTTATCAAAGGCATGTTTGTGAGCATTCGTGATCAATTCATTCAAAATTAATCCCAGAGGAACAGCCTGTCGCATGGGCAGAGAAACAGGGTTTAATTGTAACTCAAATTTAACATTCGTTGAACCGTCAATATTTTCTATTGATCCGCTGACCTGCTCAACGAGATCTTTGACATAGGAATCCAGCGTAATGCTGGCAAGCCCTTCTGTTTGGTATAGCTTCTCGTGAATAGAAGCTATCGACTGCACACGGTTCATGCTTTCAGAAAGTACTTCCTTTACTTCTTCCTGTTCGCTCTTCATAATTTGTAATTCAAGTAGTCCGGTAATCGTCGCCAGGTTATTTTTAATACGGTGGTGGGTTTCTTTAATGAGGATTTCCCGATCCTTAATAGTTTCCTGCAGTTTTTGCTGCCGCTTCCATTCTTCGGTAACATCCCGCTGAACCGAAACAAAATGCGTTATTATCCCTTCATCATTATAGATGGGATCGATTGACCATCGCAGTCGATATGCCGACCCGTCTTTTTTATAGTTAAAAGTTTCACCCGTAAAGCGTTTGCAATTGCTAAGTTTTTGCACCAGGTCTTTAATAACCTCTGGATCTGTTTTCGGACCCTGCAAAAAAGACGGTGCTTTCCCATATACTTCTTCCCTAGAATACTGCGTAACTTCTTCAAAAGCTTTGTTTACAAATAATATTTTCTCCTCTCCGATTACTTCCGGTGCATCTGTTACTATGACCATCTCCCCGGTCGTTTCGATCGCCTTCAGCAATATCTTTGATACATTTACTTCGGTGTCATTTAACTGGTTTTCAAAATGCTGAAATATATCGCTTGCCATTTTATTTTGGTTTAGAGTAGGTGGGTGCTGCCAACGAATCTTTCCTTATATAATAATCAGGATTGACAGAAAAATCTTCTGTTTTTTGTAACTGAAGATCCGATCTTTTCCATCGTTCAGAAGTTGGATAGATAAATGAGTAACCATCATCGTCAAGTGTCACTTCCAGCGGCATATTAAATTGCGGGATATCAGCTTCCCAGCGGTAATAAAGAACATCATCTTTAATAGCATATTTGAGCACAGGGAGGTCCGCATAATGCAGATATTGATCGAATATATCATCCAGGTCTTTGCCCGATTTTTCGATGATGTATCGCTCTACCTCATCGGCACTGACTGTTTGGTGGCGAAACTCTTTTTGCAATCCACGTAAAATATTTTTCCATGTTGAATCATTATTTACAATCTGGCGGATCATATGCAGCATATTGTGAGCTTTGCTGTACATATCTCCGGAGCCTTCATTATTTAGGCCATATTCACCGGTGATTGGCTCTTTGTTTTCAATTCCGTCACGAATTCCGCGGGTATATTCGGCGCCAGCTTCTTTTCCAAAGCGGCATTCGGTATAAATCGACTCCGAATAGCTGGTAAATCCTTCATGTACCCACATATCGGCCACATCTTTTGTGGTGATGCTGTTGCCCCACCACTCATGGCCCGCCTCATGAATAATGATAAAATCCCATTTGAGTCCCCAGCCAGTGCCCGAGAGGTCACGTCCCAAATACCCGTTCTGATACTCATTTCCATAGGCCACGGCACTCTGATGTTCCATCCCCAGGTGCGGCGTTTCCACAAGTTTGAAGCTGTCTTCATAAAAAGGATAGGGTCCGAACCAATCCTCAAAACACTCCATCATCGGTTTAACCTGCTGGAACTGTTTTTTTGCTTTCTCCAGATTATGCTCCAGTACCCAATAGCTTAGGTTAAGCGTACCGTTTTTACCTTCATATGTATCCGAAAAGTTAACATAGTTGCCGGCATTCACAGCTACATTATAGTTGTTTATGGGATTGGAAACGAACCAGCTCCACGTGGTCATGCTATTTTCATGGTGTGTCGTATCACGCAGGCGACCGTTAGATATATTTTTAATTTCACTTGGCACAGTAATGATGATAGACATGCTGTCTGGTTCGGCTGTCTGATGGTCCTTATTTGGCCACCAGACGCTGGCGCCGAGACCCTGATTTGCGGTTGCAATCCAGTTGTTGCCCAGGGAATCCTGTGCCCAGACAAAACCGCCGTCCCAAGGAGCATTTTGGGCGACTTTCGGCTTGCCTTGATAATAAACAGAAATTGTATGTATAGAACCTTCATCGAGATCTCTTGGCACATCCACGAAATAGGCATAGCTGTTTTTTGCGCGCTCATAGGATAATTCTTCTCCATTTTGTTGGATTTGATCAATTTGCAGTGGGTCTTGCAGGTCGATCTGCATTCGGCGCGGTTCGTCGGTTACTTTGTATGTGATATTATTATATCCGCTGATGGTTGAATCTTCAGGCTCAACTGTTACATGCAGATCGTAGTAGACGACATCCCACCAGGCGCGTTGCGGAGTGATCGATCCGCGTAGGGTATCAGCTTCAGTAGCAAGAACGCCGGAATCCTGGGCGATGGCAGGAAAAGATATTAATCCCATTAAAAATAATAGTCCAATGGGCCGAAGGAATGAGTGAAAAGTTTTCATGTGGGATTTATTTCAAAAAATTAGGTGAAATAATTTGGTCAAGAGCTTTACAACTAGTGGGAAATAATAGGGAACCGTTTGAGCCAGGTATAATTTATCATGTTTATAATCATGGTAATGCAGAAGATCTTATCTTTAGGAAAGATAAGAATTACCCATTCTTTTTACAGAGATATCAAGAGTATATTCCAGTCCCTCACTGTTGTAAAAGCTTTAGAATAAGAATTCATTGGATCCTTCGCGAGAGACCTCAAGAAGTTTTTAGATAAGATATAGGAAGGAACATTGTTCGGCTGATCATTTTCTAAATAACCCACCACGCCTGAAGATGAATCATCAGGCTAAGAAGTAAAAAACCAAAACTCACTTTAAGTGAGCTTTTACAAAATACTCTTAGCCCACGGATTCATCCGTGGGTAGAAGGGATTTCAGTGGATATCTAAAAACTCTCTGTGTGATCCTCCGTGTTACTTTGGTGTAACAACTTATATGCTTTACTACTATAATTCGTTTAATACCCATAATGCCGAACCCGACTCGGATCTTCGCGCCATTTTTCGCGGACTTTCACATGCAGATCCAGATATACTTTCTTATCAACGAAATCTTCAATGACTTCGCGCGCGCTCTTGCCCAGCTTTTTGATGGCCTTGCCCCCCTTGCCGATGAGGATACCTTTTTGTGACTCTCGATTGACAATAATATCAGCGCTGATATAGTCGAGATCGTCCCGCTCATCATACTGCACAATATCGATGGTCGCAGAATAAGGAATCTCCTGATGATAGAGCAGGAAAAGCTGCTCTCGGATCATTTCGGCCACAAAGAAACGGATAGGATGCTCGCTAATCATATCCTTCGGATAGAAGGGCGGACCCGGTTTGATATTAGCTTTTATTGTATCCATCAAATTTTGCAGTCCGGTTCCATTCAACGCGGAAACGAACAGTGTGTCATCAAACTCAAACTTCTCTTGTATCTGTTTGGCGATTACTTCAGCCTCTTGATCCGAGACTTTGTCAATCTTATTGATCACCAAAAAAATCTCTTTGTTTTTCATCTCTTTAAACATCTTGTAGATCCGCTGCGGGATTTGGTGATCCGTAACATCAACAATAAGTAAGAGGATGTCCGCATCCCTTCGGGCCCGGTCTACGGTCTTCATCATTGCCTTTTGCAGTTCGTAACTGGGATTGATAATGCCTGGTGTATCAAGAAAGATAATCTGCATATCTTCCTCGGAGTGGATCCCCAGAATCTGATGACGCGTAGTCTGCGGTTTGTGTGTGGTAATCGAAATCTTATTGCCCAGCAGGCGGTTCATCAACGTGGATTTTCCCGCGTTGGGCTTGCCCAAAATGGCTACGTAACCGGATCGATGTCCTTCAGTGTTTTCCATGATTTAACTATAGTCTTGCAGCTGTTTGTCGTGCATTATTGCTAAAAACTTTTTTACAGTACTTTCGAGTCCGTAAAAAAGAGACGATGATACCAGAGCATGACCGATGCTGATATCGTTCAGATGGGGAACGTTCTCAACCAGCGGACCCAAGTTGTCCAGGTTTAGTCCGTGCCCCGCATTTACCTTGATACCCAGGTTATGCGCAAGCTGAGCCGCTTCTTTCAACCGCTCTAGCTCATGAAGCCTTTTCTTTTCTGTAGGAGCGTTGGCGTAGGTACCGGTATGGAGCTCAATCGCATCAGTACCGAGTTCGTTTGCCAGTTCAATATCTTCTTTATTGGGATCGATGAAGAGGCTTATTTCGATGTCGGTTTGTCGAAATTTTGGAAATACCCGCTGTTGAAAATCATCAAAAACTGTGGCCATATTAAGTCCGCCTTCTGTTGTTAGCTCTTCCCGGCTTTCAGGCACAAGCGTGACCAGATGTGGATCCACATCCAGTGATATTCTGATCATTTCCTCGGTCGCCGCCATCTCAAAATCCAGCGTTCCCGAGACATGTTCCTTAAGCTTATAAACATCTTCTGTTTTAATATGGCGGCGATCTTTTCGCAGGTGAAAAACAATTCCTGCCGCTCCGGCCTCTTCACACACTTTTGCGGCTTCCGTTGGGTCGGGATATCCTTCGCCCCGTGCGTTGCGCAGGGTGGCCACATGATCAACATTTACCAAAAGTTGCATAGCAAATTATGAAGCTTAATTTACAGTTGTCTTTAAACTCTTAAATATAGATCATTTAGCGGAGAGTTGAAGTCTGAATTCAAAGAATCTGATGGTGCGACTAAAAACCTTATTATTACTTTTATTTATGGGATGGCTGTCCACAGCCTGCGGCGTTGTGCCACGTTCGACTCATCCCCCGAACTCCAGTCCGGCTGCAGTATCAAGTACTGATACGGCCGGTGCAGGCACCTCAGATTCTGAACCATCTGAATCTGATTCAAAGCCGCCGGCAATGGCCATTTCTTCTCTGGATGCTGTAAAAGCATCACTCATGCAGGCCTATCGTGATTGGGAGGGCACGCCGTATGTTTTGGGCGGTACCTCAAAAGAAGGAGTGGATTGTTCCCGTTTCGTTAATATTATTTTCGATGAATACTTTGCCGTTGATCTGCCGACAAACACGCGAAGTCAGCTTAACGTTGGTGATGGTATTCGTCGAAAGGCTGTGCGCTCAGGAGATCTTGTATTTTTTAAAACCGGTCGCCAGGATCTTCATGTAGGTATAGCTGTTAATCAGGGAGAGTTTCTTCATGCTTCAACATCAAATGGGGTGATGATTAGTAAGCTGGGCAACAGTTATTGGCGAAATAGATTTTTAGAAGCACGTCGGGTTTTGTGATAATTTGTTGTTTAGGCTTGTAAAAAAGGATTGATTCTTCTGTTCTGTATGTTATACTAGATACGGTTTCCAAATAAAAGTTACTGTAAGTGGACAGTTCCCACTCTATATCGCAATCTGACGAGGAATTGTGGGCGAACATAAAAAAAGGACAGAAAGATTCATTCCGCGCACTTTTTCTTCGATACTACGACTCTCTTTTTAACTACGGATTATCCGTTAGTACAGAAGAGGAGATAGTAGAGGACTGCCTGCAGGAATTATTTTATCAGCTTTGGGAGGGACGGTCGGATTTGTCTGACGTTCAAAATGTCAGAGGATATTTGTGGATCAGCTTCAGACGTAGGTTAATGAAGCAGATTAAAAAACGACATAGCTCCCGAAAAGGTTCTGTCCAATTTAATGTGAATATGAAAAAGGTAATGAGCATTGAGAGAGCCATTATTGATGAGGAAAAACAGCAGCAAAATCACCAAAGCTTACAGCAAGCATTTGATGATTTATCACAGCGTGAGCGAGAAGTTCTTTTCTTAAAGTACTATGAAGGGATGAGCTATTCGGAAATAGGAACAGTTTTAAACATCGAGTATCAAACTGTTCGCAACTATATGTACCGTGCTATTGATCGCTTGCGCAAATCCTTTAAAAAAGAAGGATTTAAAATCGCGCTCTCTATTTTGGCTCTCCTAATTGTTTAAAGCCCATCATTTACGCACAAAAAAATCATACGCCGATCTCTTCTTTGAAAGATATGCCGTTTAAATCTCATTAAGGGCGTTATTTTTTTGTTTTTCATTGATTACACGGAAAGTGTTTGCTCCTCTTTATTAGCGAAGACTATCAGAAATATATGTATGGCCAAAAAATCAGATCGAAGAATACTAAAACTTATTTGTGATCCTTCATTTCGAAATTGGTGTATGGGCACTGCTTCTGCCGAAGAAAGAGATTACTGGCAAAAGTGGATTTCAAAACATGAGGATTGTATCGACGATGTTCTCATTGCTAACAACATCGTGCTGGAACTTGAGCGGCAGGCGTATAAGGTACCGGAAAAACGAAAATACAATAGCTGGGATAAGTTAAATAAACGTATTGAATCATCTGCGGATAAACGGCATCGTTCACCTAAAAACGCTTCTACTTATTCTTCTTATGGATGGGTTCTGACAGCCGCAGCTTCATTTGCTTTAATAATTACAACATTCCTGGCCATCGAGTTTACCGATTTTATTGAAGTTTCAACGCCTGATGAAAATAGAAATCCGCCGCCAAATCTGCTAACAACAGCTACTGATTATGGTGAAAGAAAGATCATCACTCTTGACAGCGGAACCACTATTAGACTCAATGCAAATTCATCTGTCACTTACCATGACGGGTGGGTTTATGATGATACTGTAAAGATTCGGCTGGAGGGTGAAGCATATTTTGATGTTGTCTCTCGCACGGCTGATACAGGACCTGTTTTCCAGGTTGAAACTGATGACGGTGATATAAACGTGCTGGGCACTCGCTTTATGGTAAACACGTGGGATAAGCGTACAAAAGTTATTCTTGAAAAAGGAGAAGTAGCAATAAGACGAGGTAACATCACTGGGGGTATCAGTGACAGGAAAATTTTAAAACCAAACGAATTGGCTGAATTTAGTCGCACATTGTCGTCAGATATCAGGGTTCGGAATGTAAATACACAAACCTACACCTCCTGGACCAAAGGAGTATTTGTTTTTGAAAAGACATCTCTGACGGCTGTGGCTGATCGCATAGAGAAGATCTACGGTAAAGAAGTTGAGATTGAGGACCAGGAATTACTTTCAGAACGAGTTTCGGGTGCGGTGGAAAATAACGACTTGGAAGTGCTTTTATCCGCCTTAAGCCGAACGCTGCAGATTTCAGTAATTGAGTCAGCAGACCGAATAATTTTTAAGAAAGCTGTTTCCGAAGGCTCCTTTTATAAACAAAACACAAACAAACGGGGACGAGATGATTAAAAAAAGATACATACACACTCTGTTGGTATTTCTTATCACAGGGATGGTTGTACAGAGTAGTTTCGCGCAATCCGAGGGCAATGAGATACTGTCGCTAATAGATGCGCGAGATTACCAGGCATCAAAATCGATATCACTCGAGCAAATTTTAGATGATATCGAAGAAGCCAGAAATGTAGTGTTTCTGTATGATGTAAGCTTGATTGAAGGCAAACAGGTAAAGACCTCAACAGTTAAAGAAACTGAAGGGAATTTGGCGTTACAGCTGGGCAAAATTTTAAGTCCCTTCAATCTATCCTATGAGCGGCAGGGCGACCGGTCGTATGTAATTATTCCTAAAAAGGATGAAGAGAAGATCCTGGAAGGGGATTTGCGCGGGACAGTCATTGATGAATCGTCCGGAGATCCTATGCCGGGAGTAAACGTGTTTTTACCCGAGTTGAATATAGGAGCAGCATCTGATGCAGACGGTGTATTTGAGATTACAAATATTCCGGAAGGAGAATATCTGGTGCGTGCCACATTTGTTGGCTACGAAACCTATGAGCAAACAGTAGAGATTACCGAAGGGGAGACAACAATTGAGATTGTAATGAGATCGTCTGCCCTGCAGCTTGATGAGGTTGTTGTATCCGGTCTTGCTTCCTCTGTCAAGCGTGAAAATCTTGCTAACTCCGTTACTAAAATAAGTGCCGATGAGTTGGCTGGAAATACAACTCCCGCTACAGTAGATGGAGCCCTTCAGGGTAAGGTTGTGGGTACGAATATGACATCTGCAGGAGGTGCGCCGGGCGGTGGCGTAGACATTAAGCTGCGCGGAATCAGTACACTCGGAGCGGGCAGTTCGCAGCCACTTATTATTGTCGACGGGGTATATATAAATAATGATGAATTGGTGACCGGTGTTTCGGCCGTAAGTGCGCAGGCTGATCCAAATCAGGATGACGGGGCAAACAGGCTTGCGGATCTCAATCCCGATGAAATAGAATCAATCGAAATCCTTAAGGGTCCGTCGGCAGCCGCTATCTATGGAGCCCGGGCAAATGCAGGTGTTGTCATTATTGAAACCAAACGGGGAAGCGGCGGTGATACCCAGGTTAGTTTCAGCCAGGATGTGGGGTATTCATCTATACTCAATGAGATCGGAGCAGCTTCGTGGAGCGAAGAGAAAATTGATCAGGTTTACGGAGCCGGTTCTTCTACTGCACAAGCTGCTAAACAGATGTATAATGATGCCGTTTCCAACGGAACGCTGCGGAACTATGAAGATATAATATTCGGAAATAAAGGTGCTCAGGTGAATACCCAAATCAGCGTATCGGGCGGAGATGCCAAAACACAATTTTATGTGTCGGGAGCTTTTAAGGATGAAAACGGAATAATTGAAAACACCGGATTCGATCGGTATTCGCTGCGGGCCAATTTGGATCATCAGCTCAACGAAAATATCGATCTGTCTTCGAGCACCAATTATATCACCACCGAGAGCAACCGGGGATGGACCGGTAATGGTGGCGTCGGATCGGTTGTACAGGCTGTAGCTTTTACACCGCCATTTGCACAGTTGCTCCCGGATGAAAATGGAAATTATCCCGATAATCCTTTTTTCCAGATGAATCCGCTGGAGCTTATTGAGTACGGTGAAAATGAGCAGGATGTAAATAGGTTTCTGCAGTCTCTTGAAGCTAACTTCAAATTATATGAATCCGGAGCCCACAGGCTTGATTTAAATTTAGACGGCGGCGTGGATTTTATGAATTCGACCACCATAGCTTATATGCCGCCCTTTTTGCAATTTCAGCGGGCGCAGGCAAATCCCGGAGATGTGATCCACTCGGCAGAAAAGGTGCTCAATATTAATCTGCAAGGGTTTTTGGTTTACAATACTACAGTAGGGAGTGAAAATGCTCCCTGGAACCTAACTACACAGGCTGGTTACACTACCTATCACAATGAGCGGCAGCTGCAACAAGTTCGTGGACGCGGTCTGGTGCCCGGACAGACGAACGTTGAAAATGCCAGCCTGCAGGAAATCTTCAATCAAAATTTTGTAGATATTACTGATGTGGGATATGTGGCCCAGCAGGAAGTAAACTGGGCTGACAGGGTGATTGGTACCGTTGGTGCGCGATTCGATAAGTCGACTCTGAACGCTGATCAGGATAATTTCTACTTTTTCCCAAAAGCTTCGTTGGCGATCAACCTGACCAATTTTGACTTTTGGCAGGCCGATATTCTGGAGCAGTTTAAGTTACGCGGGGCCTACGGCGAAACGGGCGGATTGCCTAACTTCGGTGTTACATTCGAAGCCCTTAACAGTGGGTTGATTTCCGGTAACCTGGGGACATTCCGCTCTACCCGTACGATTGATCCCAATCTTGAGCCGGAGACTGCACAGGAGCTTGAAGTGGGAGCCGACTTAGGACTCCGTGGCGGGCGTGCTTCGCTGGAGGCGACCTACTATCAGAAAAATGTAAGTGATTTAATTCTGGATCAGGATCTCCCGGGCTCGTCCGGATTGCAGGTTATGGCGACTAATGCAGCGGATCTGAAAAATGAAGGAGTAGAACTCTCGCTGCGTACGGTACCTGTACAGCTGGATAAATTCAGCTGGAATTCTACGGTTAACTGGTGGAAAAACAGAGCCGAAATTACAGATCTGAAAGTACCAGCTTTTACAACCGGTGGTTTCGGGGCGGCTCTGGGCACCTTCTACATTGCCGAAGGGTTTTCACCCACTACCATTGTAGGTACGCCCTTTAATAGTGAAGAGGGCCGGTTTACTGAGTATGGTGATTCCCAGCCAGACTATCAGCTCTCATGGGCAAATACACTCAGCTTTTTGAATAACTGGGAGTTCAACTTCTTCTGGCATTACAGCCATGGGCAAAAGGTTATTAACCTGCGGCGCTTTTTGGCAGATAATGCCGGCACGACTCCCGACTGGAATGACGACAGCAATGGTGATGGTGTTCCCGACGGGCTTGATCGTCCCGGAGAAGGAGCAGGGCGCTTTGTAGCAGACGCGGGATACTTGAAACTACGAGAAATAAGTCTCTATTATACCGTGCCTTCTAGCTTTCTGGAAAGATTTGCAGGCGAAGCAGTTCGCGATATTAAGTTGGGAGCTTCCGGAAATAATGTGCTTTTATTCTCGGACTATCCCAGTTACGATCCTGAAGTATCAGAATTTGGATCGTCGGCAATTGGTACCGGTATTGAGGTTGCGGCCTATCCCAGCGCCCGAAAATTCATGTTCCATCTCAAACTCGATTTTTAATCTGTAAATACGATTTTTATGAAACGATTAATTTACATAGCAAGTGTCAGTTTAATTCTGGTGTTTTTTGGGATAAACTGTGATGGATCATTGGTAGGATCGGATAATGTTACTGATCCCAATAATCCATCTGTACAGCAGGTATTGGATAATGCTACCAAGCCCGAAATGCAAAATCTCATCACGGGTCTGGAACTGCGTAATCGTCAATATGCCGGTGGACTTATTCCATTGCTGGGATCTTTTGGTCGTGAAGTTTGGAGATTCGACAGTATCGATGGGCGATTTTTAACCGAATGGCTGGGTATTGACGGTGATGCTGAAAATGATCCCTCGTTTTTTGGTTCAGGAGCAGCCTATGCTACACCTTATTCTGCAATTTTGCAGGTCAACCTGATACTCGAATCGCTTGAAAACACTGATCAGCTGAACGATCAGGAAAAAAGTGGTGTCAAAGGATATGCAAAAACCATTCAGGGGTTTCAGTTTTTAATCCCACTTTTGACCCAATATGAAAACGGTATTCGCGTAGATGTGGCTGATCCTCAGAACTTGGGTCCCTTCGAAAATTTTGAAGATGCGTTGGCTCATATCCGAGGTATTCTTGATGATGGATACCAGGATTTACAAAATGCAGGCGATGACTTCTTTTTTGATCTGTCGGATGGATTTGCTGACTTTGAAAATCCTGAGGCTATGGCACAGCTTAATCGCGCTATTGCGGCACGCGCTGCCATTTATGCCGAAGACTGGCAGGGAGCACTGGATGCTCTCAATAATGCCGAACCGTTCTTTGAGCTGGCTGAGGGCGAAGATGTAATGAATAAAGGGGCTTATTTATCGTACGGTGATCCGCCTGATACCTTTAATCCGCTTTTCGTACCACGTAATTCAGGTACTGATGAAATCGTAGTGGTACATCCTTCAATGATTGAGGATACACTGGCCGGCGATCTCCGCATCGATCGTAAATTTTTCTTGCGGGATTCTCCCATTAATAATGCCAATGTGCCGGAGGAAGCTCATTATCAGGATAACAGATACGAAGGTGTAGAGTCGCCCATTTCGATGATCCGTAACGAAGAGCTGATTCTGATTTATGCCGAAGCGCAAACACAGCTCGAAGGCTATGAGGATGCTGCCGAGGCTATTAACTACGTGCGAAACACCTGGAATTTAGCCGATTACGGCGGCACACTTGATGAGCAGTCGCTGATTGATGAGATATTGCTCCAGCGGCGTTATTCGCTTTGGGCTGAATTCGGTCATCGGTGGATCGACATGAGGCGGTATGATCGACTGGATGAAATCGATCAGAATGACAAACTCACTGGTACTATCTTTAAGCAGATGGCACGGCCCCAGTCAGAGATCAATTTCGAAAATTTCTGACAATAATTTGTCGTAAAGTTATGAAAACCCGGTTCGTTGTTGGCCGGGTTTTTATTTTATTAGAAGCAGAACTTTATCTGGCAAAAGGAATTTTTAAACTCTGCCATGTCATGCTGAACTTGTTTCAGCATCTGTTGCAAAATTTGTTCAATAGACTCTATTTGCTGACGGATAGGATGATAGTCTTTTTAATGTCTAAAAGGAAAAGATGATATGAGATATTATACTATATTTTTGCTTTGCCTGATATTTGGGATATCCGGTTTTACACAAGATGGACAGGCCCAATCTAATCCAACGTATATAAAAGGAGGATCCTATTTTGATGTCCATTCAGGGAAAATGGTGCAAAATGAGGGTATCCTGGTGCACGGCGGACGATTTTATGCAGTCGGAGAAGCACCATCGGAAAGGGGTAACTATGAAGTTATTGAACTGGATGATGATGAATACGTTTTGCCCGGCATTGTGGATGTGCATGCCCACTACCGTATTGATGCGTTTGGCTCGGAAGAGCTTGAAGAAATTGACGAGTTTAAATACAACGCGCTGGTTTATCTGGCAAATGGCGTAACTTCCACGTTCAGCAACGGCGTGTACTATCCTTATATGGAAATGGCCGCCAAAAGACTGATCAATTCAGGTGAATGGCAAGGGCCGCGTTTTTGGGCCTCCGGACCCTATTTTGGCACGGCGCGTCCCGATTGGGAAGATTATTCCAAAGAAGAAATTTTTGAACAAGTAGATTACTGGGCTGAATTTGGCGTGGATGGATTTAAAACCAAAGGGGGAGATCCCGAAACGATAAAGTATCTGATAGATCGTGCTCACCAGCATGGACTTACTGTTGCAGGGCACCTGGGATCGGGATATCGCAACACAACTAATTCGATTACGGCTATTGATCACGGTATCGATCGCGTAGAACATATCTTGGGAGGTTTTGTTTTGGATTCCACGAAATCCGCCTATCCTGTCTGGAATAAAGTGGATACCGCTTCGACCGATTTTAAGAAGACGGTGCAGTACTTCCTGGATCACAATGTTTATTTTGACGGCACCATTATTGCCCCCGTCTTTTTTACCACGCTCAAAGATGGTTTTGACTATTGGAAGGATGAGCGCTCACTCTTTACCGATTATGTACGTGAGCAACTTCCTCCCCGCGAAGAACAGGAGGCCAGCGAGCTGATGGATGGACTTTATGATGCGATGAAACGATCGACGAAAGCCTTTTATGAAGCCGGAGGTGGAGACTTGATTACGCTTGGCACTGATGCCCCGAGTCATGGTTATTTTTTGGCTGGATTTAGTGCGCATCGCGAGATGCATACGATGGTTATGGCCGGATTACCGGAAGAAGCAGCCATTAAAGCTGGTACACTGAACAGTGCAAATGCGCTGGGAAAGGGGAGCCTGTTGGGATCTATCAAGACAGGAAAGCTGGCTGATCTTTATGTTGTTAAGGGAAATCCGCTGGAGGATATTACCAATACAAGAAATATTCAGCTGGTAATGAAATCGGGGCAGGTATATGATCCCAAAAAATTATTAGAACAGGTAGAAGGGAAAATAGGACCCGGCAGCGATTCTGAAACTGAAGATTGGTTTAAATATCCCGAACTGCTGGAGATTGCTGATGAGCTTAAGAAATAGCTGCATTCCCTTATCCGGATTCAAATCTATTAAGACGCAAAAAATCTATCGGGTAGTCGGTAGTACCTTCTAAGGATAAATCTGCCAGTATATGTCCGACTACCGGCGCGAATTTAAACCCGTGTCCCGAAAATCCTGTGGCAATTACCACTTGGCTATGCTGGGGATGGTGATCAATAATAAAATTTTCATCCTCCGACATAGTGTACATACAGACCACTGATTTGTTGGGAGTTGTGTTGAGGCCGGAAAATGTTTGGGAGACAAAATTCGAAACGAGCGCGTCTTCATCCTCCTGTACTTTCCGATTCAGCTCATCCGGATGGGATATAAATTCTTTATGGTAGTGTTCACCAATCTTAGCACCCGCGGAGTTGATGGCCGGAAATCCATAAAATCCGCCTTCTGCGTTTTCAATAAAAAAGCTCGGAAATGTGCCGGTTCGAAAGGGCGTGAGATCCGGAGCATCATACCAGTAGAGTATCTTGCGCCAGATATCCAGTTTGATGTTGAGGGATTGCAGCAGGTCAGCTGCCCAGGCGCCACAGGTGATAATCAACCGGTCTGCAGTTAGAGTGCGTTTATCTGTGGTCACGGTAACAGAACTGCCATCTTTTACCTGCCAGTTGACGACTTTTTCGTGTGCGAATATTGTAGCACCGGCATCAGTAGACAGGCGGCAAAGCTGTTGTATAGCTTTTTCTACATGGAGGTAACCGGCAATAGGATCATAAAATATCTCATGTTCTCGGGGAAGATTAATATGAGGCCAGCGGTTTTCTGCTTCTAAAAGACCCAGTTTTTCGTGGGGCAGATCGTGTTGGGAGTAGCAGGCATGGAGCCCCTTGATAAGTGTCGAATTTGGTTTCCCGGATAGCAACAATCCATTTTTTACGAACAACTGTTGCCCGCTTTTTTCATTGAGTTGTTCCCACTCGTCATAGGCTTTGTGAAGCAACGATATATAATTTGGGTGTTCGAAATAGGCTTTTCGTATCAGGCGGGTTTCGCCGTGAGAACTTCCGTTGGCGTGGGCGATACCAAACTGTTCAACTCCGCATACTTTGTAACCCCGGCTGGCCAGTGCGTAAAGTGCTGCACTGCCCATGGCTCCCACTCCCATTACGATTACATCATATTTTGAATCCATTTGCTGTTGTTAATTCGCCGTTCCAGTTAGTTTAAGGTTATTTCTCCGGCTGGACAATCTAAAGTAATTTGGAGATATTTTTCGCTGCTTTTTTCTATCGACATTGTCTCATGCAGATTCAGCGATTTAAGATGTTGTTGTATCAGCTCCGGATCCGGATGAAACGCCTGAATGTTATCAATGGATACCTGCTGTTGGGGCAGTTGCCGGGATGGGTGACTCTCCGTTTCCCATTCAATAAGATGGGGTAGCAATCCATCCTTGATTAAGCCACCATCATCAGAAAATGTAAACCTCCATTGCAGCGAACCTCTGCTGGCAGGGCGCGGATGACCGGGGTTGTACGTTGCTTCTGAAAGTGACTGATTGAGATCGGTAGTACGAGCAACCCAGGAAACGATTTTCGGCTGTGTGCTTATCTGTTCCTGTAATTTCGGATCGTCCAGGTTGAACCAGCAGGAATGTTTCGGACGATCGGCATCAGGATCGATGGCTATAATTTCGAGATAGCGTTTTTTATCGAGTCGCAGGAGACTGTTGTGAGTACCCTGCCCGGGATGTTGTCCACCGGCAGTGGGATAAACACCCAGTTTGTTCTGTATATACTGGTTACCCTGCGACAGTGTTTTGGCAGCTAGGACAATATGATCGAGTTCTACAGCAGTCATCGGTCGGGATGATGTCGAGTTCAACTTTGGTTGAATATTCTAAGATATAAAATCAGTAAATAGCTGTTAACTATTAATTAAATATAAGCTTCACCTTTAACTCATTCCCAAGCTCCTGCTTGGGAATGCAATTACCAATTGGAAGGAGAGTTTCATGGGCCGTCCAAGCCAGCCCGGA
Source organism: Fodinibius sp. GM108 (assembly GCF_058386985.1). Lineage (NCBI taxonomy): Bacteria > Pseudomonadati > Balneolota > Balneolia > Balneolales > Balneolaceae > Fodinibius > Fodinibius sp. GM108. The sequence goes on from NZ_JBYEIR010000001.1 coordinate 769,915, forward strand.
TCTGACTTCTATCCACGGATGAATCCGTGGGCTAAGAAGCTGGATTTGAAACGAGGGAGAAATTCTTTACCTGAAAATAAAAACCGAGCTGCTGCTATGAGCAGGCTCGGTTTTATTTTAAAATAATTATGTGCTTCCAGCAGAAGTAGAAACTAGGCCACGGCTGGTGATTCTACTCCTTTAGGATTTTCGCCATACTGATTGGATCCCGGTTGGCTGTCTTGCACAAAAAAGACGATCAAGACTATAAAGCCAATAATTGGAACAAGACTTATAAGCAGCCACCATCCGCTTCGGTTGGTATCATGTAATCTGCGAACCCCCACTGCAATACTTGGAATGAAAACAGCCAGCGTGTACGCTATAGGCAGAACCATTGTGGCAGATGCCATTGTTGACTCTGGATTTATCCCGGCTATAAAACCTGAAACAAATCCTATCGCAAAACTGATAAGAAAATTAATCAAAAAGAACATCCAGTACTCTTTTCGACGAGCCCGGCCATTAAAATCTGCGTATTGCTTTAATACTTTGATATACCATTTCATAAGCTCTCCTAATTCTAACTTAATATTAGTTTAAAGAACAGCCCGTTTTAACAGACTGAAATTGTACCCCAATCAAATTATTATCAGCAATTTAATAGAATAGCGGAAAAGTGCAAAGATAGCGAAGATACTATACCTGCTTCGGAATGAGGGAGATTAGGTCAATAATTGAATTTCTGTCAATCCTCCTGCCCTCGTGGGATCTCCCGATATCGGGAGGCCACTTTAGTGGCATTCCACAGGGCCTGTCCTCCTTCTCCAAGGAGAACTCTTGAGTTTAAAGATAGCTCTTAATCCAATAGAGAGCCTTTTATAAATCCCTCTTGGAGTAGAGGGATTCAGGGAGATTGAATAATCCTTATTTTAACTTATTCCCAAGCCCCCGCTTGGGAATGCAATTATCAATTGGAAGGAGAGTTTCATGGACCGTCCAAGTCAGCCCGGATCTGACTTCTACCCACGGATGAATTCGTGGGCTAAGAACAGTATTAAAAAGCTCACTTAAAGTGAGCTTCGGTTTTTTGCTTCTTAGCCTGATGATTTATCTTCAGGCTTTGAGAGAGCTTGCCTCCACTGTTCAACCGACTGGAAATATAATGAGTAAGAGCTGACAACATTCTGAAACAGGAGCTTTGGAATAAAAAACATCTATTATAATAGTTCGTGCATCCGCTCGGACTATAGCCTGTTACCTGAATGCTCTGTGCCGAATCGTATTGGTCGCGCACCAGAGGAACGCGACCAGATGGGGTTGTTCTTTACCAGCGCCCAAGTCTGAATGTCTTGATAAAAACTGGTGTAGGTTTTGATTTCGTTCTCAGGTATTTATCGGGAAAGTAATTTGGTGATTAAGCTGTAAAATAGGCTATCTCCTTGCTATATTTACCTTATTCAGAATACAGATAGGAAAGAGCGCTAGTTACCGGATGATACTATTAATTATAGGAATTGTACTTGCCTGTTTATTCTTGGTATGGCTGTGGAAAGGTCCTGTCAAAAAGTTTGTGGATTCCATGAAAAAGAATGGCAGCAGCGCATTTGAGGCTTACACCATACTGCTGCTCATGGTTTCGGGCGGCGCGTTTGCTGTTTATATGATTATGGAAGTGATCTAATCTTGATTGAGATTAAAACGGTACGTCATGGTCCATATCCGACATATCAAATGTTCGTTCTTCAGGATCTTCGCCTGAATCAATATCTCCTCTTTCAACTTTCCAGGCTTTCACATCTGTGTACCAGTTTCCTTTGTATTCACGGCTTTGGATATTAAAGAAAACTGTTAGCTCTTCGCCTTCATTGATATCAAATTTATCAATCTTGTCGCCCCACTGGGTTATGCACACTTTTTTTGGGTATTTTTCCTTTGTTTCGAGGATGAAATCCTGTTTACGCCAGGGACCGTTTTTGCCGGTGCCCGACTGCTCTTCGAGAATTTCAACGACTTTTCCTTTGAGTTTTAAATCCATAAAAATTGGTTGTATCGTGGTATCAGAGAGTTCGTTTTAACATTTTGTCAGAATAGGAATGCTGGAGAATTATATCAATAAAAATACTTCGTTTTACTGCTTTTCTTCAGCTTTTAATCCCAGGCTCATAGTAGGATAATCACCCATGTTATATGTTACGTTGGCACCTTTTTTAATGTCGATGGTCTTCATGACAACGGTCTCCTCATTTTCCATATTTTCGGCTTTCATCTCCATGAGCATACCCTGCGGATAATCTTCCGGAATTTTGCCTTGTAATTGCTTGGCGTTAGCATTAGCCTGGAATAAATTATTCATCCCGTAATCCACATCGCGGCTGAGCCATATTTCAACATTTTCATTTTCTGTTTCGGATCGGTATCCGTCGCATTCATAGCCGAGAATGTTTTTTGTGCCAATTTTTTTGTAATTCTGCCATTCATCAACCTCGTCCCAATCAACATCCTCTGAAGTTTCTACTGAGTCGGCATATGCCTGATCCCATTTATAGGCAAAAGAAAATTTGTCCTCTTCGTTTTCCATGAGCATCAGCATGGCGGAGTTGTGAAAATCATAGATAAGAAACAGATCACCCTGCTCATTGTCCATTTCTTCGCCCTCGAATTTTGTTCCGGTATACATGGCATCATCATTAAAATGCATTTTCATGACAAGCGGTGGCTCGGATTCACCGTTTTTGTTAATGGTCTGTATTTCCATGGTTGTTATCGTATTAAAAAAATACTCCTCTTCGGTAGTGACATCACTGCTCATAGAGAAGGGAAGGGCAAAGCCTGAGGTGCTGTCTTCCGGCAGCTGACCAAAAATGGAATTCCACGAGCGTTCGACCATCTGCTCGGCCGCTCTTTCAACTCGTTCGCTTATCTTTTCTTCTGCTTTACGCTCTGCGGCGTCTTGGGCATTTTTCTTTAATCGATTTAAGATCTGTGCTTCGGCGTCTATGCTGAATATGGTGGACAGAAGTCCAACCGTAAGAATTGTGATAAAAAATTTCATTGTTACTCTCCACTTATTGTTTAAATGTCTCCCTGTTATTGCAATAAAGTATAATCTACGAAATATTTTGATTAATAAATCAAGAAGAGTAAAGGCCAGAAAAAATATTTTTGAGCTGTTTGTATTAAATTCTGAAAAAGCAGGATAAATTATCTTTTAGAAATACATGTTTAATAGAAAGAGGTTGCGTGTCAACTTTGTGACAGTATTTTAAATAACCCATGCTATTATGAGTCAACAGATGCTAAATACTGATTTGAATGAGGTGCTGGCATTTCTGGAGCACCCGGAATCCTATCCCCATCAAACAGATAATATTGAGCATATACAGACGCATATTTCGCACGTATTTATTGCTCCGCCGTTTGTCTATAAGCTTAAAAAACCGGTTGATTTCGGTTTTCTGGATTACAGCACACTCGAAAAGCGTCACAAATTATGCGAACGGGAAGTTACTCTGAATCGCCGGCTCTGTGAAGGTATTTACATTGGTGCGGTGCCGATTGTTCGGCAGGGAGATCAGCTGGTACTGGAGCCTGAAGATGATTCAGGAGAAACAGTTGAGTATGCCGTTAAGATGCGCAAGCTGCCGGAAGAATATTTTCTGCATCACTATATTGAAGAGAACAAGTTGAAGAAGGAACATCTAGATCGTGTGGCCGACAAGCTGGCCGATTTTTATAATGATCAGGATCCCGATGAAGAAGTCTTGAAATGGGGAGAGATTGAAAACATCCGCGTTAATACGGATGAAAACTTCAGCCAAACCGAGGAGTTTATTGGTCAGACAATTGATGCCAGTGCTTTTAAAGCGATCCGCAAGTTTACCAATAAGTATTTCGAAGAGCATCGCCAGTTGTTTGAAAAACGGATTGAGGAAAAAAGGATTATAGATGGACATGGGGATCTGCACTTGGATCATATCCACATAACGCCCCAAAAAGTCCGTATCTACGATTGTATAGAGTTCAACGAGCGTTTTCGATATGGGGATCTGGCCGTTGATCTTGCGTATTTGGCGATGGATTTGGACTTTGCCGATCGCTGGCAGGAAGAGCGCTATTTTATTGATCAGATGGCCAATAAGCTGGATGATCCCGACCTGCCCCGCATTATCGATTTTTATAAATGTTACCGCGCCTATGTAAAGGGTAAGGTTAAAAGCCTGCAGAGTACGGAAGAAGAGATATCAAAAGAAGAGCGGCAGAAAGCGGCTGAATTGGCCAAGCACTATTTTGATCTCTCTCTGAGATATGCTCTATTGGGATCCCATCCTACAGCTCTGTTATTTATGGGACGTGTGGGGACTGGCAAAAGTACTCTTTCTAAGCATTTTGCTGACACATTGAATGTTGAGCGATATTCGTCGGATATTATTCGTAAAACAATAGCTGGTTTATCGCTGCACGAGCGGACGCCGGAATCACAGCGTGACGAGCTTTATTCATATGAAATGTCAAAGAAAACGTATGGTAAACTTCAGGAAGAAGCGGAAAATAATTTAGAGCTGGCGAAAAGTGTGATTTTAGATGCGACATTCAGCAATAGAGGAGACAGAGTAAAACTTGCAGAGAGACTGACGGATATTGGGTGCAACTATATTTTTATTGAGGCAGATGCTTCGGACGAGACGATCACTAAGCGGCTGAAAGAGCGCGATGATCAAGAAGAGGTTGTCTCGGATGCACGCTTCGAGGATTTTAAAAAACTCAGCGGTGCCTACAGTCCGCCTGATGAAATAGATACTGATCACCTGATCCGAATTAACACCGATCGCTCGCGCAAAGAGACATTGGAGTCATTATATCTCTCATTTGTTGATTTAAATGTTAAACATATGTTGAGAGATTAGCGTCCCCATAAATTTGGGCATTATCTGTCCTGCAGGTTTTAGCATTCAGTTATAAGCAGCAATCGTTATAATAAGTAGCTGATAGCTGACGGAGTTCTACGCAGGACTCTATCAACCGATAAAGGGTTAAAAAATAATATCTTAAGCAAATAAAAATTCGAGATAAGTTTCTTTATTATTAATTTATCTCAAAGAGAGAGAGCAATCCATATCTATTGGGTTAGCTATTGCCTCACTGTCAGGATGTTGAAAGACACATAGAAAAGTAAAGAAAAAAATTCAGCATCTTGTTAAAAACTGAATCGTGCAATTTTAATAAAAGAGGAAGCTATGGCTGATCAAAACATAAGAGACATCATCAATAAGCAAAATGAACAATTCATGAGTATCTATAAGAAGCAAGATGCCGCAGGAATGGCTGATCTCTATAGCAGAGAAGGGTCCATACTTCCACCCAATGCCAATGAAGTGAAAGGTAAGGAAGCTATTAAAGAGTTCTGGCAGGGTACTATGGATAGTGGAATAAAAGAGATTGAGCTGACAACCGGAGAAGTGGAGCAGTTCGGTGATACGGCAAACGAAGTGAGTACCGCTAAATTGTATGGAGAAAACGGAGAAGTTCTCGATAACGCAAAATATATCGTGATTTGGAAACGTGAAAACGGAGAGTGGAAACTTCACCGAGATATTTTTAACAGTAATCGTTCTGCTCAGTAATTAAAAACTTTAAAACAAAAAAAGACTATCATTATGGAACCGAAAAGATCGCAAAGTAAAGTCAATATCCACGATGGAATTGTAGGAGCTATCTACCTTTTAAGTATAGTACTTGCTGTAACAGTAAGTATACAGTGGTTGTATCTGGCGGGAGTAGTAGCAGTGTTACAGATTTCCAGCCTGTTTACCGGATTCTGTCCTGTGTATTATATTCTCGACAAAGTTATGGCGGATGCAAAACCTGCAACACCAAAAAGTTCTAAGCTTTAAGAGTTAGAAATTTACAGGATTTTTAACTGTTTTCCTCAAATAGTGAGGTGGTGGGAATGGTACGCAGCTATGACTCCTTGTTTTGAGGCATTGGATTTAATTCCCAGTGGTTATCGTTGGCTGAAATGCTTTTCCGGGATCGAATAGCACTGATTACTGATGATGGAATACTGGTAAGCTATAACACAGATGGGAGGGAGAAAATCGGTATCCCGCAATTCTTGACAGGTGTTCAGCAATCTTTGTGGATTTAAAGATCAGTAAATTATATAGTAGGCCTGAGAACCGACTTTAAAGCTTTATAACTTGCTCATTTCCTGGAAAGCTTATATGCTGATTTCCATAAGTTTAAAATATATTGTTAATTATATAGTTGTAATTTGTTTAAAATAAATATCTAAGACTGTTGAGATGTTCATACGCTGTTTAAAATAGTTCGATACCTTATCGCTGACATTTTTAATAATTATTAATTCTTAGAGCTTAATTCAAATGGATGAATTAGCAGAGCCTATCCCAAAGTATTATCAGATCTATGAAAAACTCTTAGAGCAGATTAGAAGCGGTAAATTTGAAGAGTTTGATAGGTTTTATAGTGATACAGAACTGGTAGAGAAATTTGATGTAAGCCGGGGGACTATACGAGAAGCTGTAAAACTATTAATACAACAAGGTTATCTTGTACGAGAACAGGGCAGAGGCACTTTTGTCACGGAACCAAAGATTGAGCAGGAATCAAATAGGCTTATGGGCTTTACAGAGCTGATGAAAAAGAATGGTATTAAGCCTGCAGCCAAAGTGATAAAAAAAGAGATTATTGTCCCTCCTTCTAGTCTTGCGAATTATATGGGAATTGGGGAAGAAGATAAGGTTGTTCAAATTGTCCGGGTTAGATATGGAGATGACGAGCCTTTAATTATTGAAAGGTCATACTTCGATCATAGTTTGTTTGAGCCTATATATGATATGGACCTTGAGGCAAATTCTATTTATAAATTGTTATATAAATATACGAACGTGCGTCTGGGCGAAGCTAAGCAAAAAATATCAGCAGTCAGTGCTAATGAATCAGAGGCTAAATTGCTAAATGCCAATGTGGGCGATCCGCTTCTGCTTATGAAACGGCTGATTAAAACCAAGAGAGATAATTTCTTCCAGTATTCAAAAGATTTGTATAGAAGTGATCGAATAAATTTTGCTACCACAACCAAGCCTTACGATCAATATCATGATAATCAAGGAGTGCCCCTGGGACTTGAAGATCAGAGTTGGTAACTGCGTCTGAAGAGATTAAGTAAGGCACTATGCATTTCTCCACGGTGTAAATTTTCCGCGTGTTACATTACTGTTTTTTATTCCTTGAATAGGACTGAGGATTTTCATAAGATGTATATACAACTATACAACAATATGAGTAGATAAAATGGATAATAAATATATTCTAGCATTAGACCAGGGGACCACCAGTTCGCGGGCGATTGTGTTTGACAAAGCAGGAGACATTCGGTCTTCGGCCCAGAAGGAGTTCCAGCAGATCTACCCGCAGCCGGGGTGGGTCGAGCACGACGGCAACAAGATATGGTCGAGCCAGTCGAGCGTGGCCGCCGAGGCGATTTCGGAGCTCGGGCTCAGCTGGGCCGATATTGCCGGCATCGGCATCACCAACCAGCGGGAGACGACCCTGCTTTGGGACCGGGCCACGGGCACCCCGATCTACAATGCCATCGTCTGGCAGGATCGTCGGACGTCCGACTTCTGCGACCAGCTCAAGCAACAAGATGGACTGATCGGGAAAATCCGGGAGAAGACCGGCCTGATCATCGACGCCTATTT